>DASZVQ010000029.1:0-7941 GCA_035547275.1 Rhizomicrobium sp.
GGTGAAGGTGGCGCAGCCATAGCCATGCAGCCCATCCTGATCGGTGAGGATCTTGACCACGGTCAGGCGCGAGCCCTTGGGCGCGCATTCGATGACCTGGATGTCCGCGATCTTGGGCATCGGCATGCCGCGCGATGTCCGTTCCGAGGCTTCCTGGGCAACCGCCTCCTTCTTCGACAGCATCGCCGCAACCGCCGTGCTCGCCAGCGCCGCACGGAATAATTCACGTCTACGCATTAAAACTCCTAATTACCCCGGTGTAGCGGACCGGCGCTGGCCCAGGGGAGAACCAGCGCCGGCCGCCACAGTCACAGACTGGCGCGCAAGCCAATCGTGAAGTACCGCCCCATGACATCGGCGCCGGCGCCGCCGGATGCGCCGTTCGGCACGGGATAGTAAATGCCCGGCGCGCCAACGGTCTGCGGATCGAGCGGCGCTTCGGAGTTGAAGATATTCTGTACCGTGAAGTAGGCGGTGAAGTCGCCGCCATCCATGTTGAAGTCCTTCGCCAGGTTGATGTCGATATAGTCCTGGGACCGGATGTATGGCAGGGCATAGAAAATGGTCGGCTGGCTTGCCTGCTTGAAATTGCTGATCCAGCGATTTTCCAGGCCGATGGTCCAGCTGTCGATCGTATAGTCGATGAATGAAGTGACGTGGCCCTTGGACATGACGGACCAGGTTAGAGCAGCGCTAGGGAACAGCTGCGATTCATTGACAGGCTGGTAGTTGACCAGATTGCGCAGATTGATCGATCCCGGCACCCCTTCGATCACATCGCCCGGCGCGAACTGATAGTCCACCTCGATATCCGAGCCCTCGATGGCGTTGTACGCCGTATTCAGGCTCTCGGAAATAATCTGGGTTGGATAGTTCGCGGCGGTGTTGTTGCCGAACGGCAACGGACGGACAAACAGCGAGCAGTATGGCGAGGTGCCGCCGGAGTTGATGCAGAGATGCTGCACTTGATCGCTGCTCGGGCTGACCGATCCGATCGCGTTCTTCAGGTTGATATGATAATAGTCATACGAAACGGTCAGACCCGGGATATAGCTCGGCGTATAGACCAGGCCGCCGGTATAGGTACGCGCCACCTCGGGCACCAGGTTCGGATTGCCCTGGCTGGAGATGAACGGGCTGCCGTTGGTGTTGGTGTAGATATCGAAGAACCCGGTCACCGAATTCTGTTTCGGCGAGAACAGGTCGTTGAGCGTGGGCGCGCGGATGTCGATTGAAGTGGTGCCACGGAAACGGATATCGTCGTTCACGTGATAATCCAGGCCGATCTTCCAGGTCTGAACCGAACCGGAAACGCTATAGTCCGTATAACGGCCGGCCAGGTTCATGTCGAAACTCTGGACGTAGGGCAGATCCTTGAGCAGGGGAATGTCGCCTTCCAGCGCGACCTCCCAGACATTATCGGACGCATTTACGCTGGCCACCGTGTTCTGCTGCCAGAGCGGGGCAGCGGAACTGCACAGACGCAAGCCCGTGCAATCCACTGTGGCGGTGGGCGAGGCATTGCTGTTGACGTTATAGCTGTTCCAGCGCATTTCGGCCGACAGCGCGACTTTCACCGGCCCTGCCCAATCGTCGAAGGCGGTGCCGGAGACGCTGCCGCTCAGGTCATCCAGCTTGTTGGTCATGATGTAACGCGTGGTGCTGCTGATATAGTCATAGGCCGATTGGGAAATCGCGGTCGGCCCGAACGGATCGAGCGGCACGCAGCCCGGATAGAGGTTGGCATACTGCGTGGTCGAGACATAACATTGCACCGAACCATTGGGACCGGGGACAGCATCCTCCGCCGCATAGAAGCGGGCATTGTTGGGATTGCGATAGTTGGAGATCGTCTGCCGGCTTTCGCCGTGGCTGTAATAGATATCCCAATCGAACCGGCCGCCGAACAATGTGCCATCCAGTCCGGTCTGTCCGCTCAGATAGCGATTGACGTTGATGGTGCCGGGGGTGCCGGTGAAGCCGAACTCATTGATATATTCGCCGAGCTGGAAGGTCTGGCCCGGCACATTGGTGGGATTGAGCTCCTGCTGCACGGTCGGCGACAGGAAAGCATTGTTGGTGAAGAAGGTGTTGGGCGTGTTGGCGGCGCCGCTGGTGCCAGGATGAATCTGGGTCGGATACCAGGTGCCGGTGGCATAGGATTCCGCGCCCGTGGCCTGGGCATAGAAGGTGATATCGTTCGTCAGATTATAGCTGAAGCGGCCGAAGGCCGTATTGGTGCGGAACGGGGTGATCGCCACGCCATAGGGATCATAGGCGCCATCGCCGCCGGATTGGACCAGATTGGTGGGCGTCGGAAGGCCATTGATGAACGGCCCCACCACACCATTGGCGATGAACTGCTGCCCATTGATCGTGCATGGCGCCGAGCAGGTGATGACGCCGCCATTCGAGAAAGGCGAGGAACGCGTATTCTCGACATTCACATAGGGACTGGCGGCGCTGCCCGCACCGGCCTTGGTCCAGACTTGCGGGCCATAGGGGCGGTTTGCGATCGGAACGCCATCCTGGCTGAAATGCTCCAGCGACATCTCGAAATGGCCGCGGCCGCCAAACAGATCTGCACCCGCTGCCGCCGACAGCTTGTAGCCGAAACCGTCGCCATAATTGGAGATTCCGCTGTTGATGTCGAATTTCAGGCCCGTGAAATGCTTGTCGAGCACGAAGTTGACCACGCCGGTCACCGCATCCGAGCCATAGACGGCCGAGGCGCCGCCGGTCACCACATCCACGCGGCTCATCAGCATCTGCGGGATGGTGTCGATGTCGACGGTACCGTTCGCCGTATCGGGCGCAACGCGATGCCCGTCGAACAGGACAAGCGTGCGCTGGGCGCCGAAATTGCGCAGGTTCAGGATGTTCATGCCGCTGCCGGACCCGCCATTGCCCGCCGTGCGCGGTTGCTGCGAACCCACGAATACCGGCAATTTGTTCAGCGCGTCCGGGATATTCGACGGCGTGGTGGATTGAAGTTCCTGGGTTGTGACAACGGTGAGCGGTGTGGGCGAATTGGCAATGCTGGAAATGACGCGGGAGCCGGTGACGACCACCTGTTCGACCGGGGCATTGGGAGTGTTCGCCGCCACTTCATCTGCGGCGGCGGATACGTTTTTTTGGTTTTGCGCCAGAACGATGGTCTGTCCGTCGTCGGATGCGACCGCCAGATCCGTTCCCTTCAGCATACCGGAGAGCGCGACACGGACTTCGTAATCGCCCTTCAGGGCGGGTGTGACCACGCCATGCAGGGCCTGGCCCGGCGCGATGATCTGCACGCCGGCCTGGCGCGCCAGTTCGGGTATGGATTTACCCGCATCTTCGGCAGGGATATCGATGGGCTTGGCCTGTGCCCAGGCCGCGTTAGCGCAGACAAGCGCGATACAGGCGGCCCCACAGTGCAGCGCGGACTTTGAGAAATTCCAGTTCATCGATCCCCCTAACATTTTATATGCCGCATGACATGGCTTTGCCTGTCATGGTCTTGCGAGTGTTGACGAACGAAATTTCAAATTCCCTATCGCGTTCCTGCCGCGCAGATTTTATTCTTGACGACGCAGCCAGACTTCGCGGTTGCTCACATCGACGTGCAGGTTCAGGGAAATAGCAGCGGCGCGGGCAAAACCGACCGGATCATTGGAGACGAACAGGCCGGTGATGGTCTGATTTTCCAGTTCGGCGGGAACATGGATCTGGACATCGCTGTAGCGGGAGAACTCCCGCGCGGCGTTGGCCAATGTTTCATTGTCGAACGCAATGCGGCCTTCGCGCCAAGCCAGGTTGCGGGTCACCTGGGGTTCGGGAACCGCTTCGGTGGAGATCGGCGCCTCGGGCGGCGCCACTGCGAGCGTGTTGGCGGCCAGGCGCACAGGCGGCGCCTGTGGAACCTGCGGCCGCTTGATTTCAACCACGCCTTCGCGAACCATGACCTGCACCGGCTGCTGCGGCAGAAGCCGCACGGTGAAGCTTGTGCCCACGGCGCGCACCTGGGTATCGGCCGCCATGACGATAAAGGGCCGCTTCCTGTTCTTGGCCACATCGAACAGGGCCTCGCCATGAACCAGCCGGATATGCCGCGCAGTCTTGGTGTAATGCACCAGGACCTGGGAATCGGTGTTCAGGGTCACCAGTGAACCATCAGAGAGAACGACTTCCCTGGTCTCACCGATACTGGTGGAATAGCTCTCCTGCTGCAGAAGACGAAATAACCAGGTCGCGCCGCCGGCCGCGACTGCGAGGCTCGCCGCCACGCTGCCGATCAGCAACATTCTTCGCTGCAATCCCGCCGCGGCGGCGGGCCTTGATTGCATGCGCAATGCCTCTGCGCCGCCCGCCCCGGCGCGATCAAGCTCCGCCAGCACGGCTTCCGCCTTGGCATAAGCGCCGACATGGCGCGGATCAATCGCCAGCCACGCGTCCAGCGCCGCTTGCTCTTCGGGGGCAAAGCCAACGCAACGCTGGGCCGCCCATTCGGCGGCGATCTGGTCAATCTCCTGAGGGGAGTGTCTGGTAGTCATGATCATCGCTTCGCTTCGGTGTAGACGGTTGAGGACTGGATTTCCCTCCTCGGCCGAACAATGCCATCAGCGCCGCCACTCCCTGAGCCATATGTTTTTCGACAGTTTTTATGCTGATGCCCAATTTGTCGGCGGTTTCCTGCTGGGACAGGCCTTCCACGCGCCGCATGATCAGGACTTCCCGTGTTCGTTCGGGCAGCAGCGCCAGCAATTGGGCAACCGCCGCGATCTCCTCGCGGAATTCGAGCTGCTGTTCCGGCGAGGCTTCCGGCGCGGAAATCTCAAGCTGATCGAGGCTGCCTGCGGCATTGATCGAGATCACCCGGGACCGGCGCAGGTGATCGATAACGATCGCCGTCGCCGTCTGAAATGCATATTGCCGCGGGTATTTGATCGCTTCGAGTGACGGTTGCGATACGATCCGGGCATACATTTCCTGAATCACATCATCGACCTCCAACCCGTGAATGAACATGCGCCGCAGCCTGGAGCGCAGCATCGGCTCATAGGGAAGGATGTGGCGCGCCAGCCAGCGCGCTTTTTCCTGGAAGTCGATTTCCATGCCGGCAGCAAAGCACTAAACGGCAGAGTTTCAAGGGGTTATCAGCGGCCGTGCAGAAAAGTCCGGCCGATTGCATTTGGGCCGTAGGGATTTGGAACACCGGCTCGTCATCTATTGGTTGACGCGCCAGCCAGGACTGACTTTCCGCCAAATCCGGTGCTTTCAGGCCGGCATGAGTGCCCGCACCGCCAGATACAGGACGGATGGCGCAACCAGACATCCCACCCCGGTATGGAAGGTCGCCGTCAGGGAGCCATAGGGGACCAGCCGTCGATCGGTGGCGGCAAGCCCGCCGGAGACGCCGCTGACCGTGCCCATCAGGCCGCCAAACACCATGGCGCTGCGGGGATTGTTCAGGCCAATAGCGCCGGCGACCAGAGGCGTGCCGATCATGACCAGCATGGCTTTCAACACACCGGTGGCGATGGACAGCGCCATCACGGCGGAGCTGGCGCCCAGCGCCGCGCCGGTCACGGGCCCCACAATATAGGTGATCGCACCGGCGCCGATAGTGGTCAGCGAAACCGCATCGCGATAGCCGAATGCAAGCGCCGCGCCCACCCCCACCAGAAAAGGCAGCAAAGTGCCAAGCCCGATGGCAATGATGCCGACAGCGCCGGCGCGGCGGACATGGACCACATCCACCTCGAACGCGGTGGCGACAATGGCGAAATCCCGTAGCATCGCGCCGCCCATCAGCCCGATGCCGGCCAGCGCCGGCAGATCCGCAAGGCCCCTCTGGCCGCCGGTGACAAGGCCGGCCCACAGGGCGAGCGCCAGCCCTATCAGGATACCGATGGCCGAACCATGGATGCGCCCGAAAGTGAGATGACGGGAAATCGCATTTGAGATCCACATCAGCACGCCGACAAAGGCGAAGGCCGTGAGCAGCCCGTTGGCGGCAAGGTTGTGGGCGATGGCGGTCATGCCGGTGGTTCCGGGGACGCGCCAGTTTCCCGCGCTTCGATCTCATCCATGGTTTCGATCGGACCACTCAGCCTGCTGATCAGCGCCACGGCGCCGAAACAGATGACAAGCGTACCCAGCGCCGCGACCACCACCACCGGACCGCTCCTGAGCGCGGAGACGACATTCTGCTGCGCCGCCATGGCAATGACGATGGGAATGTAAAGCGCGCCCCAGAAGCCAACCCCCAGCATCACCCCCTGGCTGAGCCGCCCATGCCGAAAGAGCCAGAGCCTGGCCGCGATCAACAGCATCATCGCGATGCCCACGCCGCCGACATTGGCCTTCACGCCCAGCGCAATACCCAGCCAGTCGCCCAGAACGCTGCCCAGCAGGGTGCAGATCGCCAGCAGAGCGACACCGGATATGGTCATGCGAGCCCCTCAATCGTAGAGTTTGCTGAATTGCGCGCGGATCAAATTTTTCTGCACCTTGCCCATGGTGTTGCGCGGCAGCGCATCGACAAACAGCACGCGCTTGGGATGCTTGAACTTCGCCAGCCGCCCGGACAAGGCTTCCAGGACTTCCTTTTCCGACAGGCTGGCACCCTCGGTAGTCACCACACAGGCCGTCACCCCTTCGCCAAAGTCACGGTGCGGCAGGCCGACCACCGCCGATTCCAACACACCTGGCAGTTCGTCGATCAGGCTTTCGATCTCTTTGGGATAGACATTGAAACCGCCACTGATGATGAGATCCTTGTCGCGGCCCAGAATATGGACATAGCCGCTTTCGTCGATGCGGCCGAGATCGCCGGTGATGAAGAAGCCGTCGGCGCGGAATTCCGCTGCGGTCTTGTCCGGCATCCGCCAATAACCCTGGAAGACATTGGGGCCGCGCACCTCGATCAGCCCGATCTCGCCCTGCGGCAGTACCGCGCCGTCCTTGCCGGCAATGCGCAATTCCACGCCCGGCAGCGGCAGACCGACCGAACCGGGGACGCGTGCGCCCTCATAGGGATTGGACGTGTTCATGTTGGTTTCGGTCATGCCATAGCGTTCCAGGATGGCATGACCGGTGCGCGCCTGCCATTCGCGATGGGTTTCGGCCAGAAGCGGCGCCGACCCGGAAACAAACAGCCGGATATGGCGCGTAACCTCGGGCCCCAGGCGCGGATCGGCCAGCAGGCGTGTGTAAAAGGTCGGAACGCCCATCATCACTGTCGCCGACGGTAGGGCCTGGAAAATGGCATCCAGATCGAATTTCGGCAGCAGGATCATGCTGGCGCCCGAGATCAGGGTGACATTGCTGGCGACAAACAGGCCATGGATATGAAAGATCGGCAGGGCATGCAGCAGCACGTCGTCCTGCGTGAAGCGCCACAGATTTTTCAGGGTCTCTGCATTGGACACCAGATTGCCATGCGTCAGCATAGCCCCCTTGGAACGGCCCGTGGTGCCGGAGGTATAGAGAATGGAGGCAAGGTCGGAGAGGCCAACCGCCGCGTCCATAAACTCCGCCGGCTGGCCAACGGCTTCGCGGATCAGCGATCCGTCCTTGCCATCATCGTCCAGGGTGAGAAAGGCCACATCCGGCAGGCTCGCGGAAATCTTCTCCAGATTTTTGCTGGCGCAGACAAACAGCTTCGGTTCGGCGTCACCGACAAAATAGATCAGTTCACTGGGCGTATAGCCGGTGTTGAGAGGCAGATAGATCGCGCCCACGCGCAAACAAGCCAGGTAGAGGCACAAAGCGTTGGGGCTCTTTTCCACCTGCACCGCGACCCGGTCGCCAGGCTTGACACCATGGCGCGCCAGCACATGCGCAAGGCGGGCCGCCATGTCAAAACAATCGGCATAACTGAGCGGCGCCTTGTCCGGCAGCCGGATCAGCGGTCGCGCCGGGTCGGTCACCGCGCCTTGGAAACGCCGGAAGAGATTA
>DASZVQ010000030.1:0-22060 GCA_035547275.1 Rhizomicrobium sp.
CCACCGTGGTGGTGCGCGCCACCGTCACCGGCATCGGCATCCTGGTCCTGGGCCTGGGCTTCGGCGCCACGACCATCGAATCCTGGCCGCTGTTCGTGTTCTGGATCGTTGCGGTTTCGGTCATTTTCGGCCTGGCGGGCATTCTGATCGGACTGTGGTCCAAGAGCTTCGAGCAACTCAACATGCCGGTGGTGTTCTTCCTGACGCCGCTCTCCATGCTGGGCGGCAGCTTCTTCACCATGAAGATGCTGCCCGACTGGTTGCACTGGCTGCTCTGGGCCAATCCTTTCTTCTATTTCATCAACGGCATCCGTGGCGCGATGATCGGCGTCGACGAGGCGCCACAGGGCCTTTCCATCGGGCTGACCCTGCTGATGATCGCGGCGCTGGGCGGGGTGGTGTGGCGGCTGTTCTCCCGTGGCTATGGGCTGCGCGAGTGAGAGGAGCGGTGGCCGAAGGCCACGAAAGCGTCCAGCGGACGCTTTCGAGTGACGAGCGCCGCGAGCTTGGGCGAGCGGCCGCGCGGTAAATACGCATCTCCAACCGCAAAAATCCCTCGCGCTACAGGCCGCTTGCGGGGCCGGCCCGGCCTCCGCTATCTTCCCGCCCGATCATAGAAACGCCCGATTCCGCTGCTTTTTGCGAGGGACATGGCGCAAATCACCGGAGCAGACATGAACAGGATTTTGGGACTTTTCGCGGGCACAGCCTTGAGCTTTTCGCTGGCGCTGCCGGCGGCCGCGGAACCCGCAAACATGCTGGGCGTGTTCGGCAACTGGTCGGCCTATACCACCGGTACCGGCTCCAGCCTGACCTGCTATGCCCTGTCCAAGCCCCGCGCCACCCGTCCCGCGGGGGCCAAGCGTGGCGCCATCTATCTGATGATCTCCGATTGGCCGTCACGCAAGGTGAAAGCCGAACCCCAGATCGTTTATGGCTATCAGGGCAAGGAGAATGGCGCGGCCGCCCTGGGCGTCGGCAGCGACAAGTTCCCCTTCTTCATCCGCAACAGCGGCAAGGAAGGCAGCGCCTGGCTGCAGCAGCTGAACGACAACAACCGCCTGATCGACGCCATGCATAACGGCGTATCGGCGGTGGCCAGCGGCACCAGCGCGCGCGGCACCAAGACCAGTGACACCTACAGCCTGGCGGGCTTCAACGACGCGTTGGCCAAGATCCACGCCGCCTGCAACATGTGATGGCAGAAAATCAAACAGATCGGCGTGTTTCTCTCATTGGCCTGGACCGGGAGGCGCTGAAATCCGCCCTGATCGCGGCCGGCGTGCCGCAGAAGTCGGTCGGCATGCGCGTGAACCAGTTGTGGAACTGGATTTACGTGCACGGCGCCAGGGATTTTGCCGCCATGTCCAATCTGGCCAAGGACTTCCGCGCCTTGCTGGAGCAGGGCTTCACGCTGGCGCGGCCGGAGATCGTCACCGCTCAGGTCTCCAATGACGGCACCCGCAAATGGCTGCTGCGCACCGGTCCGGGTATCGAGTTCGAGACCGTTTATATCCCCGAAAGCGACCGCGGCACGCTGTGCGTGTCGTCCCAGGTCGGCTGCACGCTCAACTGCCGCTTCTGCCACACCGGCACCCAGAAGCTGGTGCGCAATCTGAACCCGGATGAGATCCTGGGTCAGCTGTTCGTCGCCCGCGATGCGTTGGGCGATTGGCCCTCCACGGCTCCGGACCGCAAGGTGACCAACATCGTCATGATGGGCATGGGCGAGCCGCTCTACAATTTCGACAATGTGAAGCAGGCGCTGGCGGCGGTGACCGATGGCGACGGGCTGGCGCTCAGCAAGCGCCGGGTCACCCTGTCGACCGCCGGTGTGGTGCCGATGATCCCGCGCGCCGGCAACGAGATCGGCTCGGGTCTGGCCATTTCGCTGCATGCCGTGCGCGACGACATCCGCGACGTCATCGTGCCGATCAACAAGAAATATCCCATCGCCGAACTGATCGAGGCCTGCCGCACCTATCCCGGCGCCTCCAATGCGCGGCGCATCACCTTCGAATATGTGATGCTGAAGGGCGTGAATGATAGCATCGCCGAGGCGCGCGAACTGGTGAAGCTGATCAAGGGCATTCCCGCCAAGATCAACCTGATTCCCTTCAATCCCTGGCCGGGCGCGCCGTATGCATGTTCCGACTGGAGCCAGATCGAGACATTCGCGGAAATCGTCAACCGCGCCGGCTATGCCTCGCCGGTCAGGACGCCGCGCGGCCGTGACATCATGGCGGCCTGCGGCCAGCTCAAGAGCGAGAGTGTGAAAGAGCGAGCCAGTGCCCGCTTGGCGCGAGAAACCGGCGACATCCAGTCTGCCCAGCTCGCCCGTATGCCGCACTGATGCAGCTGTGGCCCGGCCTCAATCCCGCGCTGGATCGGGACGGGATTGCCCAGGCTTTCGCGCGCGACCGCCGGGTGCATATTCCCGCCATTCTGACGGTGGAAAGCGCCGCGCGCGTGCATCGCTGCCTGGCGGAGGAAACCGACTTTTCGCTGCTGTGCCGGACCGATGACGGCCAGGCCCAGGCCTGGCGGGTGGCGGAATTGACCCGGTCGAAAGAGGCCGAGCTGATGAACGCCGCCTTCGCCGGCGCGCGGGATGGTTTTCACTTTCACTATGACGGTCATGTCCTGTCGCGCGACGGTGAGGGCTATCGCGACCCGTCTCATCCGCTGGCCGCCATCACCGCGTTTCTCAACAGCCCGCCGCTGCTGGATTTCGCGCGGCGGATCACCGGCAACCCCGCGATTGCCTTCGCCGATGCCCAGGCCACCCGTTATCGCCGCGGCCATTTCCTCAACCAGCATGACGACGCCAATGATCCAAGCCGCATCGCGGCCTATGTCCTCAACATGACGCCGCACTGGCGCTGGGACTGGGGCGGGGCGCTGCTGTTTTCCGACCGGCCCGGTCATTTTTCGCAGGGCTTTATGCCGGCTTTCAATGCGCTCAATCTCTTCGCCGTGCCCCAGCAGCATCTGGTGGGTCTGGTATCGCCCTTCGCCGGCGCGCATCGTCTCTCCATCACCGGCTGGTTCCGGTCGCGCGCGTCATGAGCGGGGCCGGTCCACAACTGAATCCGGCGCTGGAGCCTGACAAGATCGCGGCCGCCTATGCCCGTGATCGCCGGGTGCACATTCCTTCCGTTTTGACTGCGGAAAGTGCCAGGCGGGTGCATTCCTGCCTGGGTGAGGAAACCCAATTCTCCCTGGTGACCCGCAATGGCGACGGTTATGTGCGTCTCAGGCCAGATGTCGTCCTGAGCCCCGAACAGCAGTCCGATGCGATGCACAAGGCCTATGACAGGGCGCGCAACGGTTTCAATTATTTCTACGACAATCATCCGATGTCGAATGACGGCGAGCCTTATCCCGATCCGTCGCATTATCTCGCCGCGGTCACCGGTTTCCTGAACAGCGCGCCGTTCCTGGATTTCGTGCGCCGTATCACGGGATCTTCCGAAATCCGCTTCGCCGAGGCCCAGGCCACCTGCTACCGTCCGGGTCATTTCCTCAATCTGCATGACGACGGTCACGGCGTGCATGGTCGCATCGCCGCTTATGTGCTGAACATGACGCCCCGCTGGCGCGACGGCTGGGGCGGGGCGCTGCTGTTTTTCGATTCCGCCGGTCGCATGTGCGAAGGCTGGCTGCCCGCCTTTAATGCCCTGAATATCTTCGCCGTGCCGCAGGAGCACCAGGTCTCCTTTGTTTCGCCTTTCGCCGGCGCGCACCGTTTCTCGATCACCGGCTGGTTCCGGTCGCGGTGAACCATGGGTCGTCTTCTGATCACGCTTGGTCTGGTGCTGGTGGCGGCGGGGCTGCTATGGCCGTGGGCGGCGCGGCTGGGTCTGGGGCGGCTTCCGGGCGATATCGCCATGCGGGGCGAGCATGGCAGCTTCTATTTCCCCATCGTCACCTGCCTGGTGATCAGCCTGGTGATTTCCGCCATTTTCTGGCTGATGGGACGTTTCTAGCGGGGTGGATTTCCGGGCCTGAATCCCTATAGTCCGGCCGATTTTGTGGGGTCCGCATGGCCAAGAAAGACGTCAAGAAGGTTGTTCTCGCCTATTCCGGCGGGCTGGATACGTCGGTGATCCTGAAGTGGCTTCAGACCGAATATGGCGCGGAGGTCGTGACCTTCACCGCCGATCTGGGGCAGGGCGAGGAGATCGAGCCGGCGCGCCAGAAGGCCCTGAACCTGGGCATCAAGCCCGAAAACATCTTCATCGAGGATGTGCGCGAAGAGTTCGTGCGCGACTATGTTTTCCCCATGTTCCGCGCCAATGCCGTCTATGAGGGCGTCTATCTCCTGGGCACCTCCATCGCCCGGCCGCTGATCGCCAAAAAGCAGATCGAGATCGCCGAGAAGGTGGGCGCCGATGCCGTCGCCCATGGCGCCACCGGCAAGGGCAACGACCAGGTGCGCTTCGAGCTGGGCTATTATGCGCTCAAGCCCGGCATCAAGGTGATCGCGCCCTGGCGGGAATGGGACCTGACCAGCCGCACCCGCCTGCTGGAATTCGCCGAGCAGCACCAGATCCCGATCGCCAAGGACAAGCGCGGCGAGGCGCCCTTCTCGGTGGATGCAAACCTGCTGCATTCCTCTTCCGAGGGTAAGGTGCTGGAAGACCCTTCCAAGGAAGCCGACAGCATCGTCTATCAGCGCACCATCGCGCCCGAGGACGCGCCCGACAAGGCAACCTATGTCGAGATCGGTTTCGAGAAGGGCGATGCGGTATCGATCGATGGCGAAAAGCTGTCGCCAGCGACCCTGCTGACCCGGCTGAACGCGCTGGGCAAGGCCAATGGCATCGGCCGCCTGGACCTGGTGGAGAACCGTTTCGTCGGCATGAAGTCACGTGGCGTCTATGAGACCCCCGGCGGCACCATCCTGCTTGCCGCCCATCGCGGCATTGAGTCCATCACCCTGGACCGGGGCGCCGCGCACCTGAAGGACGACATCATGCCCCGCTATGCGGCGCTGATCTATAACGGCTTCTGGTTCAGCCCCGAGCGGGAGATGCTGCAGGCCCTGATCGACAAGAGCCAGGAGTTCGTCACGGGCACGGTGCGGCTGAAGCTTTACAAGGGCAATGTCGCTGTTGTGGGCCGGTCTTCGCCTTACTCGCTCTACAGTGAGAGCCTCGTCACCTTTGAAGACGATCAGGGCGCCTATGACCAGAAGGATGCGGCGGGCTTCATCAAGCTCAATGCGCTGCGCCTTCGCACGCTCGCCATGCGCAAGCGCAAGGCGACATGAAACAGTGAGCCGCGCAGGCCGTTTCGCCAGCTGGCCCTCCCGTGAAGCGTCCGTCTCGGCCGCGAGTTTGGCGCGCGAAATGGCCGCGGTGGCGCAAGGTCTGTTGGCGCCGCCGCCATTTGCCGACGGCGCGCCGCATGGCAATGGCGAGCCCGTCATCGTTCTGCCCGGCTTCCTGTCTCCGGATGTAACCACCGCCCGGTTGCGCGATTTCCTGGCGCGGCAGAATTTCCATGCCCAGCCCTGGACCTGCGGACTCAATGTCGGGCCGATGCCTCATGTGGTGCGCGCGGTCGCGCGTCAGGCGCGGGAGCTGGCGGATACCAGCGGCAAGGCGGTCAGCCTGGTGGGGGTCAGCCTGGGAGGCACCATCGCGCGGGAAGTGGCCAAATCCTGCGCCACGCCCATCGCCCGGGTCATCACCTTGGTCAGTCCCATCCACCTGCCGGTGACGACGCCCCTGGCGCCGTTGGCCGAGGCGGCATCGCTGCTGTGGGACATGGAAGCGCTGGATGCGCTGACCGCCATTGCCGAACCGCCGCCGGTGCCGCTGACGGCCATTGTCAGCCGCGAGGACGGCGTGATCGACTGGCGCGCCTCCGTTCCGGAGGCGTCGCCGCTGGTCGAGGTGGTGGAAGTGACGGGCGCGCACATGACCATCTGCTCGAACACCCAGGTCCAGCACATCGTCGCGGACCGGCTGTCCGGCGGCACGGCACGGGTCCCGTTTCTGATTCCGACCGCTTGAGCGCGCGGTCTGCTATCGCGGCGGCTCGGTTCCCAGCACAGACGAGCGCATATAACCGCTGATCGTACCGTCGGTCACGCGCGACCAGCCATCGGCCTCTTCAGAAACAAGGGTTACGGTCGCGCCTTTCACTTCTCTTTTGAGGATATCGCCGGAAGTTTTTGGTTCAGAACGAAGAATCGAGTTCCCGCGGTGCACATACCGCAGCATGTTGCCGCTGACATTGGCCGACGCGGCAGAAGTTGACGGTACATCTGTGGATGAACCTGTGGATGACACTGTGGGCAAGTGTGTGGATGATTTTGTATCCACAGGGCGCGACGCGACAGCCTTCTCGATCCTGTCGATGTGCTGGAAGCCCCAGTAGCCCAGGCCCGCCACCACCGCCAGGATACCGAACCAGCCGGTCCTGCCGCCTTTGCCGACTTTCTCGCGGTAGGACAGCCCCGTGCCGGGAATACCGGCATTGGCGGTGACGCCGTCGCGGCCGATATTCACATCGGCGCCGCGCGGTCCCAGGCTGGCGGATGCGCCCGATTTGGACAGGTTGATCCGCACGCCCGGCAGGATGCTGATGCGTTTTTGAAAGCGAAAGCCCATTCAGATATCCACTGCGGCGTAGAGCGCATTGTCCTGGATGAATTCCCGGCGCGGTTCGACCACATCGCCCATCAGCTTGGCAAACAGCTCGCCGGCCTCGTCGGCATGTTGCACCTTCACCAGCAGCAGGGAGCGGGCATTCTCGTCCAGGGTGGTTTCCCACAGCTGTTCGGGATTCATCTCGCCCAGGCCCTTGTAGCGCTGCAAGGCCAGGCCCTTCCTGCCCCAGTCATAGATCGCGTCCAGCAGTTCGGACGGGGAGCGGATCTCCTTGACCTCGTCCTTGCGCTTGAGGGTGCCGGCGCGCAGATAGGCGGTCTGCAACTCGCCGGCCATCTTGTCCAGCCGGCGGGCATCCGCCGAGGCGATCAGGGCGCCGTCCACGGCCACGGCCTCGCGTACCCCACGTACTTCGCGCCAGAACTTCAGCCCGCCATCGGACGTGGGCTCGCCGTGCCAGCCGCGTTCATATTCCTCCGATAGCGTGTCCAGGCGCTGGGCGATGTATTTGGCGGCATCCGCCGCCTTGGCTTCGTCGGACAGGATTTCCGGATTGAGGGCGCCCGCGATGGCCGCCTGTTCCAGCACAAAGCGGGGATAGTGACGGGGAAAGCCGTTCAGCGCCGCCACGGCCGCGCGCGCATGGGCGATCAGTTCGTCCAGATGCGCGCCGCTGATGGTCTCGCCCGAATGCAGGGTCAGAACCGCGCCGGCCGCGCCTTCGGCGATCAGATAGTCCTGAAGCTCGGGCTCGTCCTTCAGATAGCGCTCGGACTTGCCCCGGCTGGCCTTGTAGAGCGGCGGCTGGGCGATGAAGACATGGCCACGTTCGATCAGCTCCGGCATCTGGCGGTAGAAGAAGGTCAACAGAAGCGTGCGGATATGGGCGCCGTCCACATCGGCATCGGTCATGATGATGATCTTGTGATAGCGCAGCTTGTCGGCGTTGAATTCCTCGCGCCCGATGCCGGTGCCCAGCGCCGTGATCAGATTCACGATCGCCTCGCTGGACAGCATCTTGTCGAAACGGGCGCGCTCGATGTTCAGGATCTTGCCGCGCAGGGGCAGAACCGCCTGGTTGGAGCGGTTGCGGCCCTGTTTGGCGCTGCCGCCGGCCGAGTCGCCCTCGACGATGAAGATCTCGCACTTGGCGGGATCGCGCTCCTGGCAATCGGCCAGCTTGCCGGGCAGGGAGTTGGAATCCAGCGCGCCCTTGCGCCGGGTCAGCTCGCGTGCCCTGCGGGCGGCTTCGCGGGCGGCGGCGGCTTCCACCACCTTGCCCACCACGGCCTTGGCTTCCGCCGGATGCTGCTCGAACCAGGCGCCAAGCTGGTCGATGATGGCGCCTTCCACAATGGGGCGCACTTCGCTCGACACCAGCTTGTCCTTGGTCTGGGACGAGAATTTCGGGTCCGGCACCTTGACCGACAGCACGCAGGTCAGGCCCTCGCGGCAGTCGTCGCCGGTCAGCGCCACCTTGTCCTTCTTCGCGGCCGGCATTTCGTCGGCATATTTGGTCACCACCCGGGTGAGACCGGCGCGGAATCCGGCGACATGGGTGCCGCCGTCGCGCTGGGGGATGTTGTTGGTGAAGGCCAGCGTGCTTTCGTGATAGCTGTCGTTCCAGGTCATGGCGATTTCCACCGTCACGCCATCTTTCTCCGCCACGATCATCATGGGCGCGGGGATCAGGGCCTGCTTGGCCCGGTCCAGATATTCCACGAACGCCTTCAGCCCGCCTTCGTAATGCAGATGGGTTTCCTTGGCCTCGACCCCACGCTTGTCGGTCAGGGTGATGGAGACGCCGGAATTCAGGAAGGCCAGCTCGCGCAGCCGGTGCTCCAGAGTCGAGAAATCGAACTCGGTCTTGGTGAAGGTGGCGGGCGAAGGCAGGAAGGTGACTTCGGTGCCTTTCTTGCCATCCGCGGGACCAACCTCGGCCAGATGCTCCACCGGATCACCGTGGCGGAACTGCATGTAATATTCGCGGCCACCCCGCCAGATGCGCAGGTCCAGGAATTCGGAAAGCGCATTGACGACCGACACGCCCACGCCATGCAGGCCGCCCGAGACTTTGTAGGCATTCTCGTCGAACTTCCCGCCGGCATGCAGTTGGGTCATGATGACCTCCGCCGCCGACACCCCTTCTTCCTTATGGATGTCGGTGGGGATGCCGCGGCCATTGTCGCGCACGGTGCAGGAGCCGTCGGGGTTCAAGACCACATCGATGCGGTTGGCATGACCGGCCAGCGCTTCATCGACGGCATTGTCGACCACTTCATAGACCATGTGGTGCAGGCCCGAGCCGTCATCGGTGTCGCCGATATACATGCCAGGACGCTTGCGCACGGCATCGAGCCCTTTCAGCACCTTGATGCTGTCGGCGTTGTAGGCATTCATATTGGGTTCTGACATCTAGTTCACCATGACCTAACTAGCGATGATAAGGCAGCCGGCGCCAGCCATGACCGCGCCCGCTCCCTTGTTGATCCGCCTGCGTGCCTTCCGGCTGGCGACAAAGCGGGAAAGCTGCGACGCCAGCGCAGCATAACCCAGGGTGATGGCCGGGATCAGCACGAAGGTGGCGCAGCACAGTTGCAGATACCCGATCGCGTTCAGTTCATGCGGATTGACGGCGACAGGCAGCAGGGCAATGAAAAAGGCAATCGCCTTGGGATTGCTCAGGGTCAGGCCCAGATAGGCGAGGAACCCGCGGCCCGCGTTTTGGGGAACAACGTCTCCATCGTCTTCGACCTTCGCCGTCCAGTATTTGTAGGCGAGATAGAACAGATACAGGCCACCGGCGATCTTCACGATCAGGAACAGATGGCCCATCGCCTGGGCAATCAGCGCCAGCCCAAAAGCCGACAGGGTCATCAGGCAGAGATCGCCCACCAGGATGCCCAACGCGCCGGGAATGACCGCCTTAAATCCCGACCCCAAGGCGCGCGCCACAATGGCGATCACGCCCGGCCCAGGCACGGCGATGGCAACGGCATAAAGGCCGCAATAGATCAGATAGCTGTGCCAGGAGATCATGCGGCTTCTTCCTGGCGGGTGAAGGCGCCACCCTGCACTTCAAAGATCTGGCAGCGCGCGCCTTGGAACAAGGACAGGTCGGTGCCTGTCATCCAGGCCTGGGCTGACAGGCTGTGAATCTCTTCAAACAGGGCGGCGCGGCGCATCGCGTCCAGATGGGCGGCGATCTCATCCAAAAGCAGGATGGGGGCAAGGCCGTCACGGGCCCGCGCCAGCTCGCGCGCATCCGCCAGCATGATGGAGATCAGCAGCGCCTTCTGTTCGCCGGTGGAGCAGTCGCGCGCCTCGGCTCGCTTGGCCGTATGACGCACGGCCAGATCGGTGGTGTGCGGGCCCGCCAGGGTACGGCCGGCCTCGGCATCGCGCATGCGGCTGGATGCGAACTGGCCGCGCAGATCTTCGACGGTCAGCAGGTGCAGCTCGTCGCTCAGCGCCAGGGACGCGGCCGGAAAGGCGCCTCCCTGCGGGCCGCCGCGTTCGGCCAGCGCGCGCGACAGCCGTTCCACCGTCATGGCCCGGGCCTGGGCGATCAGGGCGCCGGCCTCGGCCATCTCGTTTTCCAGCCCGTCCAGCCAGGCGGGATCGCGCGGGCCGTATTTCAGCAGCCGGGCGCGCTCGCGCATCGCGGTTTCATAACGCGTAGCGGCGCGGGCGTGTCCGGCATCGAAGCCCAGAACCAGCCGGTCCAGGAAGCGGCGGCGTCCGCCGGCACTTTCGATGAACAACCGGTCCATCGCCGGCGTCAGCCAGATCAGCTGCACGATGTCGCCCAGATCGGCCGAGCTTTGCGCCGGCGCGCCATTGAGCCGGACCTGGCGTGAGGCCGAACCGCTCGTCATGCCGGTGCCGATCTCGTGTTCGGTTTCGCCGCGCGTCACCGTGGCGGCCACCGCCCACAGCGTCTCTTCGCTGGCGACGGGTCCTTTGCGGGTGTGCTCGGCCAGCTTGGCGCCACGCAGGCCCCGGCCCGGCGACAGCAGCGAAATCGCATCCAGCACATTGGTCTTGCCCGCGCCGTTCGGCCCCGCCAGCACCACCGGGGCGCCGCTGACGGCAAGCTCGCCGATGGCATAGGAGCGGAAATTGGTCAGCCGCAGATGCGTCACCGCAAGCCGGGAAACAGCCATGGCTTCGCCTGATGGGCGCGTGTCCGGCTTTAACGTCAAATCAGACCCTGAGTGGCATGAGGACGTAAAGCGTGCGCGCATCCTCCGCATCTTCGATGATGGCGGGCGAGCCCGCGTCCGACAGCAGGAAGCGCACTTCCTTGCCCTGGATCTGGCTGGTGATGTCGAGCAGATAGCGGGCGTTGAAGCCGATCTCCAGCGGCGCCGCGGTATAGGTCGCGCCCACATCTTCCGTGGCCGTGCCGCTTTCCGGGTTCACCACCGACAAGGTCACCTTGTCTTTTGACAGGTTCAGCTTCACCGCGCGGGTCTTGTCGGCGCTGATGGTGGAGACGCGGTCCACCGACTGGGCGAATTCCTTGGCTTCCAGGGCCAGCGACTTGTCGTTGCCGGCCGGGATCACGCGTTCATAGGGCGGGAAATTGCCGTCGATCAGCTTGGAGGTCAGCTCCACGCCATTGAAACCGAACTGGATCTTGGTGTCGGACAGCGAGACATCGATGGCCCCTTCGCAATCATCCAGCAGCTTGCGCAGCTCGCCCACTGTCTTTCTGGGCACGATCACGCCTGGCATGTCGGCGGCGCCATCGGGCAGTTCCAGCTCGTAACGGGCCAGGCGGTGGCCGTCGGTGGCCACGGCGCGCATGACGGCGGGCTTGGCATCCTTGGCGGCATGGACATAGATGCCGTTCAGGTAATAGCGGGTTTCTTCCGTCGAAATGGCGAAGCGGGTCTTGTCGATGATGCGCTTCAGATCGTCGGCCGCCAGGCGGAATTTGTGGGGCAGGGCGCCTGCCGCCATCTGGGGAAAGTCCTCGCGCGGCAGGCAGGACAGCTCGAAGCGCGACGAGCCCGCCGACACCGCCAGGCGGCCGCCTTCGCTGGACAGAAGCTCGGCCTGGACCTGAGCACCTTCCGGAAGCTTGCGCACGATATCGTAAAGCATGTGGGCGGGCGCGGTGGCCGAGCCATTGCGCAGCACATCGGCGGGCAGGGCCTCGACGATCTCGATATCCAGGTCGGTGGCGGTGAGCTTGAGCTCCCCCTTGGCCGCCTCGATCAGCACATTGGACAGGATCGGAATGGTATTGCGGCGTTCCACCACGCTTTGGACATGGCTCAGCGCCTTGAGGAATGCGCCGCGTTCGACGTTGATCTTCATCTCTCACCCGACCGGTTAGCTGCCTGCTTTTCCGGTGCCAAAATCAGCCCGAAAATGCCCCGTTTTCTTGTGTTTGGGAGAGCCGCTAGTGTCCCGATTCCGAAATTCGCAAATCTCGATATCGTACGCGGGACGAATTTCGGAATCGAAGGACACCAGCCATTATTCAATCCAGCATCGTTCGGTTTCGACGTTCGCCAAGAGCGTGATATCGGTGGTTGCGAACGTCGAAACCACGATACTGATCGGCCCCAAGACTCAAGTGGAGGACCATACCAAAATGGGGTAAAAAGGGCAAAGAAAACGCACCCTTCAGACCGCCCATTTTGCCCGGTTTTCCGCCTATTTTTCGGGGCTTTGGGGCCTGCCCTGCCAGCCTATCCGGACGCGTCGCCAGCGCGGCCCTGAAAAGCAAAAGGCCCGGATTTCTCCGGGCCTTTTTTTGATCACATTTCCGGACGCCGCTGGAGCATCTGGGAGAGAAAATCCACTTCCTGGCGGAAGAGGGCATCTTCGACGATCAGCGCTTCGATGCGTCGGCAGGCATGCAGCACCGTGGTGTGGTCGCGGCCGCCGACGCGCCGGCCGATTTCGGGCAGCGAGCGGGTGGTGAGTTTGCGCGACAGGTACATCGCAACCTGGCGGGGGCGGGCGACCCGGCGCGCGCGCTGGGGCGAATGGAAGTCTTTCACATCGAGCTTGTAGAATTCCGCGGTCTTGCGCTGAATGTCCTCGATCGAGGTCTTGGCGCCGGGCCCGGAGCGCAGACCCACCGCTTCCTCGGCCGTTTCCAGGGTCACCGGCTTCTTGGTCAGGTCGGCATAGGTGGCAAGCTTGGTGAAGACGCCGATCAGCTCGCGCGGGCTGGCGTCTTCCATGTCGGCGATGCGTTCCAGCACGCTTTCGGGCAGCACCACATCGGGTTTGTGGCGGGTGAATTCGGCCGCGCGCGCGCGCAGGATGGCCAGGCGGGTGTCGCGATCCGGCTTGTCCAGGCCCACGCAGAGCCCGCCGGCCAGGCGCGATTTCACATCGGCGCCCAAGCCTTCCAGCGCCTGGGGCGCGCGGTCGGCGGCGATCACCACCCGGCGGCGCAGGTCCGCAAAGGCGTTGACGGTATAAAGGAATTCCGACGCGGTGGCGGCCGAACGGCAGATATGCTGCAGATCGTCGATGATCAGCACTTCGGCGGTACGCAGCTCTTCCTTGAAGGCCAAGGTATCCTTGCGATAGAGCGCGCCCAGGAAGTGGCGCATGAAGTCCTCGGCGCGCAGGAACAGCGTGCGCTTGCCGCGCTTGCGGAATTCCAGCGCCGCGGCGTTCAGCAGATGGGTCTTGCCGAAGCCGAAACCGCCATGGATGTAGAGCAGCGGGATATCGGCCTGCTGGCCGTCGGCGAAAGCCTTGGCGGCGCCATGACCGAACTGGTTGATGCTGCCCGGGATGAAGCTGTCGAAGGTCTGCTGGGGATGCAGCATCCGGTTCCACAGGCCCTTGTCCTCGTCGGCACCGCGGCTTTCGCTGCGCGGGGAAATATAGGCGACACTGGCGGGCGTGGTGTCCTGGTGCTGGGCCTCGCGCGGGATCGCGGCGCCGATGGTGGGCGCGGGCGCGGCCGAAATCACGATGGACAGCGAGGCGGGGTGGAAGCCTTCCGCCATGAACGCTTTTTCGATGCGGGCCACATAATGGTTGGCCACCCAATTGCGCACAAAGGGCTTGGCCGCGCCGATCTTCAGTTCGTCGGACTCGAAGGATTCCAGGCTCAGCGGCCCGATCCAGGCCTCGAACACCGGATCGCCCAGCTCGCGGCGCATGCGCTCGCGCACCTGCGTCCAGGCCGCTCGCCAATCCGGCATCGATTTTCCAATTTGCACCATCTTTATGTACCCATCTGTCTGTTTGTTTGAGCCGGCAGGTGTTCCCGTCCGGGTTACGCCACGCTTTCTTGTCAGCCCTGCCTCCAGGGAAGGTCAGAGGCCTTCCATCCATTGATATGGCCGCGGTGGCCCTGCGCGTCGGTCTCGCCCTCAAAGCCGCCCGCTATGTTGAAAGCCTGGGCGAAGCCGGCCTGGGTCAGCGCAATGGCGGCGGCGCGCGAGCGCGCCCCCGAACGGCAGAGCACCATCACCGGGGCCTTGGGATCATCCAGAGCCTGGCTGGCCTCCATGACAAAGCCGGGATTGCGGTTGCCGGAAGGAAAGCTCTGCCATTCCACACAATGGACGCGGCGGCCGAGGACCGAGAGATCGGGCAGGCCGACGAAATTCCATTCGGCAACCGTGCGCACGTCCAACAGTTGAGCTTTGGGGTCGCTTTTCAGCCGGTCCCAGGCCTCGGTGGCGCTGATATCGCCGGCATAATCGAGAGAAGACGGAGAGGCCATCGTAAAACCTTAGAGACAATTCCAGAACTGCCGGGATGTTCACCCAGCATAAAAGCGTCACAATTTGTGGAATTCAGGAGCTACTCGACTGTCGGATATTGCCGACCCTGCTGAGAGAGCTATCGAATACTTTCTTTTTACTTATTGAAGTCTTCGACATCTTTGGTGCTCGCCCCGTCCGTTGGTTAAGATACGCCCAGCTGAAGGCGCCGAACAAGAGATCAAATTGCGAACAGATGGGCTGATTCGAAAATTTTTTCGCTTTTGTGAATTTCGCTAAGGCGTTGTGACGTATACGGAAAATGACGCTTTGTGATCAAACTTTTTTGAATCAGTCACTTAGCCTTCAAATCGTCCGTGTTGCGGCGCCGAAATATGGTTTTCCGCCAACACTCAGCACACTGACAAATAAAAAAGGCCCGGATTCTAGGCCGGGCCTTGTTCTAGTCTTGAATCCCCAAAGGATTCCAGCGCCTTCGTTATTTTGACAGTTTTGCAACCCGCTTGGTCAAGCGTGACACTTTGCGGGCACCAGTGTTCTTGTGCAGCACGCCCTTGGAGACGCCGCGCATGATCTCGGGCTCAGCCGCCTTCAGGGCGGCCAGGGCGGCCTTCTGGTCACCGGAGGAGATGGCTTCCTCGACCTTGCGGATAAAGCCTCGCACCCGGGTCTTGCGCGCCGTATTGATGGCGGTGCGCTTGGCGGTGGTGCGGACCCGCTTTTTGGCGGAAGCGATATTGGGCATCTTCAGTCCTTGGATTTGCCGAAAAGAGGCGGGCATATACCCCTTGGGAGGGGCCGGGTCAAACAAAACCGGGGCTTTCCGGTCAACATTTGGCCGCCCGGCGCCCGGCGCTCAACTGCGGAGGCATTCGCCGGGCAGCGGCTACCGGTTCCGGCTCACGCATCCTTAAAGACAGGTTTGCGCTTTTCGCCAAAGGCCGCCATGCCCTCTTTCTGGTCATGGGTCGCAAACATGGCATGGAACAGACGGCGCTCGAAATGCAGCCCTTCGGCCAGGCTGGTCTCATAGGCCCGGTTGACGGCTTCTTTCACCATCTGGGCGGCGGGCGAGGATTGGGCGGCAATCTTCTGGGCCGCTTTCAGCGCCTCCGCCATCAGCATGTCGGCGGGAACCACCCGGGCGGCCAGGCCACTCGCCTCCGCTTCCGCCGCGTCCATGGTGCGGCCCGTCAGGCACAGATCCATGGCTTTGGACTTGCCCACGATCCGGGTCAGCCGCTGGCTGCCGCCCAGGCCCGGCATGATGCCCAAGGTGATTTCGGGCTGGCCGAAGCGGGCGGTATCGGCGGCGATGATGAAATCGCAGGCCAGCGCCAGCTCGCAGCCGCCGCCCAGGGCATGGCCGGCCACGGCGGCGATGACCGGCTTTCGTATGCGGGAAATGCGGTCGAGCTGATCGCCGAACAGATTCTCCCGATACATTTCCGAGAAGTTCTTGGGTGCCATTTCCTTGATATCGGCACCGGCGGCGAAGGCGCGCTCGCTGCCCGTAACGATCATGCAACGCACATCGGCGCCCCGGTCCCAGGCTTCCAGCGCGTCCGCCAGTTCGTTGAGCAGGGCGGTATTGAGGGCGTTCAGCGCCTCAGGCCGATTCAGGATGGCGACGCCGACGGAGCCGGTGACTTCGGTTTTGATGTTGCTCATGTCCGCCTCAGGTTTGGCACTTGGGACAATAGAAAGTCGAACGCCCGGACTGGACAATGCGCTTCACTGTCCCGGGGCAACTTCTTTTATGGCCCGCGCTGCCTGAGGCCGGGCTCTTGCAGGGCAGGCCCTCGCGGCCATAGACCAGAAAGCGATGCTGGAAATTGCCGGGATCGCCCGTGGCCTGGGCGTGATCGCGCAGGGTCGATCCACCGGCGGCGATCGCATCCTTCAGCACTTTCTTGATCGCGGCCACCAGGGCCGTGATTTGTTCGCGCCTGAGCGAGCCGGCCAGCCGTTTGGGCGAGATATGGCTGCGGAACAGCGCCTCGCAGACATAGATGTTGCCCAGACCCGCCACCACCCGCTGATCCAGCAACGCCGACTTGATCGGCGTCTTCTTGCCGTCCAGCGCCTTGGCCAGATGACCGGTGTTGAAGCCGTCCGACAGCGGCTCGATGCCGATGTCTTTGAACAGCCTGTCGTCTTCCAGATGTTTGGTATCGACCAGGGTCATCAGGCCGAAGCGGCGATGGTCGTTGAAGATTATCCGCGCCGGCGCGTCGGTTTCAAACACCACATGGTCATGCTTGCCCTGTCCGGCGCCTTCCGGGGCCTTGTCATAGACATAGGAACCGATGCGGCGCTGCTTTCCTTCCGCATAGACGCTCATGCGGCCCGACATGCCCAGATGGATCACCAGGGTCTCGCCGCTGTCCAGATCGGCCAGGATGTATTTGGCGCGGCGGCGCAGGGCCCTGACCGTGCGGCCGCGCAAGCGGGCGGCAAAATTCCTGGGGAAGGGCACACGCAGATCGCCCCGCCGCGTCTCAACCCCGGTCAGGACATGACCCTCCAGGACCGGCTGAAGGCCCAGCCGCACGGTCTCGACTTCGGGAAGTTCGGGCATGGGCTTGTGGATGTCCTACCGCTTCGTCCGCCAGGTATTAAAGGGTCGCGGGTCCCGACGGTAGCCTGGGAAGAGAGGGGCGGCTATGTTGGGGCCATGACGGGGAAAACCGCCAGTTTTGGATTCCGCGAAGTGCCGGAAGGCGAGAAGGAAGGCCTGGTCAGGCATGTCTTTTCGTCCGTCGCCGCGCGCTATGACCTGATGAACGACCTGATGAGCGCGGGCATCCATCGCATCTGGAAGGATGCGATGGTGGAATGGCTCAACCCTCAGCCAGGCTGGCAGGTGCTGGACGTGGCCGGCGGCACCGGCGACATCGCTTTCCGCATGGTGGAGATGGCGCGAGCCAGAAAAAATGAAAAGCGGGGCGGCGAAGCGGCCGTCACGGTCTGCGACATCAATCCCGACATGCTGGGCGAGGGCCGCCGCCGGGCGCAGGAAAAAGGCGAAGCCCAGATCACCTGGGTCTGCGGCAATGCCGAGGACCTGCCGTTTCCAGACAATAGTTTCGACGCCTATACCATCGCTTTTGGCATCCGCAACGTCACCCATATCGACCGGGCGCTGACGGAAGCGCGGCGGGTGCTCAGGCCCGGCGGGCGTTTCCTGTGCCTGGAATTCTCCAAGGTGGAAGTGCCGGGACTGGATGCGATTTATGATGCCTATTCCTTCAAGCTTCTGCCCAAGATCGGCGGCCTGGTGGCGAAGGATGAAGAATCCTATCGCTATCTGGCCGAAAGCATCCGCCGCTTCCCGCCGCAGGCGAAATTCGCCCAGATGATCGCCGATGCCGGGCTGGAACAGGTCAAGGTGCGCAATCTGTCGGGCGGCATTGCCGCCATGCATTCGGCCTGGCGTCTTTGATGCGCAGCCTGACCAGTTCTTTCCGGCTGCTTCATGCCGCTTGCCTGTTGCTTGGCCCGGTGCTGGCGTTCCGGCGGGGACGCGCGGATGCGGGTTTGCGCCTCAGCCGCGCGCTGGAAAAACTGGGGCCGGCTTACATCAAGCTGGGCCAGATGCTGGCGACACGGCCCGACATTGTCGGTGTGGAGATGGCGCGCGCGCTGGAACATCTTCAGGACCGGCTACCGCCTTTCTCCGAAGCGCAGGCACGCGCCGAAATCGCTATTGCCTTTGGCAAGCCGATGGAAACGCTGTTCTCCAGCTTCGGCGCGCCACTGGCGGCGGCCTCCATTGCCCAGGTGCACCGCGCCCAGACCAGCGACAACCCGCCCGTGCGGGTGGCGGTGAAGATATTGCGCCCGCATGTGCGCGAGGACTTCGCCCGCGACCTGCGGGCTTTGGCGTTGTTTGCAAATGTCAGCGAACGCATTTCTGCGGAAGCGCGGCGGCTGCGCCTTGTCGCGGTGGTCGAGACCCTGGCGGCATCGGTGGCGCTGGAGCTGGACCTGCGGATGGAAGCGGCCGCGGCGTCGGAGCTATATGAGCGCACCCGTGGCGAGGAACAGTTCCGGGTGCCGCATATCGACTGGGCCCGCACCGCCCAGACCGTGCTGACCAGCGAATGGATCGATGGCGTCTCGGTGCGCGATCCCGCGGCGATCGCCGCGGCCGGACGCGATCCGCGCGCCGTGGCCGTGCTGATAATGCGCAGCTTCCTGACCCAGGCGTTGCGCGACGGCTTTTTCCATGCCGATATGCATCCCGGCAACCTGTTCATCGATGACCAGGGCCGGCTGGTGGCGGTGGATTTCGGCATCATGGGCCGGCTGGACGCGGGCATGCGCCGCTTCATGGCCGGGACCTTGGCCGGTTTCCTGCAGCGCGACTACCGCAAGGTGGCGGAGCTGCATTATGAGTTCGCCTTCGTGCCGCCGCATCATCCGCTGGAGACCTTCGCCCAGGCCTTGCGCGCCATCGGCGAGCCGATCTTCGGGCGCAGCGCCCGCGATGTCTCCATCGCCAGGCTTCTGGGTCAGCTGTTCGAGACCACGCGCCGCTTCGACATGCAGGCCCAGCCGCAGCTGGTGTTGCTGCAGAAGACCATGGTGGTGGTGGAAGGCGTATGCCGGGGGCTCGATCCGGATTTCGATATCTGGGATGCGGCCCGTCCCGTCGCCGAGAAATGGGTTGCGCAGAATATGGGCCCGGAAGCTGCCCTGACCCGCGCCGGCGAGACCTTCGGCGCGCTGGGCAAGCTGGCCCAGGACCTGCCGCAGCTGGTCAAGAATGCCGAGGAATTCTCGCAAATGGTGGCGGAGGGCGGGGTGCGGCTGCATCCCGATACCGCCCGCGCCATCGCCGCCGAGCAGGAACGTCAGAGCCGGCCCTGGCGCATAGCAGTCGTGCTGCTCACTTGCGTGATCGCGGCCGCGCTGATTTTCGCGCTGGGCCGGCTGTAGGCGCTCAGGGCGCCAGGAACGCCGCCACTGTTTCGCGGTCCGTCTTCACGCGATAAAGGGCCAGGAACAGCACGCCACAGAGAAGCGTGACGGCTGCCGCGACCAGGATGGCGGGGGTGAAGGAGTGGAAACGCTCGAACACCACGCCCATCAGGATGGGCGAGCCGATGCCGCCGACATTGCCGACGAAATTGACGAAGCCGCTGGCGAAGCCGACGCCCTGAGGACCTGCGATCTCGGCCGGGGTGGACCACATGGGTCCCAGGATCGACATCACAAAGGCATAGCCCAGCGACATGGCGGTGACCGAGGCATAGAGATTGGTGACGCTGATGGTCGCGAACAGGGCGATGGTGCCCAGCAACAGCCCGCCAAAGATCACGATCCGCCGTGCCTTGACCGAATCCATGCCGCTGTCGCACATCGCCCGCACCAGGCGACCCGCGCCCAGCACCGCGAACACGCCGAACAGATAGGGCTCCATCGCCATCACCCCCATGCGGGCCAGCGACATGTGATAGGTCTCGGTCAGATAGGTCGGATACCAGGTCAGGAACAGGAAGTTGATGAAGTCCAGACCGAAATTGGCCATGCCCACCGCCCATAGAGAGGGGCAACGGAGCAGCGTCCAGGTCAGGCCTTGGGGCGCGCGCTCAGGCCCTTCGTCCGTCTGATCGTGGCGAATCCAGGCCAGTTCTTCCGGCGAGACGCGGCTATCCTCGGTCGGATCATCATGGGTGGTGAAATAGAAAAAGGTCCCCAGCACCGCGGCGATCAGGCCGGTGACGATGAAGGCCGCCTGCCAGCCCCAATAGGCGATGATGAAAGCCACCATCGGCGGGGCAATGGCCGCGCCGATCACCAGGCCCAGATTCTGCAGCGACATGGCTTGCGAATATTCCAGGCGGGGAAACCAGCGGCTCAGCAGGATCGAGGCTGCCGGCCAGGTGACGGCCTCGGCCAGACCAAAGGGAATGCGAAAACCGATCCAGGCACCGAACGACGTCGCAGTGGTGGTCAGCGTCAGAAGAATGCACCACAGCCACAGCGCCAGCAGATACGTGCGACGTGGCCGGAGCCAGGACGCCACCAGACCCGCCGGGATCTGCGCCGCCGCATAGGCCCAGGAAAAGGCGCTGAGGATCAGGCCGAGCTGGGTGGGGGTGACATGAAGCTGGCGTTGCAGCGTGGGAGCGGCGACCGACAGATTGGTGCGGTCCAGATAGCTGACGGTCACGATCAGGAATACCAGGAACATGACCCGCCAGCGGATACGGGTGGCCGTCGCCTTCATCTGCCGTTTCCCCTTCAAAGGCCCGCACTGTCGGGTGGCGGCAGACGATGTGTCAACTTGCGTCAAGCGCCGGCGCGCGACTATTCGACAGCAGGACGAAGCGTGTCGTCAGGCTGATGGCCGCCACGGTAAGACCGAAGGCCAGCCCGAGCCAGATGCCGAAGCCTTTCAACGCCGTGCCAAACCCCAGCCACAGGCACACCGGCGCGCCGGCCAGCCAATAGGAGGCGCCGGCGATCCACATCGGACCGTGCGCGTCCTTGATGCCGCGCAAGCTCATCGCCGCCGTCACCTGGATGCCGTCGAACAGCTGGAAAGCGGCGGCGACATGCAGAAAGGTGACCGCCAACGCCAGCACATCGCGGTTGGCGGGGCTGTCCGGCAGCCACAGGGTGGCGATTTCCAGCGGCCACAACACCAGCACCAATGCGGTGACGCACATGAAGGCCGCGCCCATGGCGATGGCGGTGAAGCCGGCCCGCCGCGCCGCGATATGATCGCCGGCGCCCGCCGCCAGCCCCACCCGCACCGTCGCCGCCAGTCCGATGCCCAGGGGCACCATGAAGGTGAGGGAGGGAATGGTAATGGCGATCTGGTGCGCGGCCAGGGTGGCGACGCCGAATGTGCCCATGGCCAGGGCCGCGGCATTGAAGAAGGCCACCTCGAACACCAGGGTGATGCCGATCGGCAGGCCCAGCTTGAACAGTTCGGCGAAACAGCGCCAGGCCGGATGCCATAGCCGGTGCAGAATGTGATAGCGGTTGAGCGCCGGAACGGCCAGACACACCGCCAGCATCATCACAAAAGAGAAGATGTTGGAACTGGCGCTGGCCAGGCCGGCGCCGAACAGGCCCCATTTCGGCAGTCCGAAATGCCCGAAGATCAGGCCGTAATCGCCACAGGCATTCCACAGGATCGCGGCCGCCATCACCACCAGCGGCGGCACGGCGCGCGACAGCGCGGTGGAGAAGCTGCGCAACACCTGAAAGCCCAATGCAAAAGGCAAGCCCCAGGCCAGGCCGGAAACGAACACGGCGGCATCGGCGGCAAGCCTGGGCTCCTGATGCAGCAGCAGCAGAATGGGCCGGGTGAAGATCAGCACGCACAAAAGCGGCATCGATGACATCGCCACCGACCACAGGCCCATGCGCACGGCGATGCGCACATCCCGCTGATCGCGCGGTTTCAAAGCCGCCGCATGATAGCCCTGAACATGCGCGATCACCGGCGATACCGCCATGGGCATGCCGCTGCCCAGCAGCCAGACCAGAAAGTAGATGGTATTGCCGATGGCGGCGGCCGCCAGGGCTTCCTTGTCGAAATGGCCCAGCATCACCGTGTCGGTGGCCAGGATGATCATCTGCGCCAGCTGGGTGGCCGCCAGCGGCACCGCCAGGCGCAACAGCTCGCGCGCCTCCGCCAGGAAAGCGTGATGGCGGCGGCCGGGGATCAGCGGGCCGGGATCGGAGAGGTGATCGGTCATG
>DASZVQ010000031.1:0-17354 GCA_035547275.1 Rhizomicrobium sp.
AAGAAGCTGGAACCCCGGCTGGCCTGAGCGCTGCCTCAGTTGAAGCCATAGGATATCTGGAAGCCAACGCCCATGGCGGGGCTGCCGGAACTCAGGCCGACTGTGCCATAGCCGGTCAGGGTGAGCTTATCGGTGCAGACCCAGCTCAGCGAGCCGGACAATTCCTGTCCGGCCGCGACAATGGGCGCATTGGCGCTGTCATAATCGTATGAGGCGACGGCCACCAGATTTTCGCTCAATTCCAGGCTGGTGCCTACCGATACCGAGGTGGTGTTGTAGAGCGTGTACCCCGCGGGCCGGCCCTGATCGAGATAGCCGATGGTGACGAAGGGGGTCCAGATTCCGAACTGGCGGGACACATCGATGCTGGCGCCGACATCGGTCTTGCCGGTCGAGAGCCGGTGGCGCGCCGATGCGGTGGGCGCCTTGACCAGGCCGCCAAGGCGCACCTCGAAACCATCCAGGATCGTCGGTGGAATGACATAGGACGCAGCCAGGTCAAGGTCGCCCCAGCCGGTGCGCACATCGGTCGGGGCGCTGGTGCGCCGGTTGATCAGGATGGGATTTCCCGAGGCGTCGAACACGACCAGGCCGCGGCCGGAAATGCGCATATAAGGGACGCTGGCGGTGAATTTGAAATTGCCGTCCGACAGACTCAAGGACGCCAGGCTCAACTGGACATTGGTGTTCTGCAAGGTGCCGTAATAGCCATTGGTGTCGGTGAAGCCCAAATTGCTGGTAAGCTTCCAGTCGGGCAGCAGGCTGTCGTCCTGGGCCTGGACGGTTTGCTGGGCTTGTGCGGCTTGGACGCCAATGGCCAGGAGCAGCGTCAGCGGAACGGCGCCGCGGAATATCTTTTTGTGTTTTTGGCTTGCGGGCGTCATCTGTCGGCTCACTTGCGTTGACGCGCGCGAAGGGCATCGCGCGCCTTGTTGGCGGGTGAATCGCTGCTCATGCTCTGCAGATGGATGGTCAGGCTATTGTCCCCGGCTTCCAGGGTGAATTTCACCTGGTCGAAAGAGGGTTTGCTGAGAAAGGGCCTGGCGTCCTGTGAGAAGCCGAAAGGCTCCAACGGCAGGCCCAGCCAAGTCGTGTCCATCTTGTTGTTGGAATTCACGTCCTGAAAGGTCTGGATGGCGTATACGCCGGGCGGGATGCCATGCAGGGTGATGACGGTTTCTCCCGCGATGGCGGGAACGTCCGCCGAGGCGATGGGCTTGGAATTGTCGTCGGGATAAAGCGCGGCATCATAGACGCCCAGCCGCAGCATTCCGCCTGCCGGCCAGACATTTTCCACCCGGATGGTGAGGCTGGCCGTGGGTCCGGCGGACCAGGCCGGTGCGGACGGCACGACACCGACCAGACAAAGCAGGAACCAGCCTCTGGACCATTTCATTGCGGTTCTTGCACTTTTTGCGACGCTCGCCGGGACTATCGCATTTGCCCATGACCACGGCCACCCGCGCCATGGCCGCGCCCACAGGCGCAGGTCCCATGGATAAGCCGGGCTGATCAGCCATGCGTCCCGTTGCCTGTTGTTTTGGAAGCTTGCGTGTTACAGCCCTGGTTTCCGATGAGCGATCTTACCCCTTCGATCTACCGCGACCGCGATCTCTATTTCTTCGTCACCTCGCGTTTCATTGCCACCCTGGCGATTCAGGTCCAGTCGGTCGCGATCGGCTGGCAGATCTACGACATGACGCATACCCCGCTGGCGCTGGGGTTGGTCGGCCTGTGCCAGTTCCTGCCCATGTTCCTGCTCACTTTGCCGGCGGGCGACATCACCGACCGCTTCAACCAGCGCCGGGTCTACAGCCTGGCGGCAGGCTTGCAGGCGGCCTGCAGCATCCTGTTCCTGTTGCTTAGTATTTTCCGGCCGCACACGGTGTGGATGTATTACGTCGTGCTGGTGCTGTTCGGCTCGGCGCGCGGCTTTGCCGGCCCCTCCGGTTCGTCACTGCTGCCGTTCCTGGTGCCGCCGGAGCGCCTCACCAGGTCCATGGCCTTCAGTTCGTCCTTCTTCACCGCCGCCACGATTTCCGGTCCGGCGCTGGGCGGGTTTCTCTATGCATTGGGACCCGTGCATGTCTATTCGATCTGCATCGCGGGCTTTGTCGGCGCCGCGCTGATCGTATCGCGGCTGGGCGGACGGCGTTTCGTGCCGGAACAGACAAATGCCAGCCGTTACGAGCGGGTGGCCGAGGGCGTGAAATTCGTGCGCTCGCGGCCGGTGGTGTTGGGGGCGATTTCCCTGGACCTGTTCGCAGTGCTGCTGGGTGGGGCGACCGCGCTGCTGCCCATCTATGCCCGCGACATCCTGCATGTCGGACCGATGGGCTTTGGTTTCCTGCGCAGCGCGCCCGCAGCAGGCGCTTTCTCCATGGCATTTTTCCTGACCCACTGGCCGATCAGAAAACAGGTGGGCGCCAGGATGTTCGGTGCGGTGGCGTTGTTCGGCATTGCCACCATCATGTTCGGACTTTCCACCTGGTATCCGCTGTCGCTGCTGGCGCTGTTCGTCTTGGGCGCGTCCGACATGGTGAGCGTGAACATTCGCGGCTCGCTGATCCAGCTGGCCACGCCGGATTACATGCGCGGCCGCGTCTCCGCCGTCTCCATGCTCTTCATTGGCGCATCGAACGAATTGGGTGAGTTTGAATCCGGCACCACCGCGGCCCTGATGGGCACGGTCCCCGCTGTTGTCGCGGGCGGCATCGGCACGCTTCTGGTGGTGGGGTTATGGATGAAATTGTTCCCGTCCCTGCGCCAGGTGAACAAGTTCACGGACGTATCGGTCCCTGTCTGAACGTCAGGCTTTGACGTAAACGTCTACGCGGGTCGGCGAGCCGTCGCCCGACCATAGAAACAGGGGCCCGTTTTCAGGCCTTGACGTAGACATCCACTCTATCGGCGGGCCCCGTATCATCGACGCCGCCCATGGCGCGCACATCGATGCGATCGGCCGAAACGCCATCGTCAATCAGCACCTGGCGGATGGACAGTGCTCGCTTCAATGACAGCCGCCGCGCATCGGAGCCCTTGTCGCCCTTGGCTCCGCCGAAGGCCTGCAGTTCCACCCGGGCATTGGGGGTGGACATATGGCTATTGAGATTGCTGGCCAGGAACTTGATGGCGCCCAGTGCGCCCTGAGCCGGATCGGGCGCATCCTTGGCGAACAGGATCACGCTGAGCTTGGTCAGATTCTCATTGCCGGTGACGGGGCCGGCGGGCGCGGTCTTGGCTGGCTTGGGCGGCGGCGCGGCGGACGCCTGCTGCTGCGGATGGTTGCCGAACACATTGCTGAGGTCGGGGCCGCCAAACGGATTGGCCGCAGGGGCCTGGGGCGGTGGCGCAGGCGCGGGTTCGGGCGCAGGCTTGGGCGGCGGCGGGGTGGCGCTGGCCATTCGCCTGGGCTTGGGCTTAGGTTTGGGCGCAGGCTCGGCCTGGGTCTCGGTGGGCGCGGCCTTTGCTACCGCCACATGATGGCGGGTGGGCATGTGGAGATGGATGGGACCGCCTTTTTCGCCAGGATAGAGCAGGGGCGGCACCATGCGGGAATATTCGCCGCCCGGATACAGCACCACCCCGCCGCCGGGCGGCAGCGGGTTCACCTGGATTTCCTGGCCCGTGACCACATTCTGGGCCAGGGACACGCCCGTGTTGGCCAGCAGAAAGCCGGCCGCAATCGCCAATAGGGACGTGAGACGCATGAAACCCGACAGTCTGAAAGGTGCCCGTCCGGCTAGCCTAGCGGTAATCTAACACTTTGCAACCATTACCCAAATGCCGCACATTCCTGACGATTTTTCACCCCCACAGGATGAGCCGCCATGAAAACCAAAGCCGCCGTCGCCTATGCCGCCGGCAAGCCCCTGGCGATCGAGGAAGTCGAGCTGGAGAGCCCCAGGGCCGGCGAGGTGCTGGTTGAGATCAAGGCCAGCGGCGTCTGCCATACCGACGAATTCACCCGGTCGGGCGCGGACCCGGAAGGCCTGTTCCCGGTCATTTTCGGCCATGAGGGCGCGGGCGTGGTGGTGGACGTGGGCCCGGGCGTCGCTTCGCTGAAGAAAGGCGATCATGTCATTCCGCTCTACACGCCGGAATGCCGCCAGTGCAAAAGCTGCACCTCTCACAAGACCAATCTCTGCACCGCGATCCGTTCGACGCAGGGCCAAGGCGTGATGCCGGACGGCACCTCGCGCTTCTCCATCGGCGGAAAGAAAATTCACCACTACATGGGCTGTTCGACCTTCGCCAACCACACCGTCCTGCCCGAGATCGCGCTGGCCAAGATCCGCGCGGACGCGCCCTTCGACAAGGTCTGCTATATCGGCTGCGGCGTCACCACCGGCATCGGCGCGGTGATCCACACCGCCAAGGTCGAGCCTGGGGCCAATGTGGTGGTGTTCGGGCTGGGCGGCATCGGGCTGAATGTGATCCAGGGCGCGCGCATGGCGGGCGCGAACATGATCGTGGGCGTGGACATCAACCCCGCGCGCGAGGCTTTGGCGCGCTCTTTCGGCATGACCCATTTCGTCAATCCCAAGGAGGTGAAAGGCGATCTGGTGCCCTATCTCGTCGAGCTGACCAAGGGCGGCGCCGATTATAGTTTTGAATGTGTGGGCAATGTCGATCTGATGCGCCAGGCCCTGGAATGCTGCCATCGCGGCTGGGGCGAAAGCATCATCATCGGGGTTGCCGGCGCGGGGCAGGAGATCAAGACAAGACCCTTCCAGCTGGTGACGGGCCGGGTGTGGAAAGGCACGGCCTTTGGCGGGGTGCGCGGCCGCACCCAGGTGCCCGAGATCGTGGACTGGTACATGGACGGCAAGATCAGCATTGACCCGCTGATTACCCACAAGCTGCCTTTGAATCGGATCAACGAGGCATTCGACCTGATGCATTCGGGCGAAAGCATCCGGACCGTGATTGAATTCTGACGGGAATGGCGGCACGTTAGCGCTAACGGGGCGCATCAGACGCCTCATGGGAGGGGTTGATGCGTGTCCTTTTTTTCGCGGCGCTGGCCGCATTGTCGATTTCATCTGCCTTGGCGCAGTCCCAGGACCCGCCGCCACCGCCCCCCGGCATGAATGTGCCGGAATGGGCGCTGCCGCAATCGTCCACCCACAAGCAGGTGCCGCCGCCGGCGGATTTCCATCGCCCCACGGTAACCTTCGACACGCCGATCGGCCAGTTCGACGGCCAGAGCGATGTGGGCGGGCCGCTGGTGCCTGGCAGCGCCACCTACGATCCGGCATCGAAGACCTACACCATCCATTCCGCCGGCTATAACATCTGGTATCAGCGCGACGAGTTTCGCTATCTGTGGAAGAAGATGTCGGGCGATGCCTCGCTGGCGGCGAGCATCAGCTGGCCCAACATGGATGACTTCAACGATCGCAAGGTGGTGCTGATCTTCCGCGACAGCCTGGACGATGACAGCCGCCAGATCATGGCGGCCCAGCACGGCAGCGGCATGGTGCATATCGCCTGGCGGCCGGAGAAGGGCGCCCAGATGACCGATGTCGAATATCGTTCGGCGCGTCAGCCCCGCGCCGGCACCGGCGAAAAGGGCCCGCAGACCTTCCATCCCGCCCGCATCGGCATCGAGAAAAAGGGCGACCAGTTCCAGCTTTACATCAGCTGGCAAGGCGAGCCGATGCATCCGGAAGGCGCGCCTGTGACGTTCAAGACCAGCGGGCCTGTCTATGTCGGGATCGGTTTCACATCGCACCTCGCAGGCCAGGCGCTGACAGCGAAAGTCAGTGATGTAGTGATGGAGAACCGGGCGGGCGCGGTGCGGTAGTTTTCCAATGTCATGGCCGGCCCTCGGAGCCGGCCATCCATTTCAAAATCTTGTTCACTGGAAACGTGGATGGCCGGGTCACGCCCGGCCATGACAAATTGGGTTAGCCCTTCACGCCCTTGAGCAGCTTCAACAGCTGCGGATGCAGATATTCATTGGCCGCCAGCACCGTGCCCTGGTTCAGCATGTCGCCGCCGCCGTTCAGATCGCTGATCATGCCGCCCGCCTCGCGCACCAGCACGATGCCGGCGGCGATGTCCCAGGACTGCAAACTGTGTTCCCAGAAACCGTCGAAACGCCCGGCCGCGACATAGGCCAGATCCAGCGACGCCGAACCGAAGCGGCGGATGCCCGCCGTCACATTCATCACTTCCGCCATTTCGGCGCTGGCGCGGGCATGGCCTTCTTTGCCCATGAAGGGCAGGCCGGTCGCGATCACGCTTGGCGCCAGCTCCTTGCGGGCCGCCACGCGCAGCCGCTTGTTATTGAGATAGGCGCCATGGCCCTTCTCGGCGATGAAAAGATCGTCGGTGACGGGGTTGAACACCACGCCGGCCACCAGCTGGCCTTCGCGTTCCAGCCCGATGGAGATGGCGAAGTGCGGAATGCCATGCATGAAATTGGTGGTGCCGTCGATCGGATCGATGATGAAGCGGTGAGACTTGTCGGCGCCGGCGACCGCGCCGCCTTCCTCGCCCAGAAAGCCATAGCCGGGGCGCGCCTTGGACAATTCCTCGATCAGGATGCGTTCGGTGCGCTTGTCGGCGGATGTGACGAAGTCGGCCGGGCCCTTCATCGAGATCTGGAGATTTTCCAGCTCGTTGAAGTCGCGGATCAAGGGGCGGCCGGCTTTGCGGGCCGCCGCAACCATGACGTTTAACGCGGGCGAATTGTAAGTCATCAGTCGGCTCTGCGGACGTAAGAGCCGTCTTCGGTGGCGACGATGATGCGTTCGCCCGCGGCGATGAAAGGAGGCACCTGGATCTTCATGCCATTTTCCAGCACCGCGCTTTTGTAGGACGGCGCCGCCGTGCCGCCTTTCAGCACCGGATCGGCTTCGGCGACGGTCAATGTGACCTGCACCGGCAGCTTGATGCCGATGGGTTTGCCTTCATACAGCTGCACCAGGGTCTTCATCCCGTCCTGCAGGAACTGGGCCTGATCCTCGCCCACGAAATCCACCGCCAACTCGATCTGGTCGTAAGTCTCCATGTCCATGAAGGTCAGCATGTCGCCATTGGCGAAGAGGAACTGAAAATCCTTCTTGTCCAGGATGGCTTCGTCCACGGCTTCGTCCGAGCGGAAGCGCTGGTTGAGCTTGGTGCCCGAGGTGACGTTCTTGAGTTCGACCTGGTTGTAGGCGCCACCCTTGCCAGGCTTGACCTTCTGGGTCTTGACCGCAATCCACAGGCTACCGTCGTAATTGATCAGGGTGCCGGGGCTGATTTCGTTGCCTGTGATCTTAGACATTGATTTGGGCCATGGACTTTAAAGCCTCCGGGGACGGGGGTGACGGACGGTTCGCGGGTTCAAACAGCGCTCAGGATGCGAAGCGGTGACGCGTCACGAAAGAGCGCGGGGGTTATAGCCAGCCTGATCCATAATCTCAACTTGTCCTGGCCGAGCTTGCCAGACCATCCATCCTTCTGGCGACACGATGTATGGCCGCCTCAAGGGCGGCCATGACATATGTCGGGATTTAGAAGCAATAATGCCAGCAGGAATAGCCGGCGCCCAGGGTCAGATAGACCAGCAGGGCGATAACCAACAGCACCGCCGCATCGGCCCAGCGTGGGCCTCTGGGACGGAAAAAGCCCATCCCCCAGGCCAGGGCGAGCAGCGCTGCCAGTGGCGCGATCAGAAAGGGGATGTACCAATAGGCCTGGAAGGCCAGCGAAGTCGAAAAGAACCAGCCATGGATCTTGTCGGCGGCCAGATTGACCGCGAAGGCGACAAAAACGCCGCAGAAGATAAACCCCAGCAGGCGTTCTTTCATGCGAACAGCGCGTTGAATTCGCGCACGGCGGCCGCCGCGCCGTCGGGGTGTTCCCACACACCGGCCGACACCGCGAGAAAGTCCGCACCAGCTTCCACCAGGGTCTTTGCATTGGCGACCGTGATGCCGCCAATGGCGACGCAGGGCACCACCATCATCTCGCTCCACCATTGCAGGAGCTCGGGCGAAGCCTGGGCCTTGGGCTCCTTGGTCTGGGTGGGGAAGAAGGCGCCGAAGGCGACATAGTCGGCGCCGGCCTCGGCCGCTTCCATCGCCAGATGGCGGCTGTCGTGACAGGTGACACCGACAATACCGTCGGGCAGGGCGCGACGCGCTTCCGCATATGACGCATCCTCCTGGCCGACATGGGCGCCATCGCAACCCAGCTCGGCCGCCAGGTCGGGACGGTCGTTGAGGATGAAGGCCGTGCCATTGGCCTGAACCACGGGCCGCAGGATATCGACCGCGCGGCGGATCTCGTCGTCGCTGATATCTTTCAGGCGCAGCTGGAATGAGGCGACATCGCCCCCTTTCAGCGCTTCCTTCAGCGGGCCCAAAAAATTCGCCGCCGAGAGCCTCGGCGGCGAAATCAGATAGAGACGACAGTCGCTCAGCTTAGGCGGCCTTCTTTTCCTCGGCCTCGCTCCACTTGCCCAGCGCGGCCAGCGAGTTCATCGCGGCGCGGTGGGCAAAGGCGGCCTGGCCCTTGGCGACATTCTCGGCCTTGCCGGACCAGGCCTTCTGCGGCGCGGCCTGCAGGGCGCGGCCATAGGAGAAGGTCAGCGCCCAGGGCAGACCGCCGATGCGGTTCATGGCCGACAGATGGGCGGTGGCTTCCTCGTCCGACTGACCGCCCGACAGGAAGGCGATGCCCGGCACCGCCGAGGGAACATGGCGCTTCAAAACCTTCACGGTGCGCTCGGCCACTTCCTGGACGGAATTCTGCTGGGCGCATTTCTTGCCCGGCACGATCATATTGGGCTTGAGGATCATGCCTTCCAGCGCCACATCGGCGACGAACAGCGCCTCGAACACTTCGGACAGGACCCAGCTGGTGACATCCTCGCAGCGCTGGATGTCATGGTCGCCGTCCATCAGCACTTCCGGCTCCACGATCGGCACGATGCCGTTTTCCTGGGCCAGCGCCGCATAGCGCGCCAGGGCCTGGGCGTTGGCGGCGATGCAATTGTAGGTGGGAATGTCCTTGGCGATGTCGATCACCGCGCGCCACTTGGCGAAGCGGGCGCCCAGCTTGTGATATTCCTGGAAGCGGCCGCGCAAGCCGTCCAGGCCTTCGGTGATGGTCTCGCCCGGCGACAGCGCCAGGGGCTTGGCGCCTTCATCGACCTTGATGCCGGGCACGCAGCCCGCGGCTTCGATCAGCTTGACCAGCGGCGTGCCGTCCTTGGCCTTCTGGCGGATGGTCTCGTCGAACAGGATGACGCCGCCGATATGCTCGCGCATCGCCTTGTCGGTGCGAAACAGCATCTCGCGATAGTCGCGGCGGTTTTCCTCGGTGTTCTCCACGCCGATCTTGTCGAAACGCTTCTGGATGGTGCCGGTGGATTCGTCGGCGGCCAGAAGGCCCTTGCCGGGTGCGACCATCTTCTTGGCGATTGCGTTCAGTTCATCCAGATTCATGTCCCACCTTTTCGTTTCATCTGTTCAATTCGCATTGAGCGCCTCGACGCCCGGCAGCTCTTTGCCTTCAAGCCATTCCAGGAAGGCCCCACCCGCGGTCGAGACATAGGTAAACCCGTCTTCCACCCCGGCATGGGCCAGCGCCGCCACGGTGTCGCCGCCGCCCGCCACCGACAGTAGCTGGCCGGCCCGGGTTCGGCTTGCGACCATTTGTGCCGCTGCCACTGTGCCGCGGTCGAAAGGTTCCGTTTCAAACGCGCCCAGGGGACCATTCCATACCAGGGTGCGGGTTCCGGCCAGCCGGTTCTGGAACTCGGCGATGGATTTGTCGCCCACATCCAGCACCATTTCATCGGCGCCGATCTCCGAGACCGGCACGGTGCGGTGGGTGGCGTCCTTCTTGAATTCCCTGGCGACGACAACATCGATGGGCAACAGGATGGCCGCGCCAGACTCGGTCGCCATATGGATGACCTTGCGCGCGGTCTCCAGATGGTCGGGTTCATAGAGCGACTTGCCGACCGCAACGCCCTGGGCGGCCAGGAAGGTATTGGCCATGGCGCCGCCGATCACCAGCGCCTCGACCCGCTTCACCAGATTTTCCAGCAATTCGATCTTGGTGGAGACTTTCGCGCCACCCACCACCGCCATCAGCGGGCGTTCGGGATTGCCAAGCGCCTTTTGCAGGTGGGTCAGCTCGGCCTGCATGGAGCGGCCCGCCGCGTTGGGCAGAAGCCGCGCCACGCCTTCGGTTGAGGCATGGGCGCGGTGCGCGGCGGAAAAAGCGTCATTGACGAAGATGTCGCCCAGCGTGGCCAACTGCTTGGCCATGGCGGGATCGTTTTCTTCCTCGCCCTTGTGAAAGCGGGTGTTTTCCAGCAGCAGCACCTGGCCGTCTTTCAACGTCGCGACTGCATTTTGGGCCGCCGGCCCGACGCAGTCTTCGGCAAACACGACAGGCCGGCCGATCTCTTGCGCAAGCGGTTCGGCCAGCGGCTTGAGCGACATGGACGGCACCACCTTGCCCTTGGGCCGGTCGAAATGGCTGAGCACGATGACGCGCGCGCCCTTTTCGGCCAGCTCGCGGATGGTGGGCGCCTGGCGCAGGATGCGAAGGCGGTCGGTCACCTTGCCGTCGGCCATCGGCACATTCAGGTCGGCGCGCACCAGGACGCGCTTTGATTTCACATCAAGGTCGTCCAGGGTGCGAAACGACATCTAGATCAGCTTCCCCATCGCCACGGCGGTATCCGCCATGCGATTGGAGAAGCCCCATTCATTGTCGTACCAGCTCATCACCGACACGAAGGTTCCCTCCATCACCTTGGTCTGATCCAGCGCGAAGCTGGACGAGGCCGGGTGGTGGTTGAAGTCGACCGAGACCAGCTTGTCATGCACCACGTCGAGAATGCCCTTGAGCGGGCCGGCGGCGGCGGCCTTGATGGCGTCGTTGACCTCCTGAATGCTGGTCGCCTTCCTGGCGACGAATTTCAGGTCCACCAGCGAGACATTGGGGGTGGGCACGCGCACCGAAACGCCGTCCAGCTTGCCTTTCAGTTCCGGCAGCACCAGGCCCACCGCCTTGGCGGCGCCGGTCGAGGTTGGGATCATCGACAGCGCCGCGGCGCGGCCGCGATAGAGATCCTTGTGCATCTGGTCCAGGGTGGGCTGGTCGTTGGTGTAGCTGTGGATGGTGGTCATGATGCCATGCTCGATGCCGATGGCGTCATTGAGCACCTTGGCCACCGGCACCAGGCAGTTGGTGGTGCAGGAGGCGTTGGACACGACCAGGTGATCCTTGGTCAGCTTGTCGTGATTGACGCCATAGACCACGGTGATGTCGGCGCCGTCGCAGGGCGCGCTGACCAGCACGCGCTTGGCGCCGGCGGCGAAATGGGCGGACGCCTTTTCCTTGCTGGTGAAAATGCCGGTGCATTCCAGCGCGATATCGACATCCAGTTCCTTGTGGGGCAGCTCGGCCGGATTCTTGATCGCGGTCACCTTCATCTTGTGGCCGGCGGCGATCATGAATTCGCCATCCACGCTCACCTGGGCGGGGAAGCGGCCATGCACGCTGTCATAGCGCAAGAGATGGGCGTTGGTCTCGACCGGCCCCAGATCGTTGACGGCCACGACCTCGATATCGCGGCGTCCCGATTCCACGATCGCCCGCAGGACGAGGCGGCCGATGCGGCCGAAACCATTGATTGCAACCCGAAGTGCCATTTCCTTATCTCCATGTCATGGCCCGGAAGCTGAGGCCCAAAGGACCGAAGCGCGTGCGGGCCAGCCAACTTACCGACCTATTTCAAAAGTTTCTTGGCCGCGTCCACCGCCGCATCCGCCGTGATGCCGAACTTGGCATAGACGTCCTTATAGGGGCCGCTGGCGCCGAAGCTGTGCATGCCGATGAAGGCGCCGGCCCCGTTTCCATTTTCATGGCCCAGAAGCTCCGAGCCGATATAGCGGTCCCAGCCCTGGCGGACGGCCGCCTCGATGGCGACCTTGACCGTGCCGGGGCCGAGCGTCTTGCGGCGATAGTCTTCCGGCTGTTCCTCGAACAGCGTCCAGCTGGGCATGGAGACCACGCGCGAAGGGATGCCTTCCGCCTTCAGCTTGGCGCGGGCTTCCACCGCCAGGCTGACCTCGGTGCCGGTGGCCAGGAAGGTCACCCTGGCGTCGGCATCGCCTTCTAGCTCATAGGCGCCCCTGGCCGAGAGGTTTTCGCCCGTATGGTTGACGCGCAAGGTGGGCACATCCTGGCGCGAGAAGGCGATCAGGCTGGGGCGGCGGGAATCGTGAAGCGCCAGGTCCCAGCATTCCGCTGTCTCTACCCCGTCGGCGGGACGGAAGACTTTCAGATTGGGAATGGCGCGCAGCGCCGCCAGATGCTCGACCGGCTGATGGGTGGGGCCGTCTTCGCCCACGCCGATGGAATCGTGAGTCATCACGAACACCACGCGGATGCCCATCAGAGCCGCCAGGCGGATGGAGGGGCGGCAATAGTCACTGAACACCAGGAAGGTGCCGCCATAGGGGATGATGCCGCCATGCAGCGCCATGCCGTTCATGGCCGCGGCCATGCCATGCTCGCGGATGCCGTAATGGACGTAGCGGCCGTTATAATTGCCGGCGCTGATCTCCAACAGCCCTTTTGACCGGGTGTTGTTGGAGGGCGTCAGGTCGGCGGAGCCGCCAATGGTGTTCTGCAGCTCGCCATTGATGACGTCCAGCGCCTTCTCCGACATCTTGCGGGTGCCAGCCTTGGGCTTTTCCGCCGACAGCTGCTCCTTGAGCTTGTTCAGTGCGGGCGTCAGCGAGGCCGGAATCACGTCATTGATGGTGTCGTCGAATTCCTTTGCCTGTTTGCTGGCGGCCTTGCGCGCGGCCCAGGCATCATAGGCTTTCGCCCCCGTGGCGCCGATGGCGCGCCACTGGTTCAGGATGTCGTCCGGCACCACGAAGGGCTCATAGGGCCAGTCCAGTTCCTTGCGGGTGCCAGCCACCACATCGGCGCCCGGCGCGTCGCTATGGGCCTTTTGCGTGCCCTGGCGGCCCGGCATGCCGAAGCCGATGATGGTGCGGCAGGCGATCAGCACGGGGCGGTCGGCGCTTTGGGCCTTTTGCAGGGCGCGGAAGATGTCGGCGGCGTCATGGCCGTCGCAGCTGTCGACGATCCAGCCTTCGGACTTGAAGCGCTCCAGCTGGTCGGTGCGGCTGGACAGCGACAGCGCGCCGTCGATGGTGATGTTGTTGTTGTCGAACAGCACGATCAGATTGGAGAGCTTCAGATTGCCGGCCAGGCCGATGGCCTCATGGCTGATGCCCTCCATCAGGTCGCCGTCGGAGGCGATGACATAAGTCTTGTGGTTGACCAGATCGTCGCCGAAACGGGCATTGAGAATGCGCTCGGCCAGCGCCATGCCCACGGCATTGGAGATGCCCTGGCCCAGGGGGCCGGTGGTGGTTTCGATGCCGGGCAGATCGCCATGCTCGGGATGGCCGGCGGTGGGGCTGCCGACTTTGCGGAAGTGCTTGAGATCATCAATGGTGATCTCGGGATAGCCCGTCAGCCAGAGCAGGGAATAAAGCAGCATCGAACCGTGGCCGGCCGACAGGACAAAGCGGTCGCGGTCGGGCCAGCCGGGCTGAGCCGCATGGAATTTCAGGAAGCGGGAAAACAGGACGGTGGCGACATCAGCCATGCCCATGGGCAGGCCGGGATGTCCCGATTTCGCGGTTTCCACCGCATCCACGGAAAGCATGCGGATGGCGTTGGCGAGGCGGCGCACGGCGTGCTGGTCAGGAAGGGCCTGATCGGGCGGGGTCATTTGGGGTTCCCGGCTTGGATGATGGGTGCCCTTAGCGAGCGGTTGACGCCCCCGTCAAGGGCCGGGGACATGCCCAGAACGCGTATCGGTTGGCCCGATTTCCCACCCCAATGTCGCAGGGCTGAAATTCGCAATCTTCCAGCCAGAGCGTTTGCGGATTGCGGAATCGGGACGCGAGGGCCTAAGGTCTTGGTGTAATTGAGCGATGAGGTGCGCATGAGCCGGCTGGATTTGGCGCAAAACCGCTTTCGGGCAGCGCTTGAAGCCCTGGAAAATGTCGCCGGAACGGTCGGCGAAGGCCTGGACCAGGCCGCCAAACTGCCGGAACGGATCGCCGAGCTGGAAGCCGAGCGCGAAAGATTGCTCGTCCGGATCACGGAACTGGAGGACGAAGTCGCCGCTTTGTCGGGCCTGACCGAGGAAGTCGAGGGCCGGCTGGATGGCGCGATCGGCGAGATTCGCGCCGTGCTGGCGAGATAGGCGCATCTAAGCGCCGCGCCCGCGCGGCCAAATCGCGCGCGGCCAAACAAGGAGACGTCATGCCCCTGGTCAATGTGATGATCAGCAACCGCGCCTATACCATCGCCTGCGATGAGGGCGAGGAAGAGCATCTGAAGGAACTCGCCGCGCATGTGGATGCGAAGGCGCGCGAGGTTCTGGCCTCGGTGGGGCAGGTGGGTGATGCCCGCATGCTGCTGATGGCCGCCCTGTTGATCGCGGACGAGCATAACGACCTGGCCGCCAAGGTTGCAGCGGGAGCCGAGGCCGCCAATATCAGTTCCGGGGAAAAGCACGTGCTGCATCTGCGCGCGGAACAGGCCGAAAGTGAGGCGGCCGACCTGCTGGAAGGCGCGGCGAAGCGGCTGGAAGACATTGCCGCGCGGCTTGCACACGCCTAAATTGGTGACAGGACGGATACTGTTACGCGCGTCAGGTTAGCGATGCCCAGGGGCCTTAATGGTACTCACCGGGAGCTGTCCCTGACCGGGGCCGTGGCCTCGGACATATGGCGCCCACCTGCACTGCAGGCCCGTGAGGATCCAAATACCAACGGCGTTTACGGTTCCGTCCGCTTTTCCTGTGCCTCCCTCCGCCTTCAGCTTGCTCTTGATGCGCTTGGCGTACCTCGGACGCCGAAGATACGTGTGGCGGTCGCCAGATGATCACGGTCTCCAAGCAGGAACTGCGCCGCGCCGCGCGCGAGAAGCGCCTGGATCTGAAATATGCCGGCTTTGCCCAGGATATTGCCGGTTACGCCGCCGCGTTGGGCGCTGCCAGGGGCGCGGTGGTGGGCGGCTATCATGCCTTGCCCGACGAAGCCGATCCGGCGCTGCTGATGGAGAAGCTGGTCGAACTGGGTTGCCACATCGCTTATCCCCGGGTGGCGGGCAAGGGCCTGCCGCTGGAATTTCATCGCGTGCCCGATGGCGAGGTGCTGGCGCCCGGCGCCTTTGGCGTCCATGAGCCGCTGGATATCTGGCCGCGGGTCGTGCCTGGCCTGTTGCTGGTGCCGTTGCTGGCCTTTGACGCGGCGGGCGTTCGGCTGGGCTATGGCGGCGGCTTCTATGACCGCACCCTGGCGCTGCTCGGGGTACCGGCCATCGGCATCGCCTATGCCGGCCAGGAAGTCGCCTCGCTTCCACGCGGTCCCCATGATATGGCGCTGACCATGGTCGTGACCGAAAAAGGCATCAGGCGCTTTCGATGAATATTCTTTTTCTGGGCGATATCATCGGCAAGCCGGGCCGCGATGTCGTGACGTCTGAACTGTCCGCACTGCGCAGCCGCCTGAAGCTCGATCTGGTGATCGCCAATGGCGAGAATTCCGCCGGCGGCTTCGGCCTGACCCGCGCCATCGCCGAGGAATTCTTCGCCTGCGGCGTCGATGTCATCACCACCGGCAATCACTGGGCCGATCAGAAGGAGATCCTCGCCTATGTCGAGGCGGAAGACCGTGTGCTGCGGCCGGTGAATTATCCCAAAGGCACGCCGGGCAAGGGCGCCAACCTCTTTTCGACACCGGCCGGCAGCGTGCTGGTGATCAATGCCATGGGCCGGGTGTTCATGGATGCGCTGGACGACCCCTTCGCTGCGGTCGATCGTGAGTTGAATGCCTGTCCGCTGGGCGAAGGCGCCGACGCCATCGTGGTGGATATGCATGCCGAAGCGACATCCGAGAAGATGGCGATGGGGCATTTCTGCGACGGTCGCGCCAGCCTGGTGGTGGGATCGCATCAGCATGTCCCCACCGCCGACGCGCAGATCTTTCCCGGCGGCACCGCCTACCAGACCGATGCGGGGGCCTGCGCCGATTACGATTCCGTGATCGGCATGGAAAAGGCCGAGCCGGTGCAGCGCTTTGTGCGCAAGATGTCCAGCCAGCGCTATGCGCCGGCCATGGGCCCGGCGACCCTGTGCGCGGTCTTTGTGCAAACGGGCGCCAAGGGCCTGGCCGGCCGCATCGAGCCGGTCCGCGTCGGCGGACGGCTGAAACAATTTCTTCCGGAACTTTAGGCCCGCAATATCCCTGCCGCATGCGCGGTTGAAACTCTTCGCGCAAGGTCCAATGTCTTCATCTTCCAATATCTGGAGACGATCATGGAATACCGACTGCTTGGCCGCTCGGGCTTCAACGTTCCCGTTCTGACCTTCGGCACCGGCACCTTTGGCGGCAAGGGCGATTTCTTCAAGGCCTGGGGCGATACCGACGCCAAGGGCGCGGAGCGCCTGGTCGATATCTGCCTGGATGCGGGCCTCACCATGTTCGACAGCGCCGACGTCTATTCCAGCGGCGCGGCCGAGGAAGTGCTGGGCGCCGCCATCAAGGGCCGCCGCGACAAGGTGCTGATCTCCACCAAATACACCTTCCGTCACGGTGAAGGTCCCAACGATCTGGGCTCCTCCCGTTTCGCCATCACCCGCGCCACGGAAGCCGCGCTGAGGCGGCTGGGCACCGATCACATCGATCTGGTGCAGCTGCATGGCTTCGACGCCCAGACGCCGCATGAGGAAGTGCTGTCGACTTTCGACGCCCTGATCCGCGCCGGCAAGATCGGTTATATCGGTGTCTCCAATTTCTCCGGCTGGCATCTGATGAAGGCGCTGTCGGTGTCCGACCGCTATGGCTGGCCGCGCTATGTCGCGCATCAGGCTTATTACTCATTGATCGGGCGCGATTATGAGTCCGAGCTGATGCCGTTGGGCCTGGCGGAAGGCGTGGGTTGCGTGGTGTGGTCGCCGCTGGGCTGGGGCCGGCTTACCGGCAAGATCCGCCGGGGCCAGCCGTTGCCCAAGGTCAGCCGCCTGCATGAGACCGCGGATGCGGGCCCCCAGGTCGAAGACGAATATCTCTATCAGGTCGTCGATGCGCTGGACGAGGTCGCCAAGGAAACCGGCAAGAGCGTGCCGCAGATCGCGCTGAACTGGCTGCTGCAGCGGCCCACCGTGTCCACCGTCGTGATCGGCGCGCGCAATGAGGAGCAGCTTCGCGCCAATCTGGGCGCGGTCGGCTGGTCGCTGACACCAGAGCAGATGGCCAGGTTGGACAAGGCCAGCGCCCGGCCGCTGGCCTATCCCT
>DASZVQ010000032.1:0-2058 GCA_035547275.1 Rhizomicrobium sp.
GTCATCTTCCGGGAGCTTGGCGCTACCGGCTATGTCGAATGTGTCGGCGACGATGTGCCCTATGGCACCGTCACCTCATTCCCCCGCGCCGTGATGGCCAGGGAGGATGAAGTCGTGATCTTCGCCTGGGTGGTCTATCCCAGCCGGGAGGTCCGCGATGCCTGCAACAAGAAGTCCATGGACGATCCGCGCATGAAGCGTTGGGAAAACGCCATTCCCTTTGACGGCAAGCGGATGATCTTTGGCGGCTTCACGCCTTTTCAGGGACTTTAAGCGGTTCGCTGATCCAGTTGCTCGAGCTTCGCCAGTTCGACATGGGCGCGCAGCTCGATCTCGTCCAGCACAGCCTGCAATTTGGGATCGGCGAAGCCGTCCTGGCGTCGGGTCACGGCATGGGCCAGCTTGTTGAGGGTGGCGCGGGGAATGCCCCCGGCCAGAAGCCCGTCGCGCACCGAATCCAGCAGGTCGAGAAGATGTTCGCCATGCTGCAGGCCCTTGGACCGTCCTTGCGTGGAATCCTCCATGCCCTGCAGCATCAGGATGGAATCCAGCGCCGCGATGGGGCCGGGACCGGCGACGATCTGGGCATGGCTTTCGGGCGCGACGGAAAATCCGCCCCCGGACGCGCCGGCTTGCGCCTTGCGCTTCACGGCGGAGGTTTCGACCCGGCCTGTGCCCTTGATTTCCATGGCCTGTCCCAGTGCGACACACCAGCATCCCGCTTTGTGGTTAAGGAAGGGTGAAATGGCCCTTTTCGGGCCGGAAAACCCGCGGAAAGGCTGGCATGCGGCTTGAAAGTGAACGCCTGGAATTAAAGGAGTTTCGGTTGCCGTGACTGTGTATGGCGATCCCATCTTGGAAGAAGACCGCAAGCCCTGGGGCCTGGTGGCCCTGGTGCTGGTGTCGCTGCTGGCGCTGGCCGCCATGGCCTATTGGAAGCTGTCCAAACCCGCGATCGGGCCCTATGGCGCTATCGCCATGTCGGACTCCTCGCTCACCTATGGCGGCGCCTGGGGCTATGCCGATCCCATCGCCGCTTACAAGCGCGCGATCGGCGAATGTCAGCAGGCCGGCGCCAAGGATTGTATCGTCCAAGTCAGCCTGAAGGATAATTGCGGCGCCCTGGCCATCAGCGTGGAAAAGAACCAGTCCTTCCTGGTGAAGGGCCGCGACCAGGTCGCGACGACCGAGACTGCGATGCAGCAATGCGAGGCCACCGGCGCCACCGACTGCGCCATCCGCGAGAATATCTGCTCCAGCGCCCAGTAATTTCCCATCACCCCGGGACCTGCGCCTTCCCGCGTCTTCACCGCGGGGAGGCGTTTTGCTTCACGCGCGGTGATAAGGATGGCCCGCCAGGATGGTCAGGGCGCGATAGACCTGCTCGGCCAGCAGCGCGCGCGCCAGCAGATGCGGCCAGGTCTGCGGCCCGAAGGCCAGGCTGCGCCCCGATCTCTTGCCCGGCAGGGCGGCCAGTCCGTCCGGCCCGCCGATAACGAAGGCCAGGTCCCGGGTGCCCACGTCGCGCAACGAACCCAGCATCTCGGCAAAATCCTCGCTGGTCATGCCCTTGCCGCGCGCATCCAGCAGCACGACATGGGCGCCGTCGGGCAGCCGCGCCGCCAGCCGCTCGGCCTCGTCCTTCATGCGGGTTTCGGTGTCGCGGGCCTTGCCGACCGGCAACTCCTCCAGGGTCACGGCGGAGAAGCCCATGTTGCGGCCCAGCTTGCGGGCACGATCACAGAAATCATCCACCAGCATGCCTTCCGGCGTGCCGCGCTGGTGGCCGATGGCGGTGATCCAGAGCCGCATCTATTTACGGCTACCGACCGACCACATGCCTTCCAGATCGTAATAGTCGCGCACTTCGGGACGGAACAGATGCACGATCACGTCGCCGGCATCGACCAGCACCCAATCCCCCTGGGCCTGGCCATTGACGGGACGGGTGCCATAGCCGCCATCCTTGAGCTTGCGCGCCAAGTGGTCGGCCATCGCCGCGACATGACGCGAAGAACGGCCGGACGCGATCACAGCCGCATCGCAGAGCGCCGAGCG
>DASZVQ010000033.1:0-12427 GCA_035547275.1 Rhizomicrobium sp.
CTCGACACCCGCGCCGGTGGCGCGGCAAATCGAGAATCCGGGCGACCTGTTCCGCGACGCGCCGATGGGCGTGGCCTTTGCCGACGCCGCTGGCGCCATCAGCGAGGCCAATGCCGCGCTGGGCAAGTTCTTCGGCGCCACCGCATCGCTCGTCGCCCGCAACTTCGCAGATCTGGTGGACAGCGGCGAACGCGCCCGGGTGCTGACGCTGATCCGCAAGGCGGCTGAGGGCGAGACCGGGCTGTCGGCGGTGGAATTGCGCGGCCCGAAATCGGCCAATGGCGAGGAGCGCATGGCCGAACTCTATGCCTCGCCGATGAAGGATTCCGAAGGGCGTGGCAAGGCGATCCTCTATCTGGTGGATGTCAGCGAGCAGAAGGCGCTGGAAACCAAATTCGCCCAGTCCCAGAAAATGCAGGCCGTGGGCCAGCTCGCGGGCGGGGTGGCGCACGACTTCAACAATCTTCTCACCGTCATTATCGGCAATTGCGAATTCCTGCTGATGCGCCATCAGGCGGGCGATCCCTCGTTCAAGGAGATCAACGAGGTGCATCAGAATGCGCTGCGCGCCGCCGCCCTGGTGAGCCAGCTTCTGGCCTTCAGCCGCAAGCAGACTATGCAGCCCAAGGTGCTGGCGCTGGGCGAGGTGATCGGCGAGCTGGCGCAGATGCTGCGCCGCCTGGTGGGCGAGGGCATCACGCTGAACGTGGAGCGCGAGCCGGATCTGTGGCCTGTCCATGCCGACGAAGCCCAGCTGGGCAACGCCATCATCAATCTGGTGGTCAATGCGCGCGACGCCATGCCGTCGGGCGGCACGGTGACGATCCGCACCATCAATGAAACCGTGACCCAGGCCAGCGCGCTGGGCACCGCGATCATGCCGGCCGGCGATTATGTGCGCATCGAAGTGGCCGATACCGGCACCGGCATGTCGAAGGAGATTCAGAGCAAGATCTTCGATCCCTTTTTCACCACCAAGCCGGTGGGGCAGGGCACTGGCCTGGGCCTGGCCACCGTTTACGGCATCGTCAAGCAGTCTGGCGGCTTCATCACCGTGGACAGCGAGCAGGGCCGGGGCACCAGCTTCAAGATCTATCTGCCCCGCCGCAAGGTGGATGCGGGCGATGCCGCCCCCGCCGAAGCGGCGCCCGCCGTCACCCGCGACGTCACCGGCCAGGACACCATCCTTCTGGTCGAGGACGAGGAGGCGGTGCGCAGCTTCGCGGCGCGCGCCTTGCGCATGCGCGGCTATCATGTGCTGGAGGCGTCCGGCGGCGAGGAGGCGCTGGACATCGTCAAGAATGACGAGGCCAAGATCGATCTCATCATTACCGACGTCGTCATGCCCAACATGGACGGTCCCACCATGGTGCGCCATGTCAAACAGCTCAAGCCGAACCTTGCCGTGATTTTCATGTCCGGCTATGCCGAGGAAGCCTTCCGCCGCAACGACCAGAATTCGGAAGGCATTCACTTCCTACCCAAGCCGTTCGGTCTCAAGCAGCTGGCCGCCAAGGTGAAGGAAGTGCTGGCGGGCTAGGCCAAATGCCGCGCTTTGCAAAGACCAAAGAGGCCTCTATGGTCCGGCCCCATGAAAAAGCTTTCTGCCTTGATCGTCTGCCTGCTGCTCGCGGGCTGTTCCGATGCCGACTGGAACCATGCGCTGAATTATACCGGCCTGGGCGGGGACGAGGATGCGACCGCCGCCGATGCCGTCCAGCCGGTTGCGGCGCCCGCCGAAGCGGCGGCCGTTGCCACCCCCAGCGCGCCGGCGCCCGTGCCCAACAGCGATCTTTGCAAGGCGGTGGCGACCCAGGACGCGACCTCCTACGGTTTCGATGCGGCGACCCAGCAGCGCGTTTTTGCGCGCAGTTATTCGCAGTGCGTCGCTATCTACACACGCTAGCGCCGTCTTTTTGATCTTTGGCGTTAGGGGCCGCTCGCCGCTCAGTCCCCATGCGGGTTTTGCGGCATGGTCGTGAAGCGGAATTCCGTGACCTGGTCATAGGGGGTATCCTGGCGCAGCAGGGCGCTGGGGAATGACGGAATATTGGGCGCATTGGGAAAGGCCTGCGCTTCCAGCGCCACGGCGCTATGAATCCGGTAGCCCTTGATCAGCGCCACGCTCGGCGGCGGATAATTGGCGCTGTAGACCTGCAGGCCGGCCTGCGTGGTCCATTCCTCAAGGGTGCGGCCTGATTTGGGATCGGTCAGCCGCGCCGCAAGCCGCAAGGTTCCAGGCTTGCCGTTGATGGCGAAATTCTGGTCGAAGCCATGGGCGCGCTGGATCGCGGGGTCCGGATCGTTGATATGCGCGCCGATCGGGATGGGCTGGCGGAAGTCGAAGGCCGTGCCCGCCACATTGCGCATCTCGCCCGTGGGGACGTTCTTGTCGTCCACCACGGTGATCTGGTCGGCATTGATGGTCAGAAGCTGGTCCAGCACCGGTCCGGACGCATCGCCCGCCATGTTGAAATAGGAATGGTTGGTAAGGCTGATGATCGTGTCCTTGTCGCTGACCGCATGATAGGCGATGCGCAGCACATTGCGACGGGTCAGGGTATAGGTGACCGTGACGCGCAAGGTGCCGGGAAAACCCATGGTGCCGTTGCGGTCGATCAGCGACAGGACCAGTTGCGGCTCGTCGCCATCCCTGGGCGCGGCGTTCCATACCCGCTCGTCATAGGGCTTGTTCTCGGCCTCGTTCAGCACATAGGCATCGCGTGCCACGCGATACTGGATATGGCCGATCTGGTAGGTGTTGTCCTTGATGCGGTTGGCGAAGCGGCCGATGATGGCGCCGTAGCGGCCCTTGTAATCAAGGCTGGTATAGTCGGCCAGACTGTCGAAGCCCTGGACCACATCGGTCAGCTGGCCGCCCGGACCCGGCACCCCGATGGCGGTGATGATGGCGCCGTAATTGGTGATGCTGGCCTGCATGCCATTGGCATTGGTCAATGTGAACAGGTCCACGCCCTTGCCGGCCACCCCGCCCCAGGCTTTGACGGTGATGGCGGCCCTGGCGGGGGTGGCCGCCAGCAATGCCGCGGCGGCGGCGAACCAGATGCGTTTCATGAATCCCTCCGAAGGCCGAAAAACTATAAGGTGGCTTGGCGCCGCGCCATATCGCGGGCGTCCATGTTGCGAATGCTTCCATATCTTGCGCGCGCGAAATGCGGCTAGCTGACGTTTGACCAACCGGGATGCGCCTGATTATCTGTGGCGCACGGCCGTGCCCGCATAGAGGCCGAGGGGAGAGGAAATTCCAATGAAACGCTTGCTGTTTTCGGCCGCGCTGGTCGCGGCTGTCGGTTTTGGCACGGTTGCGGCTTTCAGCCAGGCCAATGAAGACAATGTTGCCACCGCCCAATCCAAATATCCGCTGGCCGCGCCCGCGGGCGTGGACAGTCACGCGATCGAACATGCGCCGCCCGGCGCCGTAAATCAGGGCCCCTATGACATGACCAAGTGGAAGTATGGTCATGCCTGGGATGCGCCCAGCGGCGCCAAGATCTGGAATCCCGTCAAGCTCAAGATGATGCAGGGGGGCAAGGTGACAGGCGGCACGGTGTTTGCCGCCACCGATCCCTCGACCTACTGCGCCATGGCCAACGCCGGCTATGACTTCATCTGGACCGAGATGCAGCATGATGCGCGCAGCTGGCAGGACGTGCAGAACATGTTCGCGGCCTGCCCCTATGCCAAGGCGGTGCCGGGCATCCGCGTTGCCTATACCGACGAGCGCGAGGAACAGCACGCGCTGGACGCAGGCGCCCTGGTGCTGGTGGTGCCGACGGTGCGCTCCTATGAGGAAGCGATCAAGGCGCGCGACTGGGCCTATTTCCCGCCGCTGGGTAAGCGCAGCAATGGCGGCGGCCAGGCCTTTGCCCTCTATAACAATGTGCCGGGCGGCTATCGCGACACCATCAATGACAATCTGGTGCTGATCCTGATGATCGAGACGCTGGATGGCCTGAAGGATGCCGACCGCATCGCCAAGATTCCCGGTGTCACCGCGGTGTTCGCGGCATCCGGCGATCTGGGCAATTTCGCCGGCTACAAGCAGGGCGATCCCGACTATGAGCGCGAGATCAACATTGTGCACGATGCCGCCATCAAGGCGGGCGTGCGGCTCTGTGGTCCCCTGGCTTGGCGCGACCGGCCCGATTTCACTTGCTTCCAGGCGGGCAGCGAAACCGGCGCCATTGCCCGTGGCGTGAAGGACGAACTGGGGCCGCTGGCCAACACCCAGCCGGTGCCGGAAGTCGGCCCCTGGGCGAAGAAGAAACAGTAGCTCTTATCCGGAGCAAAAAGGGCGCTGCGTCCGCAGCGCCCTTTTTCGTGCCTGCTATTCCATTTCTCGCAAACGCAGCAACGATTTCGACAAAATATCAGGTTTTCTCCTTGATTTTGGCAGCGCTGCCAATGTTAGGATTGCCACAGAACATAATTCGCCCGGGGGATTTTCATGCGCATTGCCTGCTCCGTTGTTATCGCTACCGCCTTGCTGGCGTCCGGCATGGCCTTGGCCGAGCCGCTGGCGCCGGGCAAGCCGGCCGGCGTGCATGCCGCCCAGATGGGCAACAAGGAATGGCTGGTGTTCGGTGGTGTTGGCGTTGCGCTGGCGGCCGTCCTGATCGCGAACAATGGCAGCGGCAGTCACGCTGCCGTCGCCACGCAGCCGATCAGCGTCGTGACCACCAGCGCCACGACGGGCTGACGCGCCTATTTCGTCGTCGAGAAGCGGAATTCCGTCTTCTGATAGAAGATCTGTCCCGGTTTCAGTTCGGTAGTTGGGAAGGCCGGAATATTCGGCGCATTGGCGAAGTGCTGGGTCTCCAGGCAGAAGGCGCCGTGCTTGATATATTGCGCGCCGCCCTTGCCCGTAATCGGCTTCTCGTTATTGGGCAGATAAAGCTGGATGCCCGGCTGGGTGGTCCACACATCCATCACCCGGCCTGACGTCGGTTCGACCACATGGGCGGCTGGACGCAGGTGTCCCATTGTCCCGCGCACGATGAAGTTGATGTCATAGCCGGGCGTGGCCACGATCGCCGGATCGGGCCCGTTGATGTCCTTGCCGATGGCCTTGGGCTTGGTGAAGTCAAAGCCGGTGCCCGCCACCTTCATCACTTCGCCGGTCGCCATATGATTGGCGTCGCCCGGCGTCACCGCATCGGAGAAGATCTGCAGGCGATGATTCAGCACATCGCCATTCCCAGCGCCTTTCAGGTTGAAATAGGAATGGTTGGTGGGATTGAGCACCGTCGGCTTGTCGGTGGTGGCGCGGTATTCGATGTTAAGCGCATTGTTGGCCGTCAGCGTGTAGATCACGGTGAAATCGAGATTGCCGGGAAAGCCCTGGTCGCCGTCGGGCGAGACCATGTGCAGGATCAGGGACGGCGAGGGGCCATCCATCGGGGTCGCGCTATAGACGTGATAGGAAAAGCCGATGGGTCCGCCATGGATATTGTTGGGCCCGGCATTGGCCTTCAGATGATAGGTCTTGCCGTTCAGGGTGAACTGGGCGTTGCCGATGCGGTTGGCGAAACGCCCGATCACCGCGCCATAGGTCGTGCCGGTCTTATAACCATCCAGCGTGTCATAGCCCAGGACCACATCGGCCATCTTGCCGTTGCGATCCGGCACATTCAGGCTGACCAGATAGGCGCCATAATTGGTGATGCGCGCGCTCATGCCATGGGCGTTGGTGAGGGTATAGATGTCGACCTTCTGGTGATCGGCGGTCTCGCCCCAGGGGGCCCTGTCGATCCTGGCTTCTGCCGGCAGCGCGATCAGAAGACCCGCGGCCAAACCCGCGGCGGCGAAAATTTTCATGGCGGTTTCCCCTGCTTTTCCTGGCGGGTTTCTTTGGCGCGCGGGAGGTTAGCGGCTGGTTCCCGGGCTGAACAGGGCGACGCGCGGCGCCTTTCGCGGCAATCAGAGCGCGTGCAGCAGCGCGGCGACGAGCAAAAGACCGGCGGTCAGCACCAGCCAAAGGCCGAACAGGAAGATCGCGCCGCATAGGGCCGCTTCCGCCCAATGCAGGTGCCTGCCTTCTATCGCTTGCAGGATGTTGGCGTGCCGCACACCGTTATGCGTCGGGGGGGCGATGCGCTTGAGCACAACCAGATGCCGCACCGCCATCAGCGCCAGAACCGCACCCGTTACGATGTAGAGCAGGTAACTCGCCATCTGGCTCGCCCTGTCAGATTCGAACCTGACACAAGTGTAATGTTTTGACCGCTAAACCGTCAAGAAAACTGTTCATCTCTGTGTAAGGTAGGACGCGCTCATGCGTCGGCCCTCCGCGTGAAGCGACACAGAACCGGTCCGGCGATTGCTTTAAAGCCTTGCGCAACGCCGAACATGGCCAAATTTGTGTCAAAGCCGAACGCCCGAACCGCCTGTGGAAGATCAGATCCAGCCGGCGCGGGACGCGCGACGAACAAGTGGCTGCTGTGGACGGGCTTTGTTGCGCTGATCCTTTCAACCGCCCATCTCCTGGCCATGATTGATTTCACCAACTGGCCGGTCTGGCTGTGGCGCGCCAAAATCTATCTGCGTCATGGGCCGGGCGAAGCCGTTCCCGAAGCGGCAGGGACCCGGCACTGGCATCTCCCGCCATCGAACCGTGCCTGACTTTGCGCGTCCTGGAACGATAGGCGAACAAGCCTGATGCCAGCGGCGGGCTCCATTCGCCCGATTCGGCGCGCCGGTGGCGTTAGCCCCCAACAATTTGAAAGCGAGGCCGTACCGGCGGAGATTATATACTTGACTCAGCAAGTTTCCTGATCTAGTATTCAAATCAAGGAGATAGTCATGTCTAAGTCATTGCTCGAAAACAAGATTTTCCACGACGCAACCAAGGCCCGTAACTGGCTCGAAGCGCTGCTTTGGGCAGATGGCCGCGTATGCGGATATTGCGGGACAATAGACGAAAGCACCGAGCTTCCCGCCCGTCCCGGCTTCTACCAGTGCAATGCCTGCCGCAAGCAGTTCACGGTCATGGTCGGCACCGTGTTTGAGCGCAGCCACATCCCGCTCAACAAGTGGCTCATGGCCGCTTTCCTTATCAGCGCCTCCAAGAAGGGCATCAGTGCCCACCAGATGCACCGTATGCTTGGCATCACCTACAAGAGCGCATGGTTCATGATGCACCGTCTGCGCGAGGCTATGAGCCCCGGAGCCAAGCCCGGCCCGCTAGGTGGCGAGGGCAAGGTGATCGAAGCTGACGAAACATACATGGGCAAGCGTGACGGCAAGCCATCCAAGCCCGATACCTTCGTTTCCGGCCTTGGCTGGGTGAGCCATCCCAAGATCGAAACCCAGCGCAAAATCGTGGCCCTGGTTGAACGTGGCGGCGCTGCCCGCTCCGTTTTAGTCCAGAACGTGGACAAGGCCACCATTTCCAAGGTGCTGCTCACCAATGCCGACCGTAAGTCAGTCCTGATGACGGACGAGCATGTAATTTACCCGTCTGTCGGCGCTCACTTTGCCGACCATCAGACGGTCAATCACAGCAAGTACGAATACGCCCGTGGCGCAACTTCAACCAATACCATTGAAGGCTATTTCAGCATCTTCAAGCGCGGCATGGAGGGCGTCTATCAGCATTGCTCAGAGGCGCATCTGCATCGTTATCTGGCGGAGTTTGACTTCCGCTACAGCAACCGCGCGTCACTGGAAATTGACGATCAGGACCGCGCCAAGAAGGCCCTCAAGGGCATTGTCGGAAAGCGTTTGATCTATCGGCGGATTGACCAAGCCAGTCACGCTTAAGCAGAAAGCCCAGCATTTTATGCGCTGGCGCAGCAGCTTAAGCCCTTAAAAAGGCTAATTCAATTATTATCTTACTATAGGATTCACAGGGAGCAACCTATGCCCTACTATCGCGTTGGGCATGGGTGGTTCGACATATGATCGTCATTACGAAAGTTCAAAAGATCGTTCGGGAAGCTCTGAAAGAGCGATTCCCGAAGATCAAAATTATTGCGATCAACGTTGAGGAAGACGAGGATTACGACGGTAATGAAATCCTCAGAATTAATGTGATCTTCCGAGCAAAAGAGGGGGATTTTGATCCCGCTCGGATGCACGAATTGCCGCGTCTAGTTATGCCCAAGCTGAAAGATGCTGTTGAGACCCGGGGGACTGGATTCCCTCTGTTCTCGTTCATAGCAGAGTCAGAATTGGGGAAACTAAAAGCTGAACGCGCGTGAACTTCTAAATACTGCCAAATATCTCGCTGATGCGACCGGAAGAATCCCAACGCAGTCAGATCTTAAGCGCGCCATCAGCTCTGCCTATTACGCCCAGTTTCACTGTCTAACAAAATGCTGTGCCGATCTGCTTGTGGGTTCTAACCCGGCCAAGCGCAGCGGGAGAGCGTGGACCCAAGTGTATCGCGCACTGGTTCATGGAAAGGCCAAAAACGCCTGTATGAATCGGGGCGTAATAACTGCTTTTCCGCGCGAGATTCAGGACTTTGCGTTCTGTTTTGCGCAGACCCAAATCAAGCGACACGAAGCCGATTATGATCCAACAAGCACATTCGCTCTGTCCGACGTGCAGGCCACAGTAGCTTCAGTTGGGACGGCTATTCGAGATTTTAAGAAGGCCTCCAAGAAAGACCGGCGCGCCTTTGCAGTATGGGTTCTATTTGACCCTCCTCGAACAACCTAAGTCTTTGGCTCCTTATGCGGCTTTGGCCCCATCTTGGCAGCCGACTTCACCAGCTTCTCAAACTTGGGCCACGCGTCCGGGTCCAGCTCGATATTTTCCGGGACTACGGTTTTCTTGGGCTTGCCCTTAATGGCCTTTTTCATTCGGCCGCTCCAGCAATCCCGGCGGGTGCCATATTTATCAAGCCCAACAAGGGCTGTACGCCCTTGGAAGCTTCGCAAAGTTCCTGCGCCATGCCGATTATTAGGCTCTCTCCATTGGCAAAGAGCATACGGGCATCAGCCTCAGTTAGGACGAGTCGCGGATGAGCGATTGGATTACGATAGTCATCCTTCATCTGCTTAATCTCGGCGATTGTTTTATCGGAGGGTGCTGGATTGCTGCCGTTGAGGCGCGCGCCTTCAAGTGCTTGCACGTAGTCGTGCCACCCCTTTAGCGTACTTCCTGCTGGTTGGCCGCAGAATTTCTGATAGTACGACTCTATTGTTCCTTCCACGGCACGAGCTACATGAAAGCCGGACGCGGATAGAAGATTGAAGGCTAGACATCTTCCAGCCGCTCTCCAATCCTCACGCGTCTTCTCTGGAATGAAGGGGTGGAGGCCAGAAGGGAACGCCTCGTCAGCAGTGTCAACGAGTGCCTTTGTATTGAAGATCCCGCGTCGCGGGACGTAATAGGTCGCGTTGTCCCTCATCTCTTCTGCAAAGACTGTCTCGAATTTATCGAGAGACGAGGCCAAGTGGTCCCAGTTCCACGACTGAATCATCTTTTCGCCGGGGCTTGGGTACTTGAACGTCTTATTACCCTGCTCATCCTTTTCGTAATAGATTCCGTCAATCAGCGAAGTTAGCGCATTTAATAACTCTTGAGCCTTCCCTCGCGAGACGCCCAGGGGAACGGGCTGTCCTCCGATCAACTGGCGGATGATATTTTGTGCGCCAAACAGATCGAAGAAAATGGTTGAATTGTTTGCGTCCTGATCGCCAGTGATGCGCACCTTTTGAAGCTGCTGACCCAGCGTGTAGAGGTCGTGGGGATTGATGCGATCCAAATCTCTCTCCTTCGCCGCGCCGAAAGGCGATGGGAGGAACTTTAGCACTCGCCCGTGCGGCTGGTCGCCCACATGGCACCCTCAGTCTGGGTAGCCCCTTAGCCATAGCGATTACATGGGGGCTACCCATGACTTGAGTGCATGTCGGCCTGTCACAGTGATTCTACACCGATTTGCTTACTCAAGTATATAATCGCCGTACCGGCAGTGGTGAGAACGTCAGAAGAACAATATCTAGTATAATTTATGAATATCAACGCCTTAGGCTGTGGCTTGCCAAAGAGAACAAACCATGTACCTTTGGCCGCTCACACCGATGCTGGATTCGCTTGGGGATCGGCGGGCGCTGTGGAATAACCGAGGGAGACACGGCATGTCACAGGCGGCTTTGCGGGTAGTGGGCAAGGAACAAAATAACGATCGCAAGCGCGCGCTTGAAGCCGCGCTCAGCCAGATTGACCGGGCGTTCGGCAAGGGCTCGGTCATGAAATTGGGCAGCCGGGATCTGGGCGTGGCGACCGATGCGGTCTCCACCGGTTCGCTGGGCCTGGACATCGCGCTGGGCATCGGCGGGTTGCCGCGCGGCCGGGTGATCGAAGTGTACGGCCCGGAATCCTCGGGCAAGACCACGCTGGCTTTGCATGTGGTGGCGGAAGTCCAGAAGAAGGGCGGCACGGCCGCCTATGTGGACGCCGAACATGCGCTCGATCCCGTCTATGCCAAGAAGCTGGGCGTCGACATTGACGAGATGCTGATCTCCCAGCCCGACACCGGTGAACAGGCCCTGGAAATCACCGATACGCTGGTGCGCTCGGGCGGCGTCGATATCGTGGTGGTGGACTCGGTCGCGGCCCTGACCCCCAAGGCCGAACTGGAAGGCGAAATGGGCGATCAGCTGCCCGGCCTGCAGGCCCGTCTGATGAGCCAGGCCCTGCGCAAGCTGACCGGCTCGATCTCCAAGTCCAACACCATCGTGATCTTCATCAACCAGATCCGCATGAAGATCGGCATCATGTTCGGCAATCCGGAAACCACCACCGGCGGCAATGCCCTGAAATTCTATGCCTCGGTGCGCCTGGATATCCGCCGCATCGGCGCCATCAAGGACCGGGACGAAGTGATCGGCAACCAGACCCGCGTGAAGGTGGTCAAGAACAAGGTCGCCCCGCCCTTCAAACAGGTCGAGTTCGACATTATGTACGGCCAGGGTGTGTCCAAAACCGGCGAGCTGATCGACCTGGGCGTCAAGGCCGGGATCGTGGAGAAGTCGGGCTCCTGGTACTCGTTCGATGGATCGCGCATCGGCCAGGGCCGCGAGGCCGCCAAGACCTTCCTGGCCGAGAATGGCGACATTGCCGACAAGATCGAAAACGCCATCCGCGCCAGCGCCGGCCAGATCGGTCAGAATCTGGTTCTGGAAGCCTCGGAAAAGGGCGACGAAGACGAAGAATAGGCCCCAAAGGCCGCGCATACGCTGATAGCCCCTTGCCATGGGGGCCTTCAGCTCCTCGGCAGAAGGCGCTCCTTGTGAATGGGGAGCGCCTTCTGTTTTTCCATGGGCGGGCCCCCGAACCGCGCGAGGCGCGGTCGGAGGGTAAACTTCACGACCCGCCCATCCAAGGTCACCGGCACCATTTATGTTGCGTTGGATGCCGGCTCGGAGGTCGGCCATGGTTGTGATGAGATAGAGAAGCGGCCCCTTTTTCCCATCCCTGCACTCCAAAACCCAGGCGTGACACGGGTTTTTAGAGCCGTTACAAACGATCCCATGAAAAGCCTTTCCGACGTCCGCTCCGGTTTCCTGGAATTCTTCGCCGAACGCGGCCACACCGTGGTGCCGTCCTCCCCGCTGGTGCCGCGCAATGACCCGACCCTGCTGTTCACCAATGCGGGCATGGTCCAGTTCAAGAACCTGTTCACGGGCGCCGAGAAGCGCCCCTACAGCCGCGCCACCACGGTGCAGAAATGCGTGCGCGCCGGCGGCAAGCACAACGATTTGGACAATGTCGGCTATACCGCCCGTCATCACACCTTCTTCGAAATGCTGGGCAATTTTTCCTTCGGCGATTATTTCAAGGAAGAGGCCATCACCTTTGCCTGGGATTTCGTCTCCAAGGTGATCGGCCTGCCCAAGGACCGTCTGCTGGTCACCGTCTACAACACCGACGACCAGGCGCGGGCCCTTTGGAAGAAGATCGCCGGCTTTCCCGACGACAGGATCATCGGGCATCATTCCAACCTCTGGGCGATGGGCCCGACCGGTCCTTGCGGCTTCTGCTCGGAAATCTTTTACGACCAGGGCCCCTCGGTCGCGGGCGGCCCGCCGGGCTCGCCGGATGAGGATGGCGACCGCTTCCTGGAATTCTGGAATCTGGTCTTCATGCAGTTCGAGCAGGTGGACGAGAACACCCGCCTCGACCTGCCCAAGCCGTCCATCGACACCGGCATGGGGCTGGAGCGCATCGCCGCCATCCTGCAGGGCGTCACCAACAATTACGATGTGGACCTGTTCCGCCACCTGATCGCGGCCTCGGAATCAGCCAGCGGCGTGGCAAGCCAGGGTGATGCCACCTTCAGCCATCGCATTATCGCCGATCATCTGCGCGCCACTTCATTCCTGATCGCCGATGGCGTGCTGCCGTCCAATGAAGGCCGCGGCTATGTCCTGCGCCGCATCATGCGCCGCGGCAT
>DASZVQ010000034.1:0-37754 GCA_035547275.1 Rhizomicrobium sp.
GCGGTCGGGCCCGACCGCCGCCATCAGCGTCATGGGGGGCGCGTGGCAGCCTTGCGCATCCAGCGTTTCGCCCGCCGGCAGCAAGGGCGCGGCGTCATTGGGCAGCGGACGCACGAACAGGGTCAGCGCGCCCCACAGCAGAAGCGCCCCGCCCATGATCGCCAGCACGCCCGCCAGCACCCGCTCCATCGGCGCGTCGCGCATGGTCATTTCATAGAACCAGGCAAAGCTGAACACCGCGGTCATGATCAGGAGCGCCATCACCCGGTGCATCGGCCAGGCCAGATACGCCCAGTCATAGGCCAGTACGCCCAGGCAGATCGCCGCCAGCACCATGCCGCGAAACAGCTCCCTGCGGTCCATGCCGGACGGCCCATTTGATCTACAATGTAGGATTAATTGCGGAGACCGGCGGAACGCAAGAAATATTTTCTACATTGTAGGACAAAAAAGCCCGCGCGCGGCAAGCCATGGCCCCGCGTCCGTATATCTACCTATGCCGCTTTCGGCCCCGGTTAGGCTTTGGGAAAGCCGCCGCTGTCAGGATGGCCCCAGTCACGGATTTGCACGCCTCTCCCCCGGAGCCGTCAAATCCCGCCCGGAAGCGAACAGACCCCATGCTGACTTTTCCGGGCCCGGCAGGGCGGGCACTTGCGCATCTTGTGCCCGCCCAGCCTCTTTTCCGGCGAAATGTCTTCAGCTCGGCGCCTTGGTGACCGCGGCCACCGTCATCTTGCCGCGCAGCAGATCCAGCGCATAGGCCAGCTGGAAATCGTCATACTTCTTGTCCGGCGCGGCATAGATGATGGGCGCGTTCAGCCGCGCCGCCGGCACCGGCTCGCCCACCAGATGACCCTGCAGGCCGGCCTCGGAATAGCGTTCCGACTTGGGCACTTCATCGCCTTCGGCCACCTGGATGTCGGGAATGATGCCCTGGGCCTGGATGGAATGGCCCGACGGCGTGTAATAGCGCGCCGTGGTCAGGCGCAGCGCCCCCCTGCCCTCGCCCAGCGAAATGATGGTCTGCACCGATCCCTTGCCGAAACTGGTCATGCCGATGATGGTGGCGCGCTTGTGATCCTGCAGCGCCCCCGAAACGATCTCTGACGCCGACGCCGTGCCGGAATTGACCAGGACCACGATCGGCTTGCCGTCGGTGATGTCACCGGGCTTGGCGTCATAACGCTGGGTGTCGTCGGGATGGCGGCCACGGGTGGAGACGATCTCGCCCGCATCCAGGAAATCGTCCGACACCTGGATGGCCTGGTCCAGCAATCCACCCGGATTGCCGCGCAGGTCCAGCACATAGCCTTGAATGCCTGGGCCGATTTGCTTCTTCAGCGCGCGCACCGCCTTTTCCAGCCCGTCGGCGGTCTGCTCGTTGAAGCCCGGCAGGCGGATATAGCCGATATCGCCTTCGCGGCGGTAGGTGGTGGCGTCCACCGAAACCACGGCGCGCGCCAGGGTGACGTCGAACGGCTTCTTCTCGCTGGCGCGCGCGATGGTCAGGGTGACCTTGGTGCCGATGGGCCCGCGCATCTTGTCGATGGCGTCGTTGAACTCATGGCCTTCGACCGCCACGCCATTGATGGCGATGATGTGATCCTCGGCCTTGATGCCGGCGGCCGCCGCCGGCATGCCGTCCATGGTGCTGACCACCTTGATGACGCCTTCATCGGGGGAGACTTCGATGCCGACGCCGCCGAAATGGCCCTGCGTGCGCACCTGGAAATCCCCGCTGAACGCCTTGGCGTCCATATAGGCGGAATGGGGATCGAGATGGGACACCATGCCCTGGATGGCGGCGTCGACCAGCTTGCTGTCCGGCTCCGGATCGACATAGTCGGCGCGCACCTTGGCGAAGACGGTGCTGAACAGGTCGAGCTGTTCATAAGCGCTGGGTTCGGTCGCGCCACGCGCGGCCAGCACACAGGCGCCCGCCCCCAGCACCAGCCCCACGGCAAGATAGCCAGCCGGTTTCATCGGTCAGGGTCTGTAATACATGGGGATCTCGCCCGGGATCTTGGTGTGCAGCCGATAGAGGCTGGTCGAACCGGTAAGATAGACCGTCTTGCCGTCTTCCGCGAAGGCGATATTGGCCACGACTTCGGGGATGACCAGCTGGCCCAATACCTTCCCTTGTGGGGAGATGATCCGCACACCGCCAGGGCCGGTGGTCCAGATGTTGCCGGCGCTGTCGACCTTCAGCCCGTCGGGCACATCCGGCGCGCTGCCGGGATATTTGATAAGGGTGCGCGGATTGGAAAGCTTGCCGCCCGGACCCACGTCATAGGCGCGCACATACATGTCGGGCATGGAATTGGACACATACAGCGTCTTGCCATCGGGGGAGAAGCCGATGCCGTTGGGCTGGCTCATGTCGGTGATGACGGGCGTGAGCTTGCCATCGGCATAGCGCCACACCGCGTTGAACTTCAATTCCTTCTTGGGATCGGCATCCATCTTGGGCAGGCCGAAGGACGGATCGGTGATCCACAGCGAACCGTCACGCGCGAAGACCAGGTCGTTGGGGCTGTTCAGCCGCTTGCCCTGATATTTGGACAGGAAGGGCTTGAGATTGCCCTTGTCATCCATGCGCTCGATGGTGCCGATCGCCATGCGGGTGAGAAGGATGGAGCCATCCTTGTCGGTCACCATGGCGTTGGAACCGAAATTGGCGTCGGGCGGCGCATCCTTCACCCCGCCGCTGTCCTTCAGGATCACCGTGACCTTGCCGGTCTTGGGATCGAAGGTGCGCACCTTGTCGCCGCGCACATCGGAGAACCACAGCTTGCCCTCGCGCCACATCGGGCCTTCGGTGAAGATGAAGCCGGTGGCGACCTTCTCGATCTTGGTGCCCGGCGCCAGGATATTGTCCAGCGCGGGGTCCATCTTCTTGATGGACGTTCCTTGCGCCAAGCTCGGCGCAGCCGTCAAACAAAGTGCGGGCAAAGCCAGCAGGCAAAGCGCCGGCGCGAGATATCTGAGCATGAATCCCTCCAAATTTTCCCAAGCTTACACAGGGAAAATGCGGGCTGTCATCCCCGGCAAACGGCCGGAACGTCAGGCGGATGAAGACCTTGGCGCGCCCAACGCCTATTCGTACCGCAGGGCGTGGATGGGATTGGCGCCCGCCACCCGGCGGGCATGGGTGAAGACGGTGAGCCAGGCGATCAGCATCGCCGCCCCGCCCGCGCCGATGAAGTAAAGCGGGCTCAGCGGTACATGATAGGCAAAACCCTGCAGCCAGCCATGCAGATAGTACCAGGCCACCGGCCAGGCGATGGCATTGGCGATCAGGACGGGAATGGAGAACTGCCATAAGAGCAGGAAGACCAGATCGCGGGTGCGCGCGCCGAACACCTTGCGGATGCCGATCTCGCGGGTGCGGCGGCCGGCGGTGAAGGCAGCCAGCCCGAACAGGCCCAGGCAGGCGATGAAGATGGCGACCGCCACGAAGACGCCAAGCATTTCCCCCTGCTTCTGGTCGTCGAGATAGAGTCTGTCGAAGCTGTCATCCAGGAAGCGGCGATCCACGGCGACATTGGGAGAAAGCTGACTCCAACTATGGTCAACAAAGGCCAGCACCTCTGGAACATGGCCCGCGGCGATACGCACCGAAACAAAGGGCGAATCGTTCCTGTCGTCGAGAAATACCGATGGCCGTGCCCCAAGCCGGGCACCGTCGGTATAGGCGTCGGCGATGACGCCGACGATGCGCACCTTGCTGAAACCGAACAACACGGTTTTGTTGATTGCATCATCCGGGGTGAAGCCAAAGCGCTCCGCAGCGGCCTGGTTGATCAGGATGTTGCGGCCATCGCTTCCAGAAGGCGTCGGGTTGCTGGTCCGGTCCCCGCCATGGGCGTCGGAAAAGAACCGGCCCGTCAGCAGACGCATGCCATAGAGACGGAAAAATTCCGGAGTGGCGAACTGGCGGTGCATGGTCAAGTATTCCGGATGACCGGGCAACCGCATCTGGGCGACGAACTCGCTTCCAGTAAATGGAATATCGCTGGAAAGCGCAGCGTCCAATACTCCCGGGTAAGCGCGCAGCTCGGAAACGAAACTGTCGCGGGCATTCGCTGTCATTCGCCGATTGGTGTTGATCACCAGAATATTATCCCGCCGAAAACCCAGGCTCTGGTTACGAACAAAATCGACCTGGGATACGACGGCCAGCGCCACGATGGCGAGCCCGATGGCAACCGCAAACTGCAGCACAACCAAAGACGAGCGCAGGAGCGATGGTCCTGCATGTCCAGACCTGCTGGCGCCAAGCACCAGCGCAGGCAGGAACCCTGAGAGCACCAGTGCCGGATATACACCGCTCAAAAGCCCTACCGTCACGGCAATGCCGGTCATTAAAGCCGGTATCGGCCAATCAGCCATATAGTTTAGCGTAATCGGGCGGCCCAGAAAGCCGGCATAGGCGGGCAGCACCATCTCAATCAGGCTCAGCGCCAGCACCAGTGCGATCATCGCCGTGAACACCGCCTCGCCCAGGAATTGAAGCATGAGTTGTCCCCGCCGCGCGCCGACGCATTTGCGCATGGCAATCTCGCGCGCCCGCATCATGGCGCGGGCCGTGGCCAGATTCGTGAAATTGAAGCTGGCAATCAAAAGTATCAGGAGGCCGACCGCGCCAAGCCCATAGAGCGTGATGCGGTTGCCGGGTGGCACCATCGCGCCCAATTGCGCGCGCTCATCCAGATGCGCGGCGGCAAAGGGAACCAGCGTGACCTGTATCGTCTTGCTGGCTTGAAGTTTCATCCCCAGGTCTTGAAGGACGTTGACGTGCCGATCCAGCAGTCCAGCAATCTTGGCGGCTACCGCGCCCGGATCGCTGCCCGGCGCCAGCCGTACGTAGCTGTAACCATTAGCGCCGTAATAGGAACTCTTGTTCAACTCGGTAATCGCGCTCGCAGAAGATTTTTGGGAAATAAGAGCATCGGCGCGAACATGCGTATTATGCGGCAGATCGGCCATCACGCCACTCACCCGTAAGACAACAGCGTCATTCGAGCAGGAGATTGTAAAGGCCGAACAATTCGGCTTGTTGACGGCAAGCGTCCTTCCCACCGGATTTGCGTCACCGAATAATTTGTGCGCCAGCGACCCGGATACGACGATGGCGTCTGGCCGTTTCAGAACCGTAGCGGGTTCACCTGTCACGAGCGGGAAACGGATAATCTGGAAGAAATCGGGATCGACCTCCACGATGTCCTGGGAAAAAGCGTGACCATCGACCGTCACGGTGCGAGGACGCGACCAAAACCGCGTCATGGCCGTTACCTCGGGCAGATTGTCCTTCAACAGCGGCGCAAGGGGGAAATCGGAAAGTGGCGTGATGATTGGTGACCGTCCCGGCAAGACCAAAGTCTCATCCAGGCGGTAAAGGTTTGCGCTGTCGGGAACCCATTTGTCGAACGAGATCTCATCACGGATAAACAGCAGGATCAGGGTCGCGCATGCAAACCCGACCGCCAGCCCGGCGATATTGATGAAGCTGTACAGCTTGTGGCGGACCAGATTGCGCAGCGCGACGGCGAGATAATTGCGGAACATGTCGGCCTCTATTCGTACCGCAGGGCATGGACGGGATTGGCGTTGGCCACCCGCCAGGCATGGGCGAAGACGGTGGCCCAGGCGATGGCGAGCGCTGCGGCGCCTGCAGCCAGGAAATAAATCGGGCTTAGCGTGATGCGATAGGCAAAGCCGGAGAGCCAGCGGTCAAGATAATACCAGGCCACCGGCCAGGCGATGGCGTTTGCGATCAGGACGGGAATGGAGAACTGCCACAAGAGCAGACGGATGATGTCCCCGGTTTTTGCGCCCATGATCTTGCGTAGGCCGATCTCCTTGGTGCGGCGTTCCACGACGAACGCGGCCAGGCCGAACATGCCGAGCGACGCGATAAAGACCGCAACGACAACAAAGACGTCGAGCAGCGCGCCCTGGCGCTCGGTATCGACATAGAGCTGGCGCACACTTTCCGCGACGAACCTGCTGCGGATAGGCTTGTTGGGAACGTGGCGCTGCCAGATGCGGTTGATCGCCGCCAAGGTTTGCGGAGCCTGACCCGCCTTCAGACGCACCGACATCTCGAAGTACAAATCCGGGTCCATATAGAAGAAGGTCGGCGCGACCTGCACGGCCTGGGCGCCGGCGAACAGCACATTGTGCACCACGCCGACGATGGTCACGCGTCCGCCTATCAGATCGATTGACTTGCCGATCGCCCCGTCGGGCGCGAAGCCAAGCGCGCGCGCCGCATGGTCGTCGATAACCACGTTGCGGCCGTCCTGCGGTCCCGTGCCATGGTGCAGGTCCGTGCCCCGGTCTCGCGACAGGAAGCGGCCTGCTTCCAGCTTGACGCCATAGACCCTGGCGAAATCGGGCGACACGGAGTAGTTCATGACCTGCACGGTGGTGCCCGTGGCCGTGATGCGGGCTACGTTCGCCGGCGAATTGCCGCTGCCGGGCACTTTATCCGACAGGGTGACCCCCGCCACGCCAGGAAGAGCCGAAACCTCTCCGCGCATGCTTTCCAACGACGCGGGGGATAGGCTGGCTCCGTTCAAGTGCACAATCACGATATTGTCGCGATCAAAGCCCAGATCGAGGCGATTGGCGAAACGGACCTGGTAGAAGATGGCGGCCGCCGCGACGATCAGGGCGATCGAAACCGCGAACTGGAAGATCACCAGTATCGTGCGTATGACGCCGGTTCTTCCCGGCGCGGCGGCCTTGGAATGCAGAACCATCCTCGGACGGAAGCTCGACAGGATGAAGGCCGGGTAAATGCCGGCGAACAGGCCCGTCATTGCCGCTATGGCGACCATGGCGGCGACAAATGGCCAGTTGCCGAGATAATCAAGCGTTATCGTGTGCCCCAGGAAAGAGCTATAGGCCGGCAACAGCAATTCGGTAAGCGAAAAGGCGAAGCAAAGCGCCAGCAATGCGGTCAGGATGGCTTCAGCAAGGAATTGCATGACCAATTGCCGCTTGCTGGCGCCCATGACCTTGCGCAACGCGACTTCGCGCGCGCGCAGGGAGGCGCGTGCCGTCGCCAGATTGGCGAAATTCACGCCCGCCACCAGAAGCACAAGAGCGGCGATGGCGGCAAAGCCGAACACCAAAATCCTGCTGGTGGGCGGTTTCATGCCGCTTCCCTGCGTGTAGGGCGTCAGATGCACATCTTGCAGCGGAACAAGCTTGGCCTTGATGACGTCGGTCTTTGGTCCGTGGATTATGGCGCCGAGCTGGAACAGGAAAGCCGGGGACAAATGACGCCATAACACCCCGGTAAGCTGGCCGGCGACCGTTTGCGGGTCGGCGCCGGGCGCCAGGCGGACATAACTGGAAACATCCATTGTGAGCCACCGGTCGGGGTCCAGGTTCGTAATCGTGGCGGCGGTCCTGGGAAGCGCGCGCGGATAGAGCACGAACACGTCGCCAAGAAATTGCGTGTTGTAAGGAAGATCGCGCAGGATGCCGGTCACCACGCGTGGCGTGGTTTGGTCGAACAGCAATGTCCGGCCCATTGCCTGATCGGTGCCGAAAAACCGGATCGCAGCCGCCTGGCTCAGCACGACGCCATCGGGGCTCTGCAGCGCCGTTGCGGGATTGCCCGCAACGAAAGGCAGCCGGATCATGGTGAAGAAGTTGGAGTCAACCGTGTTGACCCACTCCGAATAATGTTTATCGGAAACCGTGATCGCTGTGTTTTGAGAATGAAGGCGGGCTTGCTCTTGAATGCCCGGCACTTCCGCGAGCGCCGCAGGCCCGATCGGCGCGGATGCCGCGCCGCCATCGCGCTGCGGCTGGCCGGGGACATTCACCAGAAACGCGATGCGATAAATCCGCTCGCTGCCCGGGAGCCAGGTGTCGAAGGAAAGCTCCTGCTGCACAAACAGGCCGATCAGGATAACGGCGGTCAGGCCTGCGGTCAGGCCCGCGATATTGATGAAGCTGTGGAGCTTGTGGCGGGTGATGTTGCGGATGGCGGTGACGAGATAGTTGTGGAACATGGAACCACTTATTCGTAACGGAGCGCGTGAATGGGGTTGGCGCTGGCCACGCGCCAGGCATGGACGAAGACCGTCGCCCAGGCGATGGCCAGCGCCGTGGCGCCCGCCGCCAGGAAATAAAGCGGGCTGAGCGATATGCGATAGGCGAAGCCCTGCAACCAGCCGTGCAGGTAATACCAGGCGACCGGCCAAGCTATAACATTGGCCACCAGCACCGGAATCGAAAATTGCCACAACAACATGAAGACCAATTCGCGTGTTCGCGCGCCGAACACCTTGCGGACGCCGATTTCATTGGTGCGGCGACCTGCAGTGAAAGCGGCCAGGCCGAACAGTCCCAGACAGGCGATGAAAATGGCGATGGCGACGAATATCGCGAAGATGCGGCCCTGCCGTTCGTCGCCCTGATAGAGCCGTTCATAACTGTCGTTCAGCAGCGTGCGGGAAAAAGCCACGCCATGAATGAATGCGCGCTGGGTGCGCGCGATATGGTCCAGCGCCTCCTGGAGTCTTTCCGGAGCAACACGGATTACGACATTCTGCAGATTGTCGGCGCTGTGGACATACACGGTCTGCAACGCTGGCGCGCGCGCGCCTTCCGACAAGGTGTCGGCGACCACACCAACCACGCGCGAATGCGATTTACCGAAAATGAAGTTCTTGCCCACGATGTCGGCCGGCGTATAGCCCAGCGCCCGCGCCAGCGAAGCATTGACCATGACGTTGTGACCTTCATTCTTACCCTGGTCCCCGCTGAGGCCTTCGTAGAAACTGTCCTCTTCGCGATTGTCCTCAAGCACGCGACCAGCCAGAAGCTTGATCTTGAAAAGCTCGAAATAGCCCTGCGACACCGAAATGTGGTTGGGCGAAAGGAATTCGGCGTCTCCAGGCCTCTGCACGGGCAGCACCGAATTGTTGCCATTGAACGGCATGAAGCTGGTCCGGGCGACCTGGAGAATGCCGGGGCCGCGCTCCAGCGCCTGCACGAAGCTCTTGATGCCCTGTTGCGTGAGATGGCCACCCGTGTCTGTGAATACGATACCGTTGCGGCGAAAGCCGAGATCGATATTGCGGGCAAATTCCACCTGCTGGAATACGACCAGAGCGGCGATGCCCAGGCTGATCGAGACCGCGAATTGTAGAACCACAAGCGCGGTGCGAAGCCGGCCCGAACCGCCAGGGCCTGACATGCTGGCGCGCAAGGTCGCGGCCGGTCTAACACCGGACAAAACCAGCGCAGGATAGAATCCGCTTGCCAGGCCGGCCAGGATACTCACGCCCAACAGGCTCAGGCTCAGCGGCCAATCGGCAAAGTAGTGAAATTCGATCGGCCGGCCCATGAAGCCGCTGAATGCTGGCAGCAGCACTTCCACCAGCGCCAGCGCGAAAAGCAGGGCCACCAGCGCCATCAATACCGCCTCGCCCAGGAACTGCACGACCAGCTGAGTACGGCGAGCACCCATGCATTTGCGCAAACTGATTTCGCGGGCCCGCAGGGTGGCCCGTGCCGTCGCCAGATTCATGAAGTTGAAGCAGGCAACCAGCAGAATCAGGATACCGATCGCGCCCATGCCATAGATCGTCGTCCAGCTTCCCGGCGGTTTCATCCCGGAATAGCGGTCCGTTGTCAGGTGCGCGTCCCTGAAATGCGTTAGCTTGAGCTCAACGATACGGCTGCCAGGAATTTTGACATTGGTGAAGGCCGAAATGTCGATCGAACGGTCAAGGATCGGCTTCGTTTTGGCAAGGACATGTGCCGGGTCGGCGCCCGGCGCCAGGGTGATATAGCCAAAGATGTTGGCGTTGCTGAGCCAGTTCTTCTTCTGCTCCTGGTCGTTGCGGTCGGCCAGCGAAGTGTTCGGGATCAGAAAGTCGAAGTCGAACTGGGTGTTGTGCGGCAGGTCGCGCATCACGCCCACCACCTTAAGCGCCACGGTGGAATTGGCGCAGACGGTATCCTCATCGCAGCCACCGCGGCCAGCGGTCAGGATTTTGCCGATGGGATCGGCGTCACCGAAATATTTGCGTGCTGCGCTCTGGGATATGACCAGGTTTTCCGGCCCAGCCAGCACGGTATGCGGATCGCCTGAAACCAGCGGAAGCGGGATGATCCGCAGGAAGTTCGGATCGACCACACCAACGGTTTCCATAAATTGGCGCTCACCCGATGTCAGGCTTATCCATTCCCGTTCCAGGCGGGTGGCGCCGCGCACGTCCGGAATCTGGTCGCGCATGGCGACGGGAATCGGCATCGCAACCTGTGCGGTCACGACCGGATCGGAGCGGCCAGGCACATGGTAGGTGACTTCGACGCGCCAGAGGTTTTCGCTGCCGGCAATCCATTTGTCGTAGGACAGTTCATCCCGGACAAACAACGCGATCAGGATCACACACGTCAGACCCACCGCCAAGCCGGCGATATTGATGAAGCTGTAAAGCTTGTGACGGGCGATGTTGCGAAGCGCGATGAAGAGATAGTTGCGGAACATGACGGCCCCCTACTCGTAACGCAACGCATAAACCGGATTGGCATTGGCCACGCGCCAGGCATGGACGAAGATCGTGGCCCAGGCGATGGCGAGCGCCGCCGCACCCGCCGCCACGAAGTAAAGCGGACCCAGTGTGATGCGATAGGCAAAGCCCTCGAGCCAGCCATGCAGATAATACCAGGCCACCGGCCAGGCGATGGCATTGGCGATGAGCACGGGAATGGAGAACTGCCATAAGAGCAGCTTGAGTATGTCGCGCACCCGCGCGCCAAACACCTTGCGGATGCCGATTTCCCTGGCGCGCCTTTCCGTGGCGAAACTGGCAAGGCCGAACAAGCCCATACAGGCGATGAAGATGGCGATGCCGACGAATATGGCGAATATCCTGCCGACCTGTTCATCGGAGGAAAACAGCCGGTCGAAGTTGGCATCCTCGAAGCGGCGCCGGATGGCGATGGTGGGCATGAAGCGGTGCCATGCCTTGTCGATGGCGGCGGTGGCGGCTTGCGCCTGGCCGGGCTTGATCCGCACCGAGATCACCCCCAGCCCTTCGGGACCATAGACATAGACGAAAGGCTGCATCGCGCTTTGCACGCCATCGAAATTGGCATCGCCCACCACACCCACGACGGTCAGGCGCGTGGTGGAATTGAAGATCAGGCTATGGCCGATGGCGCCTGTCACGCTGTAACCGAAGCGGCGGGCCGCCTGGGCGTTGATCAGCGCATTGGCGCTGGTGATGGCGCCGGGGGAAGCGGGCATGTGCATGACATCCTCGCCGCGGCTGCGGGAAAGATCGCGCCCGGCCATCAATCTCATGCCGTATACGGTGATGAAATTCGGATCGATGTTCATGGCGCGCACGGTGATCTTGCCGATGGCGCCCGGCAGGTTGACGTCGGCTATCCCCACCTTGCCTTCAAACGGCACCATGCCCGATTGCGCCACGCCCGCGATTGCCGGATCGGCGGCCAGGGCCTCGGCCAGGCTGTCGCGCGCGCTGGCGGTCGGAATCTTGCCGCCGTCTATGACCATCAGATTGTGGCGGTCAAAGCCCAAGTCCAATTGCCGCGAATAGCGGATCTGCGCGAAAATCACGATCACGGCGACGCCCAGGCCGATGGAAATGGCAAATTGCAGCACGACCAATGCGCTGCGCACCACCGCCGAACCGCTCGCGGCGCGGCCGCCCGCGCCCAGCACTGTCGCGGGACGGAAGCGCGACAGGACCAGCGCCGGATAGATGCCGCCCGACAGGCCGGCCAGAATCACCGCCGCCAGAATGGCCAGGGTCAGCGGCCATTCGGACACAAACCGATAATCGATCGGGCGGGCCAGCAGGCTGTCGAAAGACGGCAGCAGGATTTCGACCAGCGCGAAGGCCAGTACCAGTCCCGACAGCGCCAGCAGCAGGGATTCACCCATGAACTGGACAATCAGCTGCGAGCGCCGGGCGCCCAGCACCTTACGCAAGCCCACCTCGCGCGCCCGGACCATGGCGCGCGCCGTCGCCAGGTTCACATAGTTGATGGTGGCGATCAGAAGGATCAGGCCGGCAATGGCGGCAAAGCCGTAAATCGTGGCCCACCGGCCCTTTTCGGTTTCGCCAAAGGCATCCAGATGGACGCGGCGAAAGGGCGTCAGATGCAGATGGAGCAGCGAACTGCCGGCGATATTCATGTTCAACAGCTTTTTGGCGTCGATGTGCCGGTCAAGCATCGCGGGCAGCTTCGCCCGCACCGCATCGGGATCGGCGTTCGGCGCCAGCTTCACATAACCCCAGCCGGGATTGTTCACCCATTGGCTTCTGGTCGCCAAAGCCATGGTATCGGCCTTGGAAGTGTTGGGGATCACCATCTCCAGGCTGAGATGGGTGTTGTGAGGAAGCTCGCGGAAAATTCCGGTCACGACCAGCGGCTGGGAGCCGTTGAGGATCACAGTCCTGCCGATGGCCTTGCCGGCGCCGAAGAATTTCCGTGCCGTCATTTGCGACAAGACAATGGATTGCGGGTCCTTGAGCGCGCCGACGGGATCGCCTTTCACAAAGGGGAGCTTGATGACCTGGAAGAAATTGGGATCAACCGCATTCACCGTCACCGGGAATTCGCGGTCGCCCACCTGGGCGGTGGTGTTTTCCGGGACGATGTGGATTTGCGCCACAACTTCGGGAATTTCCTGAAGCATGGTGGGCGTGACGGGAAAAGGCGTCAGGGAGAAGAAATCCGGATCGCGGCCGGGCATATGGAAGGTGGATTCCACCCGATAGACATTTTGGCTGTCGGCAATCCAGGCGTCGTAGGAAAACTCGTCGCGCAGGAAAAGCAGGATGAAGATGGTGCAGGCCAGCCCCACCGCCAGGCCCGCGATGTTGATGAAGCTGTAAAGCTTGTGACGGATGAGGTTGCGAAAAGCGGTGACGAGATAATTGCGTAACATCAAGCTCCCCATCCTGGCGCGGCGCTGCTGTCGGCCGCACCGCTCACGCCTCGTTAAGCAATCGGCGTGCCTGGAGCTAAGTCATGAATTTCAAGAGCTTAAGGCGTCGGCTGCCTGCTGAACCGTCCGCAGGCGCACACACCTGTCCGTTTCCGGACAGTCCGCGGCAAATCAGGTCTCGAGAATGATGTTGGGCAGCCTGTTCTTGGCGGGGCCGTCGGGCGGGAAATGCGCCGCCAGCGCGTCGCCGCAGATGCCGATGCCTTTGACAAAGCCATCGCCAGGCTTGCCCGCCTTGATGCAATCGACCACCACGGCGACGGCGGCGTTCCATGGTCCCTCGCCCACCGCCTTGTGAATGGCGTCATGCGCCACCAGCTCCACCCGTCGGTCGGCCAGGCTGGCGAAGATCAGCACATGCGGTTCGCTGTCGGAAAGATGCAGCCCCGCGGCGGCGAAATGATGCCGCGCCGCCTGGCGCACATGATGGCGGCGCAGGAAGGCCGGCGTCATGGCGCGGCGCACTGGCGGCAGCGCCACGATCAGCACCACGGCCAGGAACAGGCCCGCCTGCAGCAGCCCGTAAGTGGTCAGCGCGCGCAGGATCAGGCCCTCCATGGCGCGGGCGCTGTCATCGGTCCAACTGGAGAAGATCGAGGCCAGCGCCAGCCGATGCAGGCCCATCAGCACCACAAGCGGCGGGCCGATCAGCGCCGCCACCACGCCCCAGGCCAGCGGCACCTCGCGGTAATGCGCCACATCATGAGCCAGCACGCAGAAGATCTCGCCGCGGGTCTTGGCTTCGGCCTCGGTGATCGCGGCGCCGATGCGCGCCCTGTCGCTGTCGCTCAGCATCACCAGCTCACCCCTACCAACTTCCTGATGCGCCGCCGCCGCCGAAGCTGCCGCCGCCGCCCCCTGACCAACCACCGCCACCGCCGCCGTCACCCCAGCCGCCGCGACCGCCACCACCGCCCATGAACAGGAACGGCAACAGGCCCCAGCCGCCGAACACGCGCGCGATGGCGATGAAGATGAACAGCAGGATGATGAAGCCGGTCAGCCCGCCGCCGCCCTGATCGCCCTGCTGGCCTTGCTGTTCGGCCGCGGCAGCGCGTTTCTCCGCTTCCGACGTATCCAGCGACAGTTGCTGGATCAGCGCATCGACACCCGCCTCGACCCCGCCATTGAAATCGCCCGAACGGAATTTGGGCAGAATCTGGGTCTGGATGATGACCGACGACAGCGCGTCGGTGACGATCGGCTCCAGCCCATAGCCCACCTCGATGCGCACCTTGTGTTCAGTGGGCGCGACAATCAGCAGGATGCCGTTGTTCAGCTTGGCCTGGCCGATACCCCAGGCCCGGCCCAGCTGATAGCCATAATCGGAAATCTCATAGCCCTGCAGCGAGGGGATGGTGACAACCACCAGCTGGCGCGAGGTCTTCTGCTCCAGCGCGGCCAGTTTGCCGGTCAGGTCTTCCTTCGTCTGCTCCGACAGGATGTTGGCGTCATCCACCACCCGCCCGGTCAGCGCCGGAAAATGCGGCGCCGCCGTGGCGGGCAGGATAAAACAAAGCAGGGCAAAGATGGCGGCCAGGAATTTCATTGCTGTCTGCGCCCGCTATCGGCCATAGCTAAGTTGTCATGGCCCACCGGAGTGTGGGCCATCCAGTTGGAGTGGTGACAATCTTGCGAATAAATCGCTGACGTCACCTGGATGGCCCGCATTTGCGGGCCATGACAAGTAAAGGGATAACCAAAACAGTACACCGATTTACGGCTTGGTGCCCGGCTGGGCTGCGGCGGGCGACGGCGGCGGCGCGGTCGAGGTGGCGCCAGAAGCAACACCCGGGAAGCTCACCACCGGCGCCGATTGCGCCGCGGCGCTGGCGGCGAAGGGCGTCGCCTGCTTGTAGCTCTTGTACATGGTGGCCGCCCACAGCGAACCGGGGATGGTCACCAGCTCGGTGTTATAATCCTGCACCGCGCTGTTATAGTCGCGGCGCGCGATCTCGATGCGGTTCTCGGTGCCTTCCAGCTGCGCCTGCAGCGCCAGGAAGTTCTGATCGGATTTCAGCTGCGGATAATTCTCGCTGATCGCCATCAGCCGGCCCAGCACGCCCGACAGCTTGTCCTGCGCTTCCTGGAACTGCTGGAATTTGGCGGGGTCTGAGATGGTGGAGGCATCCACGCTCACATGGGTGGCCTGGGCGCGCGCCTGCGTCACCCCGATCAGCACCGACTTCTCCTGCGCCGCATAGCCGGCGACCGTATTGACCAGATTGGGGATCAGGTCGCTCCTGCGCTGATAGGCGGCCTGCACATCGGCCCAACGGGCCTTCACATTCTGATCCTTGCTGGGAATGTTGTTGACGCCGCAGCCGGCCAGCGTAATCGCCAGGCCCAGGGCAACGGCAAGCTTGGGGATCTGTTTCCAAATCGACATAAGCGCTCCTTGGGGGCATAAGCGCAATCCGGAAAATCGGGACGATTTTCCGGTAAATTGCGCGACAATCAAATAAGTCCCGCGTTGAAATGTGGGGAATGTGGGAAGTTCCGCAAGGGGGTATATTTCGGCGCGGCAGACTTGATTTCCGATACGCCGCCCATATCGGCAAGGCCGCCATCCCGGTGCCCGCTAGATTCTCACGTCCTGAGGCGCGGTGAATCTCTTGTCCGTCACATTGCCGGTGTTGAGAACGCCCCTGGGCTCGAAGCAAAGGACTTCCGCTTCCCCCTCGGCGCAGGTGCGATGCTCCACCCCGCGCGGCACCATGATATAATCGCCGGGATTCAGCGAAACCACGCGCTCGCGGAATTCCACCCGGAAAGTGCCTTTCCACACCAGGAAGAATTCATCCGCATCGCCATGCTGGTGCCAGGGAAATTCGCCGCACACCTTGATCAGCTTGATTTCCTGTCCGTTCAGCGCCGCGATGACCTTGGGCCGCCAATGCTCAGTGAAGAGCGCGAACTTCTCGTCCAGATTGGCCTTGTTGGTCACGCCCTGCCCTCGCGACGGAAAACACCAGCGTAACACCCATGAAACGCGGCAGCCAGGCAGTCCGCGCCGGCAGGAACCATTTCGGCGCGAACCACCTGGCTGTCTTTTCCGCGCCCGCCTGACATGGGCGCGAAATGCTTACGCCTGGAGCTGAAGCCCCAGATAGGAACTGACGCCATTGCGCATCACCAGCATGGAGATGGCGTCCTTCTTGTTGTGCTGGGCGGTGTGGATGGCCTCGGCCACCTGGTCCGGCGAATGCACGGCCGTGCCGCCGATGCGCTGGATGACGTCGCCGGCCTGAACGCCGCTTTCATCGGCATTGCTGCCCGGCGTCACCTGTGCCACCACCACGCCGGACGTGCCCGGCGACAGGTTGAGCTGGTCGCGCATGTCCGGCGTCAGCGCCGCAAGCGACATGCCCACCGGCTTTTCCGGTTTGGCGTCATCGGCGCTGGCGACATGGGTGGCGTCCTGCGTGCCCACCGTGATCGAGACGGTGCGCGAATGGCCTTCGCGCCACACCGTCATGTTCACCGTCTTGCCGCTGGCGGTGTCGGCCACCGCCATGGCCAGATCGCGGGTGCCGGTGATGGCATGGCCGTCGAAGCCGGTGATCACATCGCCCTGCTGCAGATTGGCGCGGGCGGCGGGTGAATCCTTGGTCACCGAATCCACCAGCACGCCATGATCGTTGGGAAGCCCCACGGCGCGCGCCAGCGTATCGGTCAAGGGCTGCATCTGCACGCCCAGATAGCCGCGGGCGATGCGGCCATGCTCGCGCAGCTGATCAACAATGTTCTTGGCGACATTGGAGGGGATGGCGAAGCCGATGCCCACACTGCCGCCGGAGGGCGAATAGATCGCGGTGTCGATGCCCACCACCTGGCCGGACTGGTTGAACAGCGGACCGCCGGAATTGCCCGGATTGATCGGGGCATCGATCTGCAGGAAATCGTCATAAGGCCCCGCATTGATGTCGCGGCCATGGCCCGACACGATGCCGGCGGTGACGGTGCCGCCCAGGCCATACGGATTGCCCACCGCGATCACCCAATCGCCTTCATGTTCATTGTCGGAATCGCCGAAGCTGACATAGGGCAGCGCGTGACCGGCATCGATCTTGACCAATGCCAGATCGGTCTTGGCGTCGCGGCCCACCACCTTGGCCTTGTATTTGCGGCCGTCGGTCAAGGTGACCGACACCAGATGCGCGCCATCGACCACATGATTGTTGGTGACGATATAGCCGGCCGGATCGATGATGAAGCCCGAGCCCAGCGCCCGCTGCTCCAGGCCCTGGCCGCCGTTATGCTGATGGAAATAGCGGCGCAGCATGTCGCCGAAATCGCCCGGCAGATCGGGCATCGCCTGCGGCACGGCGTCGGAATCGTCGCTGTCCTGCTGCTGCGCGACCGAGATGGTGGAGATCTGCACCACCGCGGGTTTCACCCGCGCGACCAGCGGGGCGAAGCCCTGTTGCGGGGCGACGGGGCTCTGGCTCAAGGGCGCGGCCGTGGCCAGAAGCGAGGAACCGGAGATCGCCAGAAATGCGCCACTGGCGCCGAGCGCGGCACCCAACACCAGGCTGGCGATCCGGCGTTGTTTAGGCGTGGGTTGAAGAGGATTGGACATGGAACACCTTTTCTTGGAGAACGCCACATGGCGCTTGGCCAAGACATAGAATTCCAACCTGTCCGAACAATGGGCGATAAATTTCTTTTTGATGTACTATTGATTACATAATGGCAATGCAACGGGCGCCGCGTTCAGCGGCACGCCGCAGCGGCCCAGCACGGCGCGCAGATCCAGCACCGGCGGAAAGACTTCATGGTTGTGGCAGCAGCCCTGGGCGTCATGCGCCGCCTGTTCCAGTTCCACGATGCGCTTGTCCTGGCGGAAGATGCCGTCGGTGAACAGGATGATGAATGGCCATAGCAACTGGGTCAGGCCGGGAACGGGCGCCTTCTTCACCGACAGATAGCCGAAGGTGCGGTTGGTGCGCTGGGCCTTGTCCTGCGGCGTGTAGCAGAGCCAGACATCCAGCGCCGGCTCCTCGCCTTTCACCCACACTTTGAGTGTCTGATAGGGATAGGCGGTGCGGATGGTCATCAGATCGCCGCCCGCCCCCTTCCTGCCCATCATGCTGCGGATGGCGTTCTCGCCCATGTTGGCGCGGCCGCATCTGCGGGTGAAGGTGTAATCCACTTCGCACCAGTCCGGGCCCGTCCGCCGATCCAGGCATGTCGCCTTCACCCCGCCCATCAGGCTGCGGTGCAGGAACTGATGGTTCATGTCGAACAGATTCTCGTGCATGAAGGTGTAGTGGCAGGCGATGGAGCGATCGAGGCGCCGCGTCTTGTAGGCGGGGTCGGATTTCGCGCCCAGGCGCGCGGGCGCGCGCGCTTCCGCCAGCGCGGCATCGCCCGGAAAGACAAAGACCATGCCGTCGATCTCGCGCGCGGGATATGCCCGCACCCCGTTGGGCACATGACAGCCGCCCAGATAGGGCACATCCACACAGGCGCCCGCGCGGTCATAGCGCCAGCCATGATAGCCGCAGCGCAAGGTCTCGCCTTCCACCATGCCTTCCGACAGCGGCACCTGGCGATGGGCGCAGCGATCCTCCAGCGCATGGATGCTCCCCGAGCGGCCACGATAAAGCACGATGGGAAGACCGGCGAAGTTTCGGGCCAGCGCCTTGCCGCGCCCGATCTCATGCGACCATGCCAGCGGATACCAGTGATCGGGATGGGCCCCGGTGCGCCTGAGATCAATGCGTTCGCCCAGGGCGCGCTGGAATGTCATGGGCAATCCTTTCCGGCTTCGAGCTTTTACGCAAGCCTGCGCAAGAAGGTTCCTGCATGCCGCCGATGATGAAAGCTTGCTTATAATTGGGCTCTATTTGCGCGGCGCCGGCGCGTTCCTCACCGCCGACGGCTTGACCGGCGCGCCTTGCTGCCGCGCCGATTGCAGCAGCGGCCCGCAATTGGCGTCCTTGGCCAGACCCGGATCGAGGAAGGCCAGGATGGCGGCAAACGGATTGACCACGCCCAGCGCCGCGGCGATGCCGCCTTGCGCCACCGCCGGCCCCGCCTCGACGCCCAGCGCCGGATGCGCCCAGGGTCCCTTCATGGTGATGGGCGCGCGCAGCCGCATCAGCTGGAAGTGCTTGGGCTTGCCCTGCAGCGACAGATCCAGCGTCTCGTCGCGCAGGTTGATGCTGCCCGAACCGTCCACCCGCACCGGATCGGTGTCGATCACCATCTGCTGGCTGGTCAGCACGCCATCCTTGGCGCCGAAGCTGGCCACCGCGCAGCGCAGCCTGGTATTGGAATTGTCGCCCGACAGATTGAGGCTGAGCGCCGAGAGCACATCCACGCCGGTCCATTCCGCCAGGCTGTGGCGCATGCCGCCCGACGGCACCACCGCGGTGAAGGTGCCGCTGGCGTTGGCGGCGGCGTCATGCACCGACTTGCCGGTGCCGGTCAGCACCGCGCGCGCTTCCAGAACGCCGGTGATCGGCTTGTCGCCGCTCTTGATGAAATTCTCGGCATGAATGTCGCTGACGCGCGCATCCACGGTCGAGATGGGAATGTCCTTCCGCGCATCGACCTTCAGCGAGCCGGCAAGCTTGCCCTGGGTGAAGCCGAAGGCCAGCGGCTTCAGGTTCAGCACCCCGCCTTCCACGCTGATATGGGTGTCCAGGCTGGTGAGGGGGAAGTCGCGCGACAGCACCTTGGCGGCGCTGTAATCCACTTCCGCATTGGTGCGGCGCAATCGCTCGGTATGGAGCGGCGTCTGGGGCAGCAGATACTGACTTTTGACCGGCGCGGCCTTGCCGCCGCCCACCAGCGGGCCCAGGTCTTCCAGCGCAAGCGTGCGCGACGCCATCTTGCCGGCCAGGGACGGTATGGCGCCTGACACATCAGCCGTGAGATTGCCGTGCAGGTCGGTCCTGCCCAGGGTCGCGGCGATGTCGTTCAGCCGGTAGTTGGCGCCGTCGCGCGCCACCGACAGGGTCATGTGATAGGCGGGCGTGTTGGGCAGAACCAGTCCGGTGAGGAAATAGAGGTCCGAAAGAGTCGGCCCGCTGACATCCACCGACGCCGTATAGCGGTCCATATGGAAGGGCTGGGTGATGGAGCCGTGCACCACCGCATGGGTCGCGCCGGCCTTCACATCGGCGCTGAAGTCATAGGGCTTGCTCTGATCGACATGGATCAGCGGTCCGCCCTTCACATCGGCCAGGAACTTGCTGAGATTGAGGGTGCCGTCGCCGGTCAGGCTGAAGGCGCCACCACCGCCGGCGAGATTCTCCTGCGAATTCACCGTGCCGGTGAAATGCAGCTTGCGGATGGCGTCATCGATGCGGACATGGCCGTCATTGATGATGAAATGCTGGATGGGCGGGATCTTCCAGCCCGTATTGTCCGAATTCTTGCCTTGGCCACTGTCCCAGTTGGTGCGGCCCGAGGCATCGCGCACCAGCAGCAGATCGGGCTGGTCGATCCGGACCAGCGGCACCACCAGACTGCCCCAGATCAACGGCACCAGCCGGACCTCGACGCGGAAGTCCTTGATCGCCGCGGCCTGAGGCTTGCCGACCCAGGACGGGTTGCCGATATAGACACCGCCGGCTTCGGCGCTGGGCTGCCAGCGGAACAGATGGACCGCCAGATTGCCGTCGATGCGCACCTCCCGGCCCGTCCTGTGCGACAGCCAGCGGCCGAGCGGTGCGCGCATCTGGTTCCAGTTCAGGAAATAGAGGACGAACAAAACGCCGGCGATCAGGCCCAGGATCGTGGCCAGCGTCCATTTGAAGAAGCCCCGCCAGCTGAATTCAAAGTCGCGGAAATCCGAGACAATGCGTTCCTGTAACGCATGCCTGGACCAGCCATAGGCATCATGAGTCCGATGATCCGTAACAGCCATGTCAAATCAATCACTTAAATGTGACGCTCCTCGTTTCCGTAACGCCCCAGCCGCCAGAGGGCTTCAACAAGGGTGAAACTTTCTGGATGACTGCTAGGCTGGAGGAACCCGAGGAAACCGTGCGCCCACGCCCGCTCACCATCTGGAGACTGGTCAAGGAGGGCGTCCTGTCCTTCATCAACGACAATGCGCTGTCGCGCGGGGCGGCCATCGCCTTCTATGCCGTCACCGCCATCGCGCCGGTGCTGTTCATCGCCACCGCCATCGCCGCGCTGGGCCTGGGCCAGACCGCGACCAGCCGCACCCTGCATCATCAGTTGACCCGCATCATGAGCGCGGATTCCGCCGACCTGGTGCAGCTGGCCATTCTGCATGTGCGCCAGAGCACCCATACCATCGCCGGCAGCATCATCGGGTTGGTCACCCTGGTGGTGACGGCGTCCGGCTTCTTCACCGAGATCGAGGACGCGCTGAACGTGATCTGGAAGGCGCCGCGCCATGAATCCTATTTCTATCAGCTGCTGCGCGGACGGGTGATGAGCCTGATCCTGGTGATCGGGCTGGGCTTCATGCTGCTGTTCTCCATGCTGATCGCCACCGGCATCCGCTGGCTGGGACAGGCGCTGAGCCGGATCACCGACATTTCCGGCATCGTGATCTCGCTGGTCAATCTGGGCTTCAGCTATCTGATCGTCTCGCTCTTGTTCGCCGCGATCTACAAGATCCTGCCCAACACCAAGCTGATGTGGCGCGACGTGCTGGTGGGCAGCTTCGGCACCGCGCTGCTGTTCGAGGCAGGCCAGACCCTGATCGGCTATTACCTGGCCAACTTCATCACCGCCAACATCTATGGCGCCGCCGGCGGCATCATCGTGCTTTTGATCTGGGTCTATTATTCGGCCCAGATCTTTCTTCTGGGCGCGGAGTTCACCAAGGTCTGGGCCGGCCATTACGGCAGCCTGCGCAAGCAGAACTGAAGACACTTTTTCGCCCGAATCCTGCGGCAGGAAACATTGGGGGAGATGATGCGTTTGTTCCCTGCGCATCTGGCCAAGGGGATTGCGGGGGCCAGGAGTGGAGCGATGAAATCTATCGGAAAAATCGGCGTTCTCTGTATCGCGGCGGTCGTGTTGGCCGGTTGCGGCACCGATCCGGCTGATCGCGGCCTGTCAGGCGGATTGCTGGGCGCGGGCACCGGCGCGGCCATCGGGGCGCTGGCCGGCAATGCCGCCACCGGCGCGCTGTGGGGCGGCGTGGGCGGTGCGGCCATCGGCCTGCTCACCTCGTCGAACACGCTGGATCTGGGAAAGCCGCTGTGGCGACAGCATGAAGCGTCGTATCACCATCATCGCCGTCATTATGCCCGCAACGACTGCACCACACGCGATACGCAGACGCAGCGCATCACCACCTGCCCGCGGGCGAACTGAAGCCCGCTAATTCTGTCCGGCCAGCGGCGGAGCCGCGCGCTCCGTCAGGATCGCGATGACCCTGTTCCAGATACCGGTGGAGGACTTGTCGGCCATGACACGCGCCAGGCTGGCGCAGGTGCGGGCCTGGCCGAGGGCATCCGCCCCGTAGGTGCCATAAAGCCTGCGGGCAATCATTTCCTCGTGTGACACGCAACCCCCGGCAACAACAATCCCCGGGGATTTCTGTATCATCGGCTGCCGGGATTCAGCAATCATCAACCGTGATTTTTCTATTCACAAACAATGACATAACCGTCCCGAACGTGACTCGCCATGTTTCGCTTTGGAACAGTGGCGCCCTCTGGACGAAGCGGTAGTGGTGCAGTGCACACACCATCACAAGCGGTCGTTACGCCCGTCCGGAACCTTGAAGCCAGTTGACCGAGGCCGGCGCCGGCTGGCGACGGATCTCAAAGACTGTTCGCCGTGGGCAGCGCGGGAATGGGAAAGAAATTCCTTGCCGCATCGACGGCCAGCCTTGCGTCCCCGGCCTTCATCTGACCGCGCAGGAAATCGGCGCGCGCCTGGGACGGCCCGTCGCCGGCATGGGCGGCGATGGCGTACCACATCAGTGCCTGGCGCGGGTCCTGGGTAACGCCCGCGCCGCGCTCATACATCACCGCCAGGTCGAAGGCGCTGTCGACATAGCCGCGCTCGGCGGCGGCCTTGAACCACCGCGCCGCTTTTTCCTCATCCTTTGCGGTGCCCTGGCCTTCGGCATAGGCGATGGCCAGATTGTGCATCGCCTTGAGATTGCCATGGGCCGCCGCGATCGAGAACCAGGCAAAGGCTTGTGCCGGATCGGCCTTGACCGCTTCGCCCTGCTGATAGAGCGCGCCCAGCAGATACTGGGCCGCCGGCGCGCCATTCGCCGCCGCCGCCTTGCTCCAGCGGAACGCCGCGCCCGCATCCCGCGCGACGCCCTGCCCGCGCAAGTATGCGAGCGCGAGCCGCGCCTCGGCCGTGGCGTCGCCATAATCAGCCGCGGCAATGGTTTGCGCCAGCGCGCCCTGGGCAAGATGGCGATGGGTAATACCGCCGCCCTGCCAGTCCGCCATGCGATCATTCTGTGTGGCGCTGGCGCTGTTGCCCAGCGTGAAGCCGATGCCGGCGAACAGCACCAAGAGCGACAGCCCGCCGAAGGCGAGCCAGCGCAGGCGGCGGTTCTTGTCTTTCGGCTTGTCCTCGTCCTTCCGCGCGGCGGCGGCGCGGGCCTTGTCGCGCGCGCTTTGCAACACATCGGCCATCGCTTCCCGGGAGAGACCGGCGATCGGCAGCGGCGCGATGGCCAGCAATTCCGCCACGGGCTTGGGCTCCTGCGCCGGCGCCGCCGGTTCTTCCATGACAGGCGCGGCCGCTTCAACCGTGGCAACGGCCTGCCGCGCGCATTCCTGGGACGCAGGCTGTTCGGCCACGGCTTCCACCAAGGGCGCCGCCAGGCGCTGCTCGGCGGGCTGACCGCTCAAAGCCACGATCCTTTCTTCCAGCTGGGCGATCACCCGCGCCTGCTCGCGCGCGGTGGCTTCGGCCCGGGCTTCCAGCGCCGTCAGAGCGCGCTCGAATACCCGAAGACGCCGCTCCAGCCAGGCGTCGGGCGCGGCCACGTCCGTCTTTGGCGTTTCCGCTTTCGGCGCTTCTTCCGTTGGCATCCGGGCTTCGGCCTTGGCGGCCTCGATTTCCAATTTGGGCGTTTCGGGCGCCGGCTGCGCTGCCGCAAGCGGGGCCTCGGATACGGGCTGCGCCGCCTGTTCCTGCATCAGCGCCGCCATCAGCGCGGTCTTGCCGCTGAAATGATCGCGGAACTGGGCGCGCGCGATCCCCGCTTCCCGGCACACCGTCGAAATGGAGAATTTGTTGTCGCCACCGAGCACCATCGCCCGGGCTGCGTTCAGCAGCCGGGTGCGGGTGTCGTCCATGGCCTGTGTCTCGGTCTCGCCGCCCATGGGGCGAAGCTAGACCGGCCTCTGTTACCGCCGGGTTTCAGAAAAGCTGCAATTGTACCCGTGTTTTACGGAAAGCACCCCGGCTCAGGCATGGCGGACCCGGGCGGCCTGCTGCTTCTGGTTGACCAGCCGCATCAGCACAACGATCACCAGGATGGTTGCGACATAGGCGATCAGCTGGGCGCCATTGGGAGCCTCGCTATAGCCCACCAGGGTATGCAGCAGCCGGCCGGCGATGCTGTCTTCCTTGATCAGCCAGGAGGTGTCCCACACCGTGGCGGTGAAATATTCCAGCCAGCCGCCATTCTGCAGGAAGACCACCGCCTGCGCGGCCATGCCCGCGGCCAGAAGGGTGATCAGGCCGCTGGTGACCGAAAACAGCTTGCCGGCGGGGATGGTCAGAAGCCCGAAATACATCAGGGCCGAGACCGCCGCGCCCGCCAGAAGGCCAAGCCCCCCGCCCACCACCATGGCGGTGGCCGACGTGCCGCCCTGGGCGGCGATGCCATAGAGAAACAGCACCACTTCCGAGCCTTCGCGCAGCACCGCCACGCCCACCACCACCGCCAGCGCGGCCAGGGTGCGTTCGCCGGTCCTGACCTGATGGCCGGCGGCTTTCAGCTCGCGCGCCATCTCCCGGCCGTGGCTTGCCATCCAGACATTGTGCCAGGTGAGCATGCAGACGGCGAGCAAGAGGATCGAAGCATTGAAGAACTCCTGGCCCGAACCCTGGAACAGATTGGCCAGTTCGCCGGCAAAGGCCGCGACCAGGCAGGCGCCCAGCACGCCGGCCGCGACCCCGATGGCGACATAGCGCGAACGCGTGGGCACGCCCGCTGTCGCGGCCAGAACGATGCCCACAATCAGGCCGGCTTCGATGACTTCTCGAAAGACGATGATCAGCGCGGAAATCATTCTGCAATCACCATCCCTTGCGCGGTAGCCGCGTGGTATTCGCCCATGAACGGATACTTGCCCGGCGCCAGCGCGCGGATGCGCACATTGCCCTTCTGATGACCCGGCACGACCTTCTCGACCTTCAGCGAGGAGGAGTCGAATTCATCCGCCGTGTCGTCCTCATTGGACAGGATGATCATGCTGGGCTGGTTGGCCTTCACCTTGATCACCGAGGGCGAGAATTTGTGGTTCTTCAGGGTCACCGCGATCGTCGCGTCGGCGAAAGCGGGGCTGGCGATGAGAAGGGCAACACAGAAGGCGACAAGGGCTTTCATTTCGAACTCGCTTGATTGGGACTGGAACTGGCGGGACAGGGGAAATCCCATTTGGCGGTGATCGGCTTCCACCAGTCGGGCACGCCGCTGTCCCTGCCCGTCAGGCGGTACATGCCATGGGCACTGGGCGGGGAAACCAGATAGGTCAGGTGATAGACGCCGGGGCCGGCCATTTCGGCAGCGCCGATATAGCGCGGGCCGGTCCTGGTCGCGGTGGGATAGAGCAGCCCGGTCTTCTTGTAGGTGGGATCGCCGTCCCGGGTCAGGGTGAAGCTGATCGAGAGATAGGGAATGAAACCGGTGAAGCCGTGACTCTCGTCCTTGGCGGCATGGACATCCGCCGACAGGAAAATGGAAGCCGGGGCCGCAATGGTGGGGGCGCGGTCGAACTGGATGCCGGTCTCGATGCCGGGCACGATCTCCACCCCGTCACGCGCGATCGCTGCGCCAATCGGCGCGGCCTGGGCCACAGAGCCGGCAAGGGCCGTGGCGGTCAGGGTAAGCAGCAAGGCAGGGACGGGACGCATGGCGTGCTTTCGAGTTCCGCCCGTCTTATATGTGCAACTAATTCTCAAGTACAGTCATGTGAGCGAGATGGAGCCCGCCAAAGGATTAAATTCCCTCAATCTCCCCTTATGGAGGGCCGCTTTCCGGGGACTTTCGGGTTCCCGCGGCTGGGCTATGCTGGCGGTAAAGCAGGGCGCTAGGCGCGAGCCGGACCGCCCCAAATAAAGGGCGTCAGGCGTGAGCCGGACCGCCCCAAATAAAGGGCGTCAGGCGCGAGCCCGACTGCCCAGAAAAAAGGGGAGCCCGATGGAAGCGCTGGTCGAAAAGATGCTGGGCGATTACGAGCGGGGGCATCTCAGCCGCCGTCAGCTCGCCATGACGCTGGCCGGCCTTGCGGCGGGCGCGGCCAGCCTGGCCACCCCTGCCCGCGCCGCGCCCAGCCTCAGGGCCATCAGCCTCAATCATGTCACCGTGCGCGTGCCCAACCTGGCGAAGACCTCGCGCTTCTATCAGGACTTTTTCGGCATGAAGCTGGCGCAGGCCTCCGAGACCATCCACATTCTGTCGGTGGGCGACAGTTTCTTCGGCATCGAGCAGAAGCCCGATGTCGCGGCGCTGGATCATTTCGACTTCGGCATCGAAGGCTGGGACGCTACCGCCATGCGCGCCAAGGTCGCTGCGGCGGGGCTGAAACTCACGCCCGGCGCGCGCGGCGATGACGAAAGCTTCAAGTTCAACGATCCCGACGGCTTCGTCGTGCAGGTCAATGGACCCAGATACATCGGCCATGTCGGACCGGTGACCAATCCCCAGTAGTAAGAGGACCTCATGAAGATCGCCTTTGCCCTGCTGTTCGCCACGGCGCTGACAAGCACTGCATACGCTGCCGACCAGACCCAGACATTCTCGACATCGGCCGGGCCGGTGAAGATCACCCCGATCTATCATGCCGCCGCCAAGATCACCGCCGGCAAGGATGTGATCGTGATCGACCCAGCCCCGCCGGCCAAGATCGACGGCGCCGGCCCCGCCGACCTGATCCTGATCACCGACATCCACGGCGATCACATGAACGCCGATGACGTGAAGGCGCTGTCGAAAAGCGACACGGTGGTGATCGCACCGGCGGCGGTGGCCAAGACCATCACCCAGGCCAAGGTGATCGGCAATGGCGACACGACCACCTTCCACAAATGGAAGATCACCGCCGTGCCGATGTACAACATCAAGCACAACCAGCCGAACGGCCAGCCCTATCACGACAAGGGCCGCGGCAACGGCTATGTGCTGAATTACGGCGGCAAGAATTTCTATTTCGCCGGCGACACCGAAGGCACGCCAGAGATGCGCGCCCTCAAGGATATCGATGTCGCCTTCATTCCCATGAACCTGCCCTACACCATGACGCCGGACGAAGCGGCCGATGCGGTGAAGGCGTTCCATCCTAAGGTGGCGATCCCCTATCACTACAAGGGTCAGGACATCACCGTGTTCAAGAAGGACCTGGAAGGCTCGGGCGTCGAGGTCCGGCTGCTGGACTGGTACGCGCAATAGGATGTCATGGCCGGCTTCCGCGCCGGCCATCTGCTGTTGGGGATGACATGGCATATAAATCTCTCTTGTCATGGCCGGGCACCCGGCCATCCATCGAAGAAACGGCACCATGGATGGCCGCCTCAAGGGCGGCCATGACATTCTGTGTGTTTGTCACCCTCCTCGCCACGCCCGCCTTCGCCCAGGATGGCGCCGTCTCGCTGAAAGGCGCGATCGACATCCATGTCCATCAGGACCCCGACAGCGCCCCGCGCGTGATCGATGCCGATGATGTGGCGCGCCAGGCCAAGGCCGCGGGCATGCGTGCCGTGGTGTTCAAGAACCATTGGGAAGACACCGCCTCGCTGGCCTATATGGTGCGCAAGATGGTGCCGGGCTTCGAGGCCTTTGGCGGCATCACCCAGGACATCGCGGTGGGCGGCATCAATCCGGAAGCCGTCAAGCACATGGCCGACATGAAAGGCGGCTATGGCCGCATCGTCTGGCTGCCCACCTTCGATGCCCAGAACCAGGTGAAAGACAAAGGCCCGGAAGTCAAAGTGTCGGAGAACGGCAGGCTGCTGCCTTCCGTGCTGAAGCTGCTCGACTATGTCGCCAGCCGCAAGCAGCTGGCGCTGGAGACCGGCCATATCTCGGCGCAAGAGGCGCTGCTGGTGATCAAGGAAGCAAAGGCGCGCGGCATCGCCCATATCGTCTGCACGCATGGCATGACCGGCCCGACCAATCTGTCGGTGCCGCAGGCCCAGGAGGCCGCCAGGATGGGCGCCTATATCGAAATGGTCTATGGCGCGGTCCTGGACAGCAAGGGCAAGATCACGCTGCAGCAATATGCCGATTGGATCAAAGCGGTGGGGCCGTCGCACATCATCCTGGCCACCGATCTGGGCGGGGCGCGCGCCTATCCCAGGCCGCTGCCCACCGCGGGGATGCTCGAATATATGCAGGGGCTGCATAAGCTGGGCATCCCGGTCGCCGACATCAACCTCATGGCCAAAACCAATCCGGCCATCATATTGGGGCTCACACCATGAAGATTTTCGCCTGGAGTGCCCTGGCCGCGATGGCCGCGATCCTGAGCGTTCATGCCCAGCCGATGACGGCGACCTCTTGCGCCGATCTCGCCAATCTGCATCTGCCCCATGTCACCATCAGCGAGGCCACCGCCGTCGCCGCCGCCACCCCCTATTGCAAGGTGCTGGGCAGTGCGAGGCCGACACCGGATTCCGACATCCGCTTCGAGGTGGTGATCCCCGAAGGCAAGGCCTGGAACGGGCGCTATCTGCAGGTGGGCAATGGCGGCTTTGCCGGCGTGGTGCCCGAGCGCGCCATGCTGGCGCCGCTGGCCCTGGGCTATGCCGTGGCCGGCACCGATGACGGCCATGAGGACACGGTCAATACCGACGCCAGCTGGGCGCTGCATCATCCCGAAAAGGTGATCGATTTCGGCTATCGCGCGATCAAAGAGACCACCGACGCCGCCAAGGCCATCATCACCGCCAACAAGGGCGTGGCCCCCAGCTATTCCTATTTCCAGGGCTGCTCGGACGGCGGGCGCGAAGCGCTGATGGAAGCCCAGCGTTATCCCGGCGACTTCGATGGCATCGTCGCGGGCGATCCCGCCAATCACTGGACGCATCTTCTGGCCGGCGCGGCCTGGGGCTATCAGGCGCTGACGGCGACGCCGCAAAGCTGGATATCCCCCGCCAAGCTCAAGCTGGTCGAGGCCGAGGCGGTGAAGCAATGCGGCGATGCCGATGGCGTGATCGAGGACCCGATGACTTGCCGCTTCCATCCCGAAAAGCTGCGCTGCACGGGCGCCGGCGCGCCCAGCTGCCTGACAGACGCAGAGCTTGTGGCGCTGAAGAAGATCTATGATGGCCCAAGGATTCCGCGCACCGGCGAAAAACTGATCGCGGGCTTTTCACCCGGCGGCGAAGGCGAGGAGAATGGCTGGGTGCGCTGGATCACCGGCACAACGCCCGACGGCAAGGATGCCCTGATCTACAGATTTGCCAGCAACTTTTTCGGATATGTCGTCAAGGGCGATCCCGCTTACGACCTCAAGCAGTTGAACCTGGACAGCGACATCGCCGCGACAGACGCCAAGCTGGGGCCGATCTTCAACAGCCATGACGCCGACCTGTCGGCCTTCCGCATCCGCGGCGGCAAGCTGATCCAGTATCATGGCTGGGCCGATCCCGCGATCCCGGCACTGGACTCGCTGGACTATTACCGCCTGGTGCAGAAGAAGATGGGACCGACAGGCAATTTCTATCGCCTTTTCCTGGCGCCGGGGATGCTGCATTGTGGTGGCGGACCCGGGCCCAATGTGCTGGCCACCCTGCCCGCCATCACCCAATGGGTCGAGCAGAACAGGGCGCCCGAAATGCTGCTGGCGACAAAATACGCGGGCAACGATCCCGCCAAGGCGGTGGAGCGCACGCGGCCGCTCTGCGTCTTTCCCGCCCGCGCGCAATGGGACGGCAAGGGCGACAAGACGAAAGCGGAAAGCTTCCGCTGCGTCGAAGCGAAATAGGCGCACGCGACGCACGCCAGAGTAAGTTCCATGTAAGTTCGGCTTATTAGCTTCGCGCCATGTCGCGCAAGGCCGCTGTCGTTGTCGTCGCTCTGATGTTTTCATATTCCGCCGCATGGGCCGGCCCGCCGCTGCAGGCCGGCAAGCCCGCCGGCGTCAAGCAGGCCCAGGCCATCTCCCTGGGGTCGATCGGGGTGGGCGCGCTGGTGCTGATCGCGGTGGCGGGCTATGCGATCTCTACCCCGCCCTATCACATTCCCGGCCAACCCGCGGTAACGGCTTCGACATCGACACAGCCGTGAAGCGTAAAGGGCGCGAATGTTCATTCTGTCGTGTTGACCGCACGGCCTCAAACCGGTCCGACGGACCGATTTGAGCGCCGTATCCCGCCATGGGGGCTGGCGGGGCTGGTATTGGACGCCCCAGGGTTTAAAGCGTCCGCAATCTGAACGGGCGGGTCCGGCCGCCCCTACGCGCCCCGTGACGGAAAGTTAGCCTTGCGCGTAGGATTTGCCGGTTTACGACGTTCCTGTGGCTGTGACGGCAGGCGAAAATCGCGGTGGGGGACACGGACGATGCCTTGGTGCTGCAGGTCGCGCGTGGCGACAGGCTCGCCTTCGCGCGCCTGGTGGAGCGGCATGGCGCCCGGTTGATGGCGCTGGCCGTCCGCATTGTCGGTAACCGGGCGGTGGCGGAAGAGATCGTGCAAGAAACATTCACCCGGGCCTGGACCCAGGCCCCCAAGTGGCGGCAGAGGGGCGAGACGGCCCGGGCCTTTGCCGCCTGGCTGTCGCGCGTGACCACCAATCTCGCCATCGACCAGATGCGCAAGCCCAGGACCAGCGCGATCGAGGACGCGCCCGAGCCGGAAGACCCCGCCACCGACGCGGTCGATACCCTGATTGCCCGCGAAAAACTGTCCCGGCTTCAGGCCGCGCTGGCGCAATTGCCCCCGCGCCAGCGCGCTGCGATCGCGCTAACCTATGACCAGGGCCTGTCGAATATCGAGGGCGCGGCGGCGCTGGAAACCAGCGTTGGCGCGTTTGAACTTCTTCTGGTGCGCGCGCGCCGCGCGCTCCGGATCGCCATGACGGAGGACGAGGCGTGAGCGACGCGGAATTTCTCTCCCTGCTGGACGAGCGCGGCGGCGACATCGCCCGCTGGCCGGTGCATCTGCGCGAGGCGGCCCAGGCGCTGCTGGCGCGCTCGGCCAAGGCGCGCGCGGCCCTGAAGGCGATGCAGGATGTGGAACGCCTGCTCGCCGGCGCCCCTGCCCCGACGCTCGACACGCCCTTGAATGCGGGCGCCATCGCCGCCCGCGCCACGCGCGCGCCCCAGGCGCGCGGCCCGCTGCTCTCGCCGGCCCTGCGCAAGGTCTCCTTCGCCGCCCTGGGGGTGATGGCACTGGCCGCCGGCGTCCTGGTGGGCGCCACCCCGCCCAGCGGCACCGCGATCGTCGGCTCGGTGCGCATGGCGCTGAATGGAGGCGCGAGCGATGTTTGGTGACCGCCGCGTTCTGGTGGGCTGTTTCATCGCCTCTGTGCTGATCAACCTGTTCCTGGCGGGGGTGTTGACCGGGCGTTTTCTGTTCGAGCCCAAGCCGCCCACCCAGCCCCAGGCGGCGGCCGTGATGCGCCCCGGCGCCATCCGCGAACTGCCGGAGGAAGAAAGGCTGCGTTACAATGTGATCATGGCGGCGCAGGGCCCGGCGCTGCGCGCCGGGCGGCTGAAGCTGCGCGCCTTGCGCCAGGCGGTGCGCGACGCCATTGCCGCGCCCCATTACGACGCGGCCCTGGTGTCCAGGCGCTTTGCGGAATTGCGCGCCGCGCAAACGGCCCAACAGACCTTGCAGCAGAACGCCATGTCCCAGGCCCTGGGCCAGCTCAGCGCCCAGTCACGGGCTTCGGTGATCCAAGCCGAGACCGACACCGCCGACAACAGAGCCGCCAACAACGGCAATGCCGGCCGCTGACGATTTCGGCGTTTCCCCCATGGACGGTCAGGCACCCTTGCGCACATCCCGAAGATGCTGGAAGGCGGATCTGCAGCCCGCCGAGACCTGATCCTTGTGCGCCCGCAGGCATTGCATCAGCTTGCCGCCGCCGGCCTGGGTATCCGCGCACAGGGTATGGGCGTCCTCCCTGCAGGCCTGACGCATGGCCTTGCGCGCCTCCTGGACCTCGGGCGTCGCCTGGGGGTGCGCACCCGCGGCAGGTGTCTGCGGCGCGGGCGCCGGCGCCTGTTGGGTGGAGCTTTGGGCAAGCGCGGGCGAAAACGAAAGCAGCAGAGCCGCGGCAAGGACAAGGTTCCGGCACATGCCTATCTCCATCATGAAACCTGGCATATCGGGAACGAACGCCGGTCCGCCCACAATCCTACGCCGCCGGAACAAATTTGTTTTGATGGGATTGGCCGCGAATCTATGGTGTCGTTCGGTGTCTGGATTCCGAAATTCGCATAGCTTTCATATCAGCTCTGAGCGAATTCCGGAATCGTAAGACACTGGTAATTGTTGCTTCCTAATTGTTGATTCCTGGTTGTTTTGGTTTCGACGTTCGCATCCTGGCCGATATCAGCGACCCGGCGAACTTTGAAACGCGACACCAGGCGATAGCATCCGTGATTCACGCCAACGGCCGGTGGCAGGCCATGAAGATAGTCGCGCTGATGATCTTGTGCATCCTGGCAGGCACCCTCCTGCTGGTGGGATCGTCCTGGCTCGACATTTATTTCCGGCTGTTCGAGGCAAGCTTCAGCTTGCGGCCCATAACGACGGTCAGCGTGGTGCTGGCGGTGGCGCTGCTCTTGTGGCTGGGGCCCGGCCGTTTCCGGTCCGGCTCTTAATGCTCCCGGTGCACGCCCGTGCCATGCACATGGCTGAAGCCGTTTGAGGCGGTGCGCTGGAAGTGATGGCCCTCGTCGCGGTGCCAGTTGTGCCCCGCGTCGCTGTACCAGAAGAAGCCGTCATCGCCCCAATAGCCGTCATTAAAGGGGCCGTAATAACCATCATAATAGCCATCGTAATAGCCCGGGCCGGCGGCAACGCCGACGCCGACCGGCTCGCGGGTCGCGCAGCCGGCGGCGGTGATCAGAACCAGAAGAGCCCAGGCCGCGTCATGCGTGCCTTTGCGCATTTGCTACTCCACGCTTGCGCCCGATCAGGAAGAAAAACGGCCCTGGCGCGCGCGGGTTCCATCTGCGCCGCGACATGGTGACGGCCTGCTGGGCCCTTCCACCCCAGGCCGGTCAATCCGGCCGCAGCGCCTTGGTCAGGAAGCAGGTCAGATTCTTGACTAGCTCCTTGCGGCAGCGGCCCGAACGATGCGCCTCGCGCCCTGTCTGATGCAGCGCCCCGACAATGGCCTGGCCGATGATCTCGGCATCGAAGGACGGGCTGGCTTTGCCTTCGGCCACCGCCTCGCGGATCATCTCCGCCCATTCATCGCCCCATTGCATCACCAGCGGCCGCGCCGCCGCGCCGTCCGCATCGATGACGCATTCATCGGTCAGCGCCGCGCGCAACAGGCCCGGATGGCGGTCGGAATAGTCATACATGCCGTTCAACATGGTGGCGATGCGGCTCTCCAGCGTCGCGCCGGGCTGACGGCGGGCGCGCAGATGCGCATCCAGTTCCTGGCGGGCGTCTTCCACAAAGGACAGGAAACAGGCGCGCTTGTCGGGATAATGCAGATAGAAAGTGCCGTGCCCCAGGCCCGCTTCGCGCGCGATATCCTGCGGACGGGTCGCGTCATAGCCGCGTTCGACGAACAGTTTGCGCGCCGCCTGTTTCAGACGCGCCAAGCTCTCCGGCTTGCGGCGGCGTCCTTCCAGGCTGATCCCCACTTGCCCCATGTTCCCCCCTTTGGGTGGGGTAACTGTCCGTGCGGTAGCGTTACCTGTCAACCGGGACGGGCATGTATACAAACGGCTACCGCACGCGCGAAATCGCCGCCAGCCATCCGCGGTAAAGCCTGTCACGCGTGCTTTTCTTCATCGCGGGGGCGAAACGGCGATCCAGAACCCATCGCGCCGCGATATCTTTTTCATTGCGGAACAGGCCCGCGCCCAGGCCCGCCAGATAGGCCGCGCCCAGGGCGGTGGTTTCGGTCACCTTGGGCCGTTCCACCTTCAGGCCGGTGAGATCGGCCAGCCGCTGGCAGAACCAGTCATTGGCGACCATGCCGCCATCGACTTTCAGGCTCTTGATCGCCTTGCCCATGTCGCGCCGCATCGCTTCCAGGAGATCGCGGGTCTGGTAGCAGACCGCATCCAGCGCGGCGCGGACGATCTCGTTCTTTCCCATGTCGCGGGTCAGCCCCAGGATCGCGGCGCGCGCTTGCGGGTCCCAATAAGGCGCGCCCAGGCCGGTAAAGGCCGGCACGAAATAAAGCCCTTCCGCCTCCTTGGCGCGCTTGGCCATCGCCTCGCTGTCGGGCGCCTGCGCCACCACGCCCAGCTCGTCGCGCAGCCATTGCACCACGGCGCCGGCGATGAAGATGCTGCCCTCGATGGCATATTGCTTTCGCGCCAGCGCGGTGGCGAGCAGCCGGTTCCTGGATTTCGGCACGCTCTTGCCGGTGTTGACCAGGGCGAAACAGCCGGTGCCATAGGTGGACTTCACATCGCCCGGCTTGAAACAGGCCTGGCCGAAACTGGCGGCCTGCTGATCGCCCGCCACGCCCAGGATGGGAATGGGCGCGCCCAGCAGCATGGGATCGCACCGGCCGAAATCGCCGCGGCTTTCGCGCACATCCGGCAGGATGGCGCGCGGCACGCCGAACAGTTTGAGCAGCGCGGCGTCCCAGTCGCGCGTCTTCAGATTCCACAACAGGGTGCGCGAGGCATTGGTGACGTCGGTGGCATGGACCTGGCCTTTGGTCAGATTCCAGATCAGCCAGCTGTCGATGGTGCCAAAAGCAATATCTCGGCCCTTACGTCCTTTCACATTCTTGAGCAGCCATTCCAGCTTGGTGGCCGAGAAATAGGGATCGAGCAGCAGGCCGGTCTTGGCCGCGATCTGCCGCTCCAGCCCGCGCTTCTTGAGCTGGGCGCAGCGCATGGCCCCCCGCCGGTCCTGCCAGACGATCGCATTATGTAGCGGCTCGCCGGTCTTCTTGTCCCAGATCAGCGATGTCTCACGCTGATTGGTGATGCCGATGGCGGCAACCTCGCCGGCCTCGCGCCCCTTCAGCACCGCCTGGCAGCAGGCCAGCGCCGCCTGCCAGATCTCGCCCGGATCGTGTTCGACCCAGCCATTGGCGGGATAGATCTGCCGCAAGGCGATGGCATGGCTGGCCAGCGGCCGCGCCTGGTCATCGAACAGGATCGCCCTGGTCGATGTGGTGCCCTGATCGATGGCCAGAAGGTAAGATTTGCGCCCGCCCATGTGGCAACAGGGCACACCGTTTGAGTCGCGAAGGCAAGAGACTTAATCGCCTGTTAACAGTCCACAGGCTAGAAGTTCCCGATCAGGGGCCGAAAAATCGGCTCAAATCCGCAGAAGGCATGGGGCCGGGACCGTGGGGCTGACCGCACATGACATGAGCGACATGGGCCGCCTGGCTCAGCTCGCCATGAATCCGCAAGGCGGCGCGACCCGTGAGGAGATCTATCTCGCGGTGGCCTCGCTCTATCGCATCCAGGGCGCCGGCCTGAACCCGCGCGAACGCGAGTTGATGCGCGAGATCCTGCGCCGGCTCACCCGCGATGTGGAAATGGCGATCCGCATCGCGCTGGCCCAGCGCCTGGCCGACGACGCCACCGCCCCGCACGATCTGATCCTGCTTCTGGTGGACGACACGATCGAAGTCGCCCGCCCCCTGATCCTCAATTCCCCCCTTCTCACCGAAAGCGATGTCCTCAAGTTGATCGCCGAGACCGGTGTCAGCCATCAGGAAGCGGTGGCGGGGCGTCCCAATATCGGGGTTCCGGTCACCGACGCCCTGGTCAAGGCGGGTCATGACAGCGTGCTGCTGGCCCTGGTCAAGAATGCCACCGCCAGGATCTCCAGCGGCGCCTATGAGACGCTGGTGGAAAAATCCCGCGCCCTGACCGGCCTGCAAGATCCCCTGATCCGCCGCCCCGACCTGCCGCCCAAGCTCGCCACCAACATGTGCGAATGGGTGTCGGACGCGCTGAAGACCTACATCCAGACCAATTACGCGATCGCACCCGCCCGTGTGGATGCCGCCCTCGCCGACGCCAGGCAGGCGGTCAAGAGCGAGCCGGCCGGTCCCAGCGACGCCCCCGCCGACAGCGCCCACAAGCTGGTCGAGAAGCTTGCCGCCAGCGGCCAGCTCAAGGCCGGTTTCCTGATGCGGGTGCTGAGCCAGGGCCAGGTCGATCTGTTCGATCTGGCCTTCGCCAAGCTGACCAACATGGATCTGGCGCAATTCCGCATCGTCTTCTACGAGCGCGGTGCGCCGTTTGTGGCGCTGGCCTGCCGCGCCGCCGGCATCGACCGTTCCGTCTTCGCCACCGTCTTCAACCTGTCGCGCCAGTCGCGCGGCCTGGCCACGGCGATCCCCGCGCCCGACACCGCCGCGGTGGAGACGGTGTTCACGAGTTTCACACGCCAGACGGCGCTGGACGAACTGCGCAAGACGGCAAGCGCCTGATCCCCGGATGATCAGGGCGGCGGGCTATTTGCGCCCCACCCCCTATGCTAGGTTCAATGTCCTGTTCGGGGCCTTCATGACCAAGCTGCATTTCACCGCCGTGCCACATGCGCAAGACACCGTTATGGCCCTCATCCAGCGCTATGGCGATGCCGGGCCCGACGATTGCGACATCGTGGTGGCGCTGGGCGGCGACGGCTTCATGCTGCAGACCCTGCATACCTTCACCAACAAGGGAAAGCCGATCTATGGCATGAACAAGGGCACGGTCGGCTTCCTGATGAACGAATATCATGACGGCGACCTGATGGAGCGGCTGGCCGCGGCCGAGAAGGCGGTGATCCATCCCTTGCTGATGACGGCGCATACCCCCTCGCGCGCGGTCGAGGCGCGGGCCTTCAATGAAGTGTCGCTGCTGCGCGAGACCCGCCAGGCCGCCAAGATCCGCATCCTGGTGGACGGCAAGCCGCGCATCTCCGAACTGATCTGCGACGGGGTGCTGGTGGCGACGCCGACCGGTTCCACCGCCTATAATCTCTCCGCACACGGACCAATACTGCCGATCGACGCCGACCTGCTGGCGCTGACCCCGATCTCCGCCTTCCGTCCCCGGCGCTGGCGCGGCGCGCTTCTGCCCCACCGCGCCAAGGTGCGCTTCGAGATGCTGGAAAGCCGCAAGCGCCCGGTCAGCGCCGTGGCCGATGATTTCGAGGTGCGCGATGTCACCGCCGTGGATGTGGCGGAAGACCGCTCCATCTCCATGACCATGCTGTATGACGCCGGCCATAATCTGGACGAGCGCATCCTGGCGGAGCAGTTTTCCGACTGACCCCCATCCGTCACAGCTCGGGTCGGCTTCGCCGACACCTCGCTGTGACACCTTCCCCCTCCAGCGGCTTCGCCGCGAGGGGGAAGGAAGCTGTCGGATGCTGCGGGTCGCTCGGCGGAATGCCTCGCTCGAGCCAGGCCGAAAGGCTTATTTGGCCCCTTCAC
>DASZVQ010000035.1:0-17882 GCA_035547275.1 Rhizomicrobium sp.
GGTGGAGGCCCAGGTCGCCACCGATGATGACACTTCCACCCAGGTCTTCTCGCCTTTCACCGGTCAGGTCATGAAGATCGCGGTCAGGGCGGGCGATCATGTCAACAAAGGCCAGGTGCTGGCGACGGTTGCCGCCAGCGAGGCGATCCAGTCGGAAAGCGATCTGATCGCGGCGCGGATCGCTGCCCGCAATGCCGATGCCAATGAGGCGCGTCAGCATGCGCTTTACAATGATGGCAGCGCCGCGTTGAAGGACTGGCAGCAGGCCCAGGCCGATCAGGCCACGGCTACCGGGGCGCTGATCGCGGCGCGCGGCAAGCTGCATGCGCTGGGCTTTGCCGATAGCCAGATCCACGCCATGGAGATGCAGAGCAAGGATCACGCCTTCGCGCCGCCGGCCGAGCTGACGGCGCCCATCGCCGGCACCGTCATCCAGCGCCTGGTGGGACCGGGCCAGTTCGTGCAGGCCGCTTCCAGCAATGCGGTCTTCGTCATCGGCAATCTCGACCGGCTCTGGCTGATCGGCAATGTGCGTGAGGAAGACGCGCCCCAGATGCGGGTGGGCGAGGCGGTGGATGTAACCGTATCGGCGCTGCCCGGCCGGGTCTTTCCCGCGCGCCTGACCTGGGTCGGTTCCGGGATCGACACCACGACCCACCGTCTTGCGGTCCGCGCCGAGATCGCCAATCCGAACGGCCTGCTCAAACCCGCCATGTTCGCCACCATGATGATCCATACCGGGGGAGACCGCGTTTCTCCCGCCATTCCGGAAATGGCGGTTGTCCGCGAAGGCGACCGCTCGCATGTCTGGCTTTCGGCCGGCGGCGCCAGTCTGGTGATACGCCCCATCCAGCCGGGCCGGCTGCAGAACGGCTATATGGAGGTGCTCAGCGGCCTCAGGCCCGGCGACCGGGTGGCGCTTGCCGGCAGTCTTTTCCTGGACAGTGCCGCGAATTCGGACTGACGATGGGTAGCGTGGTTCTTCTGGCCCTGCGCCAGCGCATGCTGGTCGTGGTCCTCCTGGCCATCTTCATGGTCACGGGGGTAGTACTGTTCACCAAGCTCAATATCGAGGCCTATCCCGATCCGGTGCCGCCGCTGGTTGAGATCGTCACCCAGAGTTCGGGCCTGTCGGCCGAGGAGATCGAGCGCAATATCTCGATCCCCATCGAGATCCAGATGGCGGGCATTCCACACATCACGGCCATCCGCACCATTTCGCTGTTCGGCCTTTCGGACGTGAAGGTGCAGTTCACCTATGACTTCACCTATGACGAGGCCCAGCAATGGGTGATTAACCGGCTGTCCCAGCTGCCGCCGCTGCCAGGCGGCGTACAGCCGCAGCTGTCGCCGGAAAGCCCGATCGGGGAAATCTATCGTTACCGGCTGATGGGTCCACCCGGCTATTCGGTGACCGACCTGAAGACCATCCAGGACTGGATTCTGCAGCGGCGCTTCAAGGCGGTTCCCGGCGTGATCGATGTCACCGGCTGGGGCGGCAAGACCAAGACCTATGAAGTGTCGGTCGATCAGCACAAGCTGCTGCAATATGGCGTCACCATTCCCCAGCTGCTCGCGGCGCTGAACAACAGCAATATCAATGTCGGCGGCCAGACGGTGAATATCGGCCAGCAGGCGGCGATCGTGCGCGGTGTCGGCCTGATCCGCTCCGCCAGCGATATCGGCAATGTGGTCCTGGCCCAGAACAAGGGCGTGTCGGTGATGCTGCATGACGTGGCCGATGTCACCATCGGCCATCAGCCGCGGCTGGGCATCGCCGGCCAGGACAATGACGACGACATTGTCGAAGGCATTGTGCTGATGCGGCGCGGCGAGCAGAGCATGCCCACCATCCGCGGCGTGGAAGAGGAAGTCAAAAACATCAACAGCTCGGGCATCCTGCCGCCCGGCGTCTTCATCAAGCCGATCTATGACCGCACTGATCTGATCAATGTCACCACCCACACGGTGCTGGAAAACATGCTGGTGGGCATGGTGCTGATCTTCCTGGTGCAGTGGCTGTTCCTGGGCGATCTGCGCAGCGCGGCAATCGCCTCCGCCACCATTCCCTTCGCGCTGCTGTTCGCCGTCACCATCCTGATGCTGCGCGGGGAATCGGCGAACCTGTTGTCGGTGGGCGCCATCGACTTCGGCCTGGTGGTCGATGCCACCGTCATCATGATCGAGAATATTTTCCGCCATCTGTCCGGCGAAGTCTCGGCCCGTGGCGAGCGCGAGAAGCGCCGTGCCGAGGCGGAAGCCGCAGGAATACATGGCAAGCTCGCGACCATCCTGGTGGCGGCCCAGGAAGTGGGCCAGCCGATCCTGTTTTCCGCCGCCATCATCGTGGCCGCCTTTGTGCCGCTGTTCACCATGTCGGGCGTGGAAGGCCACATCTTCGGACCGATGGCGCGCACCTATGCATATGCCATTGCCGGCGGCGTGATCGCCACCTTCACCATTTCGCCGGTGCTGGCGGGCTTTCTTCTGCCGGAAAAAATGGAGGAGACCGAGACCAAGGTGCTTCGCTTCCTGCACCGTCGCTATGTGCAGGTCTCGGAATTCGCGCTGGCCAACCGAACCCTGACGCTGGGTGGCGCCGGCATCCTGTTCGGCTTCGCGCTGCTGGCGGCCTCGATGATGGGCATGGAATTCCTGCCCCATCTGGAAGAGGGCAATTTCTGGATTCGCGCCACCATGCCGTCCACCATCTCGCTGGAGACGGCCAACGGCTATGTCAACCAGATGCGCAAGCTGATCGGTTCCTATCCGGAGGTGATCACCGCGGTGTCGCAGAATGGCCGCCCCGACGATGGCACCGACGCCACCGGCTATTTCAACGCGGAATTCTTTGTGCCGCTGAAACCGTCATCGCAATGGCCGGGCGGGGTCAACAAGGAAAAGCTGACCGATGACCTGAATGCCGCGCTGTCGAACCGCTTCCCCGGCGTGGAGTTCAACTTCTCCCAGAATATCGAGGACAATGTCGAAGAGGCGGCATCGGGCGTCAAAGGCGAGAATTCGGTCAAGTTGTTCGGCAACGACCTGCAGACCCTGGAAAATACCGCCGCCAGGATAAAGGCGGTGATGGCCAAGGTGCCGGGCATCGCCGACCTGGCGGTGCTCAACTCGCTGGGCCAGCCCACCATCGAGATTCGGGTGGACCGCGCCAGGGCCGCACGCTTCGGCCTGGCCACCGGCGACGTCAATGCCGTGATCCAGGCCGCGATCGGCGGTCAGGCGGCCGGCAATCTCTTTGAGACCAACAGCGACCGCAATTATCCCATCGTGGTGCGCCTGGCGCCTCAGTATCGCAATAGTTTGGCCGTCATCCGCAACATCCAGGTAGGCGCCACCAGTCCGTCCGGTGGCGCGCCCATCCCGGTGCCGCTGTCGGCGATTGCCGACATCAGGCTGGTGTCGGGCGCGGCCTTCATCTATCGCGAGCATCAGGAACGCTATATTCCCATCAAGTTCAGTGTGCGCGGCCGCGACCTGGCCGGCGCCGTGCAGGACGCGCAAAATCGCATAAACCGGGAAGTGCATATGCCGTCCGGGTATCGGCTGGAATGGGTGGGTGAGTTTGGCGAGCTGCAGGAAGCGCTGGGGCGGCTGGCCATCGCCATTCCCATCAGCCTGATGCTGATCGGCATGCTGCTTTATGTCAATTTCTCGTCGCTGCGCGATACCTTGCTGGCTGCCAGTGTCATGCCCATGGCGGCGATCGGCGGCATTCTGGCGCTCTATCTGACCGGCACGCCGTTCAGCGTGTCCGCGGCCATCGGCTTTATCGCCCTGTTCGGCATCTCGGTGATGGATGGCATCATCGTACTGGCCTTTTATAACCGCATGCTGAGGAATGGCATATCGCGGCAGGATGCGATCATGCGCACCTGCCATGTGCAGTTCCGCCCCGTGATGATGACCTGCGTGGCCGCCTGTGTGGGGCTGTTGCCCGCGGCGCTGTCCACCGGTATCGGCTCGCAGGTCCAAAAGCCGCTGGCGCTGGTGGTGGTGGGCGGCATGCTGCTGGCGCCCGCGCTGATCCTTCTGGTTCTGCCGGTCTTGATCGACCGCTTCTCGCTGCGCCAGCCGGGGGTCTCGTCATGAGGGCCTGGAAAGCAGGCGTCTCGCTTCTGGTGCTGACCGCTCTTGCGGGCTGCGCAGTAGGCCCCGATTTCAAACAGTCCGATACACCGGCGGTGGCCCGTATCACCAATCAGCCATTGCCGGCCCGGACGTCGTCCACGGATATCCATGGCGGCAGCCAGCAGGTCTTTGCCATGCAGGGCGCGGTGCCGGCCGACTGGTGGACCCTGTTCAATAGCCCGGTACTCAACGGCCTGGTGCGGGATGCGCTGGCGGCCAATTCCGACCTGGCGGCGGCGCGCGCCGCCTTGCGCGTGGCCAATGCCAATGCGGCGATGGAACGCGCGGCTTTCTTCCCGGGGCTCAGCGCGGGCTTTGACGCGACGCGACAGCAGACGTCTCGAACCCTGTCGCCGGTGCTGAACAGCCCCATCCAGACTTTCAATCTCTATACCCCGCAGCTGACCATCAGCTATGTGCCCGACCTGTTCGGCGCCACCCGCCGCACGGTGGAATCGGCCGAGGCCCAGGCACATGCCCAGGAATTCGCGCTGCGGGCCGCGCATCTGACGCTCGCCAGCAATGTGGCGCTGGCCGCTATTCAATATGCGTCTCTGTCGGACCAGCTGGCGGCCCAGCAGAAAATCGTCGCCAGCGCCGAACAGCTGCTTGTCATGATGCAGGATCAGCTTGCACGGGGCGCGATCAGCAAGGCGGCGCTGGCCTCGCAGGTTGTCGTGGTCATGCAGGCGCGCGCCCAGCTGGCGGCCTTGCAAAAACAACGGGCGCAGCAAATCGATCTTCTGGCGGCGCTGACCGGCAGGCTGCCGGCCGATTTCCAGCCGCCGCAGCTGAGCCTGGCGGATCTGTCGCTGCCGCGCGAGGCGCCGGTGTCGCTGCCCGCCGATCTGGTCCGCCAGCGCCCCGATGTGCGCATTGCGGAGGAAAATCTGCACGCCGCCAATGCGCAGGTTGGCGTCGCTATCGCCGCCATGCTGCCCAACATCACCCTCAGCGCTACCGGCGGCTCGGCGGCGACGGCGATCGGCCAGCTGTTCGGCGCCGGCACCAGTTTCTGGAGCATCGGCGCCAATGTCGCCCAGACCCTGTTCGATGGCGGAGCGCTGCTGGCGAAAAAGCGCGCCGCCGATGCCGCGCTGGACCAGGCCAAGGCGCAATATCGAAGCGCGGTGACGACGGCCTTTCAGAACACGGCCGATGCGCTGGAGGCGGTGCATTATGATTCCGACGCCCTGGTTGCCAATGCGGCGGCCGGCGCGGCGGCAAGCGAGGCGCTGGCGCGCGCCAGGCGTCAGCAGGCCCTGGGCGATACCGGCATGCCGGCGGTGCTGTTGGCAGAGCAAAGCGACCAGCAGGCCCAGATCGCCCTGATCCAGGCCCGCGCCAGCCGCTATGCCGATACGGTCGGCCTGTTCCAGGCTTTGGGTGGCGGCTGGTGGAACAAGCCTGAGCTGCCCTGATTACCAGCCGTAGCCGAGCGAGAAGATGCCGTTATAACTCTGCGAGCGCGACGACACCGCATCGTCGAAGTGCAGGCCGATGGTCAGGCCGTAACGGCTCTTGAGCTCTGCCCCCAGCGAGACCTTCGCCAGGTTCTTGCCGGGCTGGGCGCCATAGGTGGTGAAGTCCGAGCCCGGCAGCGCGGCATAGGCCGCCTGCACATCGAAGGCGCCATTGGCGGCGTGTTCAAAGGCAATGTCGTCGGTCAGATGCAGCACCCAGTTGCGCGCGGTCGGCAGATCGGCGGCATTGCGCAAGCCGATCTCCACATCCGGCGTGTTGACGGTATGGGAGGCATAGCGCAGCGCGAAGTCGCTGGCGCCCGATGCGCCGGTTTCGCTGTAGGCGGATGTCTGCAGCAGACGCTCCTCGACCGCGACATAGGGCTTGATCCAGGTGAGATTGACGCCGGTTTCATAGCGGGCATCGAAGATCTTGCTGCTGGGACTTGCCGACAGCGTATCGGTTTCGGTGGCGCTGACACTGCGGGCGGTGTTCACCGAATCCACGCTGACCGCGCCCAGGAAGCTGCCATAGATGTGGGGCGTGTACTGGATCAGGCCGTAAAGGCCGAACTGATAGGCCGTCGCCTTGCCCTGGCCCATGCCGCCGCCGACATGGAAATGGGTCGATCCCAGCGACAACGCGCCGCCCAGGATGATGTTGGGGCTGACATGCCAGTCGCCGCCGCCGGCGAAGCCCACCGCGCTGGAGGAGAATTTCCCAGCGCCCGCGGCCGCATCCTGTCCCACGATATTGCTGCCGGCCAGCAAGGCGACCCAGGCATCGGGCCCGGTCTGCAAGACGGCGCGGCGCGGACCGCGCGGCTGCTGGCCCAGATCAGCCAGATGATCGAACACCGCGTCTTGAAAGGGATTGAACAGGGTGTTGCCGACCTGGGGAACATCGGCGCCCAGCTCGCCCGCCATCTGCTGGGCATAAGTCCCCAGGGTGGAGGAAGAGACATTGCCCAGATTCTCGAAGGCCTGGGGCAGGCTGTCGCCATGGGCGATGCCGGCATCGACGCCGGCAACCGCGTTGGTCTGGTTCAGGGTCGAACCGCTGGCCAGCGCCGGCGACAGTTTCGACAGGTTGACCGTCAGATAGACGTCGTTGGCATCCTGGGAGACGGTTGACGCGAATTGCGCGCCGCTGGCGCCGTTCGGAACGCTTCCGGCGGTGAAACTGCCGCTGACGCCGCCCGCCGCGGTCAGGACCGTCATCTTCTGACCCAGCAGATAGGTGCCATCGGCGCTGGCGACCGAGATCGTGCCACCCAGGCTGGCCGATCCGGAGGCCGCCAGCGAAGAATAGGCGTTCGATGAGGTGTTGATCAGAAAGTTGCTGCCACTGGCGAAGGAGACCGAGCCGGCGTTGAGGGTGCCCGATCCGCCCGAACCTGGGGCGATCGTGCCGCCGCTGGCCACCGTCACATTCGAAACCGTGCCGGTGCCCGACAAGGTACCGCCGGAATTCACCGTCACGCCACTGGAGCTGGCGATGGAGCCGGTGACGGCCAACGTGCCACCATTGACCGTGGTGGCGCCGGTATAGCTGTTGGCGCCCGCCAGGGTCTGGGTGCCGCCGCCAAGCGTCACCCCGCCGGTACCCATGACGGCGCCGGAAAAGCTGCCCACGCCGTTGGTAATGGCCAGCGTCTGACTGCCCAGTAAAACCGTGCCGGAGCCCGACAGCGAACTGATCTGGGGCGAGGTGCTGGTTGAGACATCGAATGTGCCATTGTCGGCGATATTGGAGGAGGTGGCCAGGCTGTTGCCGCTTGCGAGCTGGATGGTGCCGCCGTTGGCGATGGTGGTGATACCGGTATAGGTGTTGGCGCCGCTCAGGATCAGGGTGCCAGTGCCGAACTGGCTGACGCCGCCCCGGCCCGAGATCGCGCCGCTGTAATTGATATTGTCGGAGCGGTCGAACGTCAGGGTGCCATTGTCGGTCACATCGCCGGTGATCGAGCCTGTGGTGCCGCCATTGCCGATCTGCAGGGTGCCTGCGGTGATGGTGGTGCCGCCACTATAGCTGTTGTTGGCTGTCAGCACAGTCGTGCCGCCCAGCTGGTTGACGGCGCCGGCGCCGGCGATGGTGCCGCTGAAGTTCGCGCTGCCGGAATAGTCGAAGGCCAGCGTGCCGGCATCGGCGATATTGCCGATGATAGTGCCGTTGGTTGTACCGTCGCCCATCTGCAGGGTCGCGCCCTGCGCGACTGAAGTGCCGCCGGTATAGGTGTTGGCGCCACTCAGGATCTGGGTGCCACCGCTGACCGTCAGGCCGCCGGTGCCCGAGATGACGCCACTGAAGTCGGCCGGCGTGGGAGCGACAATCGTATCACTGGGGACGGCCGGGCCGGCGAGGGTGATGCTGTTGGCGCCCAGAATGATGGCGCCCGATCCCGACAGCGAGGCAAAGGTTGCCGAGCCCGAAGCCCCTGACATGTTGAATGTGCCATTGGCCGTGATGGCCGATGACGGCAGGCTGCCGGCGCCCGAAAGCACCAGGGTGGCGCCCGTGGCGATGGTCGTGGTGCCGCTGAAACTGTTGGTATTGGCGCCGGTCAGGATTTGGGTGCCGCCGCTGATCGTCAGATCGCCGGTTCCCTCAATCTGCCCGGAGAAGGTGCCGGCCGCATTGGTCACGATCAATGTGTTGCTGCCCAGATTGACGCTGCCTGACCCGGTCAGCGAGCTGACATTCACCGAGACGATGTTGCTGAGATTGTTGGTCGCCGCCGAAATGTCGAGCAGGCCATTGTCGGTGATCGCGCTGGTGGCCAGCGCATTGAGCGATGTCAGGCCCAGCGTGGCGCCGGAATTGATGACGGTCGGGCCGGTATAGGCGTTCGAGCCCGACAGGATCTCGGTGCCGCCACCGATGATGACGCCGCCGGTGCCTTCGATGACGCCGGAGAAGGTGCCGGCTGTGCCAGACGCGTTATTGACGGTCAGCGTCTGGCTGCCCAGCTGCACGATGCCGCTGCCGGACAGGGCGCCGATAGTCGCCCCGCTGGTGGCGGAAATATCGAAGGTGCCGCTGTCTGCGACGCCTTGTGATGCGGAAATATCAGCGCCTGCGGCCAGAACCAGGCTGCCGCCGGTGATGGTGGTCAGGCCAGTATAGTTCTGGACCGCCGAAAGGGTCAGTGTGCCGCTGATCAGCTTGACCGCGCCGGCGCCGGAAATGACATCGCCATAGGTCTGGGCGTTGGCATAGTCGAAGACAAGGGTGCCGGCATTGGCGATATTGCCTACCACCGTGCCCGTATTGGCGCCATCGCCCAGCTGCAGGGTCGCGCCCTGCGCCACCGACGTGCCGCCGGTATAGGTGTTGGTGCCGCCCAGAACCTCGGTACCGGCGCCGGTCACCGCAAGCGCGCCGCTGCCCGAAATCACGCCAGTGAAGATGCCGGAGCTGTTGGAACTGGTTGCAATGGTCAGGTTCTGGGCACCCAACACCACGGTGCCGGTGCCGGTGATTTGCTTGATGGAAGTGCCACTGCTGGTCTGTGAAATGTCGAAAGTGCCGTTATCGGTGAGACTGGCCGAACTGGAGATGCTGCCGCTGCCCGACAGGATAAGGCTGCCGGAGGTGATGGTGGTGGTGCCGGTATAGGACTGGGCGCCGGTAAAGATGACGCCGCCATTCTCGATATTCACGCCGCCGGCGCCGGAAATGGTGTTGGTGATGGTGGGGATGTCGCTGCGGGCAAAGGTCAGATTGCCGGCATTGTTGATATTGCCGGTGATGGAGCCGTTGGTGTCGTCATTGCCGATCTGCAGGCCGCCGCCCGAGGTGATGGTGGTGCCGCCGGTATAGGTGTTGGTGCCATCGATGATCTCGATGCCGCCGGTGATCGACACGGAGCCCGTGCCGGAAATCGTGCCGGTAAAGATGTTGTTGCTGTCGGCGCCGCCATCGGTGATGGTCAAGGTCTGGCTGCCCAGCCTGACAGTGCCGGAGCCCGCCAGGCTGACAATCTGGGCCGCGGCGGAGGCGCCGGAAATGTCGAAGGTGCCGTTGTTCAGCACATATTGCGACAGGGAGATGGAGCCCGATCCCGACACGGCCAAGGTGGCGCCGGAATTGATGGTGGTCGGGCCGGTATAGGTGCTGACGCCGGTGAAGGTAACAACCCCGCCGCCGACCGTATCCTCGATGGTGAGATTGCCGGGCACGCCGGTTGTTTGATCGGAGCCGATGCCGGAAAACGTGCCCTGGTTGCCATGCGCGTCGATCAGATTGGCGACCTGGGAGGAGGTGGCCGCGCCCAGGACGAAATTGTTGGCATAGGTGCCGGACTTGTCGACGACGAGGGTGCCGCCCTCGAAGTTGGGGGTGCCTGAGCCGATGGTGGAGACATTGACGGTCTGATTCGTGCCGATGGTCTGGGCGGCCGCGGGATAGCCCAGGGCCAGCAGGCCGATGCCGCAGGCTGCCGTCCGCAGAAGGCTGGAGCGCAGAACCACGCCTGCTCTTGCGTGGACGCGCGGGACGCCCATGGTGAAGCCGTTCAAAATGATCGCCAAAATCGCCCCCGGGCGTAGCACTACACGCCGATTGTCGTGACTGGTTCGCGCAAAGTTCGCGATCCAGCAATCGCATTCCCGCGATATGGGGCACATAAACAAATTGCTGCGAAATGCGCGAATTACTTGGGTTTCATGAATTGCGCGTCAGCAATGGCGGACGCCATGACAGCGCCGCCGCTGTCATGCTTGCGATGTCAACTCTGGCGGCGGCGGGTATTCCGTATGCTGATTATGCCGGACCGGCATGGCTGTCGGTCGGGCTCTATCGAAATGTCGCAAACCGGGATTTTGATGGGCAAGCCGCTCGATGCGGAGGGCGGACGTCAGGCCGGTTTCCGGCGGTGGCGGGGCTGGCATTTGGATGGTCCACGCGCTTAAACTTCGGGCCTTTTCCAGGGAGTGAGGGGTAAATCATGAAAATTATGAACGCAGCGATGGTCTTGGCTTTGGCGTCGGTGCCGGCCTATGCGCAGATCAATGCGGGTGAGCAGAAGCCCGAAGCCAGCATGCCCTTCACCTTGACCCAGGTGACCACGTTCAACCTGCCCTGGCGCATGGCGTTCCTGCCTGACGGCCGTATGCTGGTGACCGAAAAAGTCGGCCCTTTGTGGCTGGTGACCCCGGCCGGCCGCAAGACGGCGGTGACGAATTATCCGGCCGTGCTCTATGGCGGTCAGGGCGGCATGTTGGGCGTCTATGTCTCGCCCACTTTCGCCACCGATCAGACCATCTATCTGACCTATTCGGAACCGGGCACCTTGGGCGGCATCAGCGGCTCCAGCCTGGCCCTGGCCAAGGCCAAGCTGGTCCTGAATGACAGCGCCACGCCGGCAACCGCCACCCTGCAGGACCTGAAAGTGATCTGGCGTGACGGCGAAAGGGGCCGTGGCGGCCAGTTCGGCGCCGCGGTGGCGTTCGCGCCCGACGGCAAGTCGCTGTTTTTGACCTCTGGCGACCGCCAGCGCTTTACGCCCGCCCAGGACCCCAACCAGCCCCTGGGCAAGATTCTGCATCTGACCCTGGACGGCAAGCCCGCGCCGGACAATCCCAATTTCGGCAAGACCGGCGCGGCCAGCGTCGGCGTGATCAATCCGCCGTCCGACACCGAAGCCGCCAAGACCGCGCCGGTGGTCTATACCTACAAATTCCCCGGCAAGAACATGACGCCGTCCGAGACCTGGACCATGGGTCATCGCACGCCCTACGGCCTGGCTTTCGCGCCCGATGGGCATCTGTGGGAAGCCGAACATGGCCCGCGTGGTGGCGACGAGCTGAACCTGATCGAGAAGGGCAAGAATTACGGCTGGCCGCTGGTGCGGTATGCCATCAATTATAACGGCGTGCCGATCCCCGGTTTTGATACCCGCCCAGATCTGCAGAAGCCGGTGATCTATTGGACGCCCATCATCGCGCCGGGCAATATCACCTTCTACAAGGGCAATGTCTTCCCGCAATGGCAGGGCTCGCTCCTGCTGGGCGGCATGGCGACCATGACCCTGAACCGGATCATCGTCGATGGCACGTCCGCCAAGCCGGCCGAGCGCTGGGATGTCGGCCATCGCATCCGCGATGTGGAAGTTGCTCCCGACGGCAATGTCTGGCTGCTGGAAGACAGCACCACCGGCGGCCTGTTCAAGCTGACGCCGAAATAGTTGTTTGTTTCGTGCTCAAGCGGCGGGTATGCGGCAGCGCATATCCGCCGTTTTCTTTTGCCCGCTATTTCGCGGCCATAAGATCTTTGGCAGCGGCCAAGGCGCGCGCCGCAGCCGGCCGGCGTTGCGTTCAGCCGCCGCTCGAACGCGGCGCCACCCTTGCTTCGCGGTGCCCGAGTCTGGATCGGGGTAATGTATTGAATCGGAATTCTACATCCGGCTGTCAGGCGACTAGCTCTGACGCGTGAAAAAGATAAGCGTATCGTCTTCGCGGGCATATCCTTTCCACTCCATGCTGCCAGGGTATACGGCGGTGGCGCGATAGCCGTCTTTCCGGGACATCTGTTCCAAATCGGCAAAATCGGACGGCGATATTGCATAGGCGGACATGAGCAGAGCGTCGTATCCGTCCGTCATTGCTTTGTGCGCCTCAAGGAGCGTGTTGAAAGGCTGCCAGGTCTCGCCACGCGTCCAAACGATATACGATGGCTCGGAAGCGCCCCGCTGGTAGTTGGCGAAGATATTGGCGGAGTAGTAGGGCTGTACCGCCAATGCTTTGAAGCCGGCCACGGCCATGTGTGCCCCCGGATGGACGCCCCGCCAATCCGCCAGAGCATGTGCGGCTTGCGCCGAGCCGGAATATGAATGGCGTATATCCCAGATCCCGGATCGAGCAGCTTCAATCGCCTGCACGGTGCCGATAATGGTGAGAGCGGCAATCGCCGCGTGCTTCAGCCTCTTCGAATTCTTGAGCGCGGGCCAGGCGATCCACAGACCGAAAATCCAGACGAGGAACAGGATGCCCGAATGCCAGACGTTGGCATATGTCAGCCCTGAAAAACCGATCAACACCATTGCAGTCGCCGCGAGAAGCATTGATACCATCGCGCGACGAAAAAGCATGAGGGATGGCGCCAGCAGGAGGAGCGACAGTATGAGGCCCAGCGTTTGATCGAGCGGCGATGGTGATCGTGCGGAAAGAAAATCAATTCGATCGATGAATGCCTCGCTGATGAAGCGCAATCCGGCCGCGACGGGGGACGGCCTCTCCACAGGCAGGAAGCCATTATCGCTGGGTGGCCAGGCAACCAGCAGCGCGAACAGGCCGAGCGCAACTGCCACGCTCGGTCCCGCGAGCGCAGGGCGCAGCCTCCCGGTCCGGATAAGCGTGATAAGCCATTCCGCGCCCAATATGCCGGCCACGAGGAAACTATGCGCATTGCTGTTGGCGAGCAGACCCAGCGCCGTGCCATAGGCTATCGGTCTTTTTGTTCTTTCCTGGAAAAGAATGGCCAGAACAGGAAGCAGAACGAGATCGAGCGCATAGCTTCGTGCCACAATCGCGAACTGGTAGCCGCCGAAATAGGATGCGGTCAGCAAAATTCGGAGGAGCGGCGGGAACGGCGAACACCACAATAATAGCGCAGCTCCCGCCAACGCGCAGGCCGTGGAGACCAGAAACAGTCCGGTGAACGCAAGTCCGCATCGGATGCACACCCAAAGCACCAGGTGCCACAGTCCTGGCGTCCCTTCGTAGCGGACCCGCTCGATCAACAATTGGATGAGATTGCTGTCACGTGCGAGCAGCCACGCCTGGCTTTCGTCGACCCAAGCTTCGTGATGCGTACCGATCACCAGCAGCCAAGCTGCGAATACGATCAGTGTTGCGATTTTCCAGGCATGGTCCGCGAGAGCCTCTGTGGTCCTCCATCTCTGGCGAGGCTGGAAGGCCGTGGCCGTCATGACAGCCATTTGAGGACCCGGATCACGCCCATTTTCGCCGACTGTCGATGGGCGGATACGTCCGCGCGCGTGGCAATTTCCTGCCTATGAGAATGATAATAGCGATAGGCGCGCAGCAGCATGTCGCGGTTGGTCAGACTGGGCTGCCAGCCGAGCGCCTCTTTGATCCGGCTGGTATCGAACACAAAATTCGAGGCGATCATGCGATAATGGTAAGGCCCCAGTGGCGAAATCCGGAGCAGGTGCGCCAGCCGCATCGCCATGAGTGTGAGTTGCTTGGGAAGCCTGCCCAACTTCGATCGACTGCCGCTATTGGCGATCACATAGGCGAATGTCTCACGCATGGTCGTGACGTTGTCCGAGCCAATCCCGTAGATTCCGCCTGATGGCTCGTGCCAGCTTTTCAGCATTGCATCGATCAGGTCAGCGGCATAGATAAACTGGTAGTGATTGTCGCCCGGCCCCACGGTCCATACGCGGCACCCATCGGCGATGAACTCGAACAAAATGGCCAACAGGCCGAGCCGCCCTTCGTCAATAATCGTCGGGCAGCGAATTATCGTGGCGGTAAGACCGGCTGGGTGACCCAGCAGAATCTTTTCGCCCTCCCATTTGCTTTGACCATATAGCTCGACCGGCGCGGGCGGTTCGTCCTCTGACACGGGCCTGTCGAAACCATGACCCCACAGGCAGTTGCTTGACAGATAGACGATCTTGCGGAGGCCGGCATCCGCCATAGCATCCGCCAACACGGCCGTTCCATCGACATTGGAGCTCCAAAGCTCCCTTGGATCGAGCGAGCCATGGGCAAGCTGTGCCGCGCAGTGAAACACCACCTCTGGCTTGGCGGCATCCAGCAGCGCACGGACACCGGGCCGGTCCCGGATGTCGCCGACGATCGCCTTGAGGCGCGGGTCGCTGCGTGTGGCAGGCAGAAGATCGATGCTCGTGACATCATGGCCGTCGGTCAGCAGCTTGGCCACCAGCAGCGAGCCGAAAAAGCCAGACCCGCCTGTCACCAAAACGCTCGCCATTTCCCCGTCCCTACGACCGGCGGATGTTAATGGCGCGAAAAGCTTACCAAGCCGTTGCAGCCAAACGTGCGGCCATTCGCAGAGCGTTGGAATAGAGGTTTTGTTAACCTCTGGGATATTGAGCAACCGTGAAGGCGGTTCTTGTTCATGCGAGATGGCGCGACGTTTCATGTCCGTTTCGGGGCGCAAAGGATCATGCGTTCGATAACCTTGTCGGGAGCTTGGTGCGAACGCTTGCAACAAGAGTTGGCGGTGCCGGGGGTGAGCCGGAATAGCAATCGCCGACAGGCGATTGCCCGGCGAACGCCTGAGCGTAGCGAGGGCCGGCAATCCCGCCAGGTGATAATTTTTCAAGAATAGGGAATGGCGGTGCCGGAGGGGTGAGCCGGAGATAGCAATCGCCGACAGGCGATTGCCCGGCGAACGCCCGAGCGCAAGCGAGGGCCGGGAATCCCGCTAGGCGGTGATTTTTCAAAAGAGGGATGGCGGTGCCGGAGGGATTCGAACCCTCGATACGGCTTTTCAACCGTATAACGGTTTAGCAAACCGCCGCCTTCAGCCTCTCGGCCACAGCACCAACCAGAACTTCAGCCATTGAGAAAAGGCTGAAGGCATTTTGTGTTTTGTCCGCTTCGCTTGCGCTCCACGGACGGGGCAGCCTCTCGGCCACAGCACCAACCAACATCCAAGCCGCGCTACCAGCCGAAGGCCGCCACCATGCTCGGGGCAGGAAGGGCGCCCTTTTGCCCTAGATCACCGCTTGGCTCAAGGCGGCTGATGGGCCGGCAAATGGCGGAATCGGCAGATTTTTGCCGGAAGGGGCCGTCAAATTCGCTGCAGCGCGGCGACGATACCGCCTTGCCAGTCCCTGGCCAGGGGCGCAGCATTGCCTCGGATGACCGGGAAAACCCGGCCGGTTTTGCGCTTCCCACGCCGCGAAACTCGGTTTTGCGTAACGGAGCGCCGGGCGGCGATAGAGCGGCCCGTAGAGCAACGGAGGAGCGTCATCATGCAAGTCAGACACATACTTTATGGCAAGGGCCGCGATGTCGTGTGCATCGGTCCCACCGCCACCTTGACCGAGGCCGCCAAGCTGCTGACCGACAGGAAAATCGGCGCAGTGGTGGTGCGGGACAAGGGCGGCGAACTCAGCGGCATCCTGTCCGAACGCGATCTGGTGCATGCCATCGCCAGAAACGGCGCGGCCGCGCTGTCGGATTCCGTTTCGATGTACATGACGCGGGCGCCCGAAACCTGCGTGGAAAGCGACACGGTGGAAAGCCTGATGGAGGTCATGACCCGTGGCCGCTTCCGCCACGTACCGGTGCTGGACGACCAGTTCATGCTGTGCGGCATGGTCTCGATCGGGGATGTGGTCAAGTCACGCCTCGCCGAGACGGTGAGTGAGGCCGCGGCATTGCGCGATTATATTTCGGCGGCGGTCTAGGGAACCGAAGTTCCGTTGTGCCGGTGAAGACGGGCGGAACTGCCCCCTGTTCCGCACGTTCCTTTGCGCGAGCCAATGGAGCACGCGCCATGAAACTTCGCATTCTGGCCGCCGCAAGCGGTCTCGCCTTGTCCGCGTTTTGGATTTCCTCGCCAGCTGGTGCCCAGGACAGCTACCCGGCGCCGAATGGCGAGCGGATCGATGCCAATGGGATGCCCACCACCCATTCCACACCTCAGGAACACGCGCAGACCGAGGATCTGAACGGCCAGGTCGCCGCCAGCGATGGCCAGACCCGGCCCAACAGCGCCGCCGATGCCCAGTATCAGGCACAGCAGCAGCAATATCAGCAACAGCAACAACAGTATCAGGCTCAGATGCGCCATCATGAGGCGCAGCAGGAACGGTATGAAGACCGCACCGCAGCCTATGAAAGCCTGCGTGCCCGCTATGCCGCCGAACGCGCCGCCTATCGTCGCGATCTGTGGCCGGAGCGTCATTGGGCGATTGTGGAACACGACGCCAACCTGGCCGGCGAACGTGTCGAGCTGATCAGCGGCAATCGTGTCGGCACGGTCGTCGACACCGCGCATTCCGCCAATGGCGACGTCGAAGCGCTGCTGGTGCGGCTCGACAACGACAAGGTGGTTTGGATCGACGCGCAGGATGTTCGCTACAATCGCGCCGATGGCGTGGTGATGACCGATCTGAGGTTCGACGATCTCCATCACATGGCCGACGAGCGGCTGTGATCTGATCTGTGTACGGAGCAAGGCCCGCGCGGAACTCCCGGCGCGGGCCTTGGCTTTGGCGCTGCATACGCGCGGGACATAGGCAGGATTTTTCTTGAAATTCAATATGTTAATTGGTTGAGGGGCCTGCGGCGGCCGATGCCCCCAGTCTTCGGACCGTCCGCTGCCAGCTCGCGCGGCGGCCCGCGCAACGCGGGAAAGCCTTTGTTTTCGGGTCTTATTTGTTGCGCTGCATCGTGGAATCCGTTGGCTGTAGCTCTCTGAAGATGCGCACCTATATGTAGAGCCGGGCGCCGGGGGCTCCCGTGCCGCAAAGCCATCCACAGGGGGACCCAAAAAAACCGATTTTTTCCCGATTTTTGCGTTTGACAGCTGCGGACCTCGCACCTATAACCCGCGCCCACGCTGCTTCGCGGCTCTAACGCAAGGTGGTGTACCCGTTGAGTTTTGACGTGAAAATCGTCGCAATCGACGTGCTGTTTGACATTGTGATTTAAGGAAGGGGAACGTGGGCGGCGGCTCGATAAGCCACTCGCGTCAAGGCGAAAGCCTTTGACGCAAACTATCGAGCAGCGACATGAACGCTCGCGTTCTTCTGCAAGACTAAATTGTACAAATGTTCGGTCGATCGGAAGATCGGCCAAACCCTAGTCAATCAGTTTTGCGAACACGCAATGGCCGGCTTACGCCGGCCAAATGAGAGCGTTCAGCGTCGTCTGCACACTAGGATCAAAAACATGAGAGTTTGATCCTGGCTCAGAACGAACGCTGGCGGCAGGCCTCAAACATGCAAGTCTAGGGGGTGCGCAAGCATCACCGGCGGACGGGTGCGTAACACGTGGGAATATACCTTTTGGTTCGGAACAACGCAGGGAAACTTGCGCTAATACCGAATGTGCCCTTACGGGGAAAGATTTATCGCCAAAGGATTAGCCCGCGTCCGATTAGCTAGTTGGTGAGGTAATGGCTCACCAAGGCTCCGATCGGTAGCTGTTCTGAGAGGAAGATCAGCCACACTGGGACTGAGACACGGCCCAGACTCCTACGGGAGGCAGCAGTTGGGAATCTTGGACAATGGGGGAAACCCTGATCCAGCCATGCCGCGT
>DASZVQ010000036.1:0-3271 GCA_035547275.1 Rhizomicrobium sp.
CACGCTGATGACCACCAATGCGCGCCATTTCGCGCTGTCGTCATCCACGTCCAGCGCTTTCGAGGACCAGGCCAGTCCCGACACCGAATCCAATCCCAACGGCAATGCCGTGTCGCTGGAACAGGAAATGATCAAGGTGTCCGACACCCAGGCCCAGTTCCAGGCCGCCGCCAATATCTATGCCAAGGCCATGACGCTGATGAAAACGGCCATTGGTCACTGAAGGAGACTGAAGATGGATTTCTCGAAATCGATGTCCGTCGCCGCGAGCGGCATGCGCGCCCAGACCGAGCGCATGAAGATCATCGCGGAGAATATCGCCAACGCTAACTCCACCTCGCCGACCAAGGGCGGCGATCCCTATCGCCGGCAAATCGCCACCATCACTTCCAGCTTCGACCGCGAACTGGAGACCAGCGTGGTGCAGGCCGGCAAGCCGCTGCCCGACAAGAGCGACTTCAAGAGCCAGTATGATCCCGGCAATCCCAATGCCGACGCCCAGGGCTATGTGAAGCTGCCCAATGTCGACAGCCTGGTGGAAATCATGGACAGGCGCGAAGCGCAACGCTCCTACGAAGCCGATCTCACCGTGATGGATTCGACCAAGCAGATGCTGGCGAAGACCGTCGATTTGTTGAAGTGAACCCCCTCCGGTTTCAACTTACGCTCGGCTCCCAATTGGTCGCCTTCGCACGTTGAAACCACCTCCCCCTTATGGCGTGCTTCGCACGCAAGGGGGAGGCGGACCTGAATAGAAGGAGACAGCAATGGCCATTCCCGCCGCCGCAGCCGCCGCCTATCGCGCCGCCGCCCAGATCACCCAGCCGGCCGCCAACAACATCACACCAGCCAACCTGCCGGGGCCGAATTTCGGCGACTTCCTGTCGGGCGCCATCAAGGACTCGATCAACAGCATCCGTCAGGGCGAGCAGGCCGCCACCGCCCAGGTGCAAGGCAAGGCCAATCTGGTCGACGTCGTGCAGCAGGTGAACCAGGCCGAACTGACCCTGGATACCGTGGTGGCGGTGCGCGACAAGGTCGTCGCCGCCTACCAGTCCATCATGAACATGCCGATCTAGCTTCGGCCATCGACTTCGCCCGCAGGAGCGTCGGCCGAAGGCCGGAGCGACCAATAAAGAAAGAGTTGAGCATGGATCCCGCCAGCACAATCGATTTTGCAAGGTCAGCCATCCTGGTGCTGCTGGAAATCATCGCCCCGTCCATGATCACCGCCCTGGTGGTCGGCCTGGGCATCGGCCTGCTCCAGGCGCTGACCCAGATCCAGGAACAGACCCTGGTCTTCGTGCCCAAGATCGTCGCCATTTTCGTGGTGCTGTTGATCGCGCTGCCCTTTGCCGGTTCGGCCATGAACGGGTTGATGACCGACATCGCCGCCCGTATCGCGGCTTACTGATTTGGACCTCCGCTCCATGAGGCCAGTGTGACCGTCCATCTTCCCGCGCTGTCCGGCATCATCCTCACCTACCTGCTGGTCTTCGCGCGGGTGGGGGCGATGGTGATGCTGCTGCCCGCGATCGGGGAAATGGGCGTGCCGTCGCGGGTGCGCCTGGTACTCGCGCTGGCGATCTCCTTCGCGCTGACGCCGCAGGTGCAGGGCAACTATCCGGCGGTGGCGCCGGCCTCGACCGTGGCGCTGGTGATCATGATCCTGCAGGAAGTGACCGCCGGCGTGCTGGTGGGCGCGATGGCGCGCATCATCATGAGCGCGCTGCAGGTCGCCGGTTACCTGATCGCCACCCAGACCGGCCTGGCCTATGCCCAGACGCTGGACCCCACCCAGAACACGCAGGGCGCCGTGCTGGGCAACTTCATGTCGCTGCTGGGCACCACCCTGATCTTCCTCACCAACATGCATCACCTGGCGATCGGCGCCATCGCCGGCAGCTATCGCATGCTGCCGCCAGGCGGCCACCTGCCGGTGGGCGACATGGCCCAGCTGGTCATCATGCTGGTGTCGTCCTCCTTCGCGCTGGGTTTCCAGCTGGCGGCGCCGTTCCTGGTGTTCGGCTTCGCCGTCTATGCGGGCCTTGGCGTGCTGGCGCGGCTGATGCCACAACTGCAGATTTTCTTTGTCGCGGTGCCGATCAACATCATGTGCGGCTTTCTGATCATGCTGGCGCTGATCGGCTCGCTGATGACGGTATTCCTGAATTATTACTCCACGCAAATGGCGGCCTTTCTGTAAATGGCCGACGAAGAGGACAAATCCCAGCATACCGAAGAGCCGACACAGAAACGGCTCGACCAGGCGCGCGAAGCCGGCGACATCGTCAAATCGCAGGAAGTGACGGCCTTTATCCTGCTGGGCGGTGGCACCCTGGCCCTGGCCATGTTCGGCAAATACACCATGCTGGGAATCGCGCGTGCCCTGCGCGTCTTCCTGGAAAGCCCTGAGCAGATGAATGTCGACGGCACCGGCATCGTCGCGATCGTGCGCCTGCTGCTGGTGCAACTGGCTTCGGCCTGTGGCCCCATCTTCGGCGTGATGGCGCTGGCGGCGCTGGCCGGCCATGTCATCCAGGCGCGGCCGGGCTTCAATGCCGATCGCCTCGCCCCCGACCTCTCCAAGCTGTCGCCGCTGGCCGGATTCAAGCGCATGTTCGGGCTCGAAGGCTGGATGAACCTGGCCAAAGGCCTGCTCAAGATCGCCATCGTGGGGGCGGCGATCTGGACCCAGTTGTGGCCCGAACGCGGCCATCTGGAAGCCATCCTGGGCCAGTCCACCGCCGATGTCGTGGGCGACATGGGCCATTTGCTGTTCAAGGTGCTGATCGCGTCGCTGTCGGCGCTGGGCGTGATCGCGGGCGCGGATTATTTCTTCCAGCGCATGCAGTGGCTGAAACGCAACCGCATGTCCAAGCAGGAGATCAAGGACGAATACAAGCAGAATGAAGGCGATCCCACCATCAAGGCCAAGATCCGCCAGCTGCGCCAGGAGCGCTCCAGGAAGCGCATGATGGCCGCGGTGCCCACCGCGACGGTGGTGATCATGAACCCGACCCACTATGCCGTGGCGCTGAAATATGAGAGCGGCAAGATGGCCGCGCCCATCTGCGTCGCCAAGGGCCTGGACGCGCTGGCGCTGAAGATCCGCGCCGTGGCGGAGGAGAATGACGTGCCGGTGGTCGAGAACCCGCCATTGGCGCGCGCGCTGCACGCGGCGATCGAGCTCGACGAGCCGGTGCCGCCGGAGCACTTCAAGGCGGTGGCCCAGGTGATTGGCTATGTGCTGCGCCTGCAGGGCAAGCTG
>DASZVQ010000037.1:0-1735 GCA_035547275.1 Rhizomicrobium sp.
GGCCAAATGTTGCCCCGGGTCGCGCGCATTTTACGCACCCTTAAGACATCCCCCCTAGTGTGGCATCAACAACAAGGTGGGCCCCGCAAAAGCGGGGAAAGCAGATGACGGCGATGGCCAAACCGCAAACTGCGGTGGCGCTCGGTGGCGCTTCCTCGGTACGCAAGCATTATCTCGAGACCCTGAATCTCGTGGAGCGGCTGCATCGCCAGCTTCTCGACGTGATCAAGGACGAACTCGACCGCCGCGACGAGCGCGAGGTCAATTCCGTCCAGGCGCTTCTGCTGTTCAATGTCGGCGACCAGGAACTGACGGCGGGCGAGTTGCGCACCCGCGGCCATTATCTGGGCTCCAACGTCTCCTACAATCTCAAGAAGCTGGTGGAAGGCGGTTATATCCATCACGAGCGCTCCGAGGCCGACCGCCGCTCCGTGCTGGTGCGCCTGACCCGCAAGGGCGAAGCGGTGCGCGACATGCTGCGCGAATTGTTCGACCGCCATCTGGGCTCGCTGGAAGCGGTGGGCAATGTCGGTGGCGAGGACCTGGAAAGCCTCAACACGACCCTGAAGCGCATGGAACGCTTCTGGATCGACCAAGTGAGGTTCCGGCTCTAACACCCATGTCATGGCCGCCCTTGAAGCGGCCATCCATGACTTGGCGCATGCGGGTGGATGGCCGGGTCAAGCCCGGCCATGACATGAGAAATAGCGGGGCCATCCGACTCAGCTAGTATTCGGCCCATGAAGGGGCTGACATCCGCGCTTTCGCGCCATGCGCGGTTCTATATCGCGCTGGCCTGCGGTCTTGCCGCCTGGGCCGGCGCATGCGCGGTCGGCATGGACCATCCCGAACTGGCCGGTGGAGATGTCTTCTATCTCGTATTCCTGGCGCTGTGCCTGGCGCTGGTCGCCGGCCAGAGCAAGGCCGAACTCAAGCGCCGCGCCAGGACCGAGGACGAGGGCATGGTGGTGGTGATGGCGATCATCATCGCCACCATGGCGTTCTTCTGTGTCGCGGTTTTCACCGCGCTTCACAGGAAGCAGGGCGGCATCGACGTGGCGCCGCTGGCGCTGGCGGGCATCGGCGCGCCGCTGGGCTGGTTTGTGCTCCACACCGCGATGGCGTTTCATTACGCCGATATCCATTATTTCGAGGATCCGGACTGTGAGGGGGGCGAGAGGGACCTGGATTTCCCCGGCCGCGGCGATCCCGGCATGTGGGATTTCCTCTATTATTCCTTCGTGGTGGGCATGACCGCCCAGGTCAGCGACGTCCAGGTGCGCACCACCGCCATGCGCAAGCTGACCCTGTTCCATGGCGTGGTGTCGTTCTTCTTCAACACCGTGTTCATCGCGATGGCCGTCAATGCGGGCGTCGCGATGGCAACCTGACGGCCATCGCTTTTTCATGGCGCGCATCCGCGCGATGGCCACCTGACGAATACGGGTTACTTCGAAGGCGGCCAGGGCATGAAGGCGCTGACCCGGCGTTTGTAGTCCGCATAGCCCGGCCGGCGCTCGGCGATCTTCTCTTCCATCGGGCTGACGCCCGATACCTGCAGCAGCAGGAAGGTCACCAGGGCGGGCGACAGCGCCAGCCACCAGCGATGCGCGGCGGCGAAGCCCAGGCAAAAGAATCCCCACCACATCAGGGACTCGCCGAAATAATTGGGATGGCGCGACCAGGCCCACAGCCCCCGCGCCAGCACCTTGTCCTTGTTGTCGGGCTGGTTGCG
>DASZVQ010000038.1:0-1647 GCA_035547275.1 Rhizomicrobium sp.
GCCCAGGCCGACATGGTCACCGTGCCTGGCTCCGAAGGCTATATGGGCGTGATGGCGGGCCATGCACCGCTGGTCTCCACCCTGCGCGCCGGCATGATCGACGTGAATGTCGATGGCCGCGACGACCGCTATTTCATCCGCGGCGGCTTTGCCGAGATCGGCCCCACCAAGATAACGGTGCTGGCTGAAGAGGCCCTGCCCATGACCGAGATGGACCTGGCGGTGCTGGATCAACGCATCAAGGATGCCCAGGAAGACGAAGTGGCAGCCAAGACCGACGCCGATCGTCAGAAGGCGGCGCAATTGGTGGATGATCTGAAGCTGGTTCGGGCCGCGTTTTAAGCTATACGGATTAATCCGCGGGAACCCGCCTGTCTTTGGCGGCAGGGACCCTTTTTGCTATAAAGGCGTTCGGAAGCTGGGAACCAGATTCATGACGGTTGCGCCTGTCTACAAGCAGGGCTGGACCATGGACGATGTCCATTGGGAGCTGTTCGACTCCAGCAAGGTCGAGCCCAGCCTGCTGGCGGCTGTGAAGGCCGCCGCCCTGGTCGAATACAATGCCCCTGATTATGTCACCTATCTCAAGCGGGTGTTCAAAGACGGCGACCCGCAGGTGCTGGCTGATCTGGAGCGCTGGGGCCGCGAGGAAAGCCAGCATGGCCGGGCGCTGGGCCGCTGGGCCGAAATGGCGGATCCCAGCTTCAAGCTGGAGGATGCTTTCGCCCGCTTCCGCAAGGGCTACACCCCCGCCCATTTCGAAGGCGAAGGCGGCTCTGTGCGCGGCTCGCGCCGGGGCGAGATGATCGCCCGCTGCGTGGTGGAATCCGGCACCAGCTCCTACTATTCCGCCATCCGTGACGCCACCGAGGAGCCGGTGCTGCAGGAGATCGCCGGCCGCATCGCCGCCGACGAATACCGTCACTACAAGCTGTTCTATGACATTCTGGGTGCCCAGCCCGAGCCTGACCTGGGCTTCTGGAAGAAGCTCAAGATCGCCATCGGCCGGGTGCGCGAAAGCGATGACGACGAGCTGGCCTATGCCTTCTATTGCGCCAATGTGCCGTCTGAACGTGAGGCGATAACGCCTTACGATCGCAAGAAATTCTCCAAGGCCTCCAGTCAGGCCAGCATGACGGTCTACCACCGCAAACATGTCCAGAAGCTGGTGCAGATGGTGGTCAAGGCGGTGGGCGCCGACCCCCATGGCTGGATGGCGAACCTGATGGGGGCGCTGATCTGGCGGCGTCTGCAGGGCAAGGCGGCCTAGACGACCGCCTCGAATTTTCCGGTTTCCGGATCGCGTACCAGAAGGCGTCCGCTCGCCACGCCGAAATAGGCGCCGTGCAGCGTCAGCTCGCCCTTCTCCACCGCGGCACGGACAAAGGGAAAGGTCATCAGGTTCTTGAGCGACAGTTCCACCGAGGCGAATTCCAGCTGGCGCAGATAGCTCTCGCTGTCCTCACGCGGGCCGATGGCCTGCGCGGCCGGCGCGATCTGGCTCATCCAGCGGCCGATATAGTTGCTGTCGCTCAGGGGCTGGGCGCCGCCGGCAAAGGCCTTGATGCCGCCGCAGAAGGCATGGCCCAGCACCACGATGTGGCGCACGCGCAAGGCGCGCACCGCGAATTCCAGCGCCGCGCTGGT
>DASZVQ010000039.1:0-45395 GCA_035547275.1 Rhizomicrobium sp.
ATGGAACATCGCCCATCGCGGCGGCGCAGGGTTGCGGCCGGAAAATACGCTGGCGGCCTTTGCCGATGCGCTGGCGCGGGGTTGCGATGGCGTGGAGCTGGATGTGCAGCTGTCCCGCGACGGCATGGTGATGGTGCATCATGACTTTCGCCTGATGAAGGATGTGGCGCGCAAGGATGGCATGTGGCTGGAAAGGGCGGGTTCCCGGATCAAGGATCTGACTGGCGCCGAGCTGCAACAATTCGATATCGGCACGGCGCGGCCGGGCAGCGGCTATGCGCTGAACCATCCGTTGCTCAAGCCGATGAATGCGCCGGTGCCAACCCTGGAGGAGGTTGTGGCGCTGGCCCGGGCTGCGGGCCGCCGCTTTCTGTTGTTCGTGGAACTGAAATGCGATGCCAGTGACGACAGCGCCGATCCGCTGGCGTTGGCCGAGGCCGCCCACAGTGTGGTGCGGCGGGCGGATTTTCTGGACAGCGTGATTTTTGTCGGCTTCGACTGGCGGGCGCTGATGCCTCTGGTCGCACGGGGTGCCATCTGCTGGTTCACCACCGACAAGCTGCAGGATGATGCGCGGCCAGTAATCGACATGATCGCCACGGCTGGCGCGCGGGGCTGGTTTCCCAACTTTCCCGATGCAACGCCCGACAATGTCGCTTACGCGCGTGCGCGCGGCTTGAAAGTGGGGGCCTGGACGGTCAATCGCCGCGGCGACATGGAACGGCTGATGGGCCTGGATGCGATCTGCACCGACCGGCCGGACCTGTTGGCCGGGCTTTTACAAAGCTGCTGAACACCTTGCCGGCCGCTCGCCCGAGCTCGCGGCGTTATTCGCCCGAAATGGTTCACTGGACCGTTTCGTCTGTCATTTCGCGCGGCAAAATGACAGACCGCTTATAATCCCTCAAATAACGCCGTCGACAGATAGCGTTCCGCGAAAGAGGGGATAACGGCGACAATGGTCTTGCCGGCATTTTCGGGCCGCGCGCCCACTTCCAGCGCCGCGGCGATGGCCGCCCCCGACGAAATGCCGACCGGAATGCCTTCCTCGCGCGCCGTGCGCCGCGCGGTTTCCAGCGCCGTTTCGTTGGAAATGGTGATGACCTCGTCGATCACCTTGCGGTCCAGAATGGCGGGCACGAAGCCCGCGCCGATGCCCTGGATCTTGTGGGGTCCGGGCGGACCGCCCGACAGGACCGCGCTGTCTTCCGGCTCCAGCGCGATCATCTGCACCGACGGCTTCTTCGCCTTCAGCACCTGGCCCACGCCGGTGATGGTGCCGCCGGTGCCCACGCCGGACACGACGATATCGACCTTGCCTTCGGTGTCGTTCCAGATCTCCTCCGCCGTGGTCTTGCGATGGATATCGGAATTGGCGGGATTTTCGAACTGCTGGGGGATCACCGCGCCGGGATTTTCCGCCACCAGTTCATGGGCGCGGGCGATGGCCCCCTTCATGCCCTTGCCCGCCTCGGTCAGTTCGATCTGCGCTCCCAGGATCATCAGCATCTTGCGCCGTTCCAGCGACATGCTTTCCGGCATCACCAGGATCAGCCTGTAGCCCTTGGCGGCGGCGACAAAGGCCAGCGCGATGCCGGTATTGCCGGATGTCGGCTCGATCAGCACGTTCTTGCCGGGCGCGATGATGCCCTGCTTTTCCATCGCCTCGATCATGTTGACGCCGATGCGGTCCTTCACCGAGGACAGCGGATTGAAGAATTCCAGCTTGAGCAGGATATCGGCTTTGGCGCCCGCTTCCTTGGGCATGCGGTTCAGCCTGACCAGCGGGGTATCGCCGATGGTCTCGGTGATGGAGTTATAGACGCGGCCGCGGCCGGGCTTTCCTTGTTCCATAATATTCCTCCATGGCCGGCCGCGAGCCGGCCATCAAATCGTGAAGTCCGCGCCAGTTTCTATCGCTGTATCGACACCAGCGTGACGGGCGCGCTGGCAAAGATCCTCGATGGAGACCGAATCCAGCCGCACCATCAATTCGTCCTGCAGGGTGGCGACAAAGGGCGCGACAATGCGCTGGCCCAGGTCGGAACGGGGAACCTGTTTTTCCTCCTCGTCCTCGATGCTTTCGGCCACCCGCACCACATCGCCCACCGAGATGCGGCGCCGCTCCCGCGCCAGGCGATAGCCACCGCGCGGGCCCCGCACGCCTTTGAGGATGCCGGCGCGCACCAGCTGCTGCATCACCTGTTCCAGATAGCGCTGCGGCACGCCCTGGCGCGCAGTGATTTCCTTGGCCTGCACCGGTTCGGGGCGGGCGTTAAAGGCGATATCGATCACCGCCTCCAGCGCCAACAGGGTCTTGCGCGACAACTTCAGCATTATGTTTTGACCGTCATGCCGGTCGAGCCAAAGCCGCCGGCGCCGCGGGCGCTGTCGGACAGGGCTTCCATCTCGACCAGTTCGGCCTGCTCGTGGCGGGCAATCACCATCTGGGCGATCTTGTGACCGCGGGAGATCACAAAGACCTTGTCGCCATGATTGATCAGTATGGCCTTGATCTCGCCGCGATAGTCGCTGTCGATGGTGCCGGGTGCGTTCAGGCAGGTGATGCCGTGGTTCAGCGCCAGTCCCGAACGCGGCCGCACCTGTGCCTCGATGCCCAAAGGCAGTTCGATGGCAATGCCGGTGGGCACGGCCATACGCTGGCCCGGCAGAAGCTCAATGGGTTCGTCCACCGCCGCCAGCAGATCCAGTCCCGCCGACCCCTGCGTGGCGTAATGGGGCAGGGGCAGGTCGGCGGCGTGCGGCAGTCTCTTGATTGCGACCTTCATGCTGCACTCTTCAATTTCTCTGCGATGCGTTGCGCCAAGCGTTCCCCCACTTCGGTTTTGGTCATGTCCGGCCAGTCTTCGGTGCCGGTCTCGCTGATCAGATGAATGCGGTTTCTGTCGCCGCCCATCACATCGCCAGAGACGTCATTGGCGATGATCCAGTCCGCTCCCTTGCGCACGCGCTTGGCTACCGCATTGGCAAGCACGTCGTCGGTTTCGGCGGCGAAACCCACCACCAGCCGCGGGCGCCGCGCGCCATGCGCGAGAGTGGCCAGGATGTCGGGATTCTCCACCAGCTTGATCAGCGGCACCACCCGGTCGGTCGATTTCTTGATCTTGGAATTGGCGGCGATGTCGGGGCGCCAGTCAGCCACCGCGGCGGCCATCACCAGCACATCGGCGGGCAGGGCGGCTTCGCAGGCCGCCAGCATCTCCTGCGCGGTGACCACGCGGATCAGCTTCACGCCGCCGGGCGCGGCCAGGCTGACGGGACCAGAGACCAGCGTCGTGTCGGCGCCGGCGCGCGCCAGGGCCTCGGCGATGGCATAGCCCTGCTTGCCGCTGGAATGATTGGCCAGGAAGCGCACCGGGTCCACCGGCTCGCGGGTCGGACCTGCCGTCACCAGGGCCTTCATACCCTTGAGCGGACCGGAAGCACCCAGCGCCTTTTCGATCGCGGCAACAATCTCCAGCGGCTCGGCCATGCGGCCGGGGCCGAATTCGCCGCACGCCATCTCGCCGTCGCTGGGGCCGACGAACAGCACGCCATCCTTTTCCAGTGTCGCGCGGTTGCGGCGCACGGGCGCGCTTTCCCACATGCGCACGTTCATGGCCGGCGCCATCAGCACCTTCTTGTCGGTGGCAAGCAGGGCGGTGGAGGCCAGGTCACTGGCCAGGCCGTTCGCCATCTTGGCCATCAGATCGGCGGTAGCCGGCGCCGCCACCACCAGATCGGCGCTGCGCGACAGCTGGATATGGCCCATCTCAGCCTCGTCGGTGAGGCTGAAAAGATCGGTATGGACTTTTTCGCCGGTCAGCGCGGACAGTGACAGCGGCGTGATGAACTCGGCGCCGGCCTTGGTCAGGATGGCGCGTGTGCGGATGCCGCGTTCGGCAAGGCGGCGTACCAGTTCCAGGGACTTGTAGGCGGCGATGCCGCCACCCACGATCAGAAGAATGTTCTTGCCGCTCACGCAAAATCCACGCTTGTTGGCTGGGGTATATAGCAAATCACGCCCTGCACGTGTAGTTCCCGCGTAACCAATTGTAACTGTGAGATAAATCTTCGGTTAAGCCCCTATTCATCGCCGCCTGTCATGCTTGTTTCATGACGATGACGACTGGCGATCTCTACCGTCTTGCTTTCGACCTTGCCGCCGAACATGGCAAGCGGGCCTCGGAATATGCCAGCCGCGCGGTCATGACCCTGGAAGCCGAGGGTGCTCATGACCGGGCGCAGTTCTGGTTTCTGATGCTGGTTCTTCTGGGCGATATCAATTCCGGCCGTATCGATCCCGACGCCCGCATCACCATCCACTAGTCTAAAGTTCCGCGAAATGCGTTAGCATCCCTGGCGAGCTCAGGGACCCTCATGCCTCTCGATCCGTTGGTGAAAGCCTTTCTCGACAGGGCGGCCGCGATCCCGCGCCCGAAAGCCTGGGATGTGCCGCCAGCCGTGGCGCGCCAGTCCTTTGCCGCAATGATGCAACTGACCGGGCCCAAGGATGTCGCGGTCGGCAGAATCGAGAATTTCACCATTCCCGGCCCCGGCGGCGATTTGCGCGCGCGCGCCTATGCGCCCGTCGCCATGGGCGGGCCGCAACCGGTCCTGGTCTATTTCCATGGTGGCGGCTTTGTCGTGGGGGGGCTGGAAAGCCATGACGGCCTATGCCGCCTGTTCACGGCCGAAGGTGGTTTCAAGGTGATCGCGGTGGATTATCGCCTTGCCCCTGAACATCCCTGGCCGGCCGCGGTGGATGATGCCTGGGCGGCGTTTCAATGGATCGAGGCCAATGCCGCGGATCTGGGCGTGGATGGCGGGCGCATCGCGGTGGGCGGCGACAGCGCCGGTGGCATGTTGACCGCTATCGTCACCCAGCTGGCGCGGGGCAAGGCCAAGCCCCGCATTGCCGGCCAGATGCTGCTGTTTCCCAATACCCAGATTGGTGGCGAGACCTCATCGCTCAATGAATTCGCGGTCGGCTATTTCCTGGAGCGGCGAGCCATCGAATATTTCAATTCGCTGTATCTGCCGCCGGGCACCGACCGCAACCTGCCGAAAGTGTCGCCGCTGCGCGCCAAGGACTTTAGCGGTCTGCCGCCGGCTTTTGTGATGCTGGGCGGCTATGATCCGCTGCATGACGAAGGCCTGGCCTATGCCGAAAAGCTCAAGGCCGCCGGCGTGAAGGTCACCATCGCCGATTATGCCGATCTGGTGCATTGCTTCATCTATCTGCAGACGGTTCTGCCGCAGGCGCATGACGCGGTCGCCAGGGCGGCCCGGGCCGTGAAGGCGATGCTGGACGCCGCCTAAAGCGGCGCCTTGCCCGGATTGAGAATTCCCTTGGGGTCGAGCGTCTGTTTGACGGCGGCCCGCAGTTTTTCCTCCAGCGGTTCGTCCGCATCGGTCAACTCGCGCAAGGCATTCAGGGCGGTGTTGCGCACGGCTTCGGCCTGGGCGACATCGCTTCCCAGTATGCGCGGATAGATCATGGTCAACCGCAGCCTGCCGCCTTCATGGCTGACATCGCTGATCTGCGCCAGCACCAGCCCATGGGCCCCATTGCGCGGCACCTGGGCGCGCATGGTCCGGTCCAGGTTCGCGCGCATAGCGGCATAAATGCGGGGCAATCTCGACCAGCTGGCGGTGGTCTCGATCGCATCCATGGTCAGGCCATGGTCCAGCAACAGGTCGCGATAGTCCGCGGTCGCTGGCGCCGAGACGCCTTGCGCCAGCGCGCCCAGCCTTTTGGCCAGGGCATCGAAGCGCTTGCGGGCGGCATCGGCTTCGGCCTCGCTGCCGCTAAAGCCGATGGTGAGGCCGGCCGCATTGTTGTCGAACCGGCGCAGGTGGCGATAGATGTCGGCCAGCCATTCCATCAGCGAGCGGCCCCGGCTCATCTGCTCCATCTGATGCAGGAAGCGGGTCGCGCCCGCATCCGACAGACAGGCGCCGGCGCGGATCAGGCCCTGGCGCTGGGCCTCGCGCAGGGCCGTCAACCCGCTGGCGAAATCGGTGAAAAGATAGCGGCGATATTCGGTCCTGGCGGGGACCGCCTGGATGCGCAGGCTGGCGCTGGTGATGATGCCGAGCGCGCCATTCGATCCGGGCGCGAAAGGAAGGCCGGACGCCACCACGCCTTCCGGCGTCGCGAATTTCACCGCCTGAAGCCAGGGGACCTGGCGGTTGCGGGCAATATGGCCGCCCACGGTTCCCTGCATGGTGCCTTTCAGCATCATGCCATGCGCGGCGAGCTGGCGCGCCAATTCGTCCGCCGTCAGTCCGGCTTCCGCCCGCGCCAGACCGGCCATGCCGTCGACCGAAAGCAGATGCGACATGGCGGAAAGATCAAAGCTTACCAGCGCCTGGTGTGTGCCGCGCGTCGCCAGGGCGCCCAGTCCGCTGCCGCTGCCAAACGGGGTCACGGCGACACCGGCGGCGGCGCAGAGTTTGAGCAGCGCCAGCACATCGTCGGGATTGCGGGGATAGAGCACGGCGTCGGGCAGACGGGAAAGATCGCCGTTGCGCAGGCGCAAGCGGTCGGCGGTGCTGGAACCGCCATGGCGCGCGCGCTCGTCCAATGTCTGTTTCACCCGGCGGGCGCCCAGGAGTTCGACGAATTTTTCCCGCAAGGCGTCGCTCAGCCGCGAAGCCGGTTCGTCCATTTCGCCAAGCGGACGCGACGGCGTCGCCAGCAGCGCGGGCATGGCGACCCAATCGGCGAGCCAGCGCCATGCCGGTTCGCCATGCGCGGCGTCGTCCTGCCCGAAAATCCACGGAGTCATGTGTCAAGTTTAGCGCGCCGGGAGATGCGGCGCGGGCTGCAATCAGATTCTAAGGTTAATGGCGGCGGGCACAATGTCGAAGGTGGCCGGCAGAACCCCTGTCGCTTCCCCATCGCATTCCACGTCCACCGGCGCGACCGTGTCCAGGGTGGGAGCGGCGGTCAGTCGGGCGATGCGGAAATTGCGGGCCCGGTCGGGCCGGTTCAGCCCGTCCAGGACACGCATGTCGAACAATCCGCGGTTGGGGAAAACCGATACACTGGCGATGCCGGCGATTTCATCCTGGCCTTCGCTCATCAGCCGCACCCGCGTGGCGCGCCAGCGTCCGCGCACCGCCAGCCGGTGCAGCGTTGTGGCAAAACCATGACCGAACAGCCGCGCGATGCGGGCACGACCCAAGGCGCGCGCCGTGCTGGCGGAAAGGCCGAAGCTGGCGCCGCCCAGAAAATAGCGCGTCACAGCCGCGCCCTCGGCGCTGAGACAGGCAACACGGCCCAGGTCGCGCTTGTGGATGCGGGCATGGGCCAGATGCGCCACCCCGGCGCGCCATCCCGGCAAGATGCCCAGCCGGCGGCAAAGATCGCTGTCATGACCGTTATGGACAAAGCTGAACGCGGCGTCTGGCGATACCGCCGTGCCGCGATCGAAAAAGCCATTCAGCGCCTCGTTGATGGTGCCGTCGCCACCGACCGCGATGATCTCCATATGCCCGTCGCGCAAGGCGTCGCGCACCATGCGCGCGGCCTGGGTGGGCGCGGTGGTGACGAAGAAGGACATCAGGGGAAAGACTTTTTCCAGCGCCGCTTCAATGGCCTCCCAGTCCTGGCCGGTCCTGCCACCAGCGGAATTGGGATTGAAGACGACAAAGGCCGTCATGCCGCTGTCCTATAGATCCGGTCGAGGCTTGCGATTTCAGCCGCTTTTTTGTTGTCGTCCCAGCCCAGATGCGCCGCCATCTGGCCGGCGACTTTTTCCACCACCGTGCGCGCAGGCGGGCCGAACTGGCCGATGCCGGTGCGCCGCATCACCATGTCTTCCAAGGTAAGCGCCATTTCCTCATTCAGGGCAAAGGCGATCTGGGCGGGGGTGTCGCTGCTCTTGTTCAGCGGCACCAGATCGGTGAGGCGCGCGCCTTTCAGCGCCAGCGGCAGCCGCGCGCCCAGCATATGGGCCAGGTGGCGCATGGCCGAAAGACCCGGCCAGGTTTTCTGATAGCCGCGCAGCATGTCGTCAAAACGCTCGAAGCGCCCGCCCGGCAGCGCCGTTCTTGCGGTGGTGCAAGCGGATGCTTTCCTGCCAAGCTTGGCTACCAGCGCATCGGTGACCTTTTCGGCCAGATCGCGGGAGGTGGTGTATTTGCCGCCCAGAGCCGAAAACAGCCCGTCCATCGCGCCTTCCTTGCCATGATCGATCAGTTCGGCGCGGCGGCTGACATTGTAGCTGTCCTTGGAGCCGTCGCTGACCAGCGGCCGAAGACCGGCATAAAAGAATTCCACTTTGTCCGGCGACAGATGTGCGGCAGGCAGGTATTCGCGGAAGGTGGCGAGAAATCCGTCGATATCGCTTTGCGTCACCGCGACCGTCGCCGGATCGCCGGTGAATTCGGTGTCGGTGGTGGCGAGCAGGGTGTGGCCGCGCCAGGGCAGGGCGAAGAGATGGCCGCTGCCCGCCTCGATGGTCAGCGCCGTCTTGGAGATTTCCGGCACCATCAGATGAATGCCCTTGGAGCGGATCAGCCGGTGCGCGGCCTGTTGGCCAGTGGCCTGTTCCAGGAACAGGTCGGCCCAGGGACCGGCGGCGACCAGCACGGTCCGGGCGCGGATGTCGAAGCGCGCGCCGGTCATGGCGTCGCGCGCGGTGCAGCCTTCGACCTTGCCGTGCCGCAGCAGAAGCTTTTCCGCCGCCACATAATTGGCCAGCGCCGCGCCATGGGCATCGGCATCGACCAGGTTTTCCAGCGCGATGCGTTCGGGGCTGTACATCTGGGCGTCGTAATATTCAAAGGCGCCTTCAAAGCCCTCGCCCTTCAGAACCGGCTCGCGCGCCAGCGCATCCTTTGGCATGATCCAGCGATGGCCAGGCAGATGCTGGCCCGGATCTTCCAGCCGGTTGCGGTCATAGGACAGAAGATCATAAAGCGTCAGCCCGGCCTTCAGCTTGGCGCGCTCAAGAATGCCGGCGTGATAGAGCGGCAGAAGAAAGGGCAGGGGGCGCACAAGATGCGGCGCCATCCGCATCAGCCCCAGCCGCTCGCGCAGGGATTCGCGCACCAGCGGGATCTCCAGATTGCGCAGATAGCGCAGCCCGCCATGCGCCAGCTTGGAATTGTGGGCGCTGGTGGCGGATGCAAAGTCCCGCATCTCGATCAGCGCGACCGAGAGACCGCGCAAGGCCGCATCGCGCGCGGTGAACGCCCCGGTGGCGCCGCCACCGATGATCAGGACATCAAATGTTTCGCTGGAAAGTCTGGAAAGAGCGCGCTGCATGGCGCGCGCAAGCTAACGCTTTATCGCAAATAAGCGAATACCGCGCGCTTGGTGGCGGCGCGGTAGCGCACAGGAAAGGCTACTTGATCTTGCCTTCCTTGAATTCGACATGCTTGCGCAGCACCGGATCGTACTTCTTGATCGAGAACTTCTCGGTCATGGTGCGGGTGTTCTTCTTGGTGACATAGAAAAAGCCCGAGCCGCCCTCGCTGTTGAGGCGGATCTTCGCGGTGGTGGGCTTCGCCATGACAAACTCCAGAAATTGGCAGGTCCTTGGAACGCCCTATCGCTTCGCTGCGTGAGGGCGTGGGGCGGGTAGATGGCTTATCAACCTCAGTCCTGTCAAGGACTTAAGGCAAACGGAGCGGATTTCAGCGCTTTTTGCCCCGGAAACGGTCCTTTTTCGGGGCCCTTCCCGGCCTGCCGGCACCGGATTTGGGGGCCCGTCGGGGGCCTGCCGCAGAATCCACCAGGGCAAAGCGCAAGCCCCCGGTGAGCGGCGCGGCCTCCACCAGTTCGACCTTGAGTCCGTCACCCATGCCGTAGGTGACGCGGGTCCGCTGACCGATCAGCGCCTGGCGCTTTTCATCGTGATGGAAAAAGTCCGCACCCAGGCTGCGGATGGGGATCAGGCCCTCCGCGCCGGATTCGGCCAGCCGCACGAACAGGCCAAAGCGGGTGACGCCGGTGACACGGGCATCGAAACTCTGGCCCACCCGGTCTTCCATGAAGGCGGCGACATAGCGATCGGTGGAATCGCGCTCCGCCGCCATGGCGCGCCGTTCGGTCATGGTAATGTGCTCGGCGGTCGCGCCCAGCGCCGCCATCTCGCGGTCGGTCAGCCCGTCATGCCCGAGCTTGAATGCCTTGATCAGGGCGCGGTGCACGATCAGGTCGGCATAACGGCGGATGGGCGAGGTGAAGTGGGCATATTTGGCCAGGTTCAGGCCGAAATGGCCGATATTGGCCGGGTCGTAGATGGCCTGCGCCTGGCTGCGCAGCACCACGTCATTCATCACCGCCTCGTGCGGCTTGCCTTTCGACAGGGAGAGAATGCGGTTGAAGGTGCCAGGCTGGACGACCTGGCCCTTGGCGAAGCTGATGTTCAAGGTGCGCAGGAAATCGGAGAAGGCATAGAGCTTCTCCTTCGACGGGGTGTCATGCACCCGATAGATCAGTGGCGTCTTGGCCTTTTCCAGCGCCTCGGCGGCCGCGACATTGGCCAGCACCATGAATTCCTCGATCAGCTTCATGGATTCCAGCCGGTCGCGATAGGCGATGGACGCCACCTTGCCATCGGCGCCCAGCACGACGCGCCGCTCCGGCAGGTCGAGGTTCAGCGGATCGCGCAGATTGCGCGCCACGGTGAGCGATTTGTATGCCGCCCAGACATCCGCCAAGGTCTTCCTGACCGTGGCATTCATGTCGGCGTCAGGATTGCCGTCGAACGCGGCTTGCGCCCGCGCATAGGTCAGCCGCGCCGCCGAGCGCATGATGGCGCGCTGGAAGAGATGGCTTTTCTTCCTGCCGCGGGCATCGAACACCATGCGCGCCACCAGACAGGGGCGGTCCACGCCTTCCTTCAGCGAGCAAAGATCGGCCGACAATTCCTCCGGCAGCATCGGCACCACCCGATCGGGGAAATAGGCGCTGTTGCCGCGTTTCAGCGCTTCCTTGTCCAGCGCCGATCCGGGCGTGACGTAATGGGCGACGTCGGCGATGGCGACCAGCACGACATGGCCGCCGGGATTGCCGGCATCGTCATCGGGGCCGGCCCAGACCGCATCGTCATGGTCGCGCGCATCCGGCGGATCGATCGTGACCAGCGGAATGGCACGCAGGTCGATGCGCCCCTCTTTTTTAATAACTTGCGGATCGACGGCCGTGGCCGCCTTGGCTTCCGCGATTACCGCCTTGGGAAATTCGGTCGGGATGCCGTGATCGTGAATGGCGATCAGGCTGATGGTCTTCGGGCTGTCCATGCTGCCGATGCGCTCGACAACCTTGACCCGGGAAAAACCGGCGATGCGGCCGGGCTTGGGCTCGGCGGCGACCAGTTCATTTTGTTTGGCGCCGCCCAGATCGGCCTTGTCCAGCGCATATTCGGCGCGCGCCTTCTTGTCGATCGGCACCAGCCGCCAGCCGTCCGACTTGGTTTCGCGCACCACGCCGATCAGACGTGTCTGGGTCTCGCGCTCCAGCCGGCGGATGATGCGGGCTTCATAATCGTCGCCATGCTTGTCCAGATGGGCCAGCAGCCGGTCGCCCGGTCCGGGCGCGCCGCCATCTTTTGGCGGGCTGACATAGATGAGGGGCGGTTCCTCATTGCTGTCCCAGTTCAAGGGGCGAGCCAGCATTTCGCCGTCGTCATCGGTGCCGATAACCTCGATCAGGCCGACTTCCGGCAGCTCGCCGCGCCGGGTGAAGCCGGTTTTCCTGCGACCGTCGATGGCGCCTTCGGCTTCCAGTTCCTTGAGAATGCGCTTCAGAAGGATGCGGTCGGAGCCTTTCAGGCCCAGAAGCTTCGCCAGATCGCGCTTGGTGGCGCCGGCATGTTCCGCCAGCAGTTCGAGCACGCGCGCCTTGTCGATGGCGGGCGCGTGCTGGGGTCGTTTGTCTTTCTTCAAGTGTCCTATTCGCCTGCCATCTCAGGCTCTTTGGCCTTCGATTTGCCTTGGGACTTGCCCTTGCCCGGCGTTTTCGCCGCGACCGGCTTGGCAGCTTTCTTTTTGGATGTGGTTGTCTTCTTGGCGGTTTTTTCGGCGCCATTGGATGCCTTGGCCTTTGACGTTTTTTCCGTCTTTGGAGCCTTGGTCGCCTTCTTTTTCTTGCCACCCTTCGCCGCGCGCTCGGCGATCAGGGCCAGCGCCTGTTCCATGGTCACGGTGTCGGGCTCGGTGCCCTCGGGTAGGGTGGCGTTGGTCTCGCCGTCGCTGACATAAGGGCCGAACTTGCCTTTCTGCACCTTGATCGCCCGTCCATCCGGAGCCGCGCCCAGATCCTTGAGGACTTGCGCGCCGCGGCGCCCCGGGCCCTTGGCCTTTTTCTCGGCGATAAGGGTAACGGCATGGTTCAGGCCGATGTCGAACACGTCTTCGGGCGAGGGCAGTGAGGCATAGATCCCGTTATGGGCCACATAGGGCCCGAAGCGGCCGAAATTGGCGGTGATCTTCTTGCCGTCTTCCGGATGCAGCCCCACTTCGCGCGGCAAGGACAGGAGCTTGATCGCCAGCTCCATGTCCACGTCGCTCTTGTCGGTGCCCTTGGGAAGGCCGCTGCGTTTGGGCTTGTCGCCTTCGCCCAACTGCACATAGGGCCCGAAGCGGCCGGTGCGCAGGGTGACTTTCTCTTCCGTGCCCGGAAAAACACCCAGCTCCACCGGGCCGGCATCGCCTTCGCCCGGCTTGGCGCCCAGCTGGCGGGTGAATTTGCACTCCGGATAGTTGGTGCAGCCGACAAAGGCGCCGAAGCGGCCGAGCTTCAGGTTCAGCCGCCCGTTCTCGCAAGCGGGGCATTTGCGCGGGTCCACGCCGTCCTCGCCTTGCGGGAAGATGTGGGGCGCCAACACGCTGTCCAACTCGTCGATGACCTGGGAGATCTTGAGTTCCTTGGTCTCGCCGACACTGGCGGAGAATTCCTTCCAGAAATCGCGCAGCAGCTGTTTCCAGTCGAGCTTGCCGTCGGAGACTTCGTCCAGTTTCTCTTCCAGATCGGCGGTGAAGTCGTACGCCACATAGCGATGGAAAAAGCTGTTCAGGAAGATGGTGACCAGCCGGCCCTTGTCTTCCGGAATGAAGCGCTGGCGGTCCATGCGCACATAGGCGCGGTCGCGCAGGGTGGAAATGATCGAGGCATAGGTCGAGGGACGGCCGATGCCCAGCTCTTCCAGCTTCTTGACCAGGCTGGCTTCGGAATAGCGCGGCGGCGGCTCGGTGAAATGCTGCGCCGGATTGATCTTTTCCACTTGGGTGGCGTCGCCGGCGGCCAGCTTGGGCAGGCGCGAGCCATCTTCGTCGGCTTCGTCGTCCTGGCCTTCCAGGTAAAGGGTGAGGAAGCCGTCGAACAGGGTGACGGTGCCGGTGGCGCGCAGGATGATCTTCTTGTCGGCGGAGATCACATCCACGGTGGTGCGTTCCTGCTCGGCCGATTCCATCTGGCTGGCGATGGCGCGCTTCCAGATCAGTTCGTATAGCCGGGCCGCATCGGCATCGAGATAGCGCGACACCTCTTCGGGCGTGCGGGTGAAGCTGGTGGGCCGCACCGCCTCATGGGCTTCCTGGGCGGTGGTGTTGTTGTTGGCATAAACGCGGGCGGAGGAAGGGACGTAACGGGCGCCATACTTCCTGCCGATCAGGTCGCGGGCCTCGTTGACGGCTTCCGGCACCATGGTGATGCCATCGGTACGCATATAGGTGATCAGGCCGGTGGTTTCGCCGCCGATCTCCACGCCTTCATAAAGTCCCTGCGCGATCTGCATGGTGCGCTTGGCATTGAAGCCCAGCTTGCGGCTGGCCTCCTGTTGCAGGGTCGAGGTCTTGAAGGGCGGAGCGGGATTGCGCTTGACCGGCTTGGCCTCGACGCTGGCGACGCTGAATGTCTGCGCGTTGATCGCGGCAACGGCGCGGTCGGCATCGGCCTGGTTGGCCAGCGACAGCTTTTCGATCTTCTTGCCATCCAGCTGGATCAGGCGGGCCGCAAAGCCGCCGGTCTGGGCCAGGAGCTCGGTGTCGATGCTCCAATATTCCTGTGGCCGGAAAGCTTCGATTTCCTGTTCGCGCTCCACGATCAGGCGCAGCGCCACGCTTTGCACCCGCCCCGCGGAGCGCGCGCCCGGCAGCTTGCGCCACAGGACCGGCGACAGGGTGAAGCCCACCAGATAGTCCAGGGCCCGGCGCGCCAGATAGGCGTCGACCAGTTCCTTGTTGATCTGGCGGGGATGTTGGATGGCCTCGGTCACCGCCGATTTGGTGATGGCGTTGAACGCCACCCGCTCCACCGGCAGGTCCTTGAGCAGCTTCTTGTCCTTGAGCACTTCCAGGATATGCCAGCTGATGGCCTCGCCTTCGCGGTCGGGGTCGGTGGCCAGGATCAACTTGTCGGCGCCCTTCACGGCGGCCGCAATGTCCTTGATCTTGGATTGGGCCCGGGCGTCCACATCCCAGGTCATGGCGAAGTCTTCGTCCGGCTTGACCGAGCCGTCCTTGGACGGCAGGTCACGGATATGCCCGAAGCTGGCCAGCACTTTATAATTGCTGCCCAGATACTTGTTGATGGCTTTGACCTTGCCGGGGGACTCGACGATCAGGACATTCATTTAGGAAACAGAACCTAAGTGGGAGGTGACAGGGGGCTTATCTGGGAACGCCGCAAGGATCTGCAAGGTTCGGGGTTGGGCCGGTCCGGCAAACGGGGCGGGACACTGACCTCCGCCGCTGGCGGCTGTCAACGTCGGGTGACCGTTGCCGCCATAACTTGAAGTTGTAATGTCCCATTTCAAGCCCATGGAAACACCCTGTGGTTGTGGAACTTCGACCTTCTGCCTATGGTTAAGCGCCGATTCCTTACCAAATGATGATTGCGCAGCGGCGCAGCGCCGCGCATGGCCGCCGCGCGCAAGCAGCATTCCATCGGCTTTTTGCGGAAAACGGCCTTTTTGAGTTCCGGAGGGGAACTTTAGACCCGTCAGCGATTGCCGACAGGAACGATCTCGCGGCCGAAGGTGGCATTGGTGACCAGGGCGAAGCTGCCATACATGGCCAGCCCCCCGCAGACCAGGCCAACCCACCCGCCCAGGGTATGCAGCATGGGTTCGCCCATCACCGCGGAAGGTCAAACTCACAGGCCCAGGCGCAGCTTTTCAGCGCCAGGACACGCGGTTTCCCGGATGGCGCTGGCAGCGTCCCGCCAACTCCAGCTCCAGGATCACCGTCAGCACCACGGCCACGGGCGCGCGAAGTTGACGAATGAGCTCATCAATTTCCACGGGGGCCGGGCCAAGTGCTTCTTCGACATGGGCGCGAATGCGATCGGCCTCGGCTTCCAGCGCTTCTGTGACAGGCGTGGGTGACAGGCTGTCGGGTTCCTCAAAGCCGCCGCCCAGCATGGGACGCAGAACTGACAATATGTCTTCCGCGCTTTCGGTCAGGGTGGCGCCGTCCTTGATCAGCCGGTTGGCACCCTTGGCGCGGGGATCAAGCGGGGAGCCCGGCACGGCGAAAACCTCGCGGCCCTGGTCGATGGCGTAGCTGGCGGTGATCAGCGAGCCGGATTTTTCGGCTGCCTCCACCACTACCACGCCGCGCGCCAGGCCTGAGATGATGCGGTTGCGGCGCGGGAAATGGCGCGCCTGTGGGGCCTCGCCAAGCCGCATTTCCGAGACGATCACGCCCTGATTTTTGATGGCGGCATAGAGCTTCTCATTCTCGGGCGGATAGATGATGTCCACACCGCCCGCCACCACGCCGACCGTGCCGACGGCCAGCGCGGCTTCGTGGGCGGCGGTATCGATGCCGCGCGCCAGGCCCGACACAACCACCAGCCCGGCAAAACCCAGCTCGCGCGCCAGAATGTCGGCGAATTTGCGCGCCAGCGCCGAGGCATTGCGCGCGCCCACAATGGCGATCATCTCCTTTTGCAAAAGATGCGGATGGCCCAGCACGCTAAGAACGGGCGGCGGCGCTTCCAGCGCCTTGAGGCCTGGCGGAAATTCCGCCTCACAGGATGCGATCAGCCGGCCGCCCTGCTTCGCCAGGGCTTCCAGTTCGCGCGCGCTGTCTTCTTCCGGCGGCAGGACGAAATTCGCGGCCCCGCCACGATGTGCCATGCGTGGCAGTTCTTCCAGCGCCGCGGATGCCGAGCCGAAACGCGCCAGCAGATTGCGGAAGGTGACCGGGCCGACATTTCCGGTGCGCGCCAGCCTCAGCCAGGCGCGGCGCTCGCGGTCATTGAGCTGCACTGTTCTTCTTTCCGATGCGCGGTTCGGTGCCCTGCATCAGCCGGCGGATATTCTCGCGGTGCATCCAATAAATCAGCAGCGACAGTGGCAGCGCCAGGGCGGCATAAGAATAAAGACCGAACAGCAGGAAATAGCCGGAGGACAGTGCGATGGCGATCAGCGCCGACAGGGAGGAGATGCGCCAGATGCAGGCCGCGCCTAGCCATGTTCCCGCCACCAGCAACCCCACCGGCCAGTAAAGCGCGAAACAGACGCCCAGATAGGTGGCCACACCCTTGCCGCCCTTGAATTTCAGCCAGACGGGAAAGAGGTGCCCCAGCACCGCGCCTGCGGCGGCGAAAGTCTCATAGCCATCCAGGAAATGGCGCGCCAGCAGCACGGCAACCGCGCCCTTGGCGCCGTCGCACAACAGGGTCGCCGCCGCCGCCCATTTCTTGCCGGTGCGCAGCACATTGGTGGCGCCGATATTGCCCGAGCCGATCTTGCGCACATCGCCCGCGCCCGCGGCGATGGAGAAGAACAGGCCGAACGGAATCGAGCCCAGGAGATAGCCCAGCGCCAGGGCCGCCGCCATCAGATCCAAATGAAAGGAAAAGCCCACATCCGACATGGCCGGACGATGCCAGTCTTTTTTTGCTTTGTCATGGCCGGGCTGACCTTATGACAGATTTTGCTTATTTGGAAAAAGTGTCGAACACGCAGTCGCCACCGACAAAGGTCATGCGGGCGCGGCCCTGGAATTTACGTCCCTCAAAGGCGGTGTTGCGGGCGCGGGAGTGGAGCTTGTCGGCTTCCACCACAAAGGGGTCGCCTTCATCCAGCAACAGCAGGTCGGCGGGCGCGCCCTTGGCCAAGCTGCCGGCGGGAAGGCCGAAGATGCGCGCCGGCGCCGATGTCATGGTGGCCAGAAGCTGGGGCAGGTTCACAGCGCCGTCATGTACCAGGGTGAGGGCGGCGGGCAGCAGGGTCTCAAGCCCTACCGTACCCGCGGCGGCTGTCGCATAAGGCTGGCGCTTGGTATCGGCGCCCTGTGGCTCGTGGCTGGAAACGATCACGTCGATGACGCCGGACGCCGCGCCTTCCACCATGGCGGCACGATCGGCTTCGCTGCGCAGTGGCGGACGCACCTTGCGGAAGGTGTAGTAGGGGCCGACATCCAGCTCATTCAGGGTCAGGTAATGGGCCGCGACACCGCAGGTGACGGGAAGCCCACGCGCCTTCGCGCCGGCGATGGCCTCCAGGCTGGCGCGGGTCGAAATCTGCGAGAAATGGAGCCGCGCGCCGGTCAGCTCGACCAGGCGGATGTCGCGTTCCACGATCATGGCTTCCGCGATGGCTGGCGCGGCGGGCAGGCCCGCCCGTGTGGCGAATTCGCCCTCGGTGGCGCTGGCGTTGCGCGTCAATTCAGGATCTTCGGCATGGGCCAGCACCAGCGCGTCGAAAGTGGCGGCATAGGCCAGCGCGCGGCGCAGCACCCGCGCATTGGCGACCGAGCGGTCACCATCGGTGAAGGCGACGGCGCCAGCTTCCTTGAGCAGACCGATCTCGGTCATGGTCTCGCCCAACAGTCCCTTGGTGAGCGCGGCGGTGGGCAAGACCCGCACTTTCGCCGTGGCGGCGGCGCGGCGCAGCAGGAAATCCACCAAGGAGGGTTCGTCGATCACCGGATCGGTATTGGGCATCACTATCATGGAGGTGACGCCGCCGGCGGCGGCCGCGGCACTTGCGGATTCCAGGCTTTCACGATGTTCCGCGCCGGGCTCGCCGGTGAAGACGCGGGCGTCGATCAGGCCCGGCGCCAGCACCAGGCCGCGACAGTCGATCACCTCCGGATCGCCCGGCTCGGCATCATTGAACAGGCGCGGACCGACATCCGCTATCCGGCCATTCTCCACCAGAAGTCCCCCCCTGGCATCCAGGCCGGAAGCCGGATCGATCAGCCGGGCATTGCGGAAGGCGATGCGCCGCTTCATGCCAGCCCCCGCGACAGCGCGTCGAGAATTGCCATGCGGATGGCGACGCCCATCTCCACCTGTTCCGAAATCAGGCTGACCTGCACGTCGTCGGCGATGTCGGACGCGATCTCGACGCCACGGTTCATCGGGCCCGGATGCATGACCAGGGCGCCCGGCTTGGCATGGCCCAGCTTTTCGCGGTCCAGGCCATAGAAACGGAAATATTCCCTGGGAGACGGCACAAAGGCGCCTGCCATGCGCTCCAGCTGCAGGCGCAGCATCATCACAATGTCGGCGCCGGCGAGACCCGCGCCCATGTCGGTGAAGATCTCGACCCCGAAACGGTCAGCCTGCGACGGCAGCAGGGTGCGCGGCGCCACCAGCCGCACCCGCGCCCCCATCATTGACAGAAGCCTGAGATTGGAGCGGGCAACGCGGCTGTGCAGCACGTCGCCGCAGATGGCTACGACCAGGCCCTCAAAACTGCCACGATGGCGGCGGATGGTCAGCGCGTCCAGCAGGGCCTGGGTGGGGTGCTCGTGGGCGCCATCGCCGGCATTGATCACGCTGCAGTCCAGCTTGCGCGACAGAAGCTCGGCGGCGCCGGCGTCCTGATGGCGCACCACCAGAATGTCGGGACGCATGGCGTTCAGCGTGGTGGCCGTGTCCAGCAGGGTCTCGCCCTTGGAGACCGACGAGGTCTTCACGCTCATGTTCATGACGTCGGCGCCCAGCCGCTTGCCGGCCAGCTCGAAGCTGGACTGGGTGCGGGTGGAAGCTTCGAAGAACAGGTTGATCAGGGTGCGGCCGCGCAGCAGCGCGGTCTTCTTGTCGGTGGCGCGGCCCTGGACGACATAGGTTTCGGCCAGATCGAGCAAGGCGGTGATATGGGCGGGAGAAAGCCCGTCGATCCCCAGGAGATGCTTGGACGGCAGGATCGGTGCGGCGGCGATCGATGTCATTAAAGCCGGGCTTATAATAGCCGTTGGCTGGGGGGGCAAGCCGCCCGCATCATCTTTATGGGGATGATTTGTCCTGCGTGATGTGCGTGCCCCGGTTGATGCAGCCAAAGTCGCTGATGCCGGCGGAATTGACGCCGGCGGGCAGGGGGCAAAGCTCGAACTGGCCCGTGATGCGCGTCTTCATCGAATTGGTCTTGCTTTGCCAGTAGAGCCAGTTCTGCATGACGGGCGGGGCAATGTCGGCATTGGTGCCCGGCGGGGACTTGATGATGGTCCTGGTGCCGTCGTCCGCCACCAGGGTTACGCCCAGGCCCGGCGTCAGTCCCAGGCTGCCTTTGACTTCGCGGCAGATGCCGGTGAGGGCCGGGCTTTTCTTGCAGGTGATCTCCGCCGCCGAAGCGCTCACCGGCAAGAACAGGATGATTGCGGCAACAGCTCTACCCGCCACTGATCTCCTCCAGGGTTTTGCCTGCCGGTTCTGGCAGAAACAGGATCGCGATCATGGTGATCGGGATCGATACCAGCAACCATTGGATGGCAGGACCATGGCCACCCAGCCTATCATAAAGAAGACCTTCCAGGGCAAGTGCCGCGGCACCGACACCGATCTCGATGGCATAGCGCAAGCCGCCCACGGTGGCGCGATAATGAGTCGGAACAATTTCCAGCGCAAAGCCGGCGATCATCGTATCGGCGGCGAAAAAGCCAAAAAATCCCAGCACCCAGAAGACCGGCACGCCCCAGCGCGGCAACAGCTGGTTGTAGAAGACGTAAAAACTGATCCCCGCCAGCGCGGCCGTGACGATGGCCAGTGGTTTGCGGCCCAGCCGATCCGACAGCCGGCCCGCCATGATGGTCAGGCCCAGGCCGACCAACCCGCCGGGAATGAGCACCAGACTGACCTGGCCGGGCGAGTAGTGATAGACGTCCTGCATGTACTTTTGCGCAAGCAGGGTGGCGGGCGAGATCGCGAATCCGAACGCGCTGGCCGCAATGATCACCATCAAGACACGCAAGGGATATTGGCGCGCGATGTCCTTGAGCAAGCCCAGCATGGCGCCGCTCCCAAGCCCGGCTTCGCCTTGCGCCGCAAAGCGTTTGGTCTCCGGCATCTTCTGGCGCAGGATGGCGACCAGGAAGATGGGCAGCGAGCCGATCACGTACAGCGCCCGCCAGCCATGGGGCAGTATGTCGACCGCGCCGAACACCGCCGCCGCCAGGCCCGCGCCGGTGAAATAGAAGGCGATGATGGTGGAGTTGGCCCAGCCCCGCGCCTTGGCGGTGATCTCTTCGGCGATGACCACGAACAGCAGCATCTCCTCGGCATAGCCGAAGACGCGGGTGCCGAACTGGATGACGACGAAGGAAAGATAGGATGTGGCGAAAGCGGTCAGCAAGGTAAAGACCGCCTGGCCGAAGATCGTGAAGAGCAGAAGGCGGCGGCGTCCCACCAGATCGGCGCTGGCCGCCAGCAGCATGGCAAAGAGGGCGGCGATGCGGAAATAAGCGGCGGTGGGCCCGACCTGGTTCTCGGCAATGTGCAGCGAGGCCTGGATCTGGCTGGTGGCCAGCCCATAAATGTTCACATCATAGCCGGCGAATAGCGCCGCGGCCCCCACCAGCAGAAAAATCCGCTCGGTGCGAATGTCTATCGGAACGGGCGGGCGGAAATATTTGAGGACGCGCGCCGGATGGGAATCCTGGGTCATCGGATATTGCGCAGCCGGTCCAGCGCGCCCTGCAGAATGTAAGCGGCGGCCATCTTGTCCACCACCGCGTCCCGCCGCCGGCGCGAGGCGTCGGCCTCCAGCAGGGTGCGGGTCACGGCGCTGGTGGACAACCGCTCATCCTGGAATACGAGGGGAAGAGGCGACCGGTTTGCCCAGTTGCGGCCAAAAGCTCGGGCCGACTGGGCGGAGGGCCCCTCGGACCCGTCCATATTGAGGGGCAGGCCCACCACCAGGCCGCCGACCCCTTGCGCACTTATTATATGGTCCAGCTGGGTTGCATCGGCGGCGAATTTGCCTCGTTTCAGGGTCTCGAAGGGGGTCGCGATGGAGAGGCTGGTATCCGACAAGGCCAGTCCGATGGTCTTTTCCCCCAGATCCAGCCCCAACAGCCGGTGGCCAGGCGCGATTTTCAGCTCTTCCAGTGCCAGCACGGCCAAGGCCGATCCCCTTTTTGACCCTTTATGGGCGCTCGCCCATAAGCTGCCGCTATGGGCCACGCCAAACGGCCATTTTTAACGGGGCGGTCCGGCTCACGCCTAACGCCCCATTTTGAAAGGGCGGTCCGGCTCGCGCCTGACGCCCCATTTTGAAGGGGCGGTCCGGCTCGCGCCTAACGCCCCTTTTGCTTGCCTCCGGACCCCCCGGTTGCTAGCTACGGGGCCCTACCTAACACAGCAGGAACCTCATGTCCGTTGACAGGGACACCGTGCGACGCATCGCCAAACTGGCCCGCCTGGCGGTGCCGGATACAAGGCTCGAACCGATGGCCGCCGAACTGAACGGCATTTTCCAGTGGGTCGAAATGCTGGGCGAGGTCGATGTCGCCGGCGTGCCGGCCATGACGTCGGTGGTGGCCCAGAAGCTGAAGTGGCGCCAAGACAAGGTCAGCGATGGCAACCAGGCCGACGCGCTGATGCAGAATGCGCCGGACGGCGAGGACCACTTCTTTGTCGTGCCGAAGGTGGTTGAATAATGCCCCCTCTTTCATCAGAGCTGACCGCCATGACCCTGACCGAGGCGCGCGACGCCATCCGGGCCAGGAAGATCTCCTCGCGCGAACTGACCGCGGCCTTCGTGACCGCGATCGAAAAGGCGCGGCCACTGAACGCCTTCATCACCGAGGCCGGCGAACAGGCGCTCGCCATGGCCGATGCTGCCGACAAGCGCATCGCCGGTGGCACGATGGGCGCGCTGGAAGGCCTACCGCTCGCCATCAAGGATCTGTTCTGCACCAAGGGCGTGAGGACCACCGCGGCGTCCAAGATCCTGGGCAATTTCGTGCCGCCCTATGAATCCACCGTCACCCAGAATCTGTGGGACGCGGGCGCGGTGATGCTGGGCAAGACCAATCTGGACGAATTCGCCATGGGCTCGTCCAACGAGACATCGGCCTTTGGTCCGGTGTTCAATCCTTGGCGCGCCAAGGACAGCAACGCCAATCTGGTTCCGGGTGGTTCGTCCGGCGGCTCGTCCGCCGCGGTCGCCGCCGATCTGTGCCTGGCCGCGACCGGCACCGACACCGGCGGTTCGATCCGCCAGCCGGCAGCAGTCACCGGCCGCGTTGGCCTGAAGCCGACCTATGGCCGCTGCTCGCGTTTCGGCATTGTCGCTTTTGCCTCGTCGCTGGATCAGGCCGGCCCCATGACCAAGACGGTCAGGGATGCCGCCATCATGCTGAAGACCATGGCGAGCGTGGACCCCAGGGATTCCACCAGCGTGGATCTGCCCGTGCCCGATTATGAGAAGCTGCTGGAAGGCGGCATCAAGGGGCTCAAGGTCGGCATCCCGAAGGAATACCGCATCGATGGCGCGCCGGCGGAGATCGACGCGCTGTGGTCCAAGGGCGCGGAATGGATGAAGGCGCAGGGCGCGGAGATCGTCGAGGTTTCGCTGCCGCACACCAAATATGCGCTGCCCACTTATTATATCGTGGCGCCGGCGGAAGCATCCGCCAACCTGGCGCGCTATGACGGGGTGAGGTTCGGCTATCGCGCGAAGGGTGCGCGTGACATCATCGACCTGTATGAAAAGAGCCGCGGCCAGGGTTTCGGCGCCGAAGTGCAGCGCCGCATCCTGATTGGCACCTATGTGCTCTCGGCCGGTTATTACGATGCTTATTATTCCCGCGCTCAGAAGCTTCGGACGCTGATCAAGCGTGATTTCGAAAAGGCCTTCGAGACATGCGACGTGCTGCTGACACCAGCGACCCCTGGTCCGGCCTTCGGCGTGGGCGCCAAGACGGCTGACCCGCTTGAGATGTATCTGCAGGACGTTTTCACGGTAACGGTGAACCTGGCCGGCTTGCCGGGCATTTCTGTGCCGGCCGGCTTGACGGCCAACGGCCTGCCGCTGGGGCTGCAGCTGATCGGCAAGGCCTTTGACGAGGCGACCCTGCTGCGCGCGGCATCCGCGGTGGAAGAGGCCGCCGGTTTCAAGCATTCCCCGGCCAAATGGTGGTCCGTATGAACGCTCCCGTGAAGAACAAGCTTTTGAAAGGTGAAACCGGCGATTGGGAGATCGTGATCGGCATGGAGGTCCATGCCCAGGTCCTGTCCAATTCCAAACTCTTCTCCGGTGCCTCCACCGCCTTTGGAGCCGAGCCCAACAGCCAGGTCAGCTTCATCGATGCCGGTTTTCCGGGCATGTTGCCGGTGATCAACGAGAAATGCGTCGAGCAGGCAGTGCGGACCGGCCTGGGACTGAAGGCCAGGATCAACCTGCGCTCCATCTTCGACCGCAAGAACTACTTCTTTCCCGACCTGCCCCAGGGCTATCAGATCAGCCAGTACAAGGACCCGATTGTGGGCGAGGGCGAGGTCACCATCGACCTCAAGGACGGGGAAACGATCAAGGTCGGAATCGAACGCCTGCATCTGGAGCAGGATGCCGGCAAAAGCCTGCATGACCAGCACCCGGACAACAGCTTTATCGATCTGAACCGCTCGGGCATCGCCCTGATGGAGATCGTCACCAAGCCGCACATGCGCACATCCGAGGAAGCCGCCGCGTTCCTGAAGAAATTGCGGGCCATCGTGCGGTATCTCGGCACCTGCGACGGCAACATGGACGAGGGCTCCATGCGGGCGGACATCAATGTTTCGGTCTGCCGGGCGGGGGGCTATGACGAATTCCGCAGGACGGGCAGCTTCAAGAGTCTGGGCACCCGCTGCGAGATCAAGAACGTCAATTCCATGCGCTTTATCGCCCAGGCGGTGGAATATGAAGCCCGCCGCCAGATCGAGGTGATCGAGGGCGGCGGCACCATCGCCCAGGAAACCCGGCGGTATGACAGCAAGGCGGGCGAGACCCGTTCCATGCGCTCCAAGGAAGAGGCGCATGACTATCGCTATTTCCCCGATCCCGATCTTCTGCCGCTTGAGCTGGACCAGGCCTGGGTGGACGCGATCCAGAAATCGCTGCCCGAGTTGCCGGACGAGAAGAAGGCGCGCTTCATGGGGCTGGGTCTGTCCGCCTATGACGCCTCCGTGCTGGTCGCCGAACGTGAGCTTGCCGACTATTACGAAGAGCTGGCCAAGGGGGTGGACGCCAAATCCGCCGCCAACTGGCTGAACAATGAAGTGCTGGGCCGTCTCAATCGTGACGGGCTGTCAATCACTGAGGTGCCGGTGAGCGCGAGCGCCAACAATGCGATCATCCAGATGGTCGCGGACAAGACCATCTCGGGCAAGATCGCCAAGGACCTGCTCGACATCGTATGGACGGAAGGCGGTGACCCCCGTCAGCTGGTCGAAGCGCGTGGCATGAAGCAGGTGACAGATACCGGCGCCATCGATGCGGCGATCGAAGCGGTGATCGCGGCCAATCCCGACAAGATGGAAGAGGTGAAGGCCAAGCCGAAACTCGCCGCCTGGTTTGTTGGTCAGGTGATGAAGCAGACGGGCGGCAAGGCCAATCCGGCGGCGGTCAACGCCGCGCTCAAGACCCGACTCAATCTGCCCGACGAGGGGTGATTCGCACAAAATGCACGGATCGGGAGTCTGGCCCGCGTTTTTCGCTTTTTTTAGTCCGTATACGGAATAGCGAATTTAACCCTTGTAAAATGCGGGTTTCTCGTATTTCGCGATTTTTGGGCTTTTGTGAAAGCCCCCATAGAGTTGCATTTCAAAATGCAAGTAATTCATATTGATGACGTTTTGGGGGGGCGACATGAGTCGTTCGGACCCGAACAAACGATAGAGGAGTTGAACATGGCTGCGAAGAAGAAGGCCAAGAAGGCCAAGAAGGCGACCAAGAAGAAGGCCGCCAAGAAGAAGAAGTAATTGACCTTGGTCAGTTAGTTTCTTCTCGGGTCACCTCCTGAACATTCACTCAGGAGTATCCGATGAATAAGGCAAAGGCCGCGGCCCCCTAGGGTGCCGCGGCCAAGCTTTTTCCAGGGCACCCATTTCTCGCCAGAATTCGCTTGCCGATCCGCACCCGATCCCCCATCTGCTTTGTCAGCAGCACGGGAGGACGGCCATGGCGAAGAAATCCACCATAAAGTCTGTGAAAAAGGCGCCCCGAAAAGCGGGCAAGCCGGCCAGGCCGATCGCTCTTTATTATTGGCCGACCCCCAACGGCCACAAGATCAGCATCATGCTGGAAGAGCTGGGCGTTCCTTACGAGGTCCACCCCATCAACATCGGCAAGGGCGAACAGTTCGCGCCGGCCTTCCTGAAGATCTCCCCCAACAACCGCATGCCCGCCATTGTCGACCCCGACGGCCCGGGCGGTCGGCCGATCTCGGTCTTTGAATCCGGCGCCATCCTCCAGTATCTGGGCCGCAAATATGGCCGTTTCTATCCGCAGGAGGAGCGCGCCCGGGTCCAGGTCGAGGAATGGCTGTTCTGGCAGGTCGGCGGGCTTGGCCCCATGGCGGGACAGGCCAACCACTTCAACAGCTATGCGCCCGAAGACATCCCCTATGCCAAGAAGCGCTATACCGACGAACTGCACCGGCTGTTCGGGGTGATGAATACGCGGCTGGCGACCAAAAAATTCCTGGCCGGCACCTATTCCATCGCCGACATCGCCTGCTGGAGCTGGGTTCTGTCCGGCTCCAAGCATGTGCCGCTGGATGAATTCCCCCATCTCAAGGCCTGGCGCGACCGGGTGGGCAAGCGCCCAGCGGTTGTGCGCGGCAAGGCGGTCGCCGGGGAAATGCGCAAGCCCATCTCGGACGAGGAGCGCAAGGTGCTTTTTGGCCAAAGGGCGCGGTAATACTTCGTTCACCGCGTTTAACGCGCCTTAGCAATTAAGGCTAATCTGCGTTTACCGCGTTTTAGTCTCTCTCACGGCACCATCGGGGCAACGCGAAAGGCATTTTGCGTTTCGCGCGGGACGAGAGGACGAGAACGTCGTGGCCTGCATCGACATCGATTCACTTGCGCAATATGAGCGCGATGCCAAGGATGGTCGCGCCGACGCCCTTTACAATCTGGGTCTTGCCTATTCGACCGGCCAGGGCGTGAGCGTCGATATGGTCGCGGCCCATAAATGGTTCAATCTCGCCGCCGTGCGCGGCGTGGAAGCCGCCAAGAGCTGGCGCAACCAGCTTGCGGCCGAAATGACCACCGGCCAGGTCGCGGAAGCCCAGAGGCTGGCCCGCGAGTGGCTCAAGATCCTGAAATAACAGTCATGGCCCGCACGGGCCACGACAAGAGGTCACTTCGCCGCCAGCATCGGCATGTTCGGCGGATTGGGCGCGTAGAGATCCGGCAATATCCTGAGCGGTACGTCCTTGCCCGCCAGCCGCGCCCGGTAGACCTCGGTATTCTCCAGCACCCGCTGCACGTAATTGCGCGTTTCCCCGAACGGGATCTGCTCGATCCAGTCGATGGGATCGGTGACACGGGGATCGCCATTGGTCGCCAGCCATTTTCTCACATTACCGGGGCCCGCATTGTAGGAGGCGATGGCCAGCACCCAGGAACCGCCATAGCGGTCCATGTGGCCGTGATATTCCGTCATGCCCAGCTCGATGTTGTAGGCCGTGTCGCTGAGCAGTGCGTCCGGCCGGAAAGGCAGGCTGGCGTTACGGGCCGCGAGCTTGGCGCTGGCCGGCATCATCTGCATCAGCCCGCGCGCGCCCGCGCTGGAGATGGCGTAGGGATCGAATTCCGTCTCCTGGCGGATCAGGCCCAGCACCAGCGCGGGATCGGGCGCGGCACCCGGCCCGGGATAGGCGGGCAGGGCGACCAGCGGGTGGGTGAACTGGGGCATGGGCGCCCCCGCATAGCTCGCCGTCTTGGCCAGGCGCACGGCGATTTCCGGATAACCCCAGTCATTCAACAGGATCATCAGCCGCTTCAGATGCCGGGGCGAGCCATAGACCTCGCTATCCCGGTCGATGAACTGGCGCAGCGAGGCTTCCTGCCCCAGATCGGCCAGAACCTTGATCTCGGGCATCAGCGGATCGGCCTCCACATCTGAAGCCGCAGCCGCTTCCACCACCGTGTCGGTCAGATGCAAAAGGGGAGAGGCCTCGATGTGAGCCAGCGCAATCTGGCCGTAAAAGGTCTCCGGCCAGCTTGCGGCCTGGCGGTAATGGGCAAGCGCGCTGGCATTATCGCCCAGCGCTTCATAGGCGCGGCCTTCCCAATATTGCGCCCGCGACTTGCTGATCGGGCGCGACACGGCCGCGTCCAGTTTCTGGAAGTCGGCCAGCGCCACGGACGGCGTTTTGAGGAAACGCAGCGTGATGAAGCCGGCCAGAAATTGCTGATCGGCATATTGTTGATCGCCGCTGGTGAAGCCGGCGTGACGGACAAGCTCCACGGCCTCCTGCGGCTCGGCCGAGGCCAGCGCATCGCGCGCGTGCAGGGAAAGTTCCGACCACCAGCGGGCGGGATGATCCCTGACCATGGTGGCCGGCGGAATGCGCAGCAGGATGGCATGGGCGTCCTTGTCGCGCCCGGCCAGCCGCAGGGCATGGGCCCAGTCGAACAGCAGGCCCGGATCGGTGGTGCCGGACAGTTTCTCAACCACGGCCTGGGCACGAGGCCAGCCATAGGAGTAGAGCGCGATGCGGGCATTGGCGATATCGGCAGTGGCCGGGTCCAGGCGGGACAGTTCGCGCCGGGCGGCGGTGATCTCGCCGCGCCAGATCAGGGCGTCGATGCGGGCGCGGTCGCTCTCGGGCGTCAGATATGGGGCGTCCTTTTGCAGAATGGCCTGCTCGATGGGCGGATCGAAGCTTCCTTCCGCCCAGCCGCGAGCGATCAGGGCGGCGCCTTTGGTTTTTTCGCCATCCGCCACCAGCGCTTCGCCCAGCCTGATGCGGCCGATCGAGGAGTTGGGTGTCCTGGCGCCGAACCAGGCGATCACCGTGGCGGGCGCCATGTCGGGGGTGATGGCGGCTTCCGCCCGGGCCTGGAGCGTGCCGCGCAGCGGCCAGGTGCCGGCGCTGGTCCTGGCTTCGGTGGCCTTGATGACAGCATCGATGTCGGAAAAAGTGGCGCCGCTGTTCTTGTCCAGCGCATAGCGCCATTCCACCAGCTGGCGGGCGACGGGGCTCTGGCCCTGGGCCGCCAGCGCGCGCGCGCCAGCCCAGTCGCCACGGCTGGCGGCTTCGAAGGCGCGCACGAACAGATCGTGGTCGGCCGCCGACAGATAGCGAAGCTTGCTGGGGCGCGGACCGGACAGAAGGCCGGCGCCGCCTTCGCTGGTGCCGTCCGGAATCGGCTGCATCATCACCACATCGCCTTCGCGGCTAAGGCCTTGCGGCAAGGTCTGGGCGGACGCCAGCGAGACCAGGGCGGTGGAAAAAAGGCAGACACGCAGAAAGGGCATGGCAGATGGCTTGTTGAAAAGCGGCGGAGAGCTTAGACGAAAGCCCCCGCGCGGGGCCATAATGGGTCCCTAAAAGACGGGCAACAATGTGACCGTCCCATCAGGAAATAGAGACGACTCATGACCGGCATTCGCGACCGCATCAAAGGCTCCCTGACCGCCCTGATTACGCCCTTCAAGGACGGCAAGGTGGATGAGGCCGCTTTCCGCAAGCTGGTCAATTGGCAGATCGAGGAGGGAACCCAGGGCCTGGTTCCCTGCGGCACCACGGGCGAATCGCCGACCTTGAGCCATGAGGAGCATAACCGGGTGATCGAGTTGTGCGTGGAAGAAGCCCGCGGCCGGGTGCCGGTGATCGCGGGCGCCGGCTCCAATTCCACCGACGAGGCCATCGCCCTGACCCGCCATGCCAAGGAGGTCGGCTGCGACGCGGTGCTGTCGGTGACCGGCTATTACAACAAGCCCACACAGGAAGGGCAGTATCGCCACTTCATGGCCATCGCCGAGGCGGTGGATATTCCGATCCTGCTCTACAACATTCCCGGCCGGGCGGTGGTGGGAATCAATGTCGACACCATGGCGCGGCTTTCCAAACACAGGAACATCATCGGGGTGAAGGACGCCACCGCCAATCTGACGCGGCCGTCGCTGGAGCGGCTGGCCTGCGGACCGGATTGGCTCTTGATCTCGGGCGAGGATGGCACGGCGCTGGGTTACAACGCCCATGGCGGGGTGGGCTGCATCTCGGTGACGGCCAATATCGCGCCGCGGCTGTGCGCGGAATTCCAGGCGGCCTGCGCCGCCGGCGATTATGCCAAGGCGCGGGAATATCAGGACCGGCTGATGCCGCTGCATGATGCCATGTTCTGCGAGACCAGCCCGGCGCCGGTGAAATATGCGGCGTCCCTGCTGGGACTTTGCCGCGAGGACGTGCGCCTGCCCATGGCGGAAGCCAGCGAAAGCGCCCGCGCCGTGGTGAAGGCCGCGATGCAGAAGGCCGGGCTTATCGATTAAGAATGGCCAAGAAGAAAACCGACGACGGCAGCAAGGTTATCGCCGACAATCGCAAGGCGCGTTTCGCCTATGCGATCAGCGACACGCTGGAAGCCGGCATCGCGCTGGTGGGCTCGGAGGTGAAATCCCTGCGCTCGGGAAAGTCGACCATTTCGGAAAGCTATGCCCAGGCCAAGGATGGCGAGCTGTTCCTGGTCAATGCCTATATCCCGGAATACACCCAGGCCAGCCGCTTCAATCATGAGCCCAAGCGGGTGCGGAAACTGCTGCTGCACAAGCGCGAGGTCGCCAGGCTCTCGATCGCCATCCAGCGCGAAGGCATGACGCTTATTCCGCTCAAGATGTATTTCAACGCCAAGGGCCGGGCCAAGATCGAGCTGGGCATCGCCAAGGGCAAGAAGCTGCATGACAAGCGCGAGACCGAAAAGCAGCGCGATTGGGCCCGCGACAAGGCGCGGCTGTTACGCAATCGTGGATAAGGATCGATTTGCCGAAGGCAAATGCATGGTCCGCTAGCCTCCTTCGCGTGACGAACGCCGCTGGCTTGGGTGACGTCGGGCGAAGGTAGCAACTAGAGTCCTGCCAGTCCTTTTGCCTTGCCGACAACATCCTCGAACATCCCCGTGGTGAGCACGCCGGTGTTGGTGTTGTAGCGCGAGCAGTGATAGCTGGAGATCAGCTTGAACTTGCCGATGTCGTAAGACACGCCATGCTTGAACGGGTGCAGAACCTTGCGCACTCCCAGCGTATCGCACACCGAGTCATGGGCGATCTTGCCCAGCGCCAGGATCACTTTCACGTTCGGCAAGACGTCCAATTCCGATTGCAGGAATTGGCGGCAGGTCTTGATCTCGCTGGGCTCCGGCTTGTTCTGCGGCGGCACGCAGCGCACCGAATTGGCGATGCGGCAATCGACCAATTCCAGTGTGTCATCGATGCGTTCCTCATAAACGCCTTTCGCCAGTCCGTGCTTGAGCAAGGTGGCGTAGAGCAGATCGCCCGCCCAGTCGCCGGTGAAAGGCCGCCCCGTCCGGTTGGCGCCCTGAAGGCCGGGGGCGAGGCCCGCGATCAGGATACGGGCGGTAAGCGGGCCGAAACTGGGCACCGGCCCATTGAACCAGTCCGGATGTTTGGCCTGGTTGGTGTCGCGGAAGGCCTTGAGGCGAGGGCAAAGCGGGCAGTCATGCGGTGGGGCGAGGGGCGTTTTCATGCCCTCGCACTAAGGCCATCACTTCTGACTGTCTAGGCGGACGCGAATTGGGGCGCCTTGCTGCCTTCGCGCGCGATCTGGGACTTCAGGTCATCCAGCTCGATGAAATTGTCGGCCTGGCGGCGCAGTTCGTCGGCCACCATGGGCGGGGACGTGCGGATGGTGGAGACCACGCTGACCCGCTTGCCCCGCCGCTGCACCGCCTCCACCAGGCGGCGGAAATCGCCGTCGCCGGAAAAGATCACCACATGGTCGACATTGGCGGCCATCTCCATCACATCGATGGCGAGCTCGATGTCCATATTGCCTTTCACCCGGCGGCGACCCTGGGTGTCGGTGAATTCCTTGAGCGGCTTGGTGACGACCGAAAAGCCATTGTAATCCAGCCAGTCGACCAGGGGGCGCAGCGGGGAGAATTCCTGATCCTCGGCCACGGCGGTGTAGTAGAAGGCCCGGACCAGGGTACCCTTGCGGGCGAACAATTCCAGCAGGCGCTTATAATCGATGTCGAACTGCAGGCCCTTGGCCGCGCCATACAGGTTGGCGCCATCGATGAACAATGCGAGCTTTTCGGACGGATAAAACAACATATGGCCTCCAAACCTGCCAAAAAAACTGAAGGCCGGCGCACCTTATCTTATGGTGTGGGCCCATGATCCTCATCGCCCTAGGCGCCAATCTGCCTGGTCCAGCCGGCGAGCCGGCCTGCACGCTGCACTACGCGCTGGGCCAGCTGGGCGGCAAAGGCGTGAAAATCCTCAAACTCTCGTCCTTTTATGAAACCCCGGCCTGGCCAGACCGGACGAATCCGGCCTTTGTCAATGCGGTTGCCGCCGTCGATACCGCTCTCCAACCCGTTGAACTTTTGACGCTTTTGCATGGTGTGGAAACTGAATTGGGGCGGTTGCGTTCCGTGCCGAATGCGCCCAGGACGCTGGATTTAGACCTTCTGGATTATGACGGCCGGGTCATGAACCAGGGCATCGTCCTGCCTCATCCCCGCATGGCCGAACGCAGCTTCGTCCTGGTCCCCTTGGCCGAAATCGCGCCGGACTGGCGCCATCCGGTCACCGGCAGAACGGTCGGGGCGCTTCTGGCCGCCTTGCCCGACCGGGACGAGCCCCGGCGTCTTTAAGGACCGCTTTGGCGCGGCAAAGGCTTGGGACTGGCCTATGGCGGCCAATTCTGTTATTCCCGCGCCCTTGCGCTCCAAGTCAGCGGCTTTGGAGCTGCTAACCTGTTGAAATTGAAGGACACTCGATGGCCCGCGTCACTGTCGAAGATTGCGTCGACAAGATTCCCAACCGTTTTGACCTGGTGCTGACCGCGGCGTTTCGCGCCCGCCAGCTGTCCGGCGGGGCCGAGCCACTGCTGGAGCGCGACCGCGACAAGAATCCTGTCGTGGCCTTACGCGAAATCGCCGGCCGGCAGATCAAGCCGGACGAGGCCAAGGAAGAATATATCCGTTCGCTGCAGAAACATGCCGAAGTGGACGAGCCGGAAGAGGCGCGTCCGGAGACCGACGACCGCGAGGACCCCTCGCACCGCCAGGTCACGGAGGAAGAGCTGCTGCGTGCGCTGACCACGGAAGCCCAGCGCCGCGCCGAGCCGCAGCCGGAGCCCGAAGCCGACTACGAAGAGTGAGGCGCGACCGGCGGAGCCGGGCAAATCGGTCCTGTGGACCGATTTGAGCGCCGAACGCCCTGAGCGTAAGCGAAGGGCAGCGGCGCGCGTAAGCGCGGCGAGGAGCAAGCTTTTCCAGGCTCGCGGTCGCTCGCTAAGAAAAGCTAAGGCAACGTCGCGAGCTCGGGCGAGGGGCGGCGGGCGAGAGGTTGGTCTCGGGCGCCGAAAGCTCGGAATTCCGCCCTTTTTGCCCACAGTCCGTTTCTGATTTACCGGCAAACTGCCTATATTTGGGCGGATGAGCCAGCACGCCTCCACCCCACCGGCTGAAAATCCGGCCCCAAAGCCTGCGCCCGCGCCCCTGCGCGGCCGCCGCCGGTTGATGCGCCAGACCGATCTGGTCGAGCGGGTGCTGGCCTACGATCCGGGCGCCGACGAAGCCATCCTGAACAAGGCCTATGTCTATGCGATGACGGCGCATGGCAAGCAGTTCCGCGCCTCGGGTGATCCCTATTTCGCCCATCCGCTGGAAGTCGCCGCCATCCTCACCGACCTGAAATTGGACGTGCCCACCATCGTCACCGCGCTGCTGCACGACACGATCGAGGACACGCTGGTCACCTATGAGGACATCCGCGAGAAATTCGGCGAGGAGATCGCCAATCTGGTGGATGGCGTCACCAAGCTGTCCCAGCTGGAAGTCTTTTCCGAGCGCACCAAGCAGGCGGAGAATTTCCGCAAGCTGATGCTGGCCATCACCAGCGACATAAGGGTATTGCTGGTGAAACTGGCCGACCGGCTGCACAACATGCGCACGCTGGGTTACATCGAAAAGCCCGAAAAACGCCGCCGCATCGCGCAGGAGACCGTGGACATCTATGCGCCGCTGGCCGGCCGTATCGGCATGCAGAACATGCGCGAGGAGCTGGAGGACCTGGCTTTTGCGGAGCTGGACCCGGAAGCGCGCAATTCCATCGTCACGCATTTCGCCCGTCTCGATATGGTGGGCGGCGACCGGGTGGGGCGCATCGCCGACCAGATCAAGCGCAAGCTGGCCGAGCATGGCATGGAGGCCTGGGTCTATGGCCGGGGCAAGCGGCCTTTCTCCATCTGGCGCAAGCTGCAGACCAAGAAGCTGTCTTTCGAACAGCTTTCCGACATTTTCGGCTTTCGCGTCATCGTGGGGTCCACCGCCGATTGCTACCGGGCGCTGGGTATCATTCATACCAGCTGGCAGATGGTGCCGGAGCGCTTCAAGGATTTCATCTCCACGCCCAAGCCCAATGGCTATCGCAGCATCCATACCACGGTGATCGGGCCGGAAAAGCAGCGCGTCGAGATCCAGATCCGCACCCAGGAAATGCATGACGTGGCCGAGCGCGGTGTCGCCGCGCACTGGCGCTACCGCGAGCATGTGCCGGAAGCCAATGGTGGGGCTGGCAAGGAAGACAGTGTCACCTATGGCTGGCTGCGGGACATGGTGGACCTTCTGGAGCGCGGCGACAGCGCCGAAGAGGTGCTGGAGCATTCCAAGCTCGCCATGTACCAGGACCAGGTCTTCTGCTTCACGCCCAAGGGCTCGCTGATCTCGCTGCCGCGGGGCGCCACGCCCATCGATTTCGCCTATGCGGTGCACACCGATCTGGGCAACAGCGCGGTGGGCGCCAAGGTGAACGGCAATCACGTCGCCCTGCATACCCCGCTCAAGAATGGCGATCAGGTGGAAATCATCACCACCAAGGATTCCTCGCCTTCGCCGATGTGGGAGCAGTTCGTGGTGACGGGCCGCGCGCGCGCCGAGATCCGCCGCTTCCTGCGCCATGCCCAGCGCGACGAGCATGTGCGCTTCGGGCGCAAAATTCTGGACAAGGTCTTTGCCGACGAAGGCCGCGAGCTGACCGACAAGGCCATCGAGGAAGTCGCCAGGAAACTGCGCCTGCCCAAGGCCGAGGATGTCTATGCCGATGTCGGGCGCGGCGCGCTGCGTGGGCCCGAAGTGCTGCAGGCGGTGTTTCCCGAACTCAAGCGCGCCGGCAAGGTGGCCAAGAAGCCGGCATCCGGCGAACCCAAGCCGATTTCCATTCGCGGCCTGACCGAGGGCATTTCCTACAATCTGGGCCAATGCTGCCATCCGCTGCCGGGCGACCGCATCGTGGGCATCAACACGCCGGGCGAGGGCCTTGTCATCCACACCATCGACTGCGCCGAGCTGGACAAGGCGCATGACATGAACGACTGGCTGGATGTGGGCTGGGGCCAGGGCGCCTCCGACATGGGCCTGTCGGTGGCGCGCATTCAGGTCCGGGTGAAGAACACGCCCGGCTCGCTCGCCACCGCCATGTCGGCCATCGCCGCCAATGGCGGCAATATCTTCAACATGAAGGTCACCGACCGCAATCCGCTCTATTTCGAGTTCGTGGTGGATGTGGAAGTGCGCGATGTGGCCCATTTGCAGAATATCCTGGGCGCGCTACGGGTATCGAGCGCGGTCGAATCGGTTGATCGCGTGCGCGAAGCTGAGGGAGCGGTGCATTGAACGTCGAGCAGGTTTTGAACGAATTCAGAAAATCTGGTGCGTTGCTGGAAGGTCATTTCATCCTGTCGAGCGGGTTGCATTCCGACAAGTTCCTGCAAAAGGCGCTGGTGTTCCAGGACGCCAAGCGCACTGCCAAGCTGTGCAAGGCGCTGGCTGCGAAAGTGAAGAAGGAAGTCAAGGACGAGATCACCGCCATCGTCTCGCCGGCGGTGGGCGGCATCGTGCCGGGCTACGAAATGGGCCGCCAGCTCGGCCTGCCGGCCATGTATGTCGAGCGGGTGGACGGCGAATTCCAGCTGCGCCGCAACTTCACCCTCAAGAAGGGCCAGAAGGTGCTGATGGTGGAGGACATTGTCTCCACCGGCGTGTCGAGCCGCGAATGCATCGCTGCCATCAAGAAGACCGGAGCCAAGGTTGTGGCCGCGTGTTGTCTGATCGACCGTTCCGGCGGCACCGCCAAAGTCGGCGTGCCTTTGATCGCGCTGGCGGAGTGGAAGGTGAAAGCCTGGCCGGCCGACAAGCTGCCGCCGCATCTGAGGAATGTTCCCGCCGTCAAGCCGGGGAGCCGGGGGCTCGCTTAAAGGAAGATGGCGTGAGCAAGCTTCGCCTGGGTGTGAATGTCGATCACGTTGCGACGGTGCGTCAGGCACGCGGCGGCGACAATCCCGATCCGGTTCGCGCCGCCATCCTGGCGCAGTCCGCCGGCGCCGACGGCATCACCGCCCATCTGCGCGAAGACCGACGCCATATCTCCGATGACGATATCGCCCGGCTCAGCAAGGCCCTGACCATCCCGCTCAATCTGGAAATGGCGGCGACAGATGAAATGATGGCAATCGCGCTGAAGGCCGGGCCGCACGCCGCCTGCATCGTGCCGGAGAAGCGCGAGGAACGCACCACCGAGGGCGGCATCGATGCGGCCGGTCAGCACAATCGCCTTCAGCCCATCGTCTCGGCGCTGGGCGCGGCGCGCATCCGCGTCTCCATGTTCATCGAGCCGGACCGGCGGCAACTCGATGCTTCCCGCTCGCTGGGCGCGCCGGTGGTGGAACTGCATACCGGCGCCTATGCCAATGCATCTGGCGCCGAGCGCGAGCGCCTCGCGGAAAAGATCCGCGAGGCGGCGGCTTATGGCGAAAGCATTGGTCTGGAAATCCATGCCGGCCATGGCCTCACCTATGAAAATGTGAAACCCATTGCCGCCATTCCCCAGATCCGGGAGTTGAATATCGGTCACTTCCTGATGGGCGAGGCGATGTTCATTGGTCTTGAAGCCTCGATCCGCGAGATGCGGCGGCTCATGAACGAGGCCCGGTCTTGATCCTCGGCATCGGCAACGACCTGATCGACATTCGCCGCATCGAAAAGACCATCGCAACCCATGGTGCGCGATTCCTGATGCGGGTCTATACCGACATCGAACGGGCCAAATCCGACCGCCGAGCCCAGCGCGCCGCCTCCTATGCCAAGCGTTTCGCTGCCAAGGAGGCCTGTGCTAAGGCCTTGGGAACCGGGCTGAACCAGGGCGTCTATTGGCGCGACATGGGTGTGGTCAATCTACCGGGCGGCAAGCCGACCATGGCGCTGACCGGCGGCGCCCTGAAAAGACTGGAAAAAATCACCCCGCCGGGCCACCGGGCCCAGATCGACCTGACCATCACCGATGATTTCCCGCTGGCCCAGGCCATCGTCATCATCTCGGCGGTGCCCGAAAAGACCAAAGATTAACTTCCCAATCCGGACCAAGTCCTTGACAGGACGGGGTTTGGCCCCCTTTTGTCGCTCGCGAAATTCGGATCAGCAGCATGACGGACACCAAGATGGCGGCGAAGCAGGATGCCAAGCAGCAACAGGGCGAATCCTGGGGGGAACTGGCCAAGACGGTGATCTATGCCGGTCTGATTGCCGTGGTCATCCGCACCTTCCTGTTCCAGCCGTTCAACATTCCCTCGGGTTCGATGGAGAACACGCTGATGATCGGCGACTATCTGTTCGTCGAGAAATTCTCCTACGGTTACAGCCGTTACACCTTTCCGTTCGGCGGCTGGCCCTTCGGCAGCGCCATGCACGGCCGCTTCCTGGAGCGCGAGCCCCAGCGCGGCGATGTGGTCGTATTCAAATATCCGCAGGACAATTCCACCGACTTCATCAAGCGCGTGATCGGGCTGCCGGGCGATCGTATCCAGATGATCAATGATGTGCTCTATCTGAACGGCAAGCCGGTGCCGCGCGAACGCGTTGCCGATTATGTGGGCGAACTGGACGGCGAAGATGGCCGCTGGACCCAGTATCGCGAAACCTTGCCGGGCGGCAAAAGCTATACCGTGATCGACAAGTACAAGGACGGTCCGCTGGACAATACCGAACTGTTCGTGGTGCCGCCGGGCCATTACTTCATGATGGGCGACAATCGCGACAATAGCGATGACAGCCGCGAGGCGGTGGGCTATGTGCCGGCGGAAAATCTGGAAGGCAAGGCGCTGTTCCGCTTCTTCTCGACCGATGGCTCGGCCCGCTTCTGGGAAGTGTGGAAATGGCCCTTCGCCATCCGCTATTCGCGCATTCTCACCTTGGTGAAATGAGCGGCGCGCTTTCCGAAAGGTTCGGACACAAGTTTCATGATGAAACGCTTCTCAGGCGCGCGCTGACTCATGCCGGCGCCGATGCGGCGCGTTCCAATGAGCGGCTGGAATTCCTGGGCGACCGGGTGCTGGCGCTGGTCGTGGCCGAAGAGCTTTACCGCCGCTATCCGCAGGAAGATGAAGGCGCGCTGACGCGGCGGGTCCATGCCCTGGTGCGCTGGGAAGCCTGCGCAAAGGTCGGTGAGGAAATCGGGCTGTGGGACCATCTGGTCCTGACCCGGTCGGAAGCCGCGGGCGGGCGGGCGCGCGGGCCGATCGTGGGCAGTGCGCTGGAGGCGGTGATCGCCGCGCTTTATCTCGATGGCGGCATGGATGTGGCGCGTGCATTCATCCTGCGCTGGTGGGGGCAGATGTTTGCCGATCCCGGCTCCGACACCCGCGACGCCAAGACCCGGCTGCAGGAATGGGCCCAGGCGCGCGGGCGTGACGCTGGCGCGCCGGTCTATACATTGAAGGAACAGGCGGGCCCCGACCATGCACCGCGCTTTGTGGTGGAGGCGCAGGTGAAAGGTTTTCCCGCCATGACGGGCGAGGGCGGCTCCAAGCGCCAGGCCGAACAGGATGCGGCCGCCCGGCTGCTGGCGGCGGTGGGACAATGACGAAACGTTGCGGTTTCTGCGCCATCATCGGCGCCCCCAATGCGGGCAAGTCCACGCTGATCAATGCGCTGGTGGGCTCCAAGGTCGCCATCGTCACGCCCAAGGTGCAGACCACGCGCGCCCCGGTGCGCGGCATCGCCATCGCGGGCGAGACCCAGATCGTGTTCGTGGATACGCCGGGCATTTTCCGTCCCCGGCGCCGGCTGGACCGCGCCATGGTCAACAGCGCCTGGGCGGGCGCGGAGGAAGCCGATACGCTTCTTCTGATCGTCGATGCCGCCGATCTCACCGCCAATGCCAACAGCCCGGGCGCGCGCGATACCATGGCGATCCTGGAAGGGTTGAAGCAGGGCAAAGCCGCAAAAAAGGCGCTGGTGCTGAACAAGATCGACGGCATGAAGCGCACCGACCTTCTGCCGCTGGTGGAGAAATTCCATGCCGAGGGCGTGTTCGAGGACGTCTTCCTGATTTCGGCGCTGAAGGGCGAAGGCGTGGGCGATGTGGCCAGCTGGGTGGCGGCGCGCATGCCCGAAAGCCCCTGGCTTTATCCCGAAGACCAGGCCGCCGATATTCCCTCGCGCCTGCTGGCGGCGGAAGTCACGCGCGAGAAGCTCTATCTGCGCCTGCATGACGAACTGCCTTACGCCAGCACGGTGGAAACCGAGAAATGGGAAGAGCGCAAGGACGGCTCGGTCAAGATCGATCAGGTAATCTACGTTCAGCGCGATGGGCAGAAGGCGATTGTGCTCGGCAAGGGTGGCCAGACCATCAAGACCATCGGGGCGCTCGCGCGCGAGGAGCTAGAGGCCTTGTTCGGTCGCCGCGTGCATCTTTTCCTGTTCGTGAAGGTTCGGGAAGACTGGGCGGATAATCGAGACCATTTCAAGGAAATTGGTCTCGATTATCCTTCTGATTGATGCCCCCATCTGTCCGCTACGCGGGCAAGCCCGCTAGCGGACATCTTCCCCCGCCGGTCGCTTCGCTCGCGGGGGAAGAAAGCTGGAGATCGACATCGGGTTCTTATGGAATGGAATGATGACGCCATTGTCCTGTCGTCCCGTGCTCATGGCGAGAATGGGCTGGTTCTGGAGCTTTTGACCCGTGACCATGGCCGCCATGCCGGACTGGTGCGCGGCGGCACATCGCGGCGGGTCAAGCCCGGCCTGCAGCCGGGCAACAGCGTCCATGTCCATTGGCGCGCGCGGCTGGAAGAACATCTGGGCAGCTTCACTTGCGAGCTTGCCCGCGCCCGCGCCGGCGAGTTGATGGACAGCCGCGAGGCGCTGGCCGGTCTTAATGCCTTTACGGCGATCACGAATGCCGCCATGCCGGAGCGCGAGGCGCATGCCGCGGTGTTTCTGGGCGCCGAAGTGCTGCTGGATGCGATGACCACCCAGGACGCCGCACACTGGATGACGCTGTATATCCGCTGGGAGATCGGCCTTTTGGAGGCGCTGGGTTTTGGCCTGGATCTCAGCGAATGCGCCGCCACCGGCGCGACGACCGATCTGACCTATGTTTCGCCCAAAAGCGGGCGCGCGGTATCGCGCGCCGGAGCGGGGATCTATGCGGCGCGCCTGTTCGCGCTGCCTGCCTTTTTGTTGGACACCGGTGCCGACGAGCCGACATCGCAGGATATTGCCGCCGGCCTGGCCCTGACAGGCCATTTCCTGCTGGAGCGGGTGCTGATCCCGCATGGCAGGGAAATGCCGCCCGCGCGTTTGCGGCTTGAATCGATCGCCCGCGAATCAGCATAAAAGAGCCCCATGGTTGCTGTTCCAGAAGAAATCCGTTCCGAACCCCTGAGCAAGGCGCTGGCCGAGCGTTATCTGGCCTATGCGCTTTCCACCATCACCCAGCGCGCGCTGCCCGATGCCCGCGACGGCCTGAAGCCGGTCCATCGCCGCATCCTGTACGGCATGCGGCTGCTCCGGCTTGATCCCGATGCGGCCTTCAAGAAGTCTGCCAAGGTGGTGGGCGATGTGATGGGTTCCTTCCACCCCCATGGCGACCAGGCGATCTATGACGCGCTGGTGCGCCTGGCCCAGGAATTTTCCGTGCGCTATCCGCTGGTGGACGGGCAGGGCAATTTCGGCAATATCGACGGCGATAACGCCGCCGCCATGCGTTACACCGAAAGCCGCATGACCGAGGCCGCCAGCGCGCTGCTGGAAGGGCTGGACGAGAATGCGGTGGATTTCCGCACAACTTACGATGGTGAGACGCAGGAGCCGACCGTCCTGCCGGCGGCGTTTCCCAATCTTCTGGCCAACGGTTCCAGCGGCATTGCCGTGGGCATGGCGACCAACATCCCGCCGCACAATCTGGGCGAGCTTTGCGCCGCCACCATCGCGCTGATCGAAAATCCGAATATCCAGGACCGCAGTCTTTTGAAATTCGTGAAGGGCCCCGACTTTCCCACCGGCGGCATCCTGGTCGAGGAGCTCGCCACCATCGCGGAAGCCTACAAGACCGGGCGCGGTTCCTTCCGCGTGCGCGCGCGCTGGGAGAAGGAAGAAGGGGCGCGGGGCGCCTGGCAGATCGTCGTCACCGAAATTCCCTATCAGGTGCAGAAGTCCAAGCTGATCGAGCGCATCGCCGAGATGCTGGAGCAGAAGAAGCTGCCCCTGCTGGACGATGTTCACGACGAATCCACCGAAGATATCCGCATCGTGCTGACGCCCAAGAGCCGTACGGTCGAGCCGGAAATCCTGATGGAGCAGCTGTTCCGCGCCTCGGACCTGGAATCGCGCATTCCGCTCAATATGAATGTGCTGGACAAGGGCCTGGTGCCCAGGGTGATGAGCCTGAAGGAGGTTCTGGCCGCCTTCGCCGCCCACCGGCGCGAGGTGCTGGAGCGCCGCTCCACCTTCCGTCTGGAAAAGATCAAGGCCCGGCTGGAGGTGCTGGAAGGCTATCTCGCCGTCTTCCTCAATCTCGACAAGGTGATCAAGATCATCCGCACCGAGGACGAGCCCAAGCCCGTCCTGATGAAGGCGTTCAAGATCAACGAGATCCAGGCGGACGCCATCCTCAACATGCGGCTGCGTTCGTTGCGCAAGCTGGAAGAGATGGAAATCCGCGGCGAGCATGACCGGCTGACCAAGGAGAGCAAGGATCTGACCAGGCTGCTCGGTTCCGAAAAGCTCAAGTCGGAAAAGCTGATCGAGGAGCTGAAGGCGATCGACGCCAAGTTCGGCCTGAAGACCACCATCGGCAAGCGCCGCACCGAGATCGCCAAGGCAGCCGAAGTGGCGGAGATGACCGCGCTGGCCGAACATGTCGAGGAACATGCCAATCGGGTGGAACAGGAACCCATTACCGTGGTGTGTTCGGCCAAGGGATGGCTGCGGGCGCTCAAGGGCCATCAGGAACAGTCCAAGGACGACAAATATCGCGAAGGCGACCGGGCGCGCTTCTGGTTCCACGCCCAGAACACCGACCAGATCATGCTGCTGGCGACCGATGGCCGTTTCTTCACCCTGGACGGCACCAGGCTGCCGGGCGGGCGCGGCAATGGCGAGGCGATCCGCACCTTCATCGACCTGCCGCCCGATGCCGACATCGTCACCATGTTCGTGCATGTGCCAGGCAGGAAGCTTCTGGTCGCGGCTACCACCGGCCATGGCTTCATCACCAATGAAGACGATGCCGTGGCCATGACCAAGAACGGCAAGCGGGTAATGAACGTGAAGCCCGGGGTGGAGGCGGCAGTGTGCCGTCCCATGGCCGGCGATCATATCGCGGTGGTGGGCGAGAACCGCAAACTGCTGATATTCAAGGCTGACGAGGTGCCGGAGATGGGGCGCGGGCAGGGCGTGTTCCTGCAACGCTACAAGGACGGCCATCTGGACGACGCCATCGGTTTCACCTGGAAGGACGGGTTGAAGGACGAAAATGGCAAGCTGTTCCCGGCCTCCGAACTGAAGGAGTGGCGGGGTGAGCGGGCCCAGGCTGGGCGGATCGTGCCGCGCGGCTGGTCGCGGGGGGGAAAGTTCAGCGACAATCAGGGCGCCAATTAAGCTGTTGGCTGGTTAACCACGGCCCCCGAAAAGACTGTGCCACAACGGGACAGTTCGAGTCAGTTCCGCTAAGGTTCCGGCGGTCGCGTGCTTTCCGGTGTGATGTCTCTCCTTCGGCTTCTGGCTCTTTCCTATCTCGTTTCGGCGTCGGTCTTTGTCATGGCCGCAATCGTGATGGCGCATCCGCAGTTGTCCCGGGACATGGCGCGGGGCACGAATGCCCTGATGGAGATTGCCAGCGAGGAGGTCATTCCGCTGTTTCAGAAACGGCCGGAAACATTCGCCGTGGCGCGCCTTGATCTGGATCTGTCGGCGCCGGTTCGCAAGCCGCGCGAGGTGCACACGCCTGACATTCGGACCTGGGCGCATGCCGATATGGTCCCGCCCACACCGCGCACGATCGAGGCGCCGGAGCAAAAGGCCGACGCCGCCAGCGCCGCGCTGCCGGACGGCATCACCATCCTGCCGGATCTGCCTCCGTTGCCGACCAGGGCAGTCAAGAGCGAGCCGCACCCCGCGCCAGCCTTCCACGTCCCCGATCCGCCCGCGCCGGATGCCCCGCCGCCCAATCGCGGCCAGCTTGTCGCGGCGCATCTGGAAGCTGGTCTCACCCCGGAGATGTTCCGCAATTTCGATCTTTTCCTCTATGTCAGCAAGGCCGATACGGGCCCGCTGTCCCAGCGTCTTTATGTTTTCAAGAAGCAGCGCTCGGGAGATTTGAAGCTGCTTTACGACTGGCCGGCTTCGACCGGCCGCGAACAGCGCGAAACCTCGCCACGCGGCAGGCGCACCGTCACCGCAACGCCGGCCGGCTATTACGAGCTCGATCCCAAGCGCATGTACCGCAGCTATCGCTCCTACAACTGGGACCAGGACATGCCGCATGCCATGTTCTTCAACTGGGAACGGGAAGGTTTGCAGACCGGACTGGCCATCCATGCCGCCGTGGGGCGCGACATTGAAAAGTTGGGCAGCCGCGCCAGCGCCGGTTGCGTGCATCTGTCGCCGGAAAATGCGGAGGCCCTGTTCAACCTGATTCATGAATCTTATCGCGGACCGGTGCCGCGCTTTGCCTATGACCGCGATACACGCACCATGAGCAACCAGGGGCGCTTCATGCACGACCGGGCCGGCAATCTGAAAATGGCCGATGGCTATCGCGTGCTGATCCGGATCGAGAATTATGGCGGCGGTGACGTGGTGGCGGCGCTGTTCTGAGCGGCGCGTTCAGGCGCGGACATTCAAGCGTGACCCGTGACCAGCCACAGAATGATGATGATCGGCAGCGGAATGCCGATGGCCCACAAAAGCAGCGAGCGCATGTTGTCCTCCCATCAAATGCTTGGGGAAGGTAACGGCGTTGTAAGGCAGAGAGTTCCTTAGCGCCAAAGTTCGTAAAGCGCGATGGCCGCGGCGTTGGAGACGTTAAGGCTTTCCACGTTGCGAGAGATCGGGATGAAAGCAGACGCCTCGCAATGCTCGCGCACCAAACGGCGGATGCCGGCGCCTTCCGAGCCCAGCACCAGCGCGATATCGCCTGCGGGAACCGCTTCGGACAGGCTCTGATCGCCGTCGCCCGTCAGCGCGATGCGCCAGAAGCCATGTTCGGCCAGTTCATCCAACGCGCGCGCGATATTGACCACTTCGACATATGGAACCAGATCCAGCGCGCCGGAGGCCGCCTTGGCCAGGGCACCCGATTGCGGCGGGGCATGGCGGTCCTGCACGATCACCGCGGTCACGCCAAAGGCTGCCGCCGTGCGCAGGATGGCACCGACATTGTGGGGATCGGAAAGCTGGTCCAGCACCAGCACCACCTTGCGACCGGTGGGGGCGGGAAGAGCCAGGATATCGTCCAGGTCGGGGGATTTGAGCGGCCAGGCTTCCAGGGCGGCGCCTTGATGCACGGCCCCAGGCGGCAGCAGCCGGTCGATGGACCCGGGATCGAGGGTTTCCACCCGTACCCGGCTCAACAGTTTGGGACCCAAAGTTTCAATCGCCCGGGGTGTAAGCACGGCCCGGCCCAGCTTGCGGCGGGGGTTGGCCAACGCGGCCTGGACGGCATGGAGGCCATAAAGCCATTGGGCGCCTCCGGCCGATCGCTGTGGGCCCTCGGCCCGGCTAGGCGCGGGCTTTTTTTCAGGATTTCCGCGGTTTTTTCCCGGGTCGGGGCGACGATTTTTGGTGAAGCTTTTCGGACGCATGGCGCGCTTATAAAGAAGTGGGGCCTTGCGTAAAGCGCGGGTACCAAATCCCAGCCTTTCCGCGGAGAAATGGTCGGGGACTGCCCTTGACACCTGGGTCCCTTTTGACAATAACCCGCGATCCGCAGCCAAACCCTACCTGGAGGTATATTTTCGCCCGTTCTAGCGCAAGCGGGTGAAAGCAGATGCGCCGGCCGGTAACTGGTTTTCTAACCCGTTGACCTAGTTGGAAAATTTAATCCGGAGGGGTGCCCGAGTGGCTAAAGGGGACGGACTGTAAATCCGTTGGCTACGCCTACGTTGGTTCGAATCCAACCCCCTCCACCATTCACCGTCCGTCAGGACGCCGAATGGCGACAGCCATGAGGCGCCGCGAAGCGGCGGAGAAGCCCGACGAGCGAAGCGAGACGGGCGCCGAGCCGGTGATGAATGCGAGACGTCGAGTGAAGGCATTCGAATAGAGGCGGGTGTAGCTCAATGGTAGAGCAACAGCCTTCCAAGCTGATGACGAGGGTTCGATTCCCTTCACCCGCTCCAGCCCCGTCCGGCGAAGCCGGACAAAAGTTAAGGCCGGCGAAGCCGGACAAAAAAGCCAGAGCCGGGAAGCCGGACACGAAAAGAGTTCATACGGCGCGAGCCGCAAAGTCTGAGACGAGAGAGAGATCATGGCGAAAGCAAAGTTTGAGCGTAACAAGCCGCACTGCAACATTGGGACGATTGGCCATGTTGATCATGGCAAGACGTCGTTGACGGCTGCGATTACGAAGGTTTTGGCGGAGACGGGCGGCGCGACGTTCACGGCCTATGACCAGATCGACAAGGCGCCGGAAGAGAAGGCGCGCGGCATCACGATTTCGACGGCGCATGTGGAG
>DASZVQ010000040.1:0-1527 GCA_035547275.1 Rhizomicrobium sp.
TGCCGGCCTGGCCAAGCAGCGATTCCGCTGGGCCTATGGCACGCTGCAATGTCTGTGGAAGTATCGCAGCATCACTTTCAATCCCGAATATGGGGAGTTGGGGCTGGTGGCATTGCCGCAGGTCTGGCTGTTCCAGATCCTGCTCACCACGCTTGCGCCGGTCGCCGACCTGCTTCTGGTGTGGCAGCTGGCGGCGGAGTGGATCAACTACACCCAGCATGTCGGCACCTATACGGGCGACAACCTGCGCATCGTCGGCATCTATTATATCGTTTTCATCCTGGTGGACCTGCTGGCGGCAATGGCGGGTTTTGTGATGGAAAAGGGCGAGGACTGGCGGCTGTTGCTGTGGTTGCCACTGCAACGTTTCGGCTATCGCCAGATCATGTATTACGTGGTGGTGCGCTCATTATGGACGGCGCTGCGCGGCCCGTTTGTCGGCTGGGGCAAGCTGGAGCGTCACGGCACGGTCAAGGCACGCGCGTAATCGGGACAAGGAACGCGCCGTTATCGTCGCTGTGATCGGCACGATAGTTCTTTTCGATGGCGCGGCGCACATCGGGACCAAGGCCGTTCATGTCGATCAGCTGCAGGGTGCCAAAGCGATGGCTTGCGATCAACGCAGCCAGCGGCGCCGGATCGCGCGCGCCGGCCTTGATCGCCTCCCCCACGTTGAAAACATCCACCTGCGCATCCTTGCCGGCCCACAGGCAGAGCGAAAGCTGGTCGCACAAGGCCGGGCCAGGGCGGCTTTTCAGGAAGGCGATGTCGCCGGCGGAGCTTTGCGCGAAAGCGCGGGTAAAGAAGTAATTGTTGTCGGTGAAATTCACGCCCAGGAAGATCAGCAGCGGCAGCGCGCTTGCGCCGGCCAGGATCGGCCAGCGTCCACGCTCCACCACCAGGCCCAGCGCCAATGACAGTGCGATGGCCAAGTCGAAAAAGGCATTGGCGTCCACGCCGTCGCCCATGGCGAAGACCAGGCCCAGCAGCATCGCCAGTCCGGCATAAAGCGAGCAGAACAGGCCGTGCCTGTCGGGCCAGAAACCCGCCATGGCGATCATGGGCAGGGGCGCCCACCACAGATGCATAATGGCGTCCTCGATATTGGCGAAAGAGAACAGGCGCGGCGATGTCAGTTCCGCGATCAGGCTGGCGTCATAGACCAATTGAAAAAGCACCAGGCCTGACAGGACAAAAGCCAGTCCCCAGAGCAGGAAGTGAAGGCCGGCGCGGCGATCCTGCAGCAGCAGCCACAGGCCCGCCGCCAGTGGCAAGGCCAGAAGATTGTGCTTGATGAAAAGACTGACCGCGAACAGCGCTGCCGCGATGGTCCCCCGCTCGCGCAACAGAAGCAGAAGCGCGCCCAGTTGCACGGCATGGCCCAGCAGCTGTGGATCGTCCATGCCGACATAATCGCTGGCGATCAGCAGCAGCGCGGCAAAGAACAGCGTGCCGAGGATGATCGCACGCAGGCCGCATTCCATCCGGCGCAGCAGCGCCTCGATGCTTATGGCGCAGGCGAGAAAC
>DASZVQ010000041.1:0-54860 GCA_035547275.1 Rhizomicrobium sp.
ATAATCGTCCATGGTCGCGGCGATGAAGACCAACCCGCTGTCGGTGGAAATGGGACCGCCGAAGTTGGGGATGCCGGTCTTGCCCAGGAAATATTGGCTGAACGGGGCCAGGTCCTCGGTGGTGCCCAGTGGCACGGACCACAGAATCTTGCCGCTGGTCATGTCGATGGCATGGAGCTGGCCCCAGGGCGGCGGATTGCAGGGGATGCCGAACGGCGATACCAAGGTCCGCCGCCACATGCCGAAAGGCGCGCCCTTGTTGCGCGAGATTTCCTGATGCGGATGGGCCTTGCGGAAAGCATCGAAGTCCCTGGCGGGGATCAACGTGACTTCATGGATCACGCTCGAGGTGTTGACGAAGGCCACGTCATGGGCGGCATCGAATGACAACCCGCCCCAGTTGGTGCCGCCGCCAGTAAAGGGATAGATCAACGTGCCTTGCGTGCTGGGCGGCGTGAAAAGCCCCTCGCTGCGCGCCGCCTTCATGGCGTCGCGGCATTTGCCGCGATCCCAGAAGGTCAGGCCAAAGGCGTCATCCGCCGTGACGTGATTGGGCGCCAGTGGCGGCGGCGCTATCGGAAAAGGCTGTGTGGGCGAGAGCCTGTCGCCTGGGGCTGCGCCTTGCGGCACCTTGCGCTCCACGACGGGAATCAGCGGCTTTCCGGTTTCGCGGTTGAGGGTGAATAGCAGACCCTGCTTGGTCGCCTGCAATAGGGCCGGTGCGGTCTCACCCTTGTAGGTCACCGTGCCAAGCGTCGGCTGCGCCGGCAAGTCATAATCCCAGACATTGTGATGCACAGCCTGGAACGACCAGGCCACTTCACCGGTGTCGATCTTCAGTGCGACAATGGCGCTGGTATAGCGGTCATCGCCGGTGCGATAGCCGCCCCAGAAATCCGGACTGGGGCTCGAAGTCGGCACATAGACCAGCCCCCGCGCGTCATCGGCGGACAGCGGCGCCCAGGCATTGGCTGCACCCGCGCGCATGCCTGCGCCCTGAACCGGGTCAAAGCTCCATTTGGGCGCGCCCGTCATCGCATCGAAGGCCCGCACCGTGCCGCGCAGCTCGTCCACCCGCTGATTGTCGTCCAGCGAGGACCCCACCACCACCACGCCGTGGCTGACGATGGGCGGCGAGGTGAACTGCATCTGACCGCGCCGTTCCAGCTTGCCGTCGTAGATCACGGCCGCGCCATGATCGCCGAAACTTTCAATCGGCTTTCCTGTCGTGGCATCCAGGGCATAGAGCCGGCGATTGTCGGCGGCAAGAAAAATGCGGCCTTTTCCGTCGCGGCCCTTCCAATAAGCCACGCCGCGGCAGTTGAAGGAATTTGGATAGTCGATCTTCATATCGTCGGGCAGATGCGGATCGAAGCGCCAGATCTCCTTGCCCGTGCCGGGATCGAGCGCGCTGATTTCCTGAAAAGACGAGCAGACGAACAGCTTGCCCTCGTCCAGGATCGGGGTGTCCTCGAAGGCCGACATATGGACGGACCCGGCGTGGCGGGTCAGCGCCCCGGTGGAATAGCTCCAGGCCTGGTGCAGCTGTCCGACATTGGCGGGCGTGATCTGGGTGGCGCTGGAATGGCGCTGCCCACCCTGGTCGCCGCCATATTGCGGCCAGCCGGTACCGGCCATGGCCGGCGCCGCCAGCATCATCCAACCCGCCAAAGTCCCACGCAAAGCCCGGTTCATCGCCCGCTCCCGATCCGCTATCGTCCGACCATGTCCAGTTCTTATCCCGATACCTTGCCGGCGAAAGAGGCCAGGGCTCGTCCGCGCCGGATTGGTGATATCTGGCAAAGGCTTGGGTTAAGCGGCGTGTTTTTCGGGACGGACGGCACCGACCTGCGGACCTTCCGCTACGCCTATGCGACGGCCACAATCATCGTTGGGGTCATCTGCACCCTCAATGTCATCAGCATCACCCATGACATGCCTCATCTGCGTCTGCTGGAGCCCTTGATCTGGGAATATTCAAGCTGGCTGACATTGGTCGCGTTCTTCTGGATCGTGTGGCTGGCCTGGCGGCTGGCGCCGCTCAATGTCAGGCCGCGCTGGCTGCTCCTGATCCACATCCCGGCGGCCCTGATCTTTGTCCTGGCCCATGTTGGCGGCTTCATTCTTGTGCGCATCCTCGCCTACCGTGGGTTGGGCAGCCACTACCAATTCGGCCATTTCTGGCCGCAATTCCTCTATGAGCTGCGCAAGGATAGCTTCGGCTATCTGATGTTCCTGGCCGGCTTTGCCCTGATCGAGCATCTGCTGCGCCAACAACAGCCGGTTGCGGCGCCCGTCCCGGCCTCGGGCCCCGCAACCTTCGACATCCGCGACGGTGCCCGGCTGACCCGGGTGCCCCTGGCCGGCATCCTGGCCGTGTCTTCGGCCGGCAATTACGTGGAATTCATGCTGGCCGATGGCCGCAAGCTGTTGATGCGCCGCCCCCTGTCGGCGGTGGAAAGCGAGCTCGGCGCCCATGGTTTTGTGCGCACCCACCGCTCCTGGCTGGTCAACGAAACCGCCGTCACCGCGCTTACCCCAGAAGGCTCCGGCGACTATGACGTGTGCCTGGGCAGCCTGAATGTTCCGCTGTCACGCCGTTTCCCAGAAGCCCTGGCGCGGCTGCGGGCCGCGGGTTCCCCTTAACCCTTTGATTTAAGACATTTCTGTGGACGGGAACCAGCCATGCGCCCATGCGGCGGTGGGAATCATTGCCCCCGCGCGCGCGCATCCCTAAATTGCAGCTTTAACGGGCGACAGGAACATGGCCATGAAGCGCCGCCGCGTGATCTACGAAGGCAAAGCCAAGATCCTCTACGAAGGCACCGAGCCGGGCACCGTCATCCAGTACTTCAAGGATGACGCCACGGCCGGCAATGGCGCCAAGAAGGATACGATCGAGGGCAAGGGCGTCCTCAACAACCGTATCAGCGAATATCTGATGACCCAGCTTCAGGGCATCGGGGTGCCGACCCATTTCGTGCGCCGGCTGAACATGCGCGAGCAGCTGATCAAGGAAGTGGAGATCATTCCGCTGGAGGTGGTGGTGAGGAATGTCGCCGCCGGCTCCATGTCCAAGCGGCTGGGGATCGAGGAGGGCACCGCCCTGCCCCGCTCCATCATCGAATATTACTACAAGAATGACGGGCTTCAGGACCCCTGGGTCAGCGAAGAGCATATCACCGCCTTCGGCTGGGCCAGCCCGCAGGACCTGGACGACATCGTCAACCTGACCATCCGGGTCAACGATTTCCTCTCAGGCCTGTTCCTGGGCGCCGGCATCAAGCTGGTCGACTTTAAGTTGGAATTCGGGCGCTTATGGGAAAACGACTATATGCGCATCGTGCTGGCGGACGAGATCAGCCCGGACAATTGCCGGCTGTGGGACGTCTCCACCAACGAAAAGCTCGACAAGGACCGTTTCCGCCGCGATCTGGGCGGGGTGGTGGAAGCTTACAGCGAAGTCGCAAGGCGCTTGGGAATCATGCCCGAATCGGTGCAAGGCGAGAACAAAGGTCCCGTCCTCGTCCAATAATTGTCATTCCCGTACCCCGGCTCGCGCGAAGCGTGACCGGAGTATAAACTCCAGCGGGAATCCATCGGAATTAAAAGTGAAAGCGCGCGTCTTCATTACCCTCAAGAATGGTGTTCTCGACCCCCAGGGCAAGGCCATCGGCCATGCCCTGAACGGGTTGGGCTTTGGCTCGGTCGGCGAGGTGCGCCAAGGCAAGGTCATCGACCTGGAACTGTCGGACAGCGACGCCGACAAGGCCAGAACAGACCTCAAGGCGATGTGCGAAAAGCTGCTCGCCAACACCGTAATCGAAAAGTACGAGATTGAGCTGAAATGAAACGCTGGATCGTTCCCGGCTTTCTTTTCTTGCTTTCCTGCATTCCCGCGTCTGCCCAGGTCGCATCGACGCCCGATTCCGCAAAAGTCGCGCTGGGGCGCGACATTTACGATCTGATACAGAGCAGTCAGAATATCGCGCAACGCATGCAGGCATTGGCGTCGGCCATCGCGCAATCCATGCCAAAGGACAAGTCAGACAAAGTGGAGACCGGTATGAAGGTCGCCGCGCAGGCGGTGGAAGACCTGAGACCGAAAATCCGCGATGCCTGGGCCACGACTTTTGCCAATCATTTCAGCTTGGACGAACTGCAGGCCATCAAGCAGTTTTACCTGAGCCCCGCCGGCTCAAAGCTCATCGTCGAACAACCTGAGATTTCCAAGGAAATGATCACAACGATCATGCCCGAACTGATGGCTAACATGCAGGCGAGAATCGCCACGGACTCAAAGAAGGAGAGCAAGCCGTGAAGTCGGCCGTCATCGTCTTTCCCGCCTCCAACTGCGACCGCGACGCCAAGGTCGCGCTGGAACAGATGACCGGCAAGATGCCGCATATGGTCTGGCATCAGGACAGCGAGTTGCCGGATGTGGATCTGGTGGTGCTGCCGGGCGGTTTCTCCTATGGCGACTATCTGCGCTGCGGCGCCATGGCCAGCCAGTCGGCGGTGATGAAATCGGTCAAGGCCCATGCCGACAAGGGCGGCATGGTGCTGGGCGTGTGCAACGGCTTCCAGGTGCTGACCGAAAGCCACATGCTGCCCGGCGCGCTGATGCGTAATGCCGGTCTTAAGTTTGTCTGCAAACCCGTCGGCCTGGAAGTGGAAGAAACCCAGTCCGGTTTCACCCGCAAATATGACAGCGGCCAGCGCGTGACCTTCCCCGTGGCGCATGGCGAAGGCAGCTATTTCGCCGACGAGGAGACGCTGAACCGCCTGGAAGGCGAGAACCGCGTCGCCTTCCGCTATGCCAAGGGCGAGAATCCCAACGGCTCGGCCCGCAACATCGCCGGCATCCTGAGCGAGAAGCGCAATGTGCTGGGCCTGATGCCCCATCCTGAACGGGTGGTGGACGATACGCTCGGTGGCACCGACGGCCGCAAGCTGTTCGAAAGCCTGATCGAAGCCCTTTCCTGAGTAGAGTGGCATGACCAAAATCACGCCTGACATGGTCCGCGAGCACGGGCTTTCGGATGCCGAATATGACCGCATCCTGGCCCTGATGGGCCGCGAGCCGACTTTCGTGGAACTCGGTATTTTCAGCGTGATGTGGAGCGAGCATTGCTCCTACAAATCGACCCGCGCCCATCTGCGGAAGCTGCCCACCAAGGCGCCCTGGGTGATCCAAGGCCCGGGCGAGAATGCTGGCGTGATCGACATCGGTGATGGCGACGCCGCCATCTTCAAGATGGAAAGCCACAACCATCCCAGCTTTATCGAGCCTTATCAGGGCGCGGCCACCGGCGTGGGCGGCATCATGCGTGACGTCTTCACCATGGGCGCGCGCCCCATCGCCATGATGAATGCGCTGCGCTTTGGCGAGCCCGATCATCCCAAGACCCGGCATCTGGTCTCGGGGGTGGTGTCGGGCATCGGCGGCTATGGCAATTGCATGGGCGTGCCCACCGTGGGCGGCGAGGTCAATTTCCACGCCAGCTACAATGGCAACATCCTGGTCAATGCCATGTGCGTGGGCTTGGCCAAGGCCAACAATATCTTCCTGTCCGCGGCCAAGGGCGCGGGCAATCCGGTGGTCTATGTCGGCTCCAAGACGGGGCGCGACGGCATTCACGGCGCAACCATGGCTTCGGCCGAATTCGACGATGCCAGCGAAGAAAAGCGTCCCACCGTGCAGGTCGGCGACCCCTTCACCGAAAAGCTTTTGCTGGAAGCCTGCCTGGAACTGATGGCGACCGACGCCATCATCGCCATCCAGGATATGGGCGCGGCCGGCCTGACATCGTCGTCCGCCGAAATGGGCGACAAGGGCGGCTCGGGCATCGAACTGGACCTGGACAAGGTGCCCCAGCGCGAGGCCAACATGACGGCCTATGAGATGATGCTGTCGGAAAGCCAGGAGCGCATGCTGGCGGTGCTGAAGCCCGGCCGCGAGAAGGAAGCCGAAGCCATCTTCCGCAAGTGGGAGCTGGACTTCGCCGTCATCGGCATCACCACCGACACCAAGCGGCTGATGGTCAAGCACAAGGGCAAGGTGGAAGCCGACATGCCCATCACCGCCTTGTCGGACGAGGCGCCGGTGTATGAGCGCCCTTATACCGAGCGCAAGCCGCTGAGCGGCGCGCCCACATATGACAAGTCCAAACCGGTGCTGGCGTCGCTGAAAACGATTCTCTCCTCGCCTGACATGGCATCGCGGCGCTGGGTCTGGGAACAATATGACCACACCGTCATGGCCGACACGGTGCAGGTGCCGGGCGGCGACGCCGCCGTGGTGCGCGTGCATGGCACGAACAAGGCATTGGCCATCACCACCGATGTGACACCGCGCTATTGCCGGCCCGACCCGTTCGAGGGCGGCAAGCAGGCGGTGGCCGAAGCCTGGCGCAATCTGACCGCGGTGGGGGCAAAGCCGCTGGCCGTCACTGACAACCTGAACTATGGCAATCCGCAAAAGCCCGAGATCATGTGGGAGATCGTGGCCGGTATCGACGGCATCGGCGCCGCCTGCCGGGCGCTGGATTTCCCCGTCATCGGCGGCAACTGCTCGTTGTACAATGAGACCAATGGCGAAGGCATCCTGCCCACGCCCGCGATCGGCGGTGTCGGCCTGATGAAGGATGTGACGAAGATGGCGACGGTGGCGTTCAAGCGCGCCGGCGATATCGTCATTGTGATTGGCGAGACCAAGGGTCATCTGGGCCAGTCCATCTATCTGCGCGAGATCGAAGGCCGCGAAGAGGGGGCCGCGCCGTCCGTCGATCTGGGCGTCGAAAAAAAGCATGGCGATTTCGTGCGCGGGCTGATCGAAGCCGGCCGCGTCGACACCGTGCATGATGTTTCCGATGGCGGGTTGCTGGTGGCGATCGCGGAAATGGCGATGCCCAAGGGTATCGGCGCCAGCATCGGCCAGGCTGGCCTGCCCGATGCCATTCCCTTCTGGTTCGGCGAGGACCAGGCGCGTTATGTGATCGCCGCGCCCTTTGCCGAGGCCGAGAAGATCGTGGCCGAGGCCCGCGCCGCTTACATTCCCGTGGCGGAACTGGGCAAGACCGGCGGTGATGCCATCACCCTGGACGACAAGGACAGCATCACGGTCGCCACGCTGAAGGCGGGCTTTGAGGGCTGGTTCCCCACTTACATGGCGGGCGAAGAGATCCCGGTTACCAATTAACCTCAACCACCATGGGCGGGCCTTTTTATGATCGGAAGAGTGGTCGCCCATCCAACTTTGATGCAGCTTAGAGAAAGTTGGATGGCCGGCTCGAAGGCCGGCCATGGTGAAATTTAAGGAATTCCGCATGGGCATGAAAGGCAGTGAAATCGAGGCCTATATCAAGGCCGCGTTCCCCGATGCCGAGATCGAGATGAAGGATCTGGCCGGTGACGACAATCACTGGTCCGCGACCATCCGGTCATCGGCCTTTATCGGCAAGAGCCGCGTCGCCCAGCACCAGATGGTCTATGCCGCGCTGAAGGGCAATATGGGCGGCGTGCTGCACGCGCTTCAGCTGCAGACCATTCCGAAGGAATAGAACGCTTGCCATTGCCGCGGAAGCGGGAATGGCATCTTCAGCGTTTCAGAACAAATCACCCCAGGTCCTTTTGCGTATCCGGCGGTATTCGTCCTTGTCGCGCGACGCGACGAACTGGGCGCGCAGGCCCATCTCATCACAAAGCTTGAAGGTCAGGCCCGGCTTGGTTTCGAGCGGAGGAGCCAGGATACGCGCGCCTTTTGCCACCTTCCCGCGCGTTGCTACCACATAAGAATAGCGCTCGTCCTCGAAGGGCACCGTGGCATTCTTCAACAGCATGTGATCGCGCGATCGCGCCAGCCGCTGGGAGAAGTGGCACCAGTCATTTTGCTGGTCGCTGTCGCGCACGCTCCGGTCTTGCAAAGGACAGGCATTATCATGGGTGCAGGGCGCGGCCGCATGTGCGCCAGCCTCGATCAATGCGGCGCGCGCCAGGCGGATACGGGCAAAACCGTCCGGGGTGCCAGGCTCGATCAGCGCCAAGGCGCCCTCCGCGCCTTGCCACAGGTCGCGGGCCACCGACGCCGCCTGATCCTGCGGCAGTTCGGCCAGCACATAGCTCGCCACCACCAGATCGGCCCTTGGCTTCTCCACCCCAATGTCGCCACCCAGGATTTCAGCGCTCGCCAGAGGCCCTGAATCGGCCAGCCGCCGCGCCAACGCCCGCAGCGCCGGATTGCGGTCCAGCATGGTCACCGAAGTCATCGCCGGCCACACGGTCACCGCCGCCCAGCTGGCCGCGCCGGTGCCCGCGCCGACATCCAGCAGACTTTGCGGCGCAAAGCCGGGCATCGCTTCGGTCAGGCGCGTGAATACCGCGGCGCAAGCCGCAAAAGTGGCCGGCATGCGCGCCACCGCATAGGCGGTTGCCTGGAGCGGCGTGGCGATGGGCTGGGATGTCTCGCCCCGGCGATAGCCGTCCGACAGGACCTTGGCGGCGGCCGCCAGATCCTTGCGCGGCACACCGTCCAGAAGGGTGTTCAGGCTGGCGGTCAATTCGGGCGGAAACTGCATGGAACCGGCGCAAATGGGGCTTTTTTGTTTGGGTGCTCCCGCTTGCACGGACGCGCCCGGCGATTGGGTCGCTCCCGCTTGCGCGGACGCTCTCGGGCCAACCTTGACCCGCCTTGCCCCCATGCTTAGATCATAGCCGATATCCCAGGGAAGTTCCGAAAATGTCTGACGTGCAGGCCCGTATTGCCGACGATGTGAAGAGCAACGATGTGCTGCTCTACATGAAAGGCACGCCCGCTTTTCCGCAGTGCGGCTTCTCGGCGGTGACGGTGCAGATCCTGTCCCATATCGGGGTCAAGTTCAAAGCCGTGAACGTGCTGGAAGACCCGGACGTGCGCGAGGGCATCAAGGTCTATTCCAACTGGCCGACCATTCCCCAGCTTTATGTGAAGGGCGAGTTTGTCGGCGGCGCCGACATCGTGCGCGAGATGTTCGAGCAGGAGGAGTTGGTGCCCTTTTTCCAGCAGCATGGCATCGTGCTGGAACCGGCCGCCTGAACCGATAATGGCATTTGTGATGCCCGCGAAAGCGGGCATGAGGCAGCAAAAAGCCCGCCGAAACGGCGGGCTTTTTCTTTGTCTGTTGGCCGGGTCAGGCTTCGCCGCCCGGCCATTGGCCCGCACGTGCTTTGGCCGGACAAGTCCGGCCTTGCTGGCGGGCCATGACAAATTCTAACGCGAATAGAATTCGACGATCAGGTGCGGCTCCATCTGCACCGCGAACGGCACATCCGCGAGCTTGGGCGTGCGCAGCAGCTTGGCCGTCTTGCCTTCGCTCACTTCCAGATAATCGGGCGTGTCGCGCTCGCTGCTCTTGGAGGCTTCCAGCACCAGCGCCATCTCGCGTGCCTTGGGCGACAGCTCGATCGTGTCATTGTCCTTGACGTGATAGGAGGCGATGGTGACGCGGCGGCCGTTGACCTTCACATGGCCGTGGCTGACCAGCTGGCGCGCGGCAAATGGGGTCGGCACGAACTTGGAGCGGAACACCACGGTGTCCAGGCGCGTCTCGAGCAGGCCGATCATGTTCTCGCCGGTGTCGCCGGGGCGGCGCGAGGCGTCCTGATAATATTTGCGAAACTGCCGCTCGGTGATGTTGCCGTAATAGCCCTTCAGCTTCTGTTTGGCCTGCAGCTGGGTGCCATAGTCGGAAAGCTTCTTGGCGCGGCGCTGGCCGTGCTGGCCCGGACCGTAGGAGCGCTTGTTGACGGGGCTCTTGGGACGGCCCCAGAGATTTTCGCCGACGCGGCGGTCGAGCTTGTATTTGGAATTGATGCGCTTGCTCATCGGTCCTCGGAAGGTATCTGGTCGCCGGCAGGGTGCCGGAAAGCGGCGCACTATATTCAGGGACTTTGGCGAGTCAAACGGTTACAACCAAAAGTTTAGCGTGCCGTTTCTATATGAGTATTTTCAATGACTTATGCCATAAGACTCCAGAGAATGGGCACTGTTACAGTTTGAGCCCCGACCGGGGTTGAGGGCAGGACCGCCTGGGCCTAGGGTGCCGGAATGGGCAGAGTGACTTCGGGCATCGTGCGCAATGGACGCCAGGTTGGCCGCCATACGGTGGAGTACCCGGAAGGCGATATAGCCGCGTTCAAGAAGGCGCTGGCCGCGTCCTCAACCGAGGCAAAGAGCGAAGCTAAAGCTGACTTCGGCAAGCGCCATATAGGCCGCAAGGCTTTCAGAAGGAAAAAAACCAGTGCCTAAAGGACCCCAAGGCCAGAAGCGCAAGGCCGGTGTGACCGGTATTCTGATATAATTCGACCGGATCAAACGGCAGCGCCCGCCATGGCCGCTCGCGTGACGGATCGGCTTTGGGATAGTGGCGATATTGTGAAGCTGACCGAGGAATGGGACCGACTACGCGGCAGATGGCGTGAGGCAAGAGATGATCACCCTTTACCGGTGGAGCGGCATTTTCCAACCTTTTCTGACTATCGCCGTTGCCGTCATAGCGACGCGCGGTTTGACCATTTGGCTGGGCTGGCTTTGGTATTGGCAGTACATCGCCGCGATAGTGATCTGGTCCACGCTAAATTGGGCAGTTGAGTTGCTACTAAACTCACTTGGTCAGCGCCTGCAGTTTTCCGGAGATTGAAGGCGTTACAGACACGGTACACATCCACAGACTGTCCGCGCGGAAGCACAAATAGGATGGTATGATTTGCCCAAGTTACAATAGCGTTCACACGTCCCAACTGTGGCGACAAGATCTACGGAATGCTTTGGGACATTGGCAATATCGTGAAGCTGATCGAGGAATGGAAACCCAATGGCGGCAATCACAGAACCTTTGGCGACGGCCGTGATCGCATTTTTCATCGCCGCCGCAGCCATTCGGCTTTTCGAATTTGCGGGATTCGAAGCCTATGAAATGGAAAACAAGATGGTCTTCCGGCTTTTGCTGGGCCCGCTCTGTCTTGCCGTCCTGGTGCTTCTGCTGGATGGGGTAGCGAACCATTTGCGCTTGGCCTGGTGGTTGCAACTCTAGGTCAAGCCGTATCCGTACCTGCATTTGGACACGGATGCCATTTGGCAGATCTATAATCGGGAATTCGGGGAGCTAAGCCGAAGTGCCGGTCGAGGCCGGCACGGTGGTGAAAGTGGACGGGCTGTTCCCCGACGAAGACGCCGCCGCGATGCCGGCGGCCGCGATACCGGCCAGCGCGATCCACACCATGGCGGGGACCGTTTCCACCTGCGCCCGTTTGACACCGGCGGGCTTGCCAGGCGCCAGCGGGTCCGCAATCGCGATATTCGGCAGGATCAACGCAACCGCGGCGGCAACAGCCACAAGGCACTTCAAATTCGACATGGTCCCCCTCAAACAGAGGCTGCTTCATCGGCAGCAAACGAACTATACGCCCACGAATACGTCAGAAATGTTACAGGAACAGGCAGAATATGGCCTGCTAAGCCGCGGCTTCCCGCTCCATCGCGATCTCGGCCTCCAGACTTTCCCTGTCGCGGAACAGGGATGCCACCGCCAGAGTGCGGCCGCCGCGCTGCAAGCGCACCAGGCCATCCCGGGCGGCAAGATCGCCCTCCACGGCAAGCGTGTCCCAGCTTTCGGCATGGCCGACATAGTTGATCGAGACGTCGTAATGCTGGCTCCAGAAGAAGGGCACGGCGGCAAATTCCTCTTCCAGCCCCAGCATGTTGCGCGCCGCGGTCTGGCCCTGGCGCGTAGCCACCACCCAATGTTCCACGCGGATGGCCGCGCCGCTATGGCGGTCGGGCCAGCGCGCGATATCGCCGGCGGCATAAATGTCCGGCGCGCTGGTCTGAAGATGACGATCCACCATCACGCCACGATCGAGCGCAAGACCGGCCGCCTCCGCCAGCGCCAGGCGCGGCCGTACGCCCACCCCCATCACGACAAAGTCGGCATCGAGTAGCGTACCATCTTTGAGCCTGGCGCGGCCGTCTTCAAAGGCGGCCACCGAGTTCTGCAGATGAAACTGCACACCCTTGTCCTGATGCAGCGCGCGGATCACATCGCCCAGCTGTGGCCCCAGCACCCGCTCCATCGGCCGGGCCTCGGGCGCCACCACATGCACATCCAGGCCGCGTGTGCGCAGCGACGCCGCCACTTCCAATCCGATGAAACTGGCGCCGATCACCAGCACCCGGCGCGCGGCCTCGGCGCGGGCGATGATCGCGCGGCAATCGGCCAGACTGCGCAGGGTGAAAACATCCGATGGCGCGGCGCCCGGAAGATCGAGCCGCACCGGTTCAGCGCCGGTCGCCAGCAGAAGCCGGTCATAGGCGACCCTGCCGCCATCGGCCAAAATCACCTGACGGTCGCGCGGATCGATGGCGCCGATCCGCACACCCCGGCGCAGGTCGATGCCGTTCTGGGTATAGAAATCCTCCGGCCGCAGCGGCACCCAGTCTTCCGGGGCGCTGCCCGCCAGATAGTCCTTGGACAGGTTGGGACGATCCACCGGCGGCGCGGTGTCTTCGCTGATCATGACAATGCCGCCCGCATAGCCCAGCCGGCGCAGCATTTCGGCCGCGGCAAAGCCGGCCGCGCCACCACCGGCGATCACGATGCGGCCTGGGGGCTTTGATGGGCCTGGCGGCTTTGCCTTTGGCCGCGCCTGCTTTTCACGCACGAAGACCATGCCGTCCCGCTGTTCGACCTTCCAGCAGACCAGCGGATCGAAAGCCGGCGCGCGCAAGGCTTCGCCACTGCGCAGATCGAAACAGGCATGATGCCAGGGACAGCGCAGGCTGGTGCCGCTCACCATCCCTTCGGCCAGCGGACCGTGATAATGGGTGCAATGGGCGGAGACCGCGAAGACCTCGGCGCCCTGACGCACCAGCAGAACTTCATCTTCACCGACATGCCCGGCCAGCATGTCGTTTCCTGGAAACGCGGCGAGCGCAACCCCCTTGGTCAAATCGGGACCTTTTGGCGTGCCGTCTTCCTGGGCCATGGCCGCTCCTGCTGCTGGCGTCCATTTAACACCCAATGCGGCGCCGGGTTCAGTCTGGCCAAAGACCGGCAGGGACGGGCGGCGCCAAGGCGGCCCCGCGGCGGAGCGAGTGGACGCACCGGGCTTAAAAGTCCGCTCGGGTTAGGGTATAGCTGCCCCATGCGCGGGCGTGGCGGAATGGTAGACGCACCGGACTTAGCGATTGAGTGCCTGGCGAGAAATCGCCGGAGTAGAACTGCCCAAATTCGGGGAAGCCTTCACTGGTAATCCCGAGCCAAGCCCAACGAGATAATTTCTTGGCGGGAAGGTGTAGAGACTAGACGGGCAGCACCTAACGCGGCGACGCCATGGTGAAGGGATAGTCCAGACCACGAACGCCTCTTCCGGCGGCGGCGAAAGCCGAAGTGGTACGAAAATCCGTTGGGCCGCAAGGCCTGTGTCGGTTCAAGTCCGACCGCCCGCACCAATCCCGGCGTCAAGCCCTTGCTATCGCCGCTCCAGGAATCCGCGTCCTGCGAAGATCGCAGGCATCGCCCTTTCGATCCGCGCGGTCCGCGTCCCGGACTGCTTCGCGCCAGTAAAATGAAACAGATATCCTCTTTGCCGGCCCGGTGTCAGCGCGTCGAACGCGCGCTTGAACCGTGGATTGTCGCGGAACTTCTCCTTCAACTCCTCGGGCAGGGGAAGCTCCACGGGCTTCGTCTTGACTTTCAATCCAGCCTTCGCGGCCGCCACGGCTTCGCGCACATAGGCCCTGATGGTGGCGGCCTTGGCCGCAATCTCTTTTGCGCTGGTGAACTTCATGACCCGCGCCGCCTGAACTCGTCCGAGCTGGACCAGCAGCTTCTTCGGGTCCTTGAGCAGCGCACCCTGAAAAAAGCCCAGCGCGCAATATTCCTTGAAGCCCTGAATGAGGACGACGTTCCTCCCCTCCAGCGTGTAGCAGGGCTTGCCCCACTTGCATTCCACTTTTAGGTCGAACCCCGACAAGATCTTTTGCAGGGCGCCAATCTCGGCCCGCCACCGCTCCCGATACGCCATTTCCATGGCTTGTCCCTCCCTTGCCGCAGGTTGCCATAAGGCCAACAGCGGACGGAAGCCGCAATATTCCTTTTGAAAAAAAAGGCCGCAGCGACACGCTGCGGCCCAGGAGAATCTCGAAATCCAGGGGGATTTCGAAACTAAAGACGGTTCGGCTCGCGCTTACAAATTGCCGCGAACACCGATGGTGAAATAACGGCCCATCACGTCTTCGCCTTGGGGAATTCCGCCAAAGATAGACCCGGGATTGCCGGACGATCCGACGGTATACGGGGGGACGGAGTCGAAGGCGTTCTGCACGTTGAAATAAGCGGACACCACCGTGCCGTTGTCGAAAGTGATCCGCTTGGTGAGGGTGAAGTCGGTCGTGCTGAAGCTGGTATAATAGGGCTGGGCATAGTAGGTCGCACCAGCGCCGTAAGTCTGGATGTTGGTCCCGCCACTGAACCAGTGCCACTGGGCATCCACGCTCCAATCGCCGAGAGTGTAGTTGGCGAACAAAGTGGCATGGCCCTTGGGCTGGTTGGTGTAGGTAAGGGGCGCGCCCTGGAAGCTGCTGGTGGTATTCACCGGGGCCACATTCAGCAAGGCACGCAGATTGACCACGCCCGCCAGGCTGTTGTCGATATCAGCCATGTCGAAACCATAATCGATCTCGTAATCCTCGCCTTCGGTCACGTTGAACGCCGCATTGAGGCTCTGGCTCAGGAGCAGGGTGGGATAGTTGTCCGGCGAGGTGTCGGTGTAAGGGTGTGGCCGCACATAGAGCGAGCAGAAGGGCGAGGTTCCGCCGGAATTGACACAGATATTGGCAATCGCCGTATTGCTGCCGCTGATGGTGGTGATCGCGTTCTTGAGCTTGATCTGGTAATAGTCCGCCGACATCGTCAGGCCGGGAATGAAGCTCGGCGTCAGGACCACGCCGCCCGTATAGGTGCGCGCTACCTCTGCCTGCAGCTTGGGATTGCCCCCGGACAAGGTCTGGATGCCGCCCGGATTGAAGTTGGTCAGGGGATCGAGGAAGGGCCCGCTGCTGGAGACCTGCGGCGAAAACAGATCGTTCAGTGTTGGGGCACGGATGTCGACGGAGGTCGTGCCGCGGAAGCGGACACTGTCATTCACATGCCAGTCCAGGCCGATCTTCCAAGTCTCAGCCGAACCGGAAATGCTGTAGTCGGTATAGCGGCCCGCAATGTCGGCATCCAGGCTCTGGACCAACGGCATGTCCTTGAGGACTGGGACCCCGACTTCGCCCGAGAATTCCCACACATTTTCCGCGGCGTGGGTGGAAGGCACGGTATTGTTGTCCCACAGGGTCTGCGTCACCGTGGCCTGATTGACGGGACCGGTTCCCGCGGCGTTGCCGCACAGGCGAAGGCCGGTACAATTGACCACCGCGGTCGGCGAGGCGTCGGAATCGATCGTATAGTCGAGCCAGCGCATTTCGCCCGCCAGCGCCACCTTGAGCGGCCCGGCCGGCAGTTGGAAGAGATTGCCCGAAATGTCGGCGGCGATATCGTCCATGATGTTGGACTCTGTGAAATGCGTCGACCTGGACCAATAGGTATATTGGGCGTCCGTGGTCACGTTGTTGCCGAAGGTGTTGATCGGGACGCAACCGGGATAGAGATTGCCATACAGGGCGATCGCCGCCGCCGTATCATTGTAGCAAACGATGTTGTGGGTGGTGGGATCGATCACCGCATCCTGGGCCGCGTCATGGAACTGGTTGTTGCCGTTGAACAGGCCCGTTGTCGATGCACGGGTTTCGCCATGGGTGTAATGCGCGTCCCAGGCAAAATCCTTGAACACCACGCCGTTCACGCCCGTGGTCGAGACGATGTTGCGCGTCACGTTGTTGGTATCGCGATAGCGGTTCGGGGCGGCATACCATTCCGACACTTTGAAGGTATTGGTGCCATCGGTCGCCCAGTTGGGGTCCGTGGCGCTGTCATCGCCCAACAGGGCCTGGGTGGCCAGAGGGAGGAAGGGATTGTTCTTGAAATAGGTGACGGTCTGGCGGCTGGGCTCCTGCTGCGACGGGAAGAAATAGTTGAATTCGTTGGCCTGGGCCAGCGAGAGCTGGGTGAAGACCGTGGTGTCGCTGTCGATGTTATAGCTGAAACGGCCGAACGCCGAGGCGTTGCGGGTGTCGCCATAGATCGATTCAGAATCGACGGCGGCGCCATCGCCGCCGCTTTCGATAGCGGTCTGACCCGCGGGGATAATGCCCAGGTTGGCAGGCGTGGGCACGCCGGGCTGGCCGAACTCATAGCCATTGACCGAACAGTGGGTACAGGTAATCAGACCGCTGAACGTCGAAACCGTCTGGCCGGCGTGCAGAATATTGGTCACCGGGTTGTTTGGCGTATTGCCGGTATTGTAGCTGCCCAATCCCACCGCGAATACGGGCCGGGCCGACTGCAGCACGCCGTCGCCATGCCGATATTCGATGGAGCCTTCGATATGACCCCTGCCGCCGAACACATCCGTGCCCGCCGCCATATTGACCTTGTATTTGAAGCCATCGGCATATTCCGAAATGCCGGCATTGGCTTCGTACTTCACCCCGTTGAAATTCTTGTCGAGGATGAAGTTGACCACGCCGGTGATGGCGTCGGAACCGTAGACCGACGAAGCGCCGCCGGTGACGACGTCCACGCGCGACATCAGCGTCTGGGGCAAGGTGCTGACATCGACGCTGCCAGCCTGGTTCGCGGCCGGAAGGCGCATGCCGTCCAGCAGGACCAGGGTTCGCTGCTGGCCGAAATTGCGCAGGTTGAGGAAGTCGCCGCTGCTGTTGCCGCCGCCGCTGCTGAGGCTGCGATTCGATCCGCTGTTCTGGAAAACCGGCAGCTTGTTCAGCCCGTCCGCGATGTTCGTCGGGGTGGTGGTCAAAAGCTGATCGGAGCTGACCGCGGTGATCGGCGTGGGCGAATTGGCGGCGTCGGAGATGACGCGCGAACCGGTGACGACCACGGTCTCCACAGAACCTGTTTGCGTGCCCTGTCCGCTGGTCGGTGATGCGGCGGACACGGTCTGGGCGCAGACAGGCGCGCTGAACAGGCTGGCGAGCAGTGCAATGACGGATACGTTGGTTTTTGAATCGCGAAGCATGACTTCCCCCTCGGTGTCGCAATGTTTTCGCTGCCGGGAGATGGAAACAGCCCCACGGTCAGTGACGTCACCGGAGAAGCCAGTCCCTTGAAGCATCAACTCCAATGCTTCCGGGACGGTGTACAAACCTTTGACCGGATTGCTCCGGACCTGAGCCAGTTCGTAAGGGTAGAGCACCACCACCCCTGTCTGCCGGGATAAGGCAGGCAAGGCAGTCGTCAGATCTTCCCCCGAAATATCGACGTTATATTTCGAGGACTGCACGTAGGTTGGTTCTGCGAAGGCAGGTCTTGAAACTGCCAGACATCCGCAAAGCGCGACCGCCGCGAGCGACTCTCCCCTTAACTTCATTCTCTGACCCAGTGGGTTGGCACAACATATTGCCTTCACACCGGCCTTATGATGATTGAGACCGACAGGTAGGCCAATCCACCTAGGCCCACGCATGAAAAATTTGAGTCGGGCCGGTGTTGTTGCGCTTTTACAACAAACGATCCGGCCGGACCACGGAACAAAGACGCGCCGTCCGCATTGCTGCCCGCGCCCTCACGATCTCGCGCCGGCCGGTGCATGGCGCCGGCTGGTGGAAATGTTAGTACACAGAATAATTGGCGTGGCGATCGCCGCGCCGGCGCGTCAGTCCTTGCTGGGCAAGGGCTCGCGGCCAGAGGTGAAGCGCACATGCCGCGGGCCGATCCACTGCGCATGGACGCCGAAATTATTCTCCAGCGCGGCGAAAATGGCCTCGATCTGATCGGTCCGGAACGCGCCGCCGACCGGCAGATTTTCCAGCGCCGGGTCCGCCAGCTCGATCTTGATGTCCGAATAGCGGCCGATATCTGCAAGAACCTCCGACAGCGGTTGGCCGGTATAGATCAGCTGGCCCTGCCGCCAGGCAAGCTTGCGTCCCAGATCGACGTTGGAGACGGTTGCGGCGTGTTCGACCTTCTCGCCCAGCACGATATCGTCCCCGGCGGCGAGAACGCGTGGGCTTTTCGCGGCATCGGCGATACGTACCTCAGCGGCGGGCTTGACCTCGACACAGCCCTTGGTCACGCCGACCTCGACCAGGCCCGCTTTTGACAGATGAACATCAAATGCCGTTCCGATATCGCGCACCACATAGTCGTTCGCATGGACCGTGAACGGACGCGCCTTGTCATGCACGACCTCGAAATAGGCCTCGCCACGCACTAGGTGAACATCGCGATGGTTGCCGGAGAAATCCACATCCAATCGGCTGTTGGTATTCAGGATGACCGATGACCCGTCGGCCAGGGTGATCTTTTTCTGGCCGCCGACCGCCGTCTCATAGGAATATCTGGCGGGCGAAAGCCCGGCGGACGGATGGTTCCCAACCCTTGCGAGCTGCGGAGGCTTGGAATGGAAAAACAGCGCCCCTCCCGCGACCGCAATCGCCGCTGCCGCACAGGCCGCCAACCAGGGCCGCACTTTTTCCAGCCTGGTGGGATTGCGGTCGCGCGCGACAGGCGCCCGCTCTGTTTCACCGCTTTCGGCAAGCGTTCGGAGCGTGTCGAACTCCGCCCAGAGATTGCCATAGACCGCAATGGCGTCGCGATGGAGCGCGCTGCGGTTCAACCATTCCTGGAACGCCGCCTGGTCCCTGGCGGAGACATCACCCGCATCGAAACGGGCCACCCACGCCGCGGCTTCGGTTTCGATTGCCGCCGCATCCGGAAATGTCAGGACTCTGCCCTTGTCAGCCATTACGCCATCACGCCCGGCACAGAATTACTCTGACCTGTTGGCTTTGGCAAAAGCCATAGTGGCATGCTCGGGTATTCGGGAATCCCCGCCCCCCGGCTCGGTTGTGCCGTCATAGGCCCGCAAATAGGCCCGGCAGCGCGACAATCCGAGGGCAACATGGTTTTCAACCGTCCGGATGGAGATATTAAGCCTGACCGCAATCTCCTTCTGCGACAGGCCCTGCATCTTGCGAAGCATGAAGACCTTGGCGCATTGGGGGGGCAGAGCGGCAACCGCGCGCGCGAGCAGCCGAATGCGTTCACGACTATCGACAACATCCTCAACCGCGGCCTGACTGCTATCTTCTAAAACCTCCTGACCCTCAAAATCCCCTAGGGGTTCTGTTGTCATTGAGGACTGTCTGGCCAGCTCGTTCAGAGCCAAGTTTCTGGCAACCTTGAATAAAAAGGCTTTTGGCGACTCGATGACGCGCCCGGATTCCGCGGCAAAGGCTCGCAAAAAAGCCTCCTGGGCAAGATCGTCGGCCGCCTCACGCGAACGGATAAACCGCCTCAGATAGCGTTTCAGCGCCACTTCATTCTCGAGATAGGCTTCGAGGATCGTCGGCAATGCTCCCCCCTCTCCGACCGGCCGCTGTACCCGGCCGCTGTATACAGCTTAGCGCAGATCTCGGGGAGGCAACAGGGTAAGGACCGGCGGGGAAGCGAAATCCTGGCCGACGGGTATAGCCGGGTGCTTAGCCCGCCTGACGCATCACGGCGGCAGCCTTCGCATGCGTTTCAAGCCATTCCTGGATCGCCTGCACGGTGACGGCCGCCACATCCGCCAGATGGTTCACACGCGCCGCCATGCCCATGGTCTCGTTCCTGCGGCAGGCCTGTTCGATGTCCCGCGCCAGCTGGCTGACCTGGCGCGCGCCGGCATTGCCCGCAATGCTGACCAGACCGTGAGCGGTGCGGCCCAAGCTGGTGAAATCCTGCGTCGCGAAGGCCTCGATGATCGCCGCCAACGCCCGGTCCATCTCCATCAAGGTCTGGCGCACAAAATCGGCGGCCTTCTCAGACCCCATGATGGCGTCCAGCGCCTCAATATTTTCCCGGTCCAGCAGCACGGGCGCGCCGGCCGGCGCCACGGGCACCGGTTCACCGGATATGGAAGCGCCGGTCGCGGCGATGCGGGCCAGCTTTTCCAGCAGCAGCGCCGGCTGCACCGGCTTTGAAACATAATCGTCCATGCCCGCGGTCAGATATTCCTCGCGCGCCCCCGCCATGGCATGTGCCGTCATGGCGATGATCGGAACTTTCGCCTTCGCGCCGGCCAGCGCGCGGATCTGGCGCGTGGCTTCCACACCATCCAGCTCGGGCATCTGCACGTCCATCAGGATCACATCGAAGTCTTCGGCCAGAAGCGCGTCCACCGCCTGATGGCCGTTTTCGGCGACACGCAGGCTGTGGCCAGCCTTCTGCAGCAGATGGACGGCAAATTGCTGGTTGATCCTGTTGTCCTCGGCCAGAAGGATGCGCAGGGAGCGTGCCGCCGCAACCTCGGTCTTTTCCTCCCGCGCCGCCAGAAAGGCTTCGGCCGGCGCCCCCAGTTTGTGGCCATAGATGTTGATCAGGGAATCGAACAGGTCGTGCTGGCGCACCGGCTTTTCCAGCACCGCGTCGAACAGCGCGCGCCTGTCGTCCAGTCCGTGGCGTCCGGCGGAGGAGACCAGCACGATCTTGAGCTCGCCCAGGCCCGGAATGGCGCGAATGCGCCGCGCCAGTCCGTCGCCCGAAAGGTCGGGCATCATCTGGTCGACAAAGGCCAGATCGAAGGGCTGGCCGCGATGCCAGGCCCGCTCCAGCGCGGCGATGGCGGCAAAGCCGTCGGCCACGCCCTGAACCTCCATGCCAAAGCCGTGCAGCTGGCGGCCGATAATCTCCAGATTCATCGGCACATCGTCGACGATCAGGGCCTTGAGGCCCTTCAGCTGGTCGGGAATCTTTTGCGGGTCGATGATCGGGGCCGCGGCGCGCGGCAGCGCGATCTCGAAGGCAAAGACCGAACCGCTGCCCAGCTTGCTGGTCACTTCGATGCGGCCGCCCATCAGTTCGACCAGCTGCTTGGAAATGGCCAGGCCCAGGCCGGTGCCGCCATAGCGGCGGGTGATGGAGCTGTCGGCCTGGGAGAATTTCTGGAACAGGCGGCCGCGCACGCTTTCCGGCATGCCGATGCCCGTGTCATGCACTTCGAAACGCAACGGCACCGCGCCGCCAGCCGCCGGCTGATGGGCCAGCGTCACCACGACCTGCACCGATACTCCGCCCTTGTCAGTGAACTTGATGGCGTTGCTGAGCAGATTCAAAATCACCTGGCGCAGGCGGGTGGGGTCGCCGCGATAGGTGCCCTGGGCGGCGGGCTCGACAAAGATGCACAGGTCCAGATTCTTCTCGCGTGCCTTGCCCACCATCAGCGCGACCACATTCTCGATCGTATTCAAGAGGTCGAAGTCGATCACTTCCAGCTCGATCTTGCCGGCTTCCAGCTTGGAGATGTCGAGAATGTCGTTGACCACAGTGAGCAGCGCTTCGCCCGATTCTCGCACGATGGCGGCGAAGCGGCGCTGTTCCTCGTTCAGATCGGTGTCCAGCAGAAGTTCGGTCATGCCCAGGACGCCATTGATGGGCGTGCGGATTTCATGGCTCATATTGGCCAGGAATTCGCCCTTGATCCTGTTGGCGGCTTCGGCGCTGTCGCGGGCCTGGGCCAGGTCGTGGGCCTGTTGCGCCAGCCTGGCCTCGTTCTCGCGCAACTCGCGTTCGGCGCGATGGCGCCGCCGCTCATGCAGGAAGAGCGTGCCCAGGATTACCGCCGCCAGAATGCCCGAAACCAGCACCGGGGCCGATGCCGAAACAACGGCTCCCCAGCCCTGTGTCAGGGCCAGATCGGCCAATATCGGCATGGTCGACAGCAGCCCCAGCAGCGGCAGCAGGCGATAGGACAGGATCGGCCGATCCCCGCGTAGCAGAAACCAGCGCACGCCCGCACCCAGGAGCAGCGAACCGAAAGCCGAATAGAAGGCCGACGCCCCGGTGGCGGCATCGCTGGTCCACAGCCAGCCGGTACCCGGCAACGCCACCAGCGCCGCCGCCAGCGCCGCGGGATAGCCCGCCACCGGCGCGGCCAGGATCAAAAGCACGGTCTGGCCACCGATCACGCCGCCGCCGCTGATGTGAATGGGCATCAGCAGCGCAATGGCGGTGGCCAGGCCGAACAGAATGCCAGTCGCCGCGCTCTGCAGCCAGGCGCAATGGGGCGCGATCCGCTCGGCCAGGAGCCGCAACGGGCCGAACGCGATCGCGGCCGCCGCGAACACCGCGACATTGAGAAGAAACTCCACGATCGTGATCTGCCAGAAGAGATCCATGGTCAGAAACTCTTGGACACGGTGAAGAGGATGCGCCGCTCGACATCCGGCGCGGTGGTCTGGCGCTGGTGGTCCTGGCCCAGATTCTGTCCCGACAGCGCCAGCGTAAAGCCGCCATCCAGCCGGTAGGCGAGGCGACCATCCAGCGACACATAACCGGCAACCGGCGTCAGCACCGCCGCACTGGTTACAGGGTCCGGTACAATGCCCTGGATGCGCGACTGATAGCGCGCATAGCCATCAATCTCCCAACGATCATTGGACCAGCCCAGATTGGCATTGAGAAGGTGATGCGGCGTGGAATGTTGATAATCCACATAATTCACGCCGTCCTGCGCGGGAGGGCCGAAATCATCCTCCACAGACTCGAAGCGATAGCTCAGCCCCCAGCGCCAGCGGCTGTCGAAAATGCCTTTCAGCGCGATTTCGCCGCCATAGGCGTGGGAATTGCCGATCACGCTCGGCGTAAGCCATATGCCGCTGGCGGTGATCGTCTCTGCGCTCGCCTCGGAAATTATATTGGTCGTCTCCTGATAGAACAGGCTGGCATCCAGCGTCGCGTTGAAATCTTCAAGAACGCGATCCCAGCTGGCTTCGTATTTCGCCACGCCGAAGGGATCGGTTCCCGGTGATCCGCTGAGACTGCTGGGCGGAGAAACCTGCAGGAACGAGCCCAGATCGACGAGATTGGGAAGCTCCGAGCCGTGGCTGGCCATCAGGCGTAAAGTGTTGTCGTCATCCGGCTTCCACACCAGGCCGCTGTTGAAGCTGGTGCGAATTTCTTCTTCTTTGCCCCAGTCCGCGTTGGTGAAGAGATAGTTCGCCGGCACAGTACCGGTGCGGCCCAAGGTCAGATAATCCTCGCGCACCGCATTGGTCAGCGACAGTGTGGACGTGATCCTCCAGTTCCACATGGCAGAGGCGGAATAGACATTATAGAAGACATGACCGCCCTGAAACGGGAACGTGCCGGCGGCATCATGACGATATTCGGCTGCCAGCCGGAAGGTGCTGTCGGCGCCGGTCTCGAACACGTCGCTCAACTGGACAACGGTCATGACGTCATTGGGATGGTACGCGACCGGGCCACCAAGCGATGTTTGAAGGTTGGATGCCTGCCAGTTGGTGTAAGCGCTGAGGGAAACAAGGCCCGCCGCGGTATCGGAGGCGAGCGTTCCTCGGACCGAATCCGTCCAATAGGTCGCCTGATCCAGTGTATAGCCCGGATAAATCTCGTTGCGGGCCGCAACGCTATGGCTGGCTTCCAGACCGAGCTGGGTACTGTCGCTGATGCGGTAGACTCCGTCCAGGCTGATTTCGCCCCGATAGTCGTGGCGGCGCGATACACCGCCCACGCCCGCCGGTATGGGCGTTCTGAAGTCGTCGTTGACGCTGCCGCCGACAGTGGCGCGCAGGCCCATGCGGCTGTCGTCATGCAGGGTCAGGGTGGCGGCGCCTTCGCCAAGGTTTTGCGTGCCGCCGATGGCGGCCGCCGTATTGGCATTGTCGTAAAGCGGACTGTAGGTGACGATGTTGATCACCCCGCCGGCGGCATTGAAGCCGAACAGCGCCGCCGAGGGACCTTTCACGATCTCGATCTGGCGGATGGCGCTGAGCTCGACCGGTATCGCGCTCCAGGGCGTGACACCGTAAAAATCGGCATAGACCTGGCGACCGTCCACCAGCACCAGAAGCCGCGATGAATAGGGCTGGTTGTAACCGTCCACGCTGACATCGGCATCGTCGTTGGTCCATTGCGCCACATCGACACCTGCGACATGGCGCAGGATGCCCGGAATGTCATGGGCGCCGGAGCGGCGGATGTCTTCGGCGGTAACGATCACCATGTCCACGGGCGCGTCGGTGGCGCGTTGCGGCTGGCCGGTGGCGCTGGTGGTCACGGCTTCGCCAAAGGTCTTTTCCAGCGCGCCATAGTCCATGGTCTGGGCCCGGGCCTTGAGGTTCATGCCCGTGGCGGCGAACAAAGCCAGCAGCGCGACCCGCGGTACGGAAGAAAGAAAGGGTTTGCCGCTCATTTGCGCTCAACCATCATTGTGAAAACCGAGGAAAAACTGGCGCCCACCGCGCTGGCGAGCTGGGTGTTGAGCACGATGTGCACACGGCCCTGCGCCCGCACCATCAGCACGCAGGCATCCTGCTCCAGACAGGCGGGATCGGTCGCGACGGTCACCAGCCTGCGATGACGTGCCGTATCGGCCACCATGGCTGCCTGGCCAATGGCATCGGGCATGATCAGTAGCGTGTCGAGATGACCCTGGGCATGCGCCAGATCCCTGGCCGCGATCGGCACCGCCTTGAAGGAGGATTGCGCCGGACCGGGCATGGCCTCCAGCGTCGCGGCGATCTGGGCGGCCGCCTTGGCATCGGCGGCGAACACGATGCCCACCGTCACCGGCGCGCCGTGCGGCAGCCCGTTCAGAAAGCCCAGCGCGTTGGCGATGGCATGGAGGTCCGCTGCTGTTATGTCATCGGCGGGGAAAGCCGGGCTTGCCAGCCCCAGCGTGACGGAAAAAACCACCGCCGCCACGTGCCTGTGCGCACTGAACCACATACGCGTTCGAACCCTTCATGCGCCAGCCTTTGCTGTGCGTCATGACGGATCTACGACGAGCGCTGTAAAGTTTGGATGAACCGCCTGGAAATCAACGTCTTGGCGGGAAAATCGCGATGCGTGGAAAAGTCAATATTTCCGGCAATTTTCTGAACAGTGGGTTCGCAAGCGTACCAAGATATGTGGGCACCCTCGTAGAACCACTTATGTGCCATTGCGGGTCACACGCACCGCTCTGGTCATGCATCTTCCGCCATATGCGCAGGGCTAGATCACAAAGGGGTCAGGCAAGGCTGCTTGCATGAGGCCCGGTTCGACAACAAAGATTATGCCGTCGAGAATAATTATGGCGTCGGCCCGCTTGCCCATGCGTGGGATCGCGAACTCGAAGGCGATCCAGGCCTTTGGGACAGTCGCGAGCCCCGCTTTGAGTATGGCGATCTGCTCAAGCCAGGCAGCTTTCTGCGCCAGCTCTTGATTATGGGTATGGTGGCGGCTGAGCGCGCCATAGACGGCATCGGGATCAGCCACAAGAAAATCGGCCACAAAGGCGCTGTAATAAGCAGCCTGGAGCGGCATTCCGTCAGACATTCAAAACCGCTTCGATCAGGCGCGGACCGCGGCCGGCCATCGCATCGGCGAACTGGGCGGCGAATTCGGTGGTGGTTTCGGCGCGGGATGCTTCCACGCCCAGACCCTGTGCCATTTTGACAAAATCCAGCACCGGATTGTGCAGGTCCAGCATCGATAGCGTCTTGGGGCCCGGATTCTGCGCCCCCACCCGCATCAGCTCGATATTGAGAATGTTGTAGGTGCGATTGGCGCAGACGATGACCGTCACATCCAGCTTCTCGCGCGCCATGGTCCACAGGCTTTGCAGGCTGTACATCGCCGCGCCGTCGCCGGTCACCGCAATCACCTTGCGCAAGGGACAGGCCAGCGCCGCGCCCAGCGCCATGGGCGGGGCGTCGCCGATGGCGCCGCCTGTCAGCACCAGCCAGTCATGGGTCGGACCATGTTTCAGCGAAGCCTGCAGCCCCATGCCCGCGGTCAGGGAATCATCCGACAGGATCGCATCATCAGGCATCAGCCGGGCGATGATCGCGCCCATGCTGTTGGCGTCGAGGGGCGCATGTCCCGGTAAATCTGCAATCGCGCGCACCACGCTTTGCCCCGGCTTGCGCGCGCCCAGCGCATCGGCCAACGCTTCCAGCGCGGCGACGGCATCCTGTTGCTGTTCGGCCAATGTCAGCAAGGCGCAGCCATCGGGCGTGACCCAACTGGGCTTGCCGGGATAGGCGAAGAAGGTGACCGGCGGCGGAGCGCCGACCAGCACGATCTGCTCCAGCCCCTTGAGGCTCTCGACAATGTCCTCGGCGAAATAGGGAATGCGCTCGACTTCCGGCAGGCCATGGCCGCGCGTCATGCGCGGCGTGAAATAGTCGTGCAGCAGCCGTGCCCCAGTCCGGTGCGCGATGCGCCCGGCCGCTTCCACACCCGTCCGTTCCAGGCAGCGCCCGCGCAGCAGCAGCGCACTGCGTTTGCCGGTCTTCAGCGCCGCGGCGATGCGATCAATCACCGCCCTATCGACGCGCGCGGGCGGCGTGACTGGCAAGGGAGGCGCAGGGCCACCCGCCTCGCTCCAGGCAATGTCGGCCGGCAGCACCAATGTCGCCACGTGGCCAGACGCCATCCGCGCCGACTGCACCGCGCGCGCGCCGTCGCCCGCCACCTCAAGCGGAGATATCGAACGATGCAGCCAATGCGACACCGGCCGGCAGATGCCCATGATGTCGGAGGTCAGCGGCGCCTGGGCATATTGCGCATGGCTGGTGGCATGATCGCCCACGATATTGACGATACCGCTACCTGCCTTCTGCGCATTGTGCAGAAACGACACCGCATTGGCGAAGCCCGGTCCCAGATGCAACAGGGTCGCCGCCGGCTTTTCCGCCATGCGGGCATAGCCATCGGCCGCGCCCGCGACCACACCCTCGAACAGGCACAGCACGCCACGCAGCCTCGGCTCGTGGTCCAGCGCCGCCACAAAATGCATTTCCGACGTGCCGGGATTGGCGAAGCAGATGTCGATGCCGCTGTCCGCCAGCGTGTGAACCAGGGCCTCGGCGCCGTTCATCAGGCGAGCTTGGCCCGTTCGGCGGCGCCGCGCGCCAGCAGATTCTCGTCCGAAATCACGGTGACGAAGTCGAATCCCTTGGCGATCATCTCCTTGGCATATTCGGCGCTGGTGCAGTGCATGCCCGCCTTCAGCCCGGCCTTCTTGGCGGCCGCCAGGATCTTGTCCACCGCCGCCATCACCACCGGATCGGTCTGGTTCTGCCGGGCCTCGCGTCCCAGCGCCAGGCCCAGATCCGACGGCCCGACATAGAGCATATCCAGGCCCTTGACCTTGGCGATCTCATCGACATGGGCCAGGCCCTTTTCGGTCTCGATCTGAACGATGGCCAGGATGGTATCGTTGGCGTGATGGACATAATCCTTGCCGCCATAAAGCAATCCGCGCTTGGGGCCGAAGCTGCGATAGCCCTGGGGCGGATAGCGGCAGGCGCCGACGAAGCGCTCGCACTCCTCCACAGTATCGATATTGGGGCAGATCACGCCATAGGCGCCGGCATCCAGCGCCCGCATCACCTCACCCGGCATGTTCCAGGCCACCCGCATCAAGGGCACTGTCTTGGTGGTGGAGATGGCGGCAAACATGGCGCACATGGAGGCGAAGTCGCTGGCCCCGTGCTGCAGGTCCACGGTGAGGCTGTCCCAGCCCTGATGGGCCAGCATTTCCGCCGCCAGGGTGCCCGGCAGGGTGATCCAGCAGTTCAGCGCCGGCTTGCCGGCGGCCCATAATTCCCGAATACGATTGGCCCGCATCGGCGTTCAGGTTAGACCAACAGTTGGGCAGGGCAAGGGGGAGAAAGGTTGGAAGCGATTTCGACCACATGCGTGATCGCGGGCGGCGGACCTGCCGGCATGATGTGCGGCTTCCTGCTGGCGCGCGCCGGCGTGGATGTGACGGTTCTGGAAAAGCACAAGGATTTCCTGCGCGATTTCCGCGGCGACACCGTGCATCCCTCAACCCTTGAGATCATGCATGAACTGGGGCTGCTGGAGGAATTCCTGAAGCTGCCGCACAGCCGCATCAAGACCGCCAATCTGGATCTGGGCGACACCCATTTCACCGTCGGCGATTTCAGCCGCCTGCCCACCACCTGCAAATTCATCGCCCTGATGCCCCAATGGGACTTTCTGGACTTCCTGGCGCAAGAGGCGAAGAAACTGCCCAATTTCCATCTCCTGATGGAGACCGAGGCAAAGGATTTGACGGCGCAGGGAGAGCGCATCTGCGGGGTGCTGGCCAGTGGACCGGGCGGCAATGTCCAGATCAGGGCCGGGCTCACCATCGCCGCCGATGGCCGCCATTCCATCTTGCGGGAAAAATCCGGCCTGAAGGTTCAGGATCTGGGTGCGCCCTTCGACGTGCTGTGGCTGCGCCTGCCGGTTATGCCCGGCGATCCGGTGGATCTGGTGGGCAAGGTCAGGGACGGCCAGCTTTTTGTGATGATCTATCGCACCGACTATTGGCAATGCGCCTATCTGATTCCCAAGGGCGGCTTTGACGCCATCAAGACGGAAGGCCTGTCGAAATTCCGCGCCCGGCTGAAACAGATCGCCGGCTTTGCCGCCGGCCGGATCGACGATGCCATCAGGGATTTCGACCAGGTCAAGCTTCTGACCGTGACGGTGGACCGGTTGACGCGCTGGGCGCGGCCTGGCCTGGTCTGCATCGGCGATGCCGCGCATGCCATGTCGCCCATCGGCGGCGTGGGCATCAATCTGGCCATTCAGGATGCGGTGGCGACAGCGAATATCCTTGGGCCGGTGCTGAAACGGGGCGTGCCGAAGCTGAGCGATCTGAAACGGGTGCAGGCCAGGCGGGAATTCCCCACCAAGGTGATCCAGGCTTTCCAGGTCGCGGCCCAGAACCGGATGCTGGCGCCCACCCTTGCCGCGGCCCAGACGCCCGCGCCGCCCTGGTTCATCCGGCTGCTGAATGACTGGCCGTGGTTAAGACAATTTCCCGCCCGCTTCATTGGCATGGGCGTGCGTCCGGAGCATGTGCGCCTGCAAAAAGGCTGACGCCGAATTGCTGCGCCGCAAGGACGAATGTCCATTCTGACCTTGCGGAAAAGGGACTAACCTTGATCAAAAGATCGGGAGTCGCTCATGGCAATGAGTCATCACCATCCCGTCGTGCCGGCCAGCAAGGAACAGAGCCATTGTGCTTTGATGTTTGCCCTGACCTGGATCGGCTTCTTCGCGGTGGTCGGCGCTATCGCCTGGATCGCCAGCTCGCTCTAGAGGCGAGCAAATAACACTTCAGATCGGCGCGATCGCCGCGCCAGCGTTGGGGTTTGTCAGCAACGTAGCGGCAATACATTACGCTTCAGCGCGAGGGATTTTGCCCGATGAGCAGGAGCGCGCGCGGAGCGTACCCAGCGTACGTGAGCACGCGCGACGCACTCAGCGGGCAAAAGACCCGCGCTGAAATCACATCTGCATGGTCCAGCCTTCCACACCCATAGCCGCCTGACGAACCGCTTCTGTCAGCGTCGGATGCGAATGGCAGGTGCGCGCAATGTCTTCCGACGACGCGCCGAACTCCATCGCCAGCACCACTTCGGCGATCAGATTGCCGGCTTCAGGGCCGACAATGGCGCAGCCCAGGACCTTGTCGGTCTTGGCGTCGGCCAGGATCTTCACAAAGCCGTCGGTAGCCGCGATGGTCTTGGCGCGGGCATTGGCGGTAAAGGGGAATTTGCCGATCTTGTAGGCGATCCCGGCCGCCTTCAGCTCTTCTTCGGATTTGCCCACCGTGGCCACTTCCGGGAAGGTGTAGATCACCGACGGTATGGCGTCGTAATTCACATGGCCCGCCTTGCCGGCAATGAGCTCGGCGCATGCCACCGCTTCGTCTTCGGCCTTGTGCGCCAGCATCACGCCTTCGCGGCAGTCGCCGATGGCATAGATGCCCGGCACATTGGTGCGGTAGTGATTGTCGGTGACGACGCGGCCGCGCTTGTCCATGGCGACGCCAATCTCCTGAAGCCCCAGCCCCGCGGTGTAAGGAACGCGGCCGATGGCGACCAGCACCACATCGGCGTCCAGCACCTGTTTGTCGCCGCCCGCCGCCGGCTCGATCGTGACCTTAAGGCCAGCGCCCTTCTTCTCCACACCCGTGACCTTGGTGGAGAGATGGAAGGTCATGCCCTGCTTGGTGAGGATGCGCTGGAACGCCTTGCCCACTTCCAGATCGATGCCAGGCGTGACGCGGTCGAGGAATTCCACCACCGTGACTTCCGCGCCCAACCGGCCCCAGACCGAGCCCAGCTCAAGCCCGATCACGCCGGCGCCCACCACCAGAAGCTTCTTGGGCACGGAGGTCAGGGCGATGGCGCCGGTCGAAGACACGACCTGCTTCTCGTCGATGGTGACGCCGGGCAGCGGGGCCACATCGGAGCCGGTGGCGATGATGATGTGCTTGGCGGTCAGCGAACGGGTCTTGCCGTCGGCCAGTTTCACTTCGACCTTACCGGGTGCGGTGATCCTGGCTTCGCCGACAATGGCCTCGCTCTTGGCCTTCTTGAGCAGGAATTCCACGCCCTTGGTCAGCTCGCCGACCACCTTGGCCTTCTGCGCCATCATGGCGGGCAGGTCGAGATCGACCTTGGCCTTGATGCCCAGCTTGGCGAAATCGGTCTGGGCCTCATGAAAGCGCTCGGAAGCGTGCAGCAGCGCCTTGGAGGGAATGCAGCCCACATTCAGGCACGTCCCCCCAAAGGTCCCGCGCTTGTCGATGCAGGCCGAAGTCAGGCCCAGCTGACCCAGCCGGATCGCCGCATTATAGCCGCCAGGGCCGCCCCCGATCACGATTGCGTCGAAACTGTCAGCCATGGCTCAGCCTGTTTGATTTGCGAGCGGGAACATAAGCATCCGGCAAGCCATGAAAACAGCCCGAAATGCATGACAGAGCAGCGAAATCCGTCAAACCCGGGGGTGCTCGGGCTTCAGATCGGGATCGGGGAAGACCAGATCCACCACGGTGCCCCGGCCGGGCTCGGAATGGACACTGGAGACGCCCCCCAGCTGCAGGCCGAAAGTCTTGATCAGCCGGCTGCCCACGCTCCTGCCGGTCGCATCCATGGCAAAGCCCATCCCGTTATCGGCAATGGCCAAACACAGCTTGCCGCCTTCCACCGGCGTCATGCTCACCCGGATCACCCCTTCCTTGCCGCCTGGAAAGGCATGCTTGAAGATGTTGGTCAGGGCCTCGACGGTGAACAGCGCCAGCGCCACCGCCACGCTGCCGGCCACGACCCGTGACGGCACATCCACCTCGACCTTGATCTTGTCATTGCTCATGCCGCCGGCGATCTGGTGGCTGAGCTCCTCCAGCAGCTGGCGGATATCGAGGGTGCTCTGGTCTTCCAGCTCGTTGAGGATGCGATGGACCAGCGCCAGCGCATTGATGCGGGTCTGGGCCTGAAGCAGCGCGTCGCGCGCGCCCATGTCCTTGACCTGGTTGGCCTGGATGGAGAGCAGGCTCATCACGATCTGGAGATTGTTCTTCACCCGATGGTGGATCTCCTTGATCAAGGTGGTCTTCATGTCGACGGATTCGCGCAGGCGGCGGTCGCGGTCCTGGATGCCTTCCGCCATCTCGCTCAGCGCATCGCCCAGAAGCTTGAACTCCACCGGCGCCTCCACCAGGTCCGGGCGGATGGCGTAATGGCCGCTGCGATAGGCGGCCGCGATGCGGCGCAGATAGTTGATCCATTGGGTGACCTGCCGGTCCGTGGCCAGCCAGATCGCGAACCAGGCAAAGCCGATCATCAGGATGGGCAGTGCGAAATCCAGGCCGACATGCAGATAGGTGGCGCCGAACAGCCGGTTCTCGCCTTCGCCAAAGGCGACAAAGATGGTGTTGCCGATCAGGGCGGCATTGCCGAAGCGCCACAACTCCCCGCGGGAATCGACGGCGAGCGCGACATCACCGGGATTGCCCGCGGCCAATGACGCCTTGGCGAGCGCCGCGCCCACATCCTTGTCATTGGTGGCGATCACCTTGCCGGTACGGTCATAGACCGCCACCACCGCGCCCTTGGGCAGGTTGGCGGCGCGCATCATGTAATCGATCCAATGCACATCCAGCGAGATCGCCACCGTGCCGTCGAAACTGCCATCCGGCTTGTGGAGGGCCAGCATCGCTCCGATCACCGGCTGGCCGGTGACACGGCTGGTCAGCTCGTTCGACACCGCCATGGCGTCGGTTTTCCGGGCCGCCTGGAACACCGCGAAATCACTGACATTCAGTCCGCGCGCCAGCGCCATGGCCGAACAGGCGACACGGCCGTTTTCATCGATGCGGGTGAGATTGGAGAAATAGCGCACGCCGATTAGCGTGTCGGACAAGACGCCGTCGCAATTGCCGTTCATGCCACGCACTTCCGACAGGCTGCCCACGGCGCGCAAAACCTGTTCGGCGGCAGCCAGGAGGTTCTCGTCGCCGCTGGCCGCCGCGCGCGCCGATTGGATCAGCCGGTCATGGACATTGGCGATGTCCAGGCGCGCCCGCTCCACGCCCTGGAAGATGGAAACCAGCACCACGGGCAGAAGCGCGAGCGTGATGATCGCCTGCAGCCGGCGGCGCAAGGTCCAACCGGGCTCGCGCGCCCCCGTCTGGCTCATGCTGTTACTTGGAGCGTTTTTTCCCGGCGAGCTGCTCGGAGCGGCCAGGGCTGAGCTGGTCAAGCTGCGCCATGATCTCACGAGCGGCATCCCCTCCGGCTGGGCGTGAAACATCATCCAGCGTATCGCCGCCGTCCAGAATCTCTATCAAGGTCTTGCGCGCGCGGGCAACCCGGCTCTTGACCGTGCCGACCGCGCATTTGCAGATCGCCGCGGCATCTTCATAGGAAAAGCCGCCGGCACCGACCAGGATCAGGGCCTCGCGCTGCTCGTCGGACAGATGCTTGAGGGCGCGCACCGTGTCGGACAGTTCGGCGGAATGAACCTGATCCTCGCCGCCGCCGGGAATCCGCTCGGCCGCGTCCTGGTCCCAGGGCGCCTGGCGCCAGGCGCGCCGGCGGTCGGAATAGAACTGGTTGCGCAGGATGGTGAACAGCCAAGCCTTCAGGTTGGTGCCCGGAATGAAGCTTGCGCGGCTCTGCCACGCCTTGACCAGGGTTTCCTGGGCCAGATCATCGGCGGCCTCCTGATTGCCGGTCAGCGACCGGGCGAAAGCGCGCAGAAAAGGCACAAGGCCCAGCAGCTCGGTTTTGAAGTCCGGATTTTCGGGCTTGGAGGTGTTGTGGGTGGGGGCGGATGTGTGCATCACGACACCTTCTTCCCGCCATTTTCATCGATCTGGCGCAGCAGATCCATGAACTCGTCCGGCACCGGCTCCTGCGCGACATCGTCATACATGCGGCGCAGTTCGCGTCCGATCGCCCGCTGCCGCGCCCGGATCGCCCGGGCTTTTTCCGTGGGCTTTTCGTCGTTAGCCACGGCCGTATCCCATTGCTGCGTCATGTTTTGCCACACCAGTCCGGGGTTTTGCGTTTCCGCCCCCGGGGTTAAGTCTCAATTGCCGACCAAACGACCCCATGCCAGTTCCCTTCCCAAGGTTCCAAACGTACGGATTTCATGATGGTTCCGGCAGGCTAGGGAACTTTTTCGACTGGCGTAAGTTCCTTTCCTGAGCTTTTCTTTTTGGGCCGAAGGAGCCATTCCATGAGCATTTCGCAAACCCTTGCGCCGCACCTGCCTTATCTGCGCCGCTATGCCCGCGCCCTGACGGGGTCCCAGTCCAGCGGCGATGCCCATGTCCGCGCCGCCCTGACCGCCCTTTTGGCGGGCGACCAGGCCCTGACGGAAGGCGTGCCGCCCCGGGTGGGCCTGTACCGGCTGTTTCATGCCATCTGGCAATCCGGCGCCGAGCACTACGATGAGGCGGCCAGCCCGGCGGGGACCGCCAAGAATCCGGAAACCCGCCTGCGCTCGCTGTCGGCCACCAAGCGCGCCGCCCTGCTTTTGACCGCGGTTGAGGCCTTCAGCCTGGAAGAAGCCGCTTTCATCGTTGATGAAACGCCTGAAGAGGTCGAGCGCGCCATCCTGGAAGCGCAGAAGACCATCGACAGCCAGCTTGCCAGCAAGGTGCTGATCATCGAGGACGAACCCATCATTGCGCTCGACCTGGAAAATCTGGTCAGCGAACTGGGCCACAAGGTGGTCGCGGTCGCCGCCACCAAGGACGACGCGGTGGCCAAGGCGCGGGCCGAGCGTCCGGGCCTGGTGCTGGCCGACATCAATCTGGGCGAAGGCGGCTCGGGCATCGATGCGGTGAGCGAGATCCTGTCGTCTTTCGACATTCCGGTGATCTTCATCACCGCCTATCCCGAAAAGCTTTTGACCGGCGAGCGGCCTGAGCCTACCTACCTGATCGCCAAACCCTTCCTGCCCGAAACCGTGCAGGCCACCGTGGGCCAGGCCTTGTTCTTTCATCCTGTCGCCAAGGAAGCGGCATAGGCGTTATTTCCGTTCAGTCATTGGAGACATGCGTTATGGCCAAGAAAAAGCAGGCACCCGGCAATATTGAAGCAAGGCTGGCTGCGCTGCGCGCCGATTTCGAGGCGCTGCAGACCGATATGAAGGGCCTTTATGGCGATGTGAGCGAAGTGGCGTCGGAACGCGCCGCGCTTGCCATGCGCTCGGCCGAGGAAATCGCCGACCGCGCCGTGGCGCTGGCCGAGGAAGCCGCCAGCCAGGCCAAGGCCACTGCCCTGGAATACAAGGACGAAGCCCAGGAATGGGCGGATGAAAATGCCGAGGAACTGCGCGCCCATGTCCGCGCCCAGCCTATCCAGTCGCTGCTGATCGCCGGCGGCATCGGCGCCTTTCTGGGCGCGGTTTTCCTCAGGCGCTGACAGGGTATTCGCGCGTTAATTTCCCTGTTAAGCCTTCCGGCCTATAAACAATCCCGACAGGGAATGGGGACCATATGTTCGCGCGACTGACCGCCAAAGCCGTTCTGGCCGCCGCCGTGATTGCGATGGCGTTTTTCGGCATCGGCCTTCTGGGCATGGCGCTGGCCTCCTTTCTGGTGAAGGCCGTCGGTCCCGCTGGCGGTTACGCGCTGTCGGGCGTGGTGCTTCTGGTGCCACCGCTGGTCTGGGCGGCCGTCATGCATCTGTCGCAACCCAAAAAGCAGCCCACGCCGGTCAACAATGAGCTGGTCCGTGTGCTGCTGGCCGCGGTGGCGAAGGAAACGCCCTGGATCGCCATTGTCGGCGCCGGCCTTGCGAGCGCCGCCAATCTGTTTCTCAATCGCAACAAATCCCCAAAATAGCCGGCCCAATTCGCATCGCCCCTGTGGATAGGCGGGAACCTGCCCGCCAAGGGCGACGTTTGTGTCCTAGACTTCACGGGACCAAATGCCATGCTTGGATGGGCGCTTATGTTTCTGATCCTGGCCCTGGTGGCCGGCTATATGGGCTTCTTCGGACTGGCCGGGCTGGCGGCATCCATCGCCAAGCTGCTTCTGGTGGTGTTCCTGGTTCTTCTGATCGTCAGCGCATTTTCGGGCGCGCTCAGGGGCAGGCCACCGGTCTGAACAGATTGTCGGAGGGAGATTGCGCCATGCGTATTCCAGCCTTCATCCTCGAACATCCCATCGAAAGCCTGGTCGGCGGCGTGCTGCTGCTGGCGCTGCTGTTCGGCTCGGCCGACCGCCATGCCGCCGAAGTGGCCCAGCCCGCGCACGGTCCCGCGCAGGTGGCGGCGGGCCGGCTGTAAAATAATTTGAACGGAGGGGAACGCATTTCCACCCCACCCATTATCTAACACGAGCGGACGTCCGATCCGGAACGCCCCCAGCCCCTTCGACAGCCCGCCTCGGGTGTCCGCTCTCTTCCCTCAAGACCACGCGGAAGCGTGGTTTTTTTGTGCCCGTTCCTCAGGGCATTTTCCCGATCCGGGAACCCCTGGGCCGCCCCACCGGATAGAGCATATAGAGGCTGGAGGGCGCCTGCAGCTGGGTGGGAAAGCCAGTATAGGCGAAGTCGCGTTGCACCAGATGATGCTGGTCGCGGCGGAATTCCGTCAGATAGATCAACCGGCTTTGCAGCAGGGCCGATGAGGGCGCGGGCGCATCGGGATAGCGTTCCGCTTCCGTGACCTGGATGACCGGTACGCCCGGCTGCAGGAAACGCAGCCAGGCCGTTGTCTCATAATCGGTCGTCACAATCGCCTCGGCGAGATGCGCCCGGATCAGGGCGGCCGCGACATCACCGATGGGCATGAAGTCCCGGCCCAGAAGGCGCGCCAGCGGGTCCTTGCGCAGAGGCACCGGCGCATACAGCGCCTGGGCATAGACCGCCAGCAGGAACACCGCCGCCAGCGGCGCCGCGATCATGGAGAGCTTGCGCCACCAGACATTTTGCCGGCTTGCCATTTGACGGCCCATGGCCGGAGCCGCGAAGGCATCGGCCGCCAGAATGGCGAGCGCCGGATAAAGAAAACAGGGCCAGTTGCCCTGGACCCGGTCATGCAGCGCATGTTCCAGGAAATAGCACAGCCCCACCCAACTCAGCATGGCGAGCAGAAACCGGTCGCTGGAAAAGCGCGTGGCGCGCCACAGCCCCGCCGCCATCAGCGCGAAGATCAAGGGCGTGGCCAGGCCGAATTGCGCCGCGATGAATTCGCCCAGGAACCGCAGGGTGAAATGACCGGTGCCGATGCGGCCGAATTGGAAGGCGAACGTCTCCCAGTGATGACACGACTGCCACAGAAGATTGGGCACAAAAATCAGGAGCGCCAGCAGCGCGGCAATCCAGGGCCAGGGCGTGGCGAGCCAGCGGCGCGCCTTAGGGTCCGCAAGCAGCCAGACAAAGGCGCCCGCGCCCAGAAACAACATCGAAAATTTCGACAGCAGGCCCAGTCCCGCGGCGATGCCGGCGCCCATCCAGTATGGAGCCTTACCGCTCGCCTGCACCTGGCAAAGAAAATACACGAAGGCGGCGGCGGTGACCGTCGAAGGCATGTCCGGCGTTGCCGCCAACAGTTCGATCGACGCCATCAAAGTGAGATTGAACAGAAGCGCGGCGAAAGCAGCGCGGTTCTCATCCTTCATCACAGCGGCGGCGGCGCGCCAGACAAACCAGCTTGCCGGCAGGGAGAGAATAACGCCCGCAACACGCACGCCCCAGGGCGTATCGCCGAACAGCGCGGTGCCGGCCCTGATCAGCCAGGCGATCATCGGAGGATGATCGAAATAGCCGGCCGCCAGATGCTTGGACCACAGCCAGTAATAAGCTTCATCCGCCGAAAGCGGCAGCAGCGCCGCCACCACGCCACGGATCACGATCAAGAGAAGGACAAGTGCGAGCGAAACCCGCGCAGGGATCATCTTGCGCGCCACACGAACAAGGTCGACATGGCGTAATTCCACAACACGCTCATCACCGCGCCGACGGCGCCGGCGACCCACCAGATCGGGCGTTCGACATAGAGCCAGCTTGCCAGATCGACATTGGCGAAAATGCCGACGGAGCAGACCAGGCAGAACAGGATGAAGCCGCGCAGCATGGCCCAGCCTTTCAGCCGGCGGTCGCGATAGGTCAGTTCATTGTTGAGCAGGAAATTGCTGGTCATGGCCACGAAGGTGGCGTTGATCTGGGCGGCGCGGAACGGCTCATGCATCCACAGCCCTCCGAACAGGATCGCCAGATGCACCAGAAGGCCGATGCTGCCGACAATGGCGAAGAAGATGAAGCGCGGGTCCACCAGATCGCCGGTCATCTTGGCGAGCAGCAGGCCCAGGAACTCCACCCCGATCTGGATATTGAATTTGCTTTCGCCCTCGAAGCGTTCGCCGAAGCTGTAGGGCTGTTCGGCGATGCGCAGACGCGTGCCGGCGGTGGCGGCAATGTCGAGCAGGATCTTGAAGCCGGCCGGCGACAGCCGGGGCGCGATCTCGTCGAAGCGGTCGCGGCGCATCATGAAAAAGCCCGACATGGGATCGGACAGGGGCGTGCCCACCGCCTTGTGGGTCATGCGCGTCGCCAGCCGCGAAATCGCGCCCCGGCCTTCAGAGAAGCTGGCGGCCGAACCGCCAGGAACATAGCGGGTCGCCGCCACCAGATCGGCCAGGTTCGCCTCAAGCCGGGCCAGCATGGCCGGCAGGACCTTTTCATCATGCTGCAGATCGGCATCGATCACCGCCACATAGGGCGCGGCGCTGGACAACATGCCCTCGATGCAGGCACCGGCCAGACCGCGGCGGCCCACCCGCTTGATACAGCGCACCCGCGGGTCCTGGCGGGCGATCTCTTTAACCACGGCCGCCGTGCCGTCCGGGGAATTGTCATCGACGAAAATGGCTTCCCAGGCCACGCCCCGGAGCGCCAGGTCGAGACGCCGCACCAGTTCGGCGACGTTGCCCCTCTCCTTGAAGGTGGGCACGATCACCGACAGTATCGCTGTCGTACAAGTGTCTGGATTGGCAGGGGCGGACAAGGCAGGCTCTCGAAAAGAACGCGCCTTGGTGAGGTGCGGCGGCTTTGGCGTCAAGGGGTTAGCCCAAAACGTCGCAAATAGGTAACCAACTCAGCCGGTTAGATTTTCGACGGATGGAAACCTTGGTCCACAAACGGCGTTGGCTTGTGATGAGCAGCCCCGCCATACCCGCGACCCATCCCGGACCGGCCCCCGGCTTGCCGACCGACCATGGCCTCAGGCTGATGGCGCCCCGTGTGCTGGTCGTCGAGGACGAAATGACGGTCGCCATGCTTATCGAGGACATGGTCACGGAGCTGGCTTACGAAGTGGCCGCGGTCGTGCCCCGGCTGGAAGATGCCATGCGGCTGCTCGATAGCGACACCTTCGACCTTGCCATGCTGGACGTGCACCTGAACGGCAAGACCGTTTTTCCCTTTGCCGCGGCGCTGGAGGAGCGGGATATCCCTTTCCTGTTCGCCACCGCCTATGGTCCCCGCGGCATTCCGGAGGAATTCCAGGACTATCCGGTGCTGCAGAAGCCATTCGGGCCGGTGGAACTGCGGCACGCCCTGACGGAATTATCGGCGCGCCGGGACTGAATCCGTCCGGACCGGGTTTTGCGCTTCAGTGAAAGAAGATCGCATAAACCACCACGCCCGCGATAACCGCCAGCGCCAGCGAAATGTGCAGGACATAGCGCATCACGCCAAGCTCCTTGCCCTGCCGCGCCTCCTGGGCGTTGAGAACGACCTTGCCGTTTTCCGTATGTGTCGTCTGTGCCATTGTCCGGTCTCCTTTTACTCGGCGGCGTGATCGCTGGCGCAGAGGCGGTTCTCCACCTCTGCGATCATGGCGTCGATGACGGCCCTATCGGCCTGATCCGGTGAAAGATCACGCCAGGCCCGCAGAATCTGAAGCCGCTCGGCATCAGCAAAGCGGCGATCACGCAACACGTCGGCCGGCATGCGATAGATGCGCGCCGGATTGTGCTTGATGTCTTCGAACAGTTTCTTCTTGCTCACGCATGCCTCCTCGCGACATGCCCGCCCTCAAACGCGGCCCATCAGCGCCAGCACCAAGACAATCACCAGCACCAGGCCCAATGTTCCGGAGGGGTAGTAACCCCAGTTGCGGCTGTGCGGCCAGGAAGGCCAGGCGCCCAGCAACAGAAGCAGCAAAACCACAATCAGAATTGTTCCCAGCATTGGAAATTCCTTCCAGGACTATGTGAGAGGAACACATGGAGCGGGGCGCGGTTCCCCGGAGTCCGGGAAAGTCTTTCTTTTGACGCGGGTTAGGGGAACGCCCGCCGCTCAGCGCCGCTAACGCGCGAGCCTTAGCGCCGCGAGCGCGCCGGCGCTTGCGGTGATGCCGGTCAGGATTGTGCCCCAGGCGATATCCAGCAGGGTGACGCGCAGGGTCCACACTTTCATGGTGGCCAGGTTGGTGAGGTCGTAGGTGGCATAGGCGAAAAATCCGAACAGCGCGCCATGGAGCGCCGCCGTCTTCCAGTCGCCGGAGGCGAGCGCCGGGCGCACCGCGAAGATCAGCACGCCGATGATGTAGGTGAGATAGAAAATCACCGCGACGGGCATGTTGGGACTTTCCGCCAGGAGCGGTCCCAGGTCCCGGTGATACAGGGCGCCGGAGGTGTTGCTCAGCCACAGAAAGTCGAGCCCGCCCATCACCAGGATGCACACGATGTAAGCGATCAGGAAAGCCATGACCAACCCCCGCCTGCGCCTCTTTTACGCGCGCCAGCCGCCTTCGGATCAATTAGGCTCCGGTGATCCGGTTGTCGCAAGGGGGCGTAACTGGTCCATAGGTTCGGGGGCGGCCCATGGCCAAGATTGCTGTTGTGGGGACGGGCATTTCAGGGCTGGGCAGCGCCTTCCTGCTGAACCCTGACCATGAGATCACCGTCTATGAAAAGGCCCCCCGCATCGGAGGCCATAGCCGCACGGTCACGGTCGATTATGACGGCCGCGCCATTCCGGTCGATACCGGCTTCATTGTCTTCAATCGCCCGAACTATCCCAATCTGTCGGGCCTGTTCGCGCATCTGAACGTGCCCACCCATGCCAGCGACATGACCTTCGCCGCCTCGATCCGGGACGGCTGGCTGGAATGGGGCGCCAAGGACCTGGACGCGGTCCTGGGCCAGCGCCGCAACCTGTTGCGTCCCCGGTTCGGGATGCTGGTGCGGGACGTGATGATCTTCAACACCAGGGCCCAGGAAACGGTGGACCGCCATCCCGACCTGAATCTGGAGGGCCTGATCCGGAAGCTGGGATTGGGCGAATGGTTTCGCCGCTATTATCTGCTGCCCATGTCGGGGGCGATCTGGAGCTGCCCGCCCTGCGAGATGATGAACTTCCCGGCGCGCACCCTGGTGCGGTTTTTCGCCAACCATCATCTGCTGTCCTTCACCGGCCAGCCGCGCTGGCAAACGGTCACCGGCGGCGCCCAGGAATATGTCCGCCGTTTGACCGCCTCCTTCGGCCATCGTATCCGCACCAATTGCGGCGCCGTGGCGGTGACCCGCCCCACGACCGGCAAAGATGCCGGCAAAGTGCGGATCAAGGACAGCCAGGGCGGTTGCGAGACGTATGACCAGGTGGTCATGGCCGCGCATGGCGACGAGAGTTTGCGCCTGCTCAAGGATGCCGATCGGGAAGAGCAGACCGCCCTGTCATGCTTCCGTTATCAAAAGAACCGCGCGGTTTTGCACCGCGATACCAGCCTGATGCCCAGGCGCCGCCGCTGCTGGGCCAGCTGGGTCTACACCTCGGATGGCGACTTCCTGCACCCCAAGATCACCGTCACCTATTGGATGAACCTGTTGCAGGGTATCGACGGGCACCACCCGCTGTTCGTCAGTCTCAATCCCAAGCGCGATATTCCCGAACATCTGATCTTCGACCAGACCGACTTCGACCATCCGGTTTTCGATAGCGCGGCCCTTGCGGCGCAATCCCAGATCGCAACCCTGCAGGGGCGGCGCGGCACCTGGTTCGCGGGCGCCCATCTGGGCCATGGCTTCCATGAGGACGGGCTTTCGAGCGCGGTGCGGGTGGCGCGCGCACTGGGCGCATCCATTCCCTGGGAGGCAGGGAGCGCCGCGCCCAGTACCGACGCGCCGCAGCAAAAATCCCGGCCGCCGGTTTTGCTTCCGGGTTTTCAAAATCCCGGACCGGTGCCCGCATAATTGTCTTGCGCCGCGTCCGAGCCTAGTCTTGGCCATCGTCCTTGATGGGAAGCTGCAATGTCCCTGATACCCGCCTCTTATATCGAGAAGAGCTGGCGCAAGGCGCTGGCGGCCCTGGAATTCGGCACACTCACCTTCACCGCGCCCAATGGCGAGGTCACGGTGGCGCATGGGGCGCAGCCCGGACCCGACGCCAGTTTCCATATTCATGACTGGGACGTGCTGCGCCGGATCATGGCGCGCGGCGATATCGGACTGGGCGAGGAATATATCGCCGGCTCCTGGGAGACCGACAATGTCGAGCGGCTGGTCAGCCTGTTTCTGCTGAACCTGGATCATTTCTCCGATTTCAGCCATGGCAATTTTCTCAACCGCCTGGGCTTTGTGATCCATAACGCGCTCGTCAGGCGCAATTCCATCGCCGGCTCCGCGCGCAATATCCAAGACCATTACGACGTCGGCAACGATTTCTATTCGCTATGGCTCGACAAGAGCATGACCTATTCCTCGGCCCTTTATAACGGCGCCTGCGACCTGTTCCGGGCCCAGCAGAACAAATATGAGCGCATCCTGTCCAAGTTCGAGAAGCCGCGGGCCGATGTGCTGGAGATCGGCTGCGGCTGGGGCGGTTTCGCCGAGCGCGCGGCGGCCGACAGTCACCAGGTCACCGGGCTGACCATCTCGCCGGCCCAGCACAAATTCGCCACCGCGCGGCTGAAGGGCGCGGCCGACATCAAGCTGGAGGACTATCGCCGCTGCAAGGGCCAGTTCGACAATATCGTCTCCATCGAGATGTTCGAAGCGGTGGGCGAGCATTACTGGCCGCAATATTTCGCTTGCGTTGCCGAGCGGCTGAAGCGCGGCGGCCGCGCCATCATCCAGACCATCACCATCAAGGACGAGCTGTTCGCCGGCTATCGCACCAGGAGCGACTTCGTCCGCCACTATGTCTTCCCCGGCGGCATGCTGCCCTCGCTCGCGCGCTTCCGCGAGGAAGCGGAAAAAGCCGGCCTGAAATTCACCGGCGCCTTCGGTTTCGGCAAGGACTATGCGCGCACCCTGCGTGAATGGCTTGTCCGGATGCAAGGCCAGGAAAGCGCCATCAAGGCGCTGGGCCATGACCAGCAATTCCTGCGCAACTGGGAATTCTATCTGGGCATCTGCGCGGCCACCTTCGAGGTCGCGCGCACCGATGTCGTTCAGGTCGAGCTGGTGAACGCCTGATCCTCCCCTGCGCGCATCGGTGCGCTTGCATGGGGAGGTGGCCGTAGCTGGCTCTCGAGCCAGCGAAGGCCGGAGGGGCAATTACGACGCCCCGCTCATCACATCCGAAAAGCTCAGGCGCGCATCGAACAGCGAACGCACCACCAGCTGCACACGGGTGGAGACGCCGAAGCGGCGCTTGGCGTCCTCGATATGCTTGTGCACGGTGGATTCGCTGATCCCCAGCACCTGGCCGATTTCCCAGTCGCTTTTGCCCTGGGCCACTAGCGCCACGCAGTCGCGCTGGCGCGGCGTCAGTTGCGGGCCATGGCTGGCGCTGTCCGATCTGGGCTCACGCAGGCTTTCCGCCGCATCGAAGGCCAGCGCGCCGACATAATGCGCCGCGGCCAGGCTTTGCAGCGGCAACGGCACGCCATTCTTCATCAGAAAAGAGCAGCAACCGGCAAAGACCGAATAGCTGCCCGCTTCCTGGACGCCGCGTGGCCGGTGAATCGGCACCGCCACGGCGGCCCCGATGCCCGCGGCATGAGCGGCATCCAGAAAGTCGCGTTGCGGCCGGTTGAGCGCCACCAGACGCGGAATGTCGGACCAGAGAAAAGGCGCATAGGACTGAACCGCGGCCGCCAGCACCGCATCGCTTGGCGCCGGCGCCACGGCAGTCCAGGCTGGCGGCAGGTCCGCCAGCCACACCGGGCCGGCGGCGCCCTGCAGCAGGAGATGATGGAACCCCAGCGCCCAGGCCGCTTCGCAGAGCAACCCGCGCAGCTGCACCATGCTGCGTGCCGAGCGCGCGGCATGGGCGAAATCCTGCACGACGCGGGGGCGCGTGCGCGCGGGTTCCCCGGCCTGCGGCAAATCTAGCGGATCGCTCATGCCCAATCCTATAGCTGGAAAAGCCATCCTTGAAAGTTTTACATCATCTTGGCGAACCCGGATGAGGGCGCCCGCAAACCGGACCGGCGCCAGTCTTTGCGCCACTATTTCGACCATGCCGGCCGCATGTCGGGGCCACCGTCCGCATTTGACGGCTGCGCCATAAATCCGCTGTCTTTGCACACAAAATCGGTTATGGAGGGCCCCCGTTAGGGGACACTAAGAAGGGCCGATTTCCATGTTTCGCAAAATTTCCGTCGCGCTGGCGCTGTTGGCGGGCTCCACGATCGCGGCCCAGGCCGTGGGCGACCCCAAGGCCGGCGCCGAAGTGTTCAAGCGCTGCGCGGTCTGCCACACCGACGACAAGGGTGGCGGCGATGGATTGGGCCCCAACCTGTCGGGGGTGGTCGGCAGGAAGGCCGCGACCCGGCCCGGCTTTGCCTATTCCGCGCCACTGAAGAAATCCGGCCTGGTCTGGAATGAAGCCAATCTCACCAAATGGGTGGCCGGTCCGGCGCGCGTGGTGCCCGGCACCAAAATGACCTTCGCCGGCCTTTCCAGCAAAAAACAGCAGGCCGACGTGGTGGCCTATCTGGCGACCAAGAAATAGTTCCCTGCGGCGGAGTGACGCGGAGCGGTTAACCAGCCTTGCTGCTTTGCAACAAAAGCAGGCCGGGGTCGTGCGCCCTTTCGTTGACAGGCCTTGGCCGCCAGCCATAGTTTTTGCACCGCACAAGAGGACGGCAACGCCCAGGTGGGCGGCCCAGCCGCCCCATAATGGGATTAGCGAAACACCATGAAGGTCCTGGTGCCCGTCAAGCGGGTGATCGACTACAACGTCAAGGTTCGTGTGAAAGCGGATCAGAGCGGCGTGGACTTGGCCAATGTCAAAATGTCCATGAACCCCTTCGATGAAATCGCCGTTGAACAGGCCGTGCGTCTGAAAGAGAAGGGCAAGGCCACGGACGTGGTGGCGGTTTCCATCGGCCCGCAACAGGCCAGCGAAACCATCCGCACCGCGCTGGCCATGGGTGCGGATCGCGGCATCCTGGTGAAGACCGACCAGACCGTCGAGCCGCTGGCCGTCGCCAAAATTCTCAAAGCCATCGTGGATGAGGAAAAGCCCGACTTCGTCATCACCGGAAAACAGGCCATCGATGACGATGCCAACCAGGTGGGCCAGATGCTGGCCGCCCTGCTGGGCTGGCCGCAGGGAACGTTCGCCCATTCCATGGAACTGGGTGAAGGCAGCGCGAAGATCACCCGCGAGATCGATGGCGGCTTGCAGACCGTCGAAGTGAAGCTGCCGGCGGTGATGACCACCGACCTGCGCCTGAATGAGCCGCGCTATGCCTCGCTGCCGAACATCATGAAGGCCAAGAAGAAGCCCATCACGGAAAAGTCGCCCACCGATCTGGGCGTGGACATCACCCCGCGCTTCAAGGTGCTGAAGGTCTCAGAACCGCTCAAGCGTGGTGGCGGCGTGAAGGTCGCGGGTGTCGGCGAGCTTCTGGACAAGCTCAAAGCAGCGGGCGTTCTCTGATGGCATCGCTGGTCATTGCCGAACACGATAACGCGGCCCTGAAGGACGCCACCCACAAGACGGTGACGGCGGCGGCGGCGGTTTCCAGTCCGGTGCATGTGCTGGTCGCAGGTTCCAACTGTACCGCGGTGGCGGAGGCCGTGGCCGGGATCGCCGGCGTGGAGAAGGTTCTGCTGGCCGATGCGCCTTTTTATGCGCGCCAATTGGCCGAGCCGATGGAAGCGCTGATCCTGTCGCTGGCCGACGGCTATGACGCCATCCTGGCGCCGGCCACCACCACGGGAAAGAATTTCCTGCCGCGCGTGGCGGCCAGGCTGGATGTCGGCCAGATTTCCGAAATACTGAACGTCGTGTCGCCCGATACCTTCGAGCGGCCGATCTATGCCGGCAATGCCATCGAAACCTTGCAGGCGCCCGCCGGCAAAAAGATCATCACCGTGCGCACCACCGCCTTCAAGGCGGCGGCGGAGGGCGGCAACGCGCCGGTCGAGAAGGTCGCGGCGGCCGCCGATCCCGGCCTGTCGGCCTTCGCCGGCGAGGCGCTGTCGAAATCCGAACGGCCCGAGCTCACCTCGGCCAAGATCGTCATTTCCGGCGGTCGCGGCCTGGGTTCCAAGGAAAATTTTCATCTGCTGGATTCCATCGCCGACAAGCTGCATGCCGCGGTGGGCGCCTCGCGCGCCGCGGTCGATGCGGGCTTTGTGCCCAACGACTATCAGGTGGGCCAGACCGGCAAGGCGGTGGCGCCGGATCTCTACATCGCGGTCGGCATTTCCGGCGCCATCCAGCATCTGGCCGGCATGAAGGATTCCCGCGTGATCGTGGCCATCAACAAGGATGCGGAAGCCCCGATCTTTCAGGTGGCGGACTATGGACTGGTGGGCGATCTGTTCCAGATCCTGCCGGAGCTTGATGCGGAACTGACCAAGCGCGGCTACAGTTGAGGGCAAGTAACATGGCAGTGGAAAAGATCGGCGTCATTGGTGCGGGCCAGATGGGCACGGGGATTTCCCATGTGCTGGCGCTGGCGGGCTATGACGTGATGCTGGACGACATCAACAAGGATGCACTGTCCAAGGCCATCGGCGTCATCGAAAAGAACATGCAGCGCCAGGCCGCCAAGGGCGCAATCACCGAAGACCAGATCAAGGCGGCGCTGGCGCGCATTCACACCACCCAGACCCTGGACGATCTCAAGGACCGCGACCTGGTGATCGAGGCGGCGACCGAGGACGAGGCGATCAAGAAGAAGATCTTCCAGGATCTGTGCAAGCGCATCTCGCCCACCGCCATGATCGCCACCAACACCTCATCCATTTCGGTGACGCGGCTGGCGGCCGCCACCGACCGGCCGGAGAATTTCATCGGCCTGCATTTCATGAATCCGGTGCCGGTGATGCAGCTGGTGGAAGTGATCCGCGGCATCGCCACCAACGATACGACCTTCCAGGCGGCGCTGGAAATCGTCAAGCGTACGGGCAAGACCGCCGCTTACGCCGAGGATTTTCCCGCCTTCATCGTCAACCGCATCCTGCTGCCGATGATCAACGAAGCGGTCTATACGCTGTATGAAGGCGTGGGCAATGTCGATGCCATCGACACCGCCATGCGGCTGGGCGCCAACCATCCCATGGGCCCCTTGCAGCTGGCCGATTTCATCGGCCTGGATACCTGTCTGTCAGTGATGCAGGTTCTGTATGAGGGCCTGGCGGATTCCAAATACCGCCCCTGCCCGCTTTTGGTGAAATATGTCGAAGCCGGCTGGCTGGGCCGCAAGACAGGCCGCGGTTTCTATGACTATCGCGGCGAGCACCCCGTTCCGACGCGGTGAGGGCGCGGGTCTTTTGACCGCTGCGTGCGTCGCGCGTACTGTGAGCCGCGTCACGCAATGGAGCAGGTCCAGTGGACCTGCGAAAGCGGCGAACGCCGCGAGCTTGAGCGAGCGGCCGGAATTCACAGGCTCCGCGCGTTGCCTACGCTGTCGCTAGGCAACCCTGCTCACCGGCCAAATCCCTCGCGCCGTCTGGTGACCGGCTCAGGTTCCTGTAATCCGCTTGAAGTAGGCGACAGAATCCGCCGAACCCCAGTCGGCAGGCCCCTCGGCGCGCGCCACCACCTTGCCGTCAGGCCCAATCAGGATGGTGGTGGGCAGGCCGGGCACGACAAAGCTGCGCAACATCATGTGGTCGGAATCCAGATAGACCGGCAGCGCGCCGGCGCCATGGCTTTTGAGGAAGCCGGCGGCATCGACCTTCTCATGATCGGTATCGATGGCGACCACCTTCAGCCCCGGCGCGAATTCGGACAGCCGGGCCAGGGAGGGCAATTCGTTAACGCAAGGGCCGCACCAGGTGGCCCACAGATTCACCAGCACATAGCGGCCATGGAACGCATCCAGCCCGTGGCGGGCGCCCAAGGCGTCGGTGAAGTGCACATCCGGGGCGGGTTTCTGGGTCTTTTCCAGCTTGAGCACCGCCAGCGAGGGCGGCGGTTCGAAGCCCTGATGGACAGAAAGCAGGCCTTTCCCATATAGAACGCCCAACGCAAGCGCGACGATCACAGCCAGGCTGATGATAATTTTCTTGGTCATGGCCCTTCGGATGACAGGATGAGCACCAACAAAATGTGGGGTGGGCGGTTCGCCACCGGCCCCGCCGACATCATGAGGGAGATTACCCCCTCGATCGATTTCGACAAGCGGCTCGCGGCCGAAGATCTGGCGGGCAGCCGGGCGCATTGCCGCATGTTGGCCACGGAAGGGATCATCTCCAAGGATGACGGCCAGGCGATCCTGGATGGGCTTACCGTCATCGAGAAGGAAATCGCCGAAGGCAAGTTCGTCTTCAAGCGCGAACTGGAAGACATTCACCTGAATATCGAGGCCCGTCTTGCCGAGCTGATCGGACCGGCGGCGGGGCGGTTGCATACCGCGCGCTCGCGCAACGATCAGGTGGTGACCGATTTCCGGCTGTGGGTGCGCGCAGCCTGCGAACGCGCCGACCAAGGCCTTCTGGCATTGCAGCGGGCGTTGTTCGCCCAGGCCGAGAAGCATCTGGAAACCATCATGCCGGGCTTCACCCATATGCAGGTGGCCCAGCCAGTGACCTTTGCCCATCACATGATGGCCTATGTCGAAATGTTTGGGCGCGATCGCGGGCGCTTTGACGATGCACGCAAGCGGCTGAATGAATCGCCCCTGGGCGCCGCGGCGCTGGCGGGCACCTCTTTTCCCATCGACCGCGACGCCACCAGCCGCAGCCTTGGTTTCGCCCGACCGATGCGCAATTCCATGGATGCGATCTCGGCGCGCGACTTCGCCCTGGAATATCTGGCCGCCTGTTCCATCTCCGCCGTGCATCTGTCGCGCCTGGCGGGCGAGCTGGTGCAATGGTCGACGCCGGCTTTCGGCTTTGTGAAGCTGTCGGATGCCTTCACCACCGGCTCTTCCATCATGCCGCAGAAGCGCAATCCCGACGCGGCCGAGCTGATCCGCGGCAAAACGGGGCGGGTGCTGGGCGATTTCGTGGCACTGGCCACCGTGGTCAAGGGCCTGGTGCTGACCTATGGCACCGACCTGCAGGAAGACAAGGAACGGGTGTTCGACGCCGCGGACACGCTTGAACTCTGCCTGGCGGCCATGGCGGCAATGATCGCCGATCTGACCGCCCAGCCGGAAAAAATGCGCGCGGCCTGCGAGCCGGGCTTTCCCACCGCCACAGATCTGGCGGATTGGGTGGTGCGCGTGCTGAAAAAGCCGTTCCGCGAGGCACACCACATCGCCGGCTCCATCGTGAAGCTGGCGGAGGACAAGGGCGTGACGCTCGACAGACTGTCCCTGGCCGACATGCAGACGGTCGAGCCTGCCATCACGGCCGAGGTGTTCAAGGTGCTGTCGCCGGAAGCCAGCGTGCATTCGCGCATGAGCCTGGGCGGCACCGCGCCGGCGCGGGTGAAGGAACAGCTGCATCACTGGCGGAGCGTCCTGAAATGAGAAAGCTCATTGCGATCACCCTGCTGGCGCTGACCGTCGCTGCCTGCGGCGTGAAGAACGATCTGATCAAGCCCAACGGCCAGTCCACGCCCAAGGACACGCCCGATCCCTCCAAGCCGCCATATCCGGTAGGGCGTTAGGTGTGGCCCATAGCGACAGCGTGTGGGCGACCGCCCCAAGATAAAAACGACCGATGAACCACTTCCAGTACAAGGACGGCGTGCTGTGCGCGGAAGACGTGCGGCTCAACCAGCTGGCGGACGCCGTCGGCACGCCTTTCTACTGCTATTCCACCGCCACGCTGGAACGCCATTTCAAGGTGTTTTCCGGCGCGCTGCCGGCCGGTTCGCTGATCGCCTTCGCGGTCAAGGCCAATGACAATCTGGCGGTGCTGAAGACCCTGGCCAGGCTTGGCGCCGGCGCCGATGTGGTGTCGGGCGGTGAGCTGGCAAAGGCGCTGGCCGCCGGTGTCCCTGCCAACAGGATCGTATTTTCGGGCGTGGGCAAGACGCGCGAGGAAATGCGCGCCGGGCTGGAAGCGGGCATCTATCAGTTCAATGTGGAGAGCGAACCGGAGCTGGCGGCCCTGGATACCGTGGCGGGCGCGCTCGGCAAACGCGCGCCCATCACCATCCGCATCAATCCGGACGTCGATGCCAGGACCCATGCCAAGATCAACACCGGCATGGCCGAGACCAAATTCGGCATTCCCTTCCGCCATGCGCGCGAGGCTTATGCCCATGCCGCGACCCTGAAGAACATCGAGATCGTCGGCGTCGATGTGCATCTCGTCAGCCAGATTACCGCGCTGGACCCGTTCGAGACCGCCTTTACCCGCATTGGCGAACTGATCGCCATGCTGCGCGCCGATGGCCATGCCATCACCCGGCTGGATCTGGGCGGCGGCCTGGGCGTGCCGTACGAACAGGACAACAACCCGCCACCCGATCCCACCGCCTATGGCGCGATGGTGACGCGGGTGACAAAGGATTTCGGCTGCAAACTGTCGTTCGAGCCAGGCCGGCTGATCGCCGCCAACGCCGGCATCCTGGTCAGCCGCGTCATTTATGTGAAGCGCGGCGATGCCAAGACGTTCCTGATCATCGATGCCGGCATGAACGACCTGATCCGCCCGGCCATGTATGACGCCTGGCATGAGATCGTGCCGGTCGTGGAACCGGCGGTGGGTTCCCCACGGCCGCGTTATGACGTGGTGGGACCGGTATGCGAAACCAGCGATCTTTTCGCTTCTAGCCGGCCGCTACCAGAACTGAAAAGCGGCGATCTTGTGGCAATCCTGTCGGCGGGCGCCTATGGCGCGGTGATGGCGGGTGACTACAATGCCCGCCCGCGCGTGCCGGAAGTCTTGGTTCACGGCGCGCAATGGGGCATCGTACGGCCCAGAGAGACTTATGCCGATCTCATCGCCAAGGACCGCATCCCAGACTGGCTTTCCGGCTGATCCGCTGGGCGGCAAAATCGCCCAGAAAATCGTTCTGGCGCGCGCGGTTCTGGGCATCGAAAAGCTTCTGCCGCGATTGTGGCCGGCGGTGGGCTTTGCCGGCTTTTATCTCGCCCTGGCGCTGACCGGCATTTTCGCCTTCATCCCCTGGCCCCTGCAGGCGCTGGCCCTGGCCGCCACCATCACCGCCAGCGGGCTGTCGCTTTATGGCGGCTTCGAGGATTTCGCCTGGCCGCGTAGCATCGATGCGGCGCGGCGGCTGGAACGTGACAGCGGCCTGCAGCATCGCCCGATCTCGGAACGCCATGACGTGCTGGTGGGCGATGATCCCTTCTCACGCGCGCTGTGGGATCTGCATCGGGCGCGCCCTCTGCCCGGCCGTTTCCGTATCGCGCCGCCGCGCACGGGCCTGGCCGAGCGCGATCCACAGGGCCTGCGCTGGTATCTGCTGATCGCGCTGGCGGTTGGCCTGGTCCTGGCGCGCGGCGATACCGGGGCGCGGCTGATCGCGGCGTTCGACAGCGGTGCGGGCGCCGCCGCCAGCATCGATGCCTGGGTCGATCCCCCGCCCTATACCGGCGTGCCGCTGACAAGCCTGCGGCCCGGCGACACCAACACCATCACGGTGCCCCAGGGTTCGGTGCTGAACCTGCGCGTGCATGGTGCGCCGCGCCGCCCCGGCCTGATGGCCGGCAACAATGCCGCGCCGCGCTTCACCGGCGAGGACGGTGAATATTCCAGCAACGTCATTCTTTCCACCGATGCGCGGGTGCGCGTGCAGGTGGGCGGCCGCGCCATCGGCAAATGGTATGTGCGCGCCGTGCCGGATGCGGCGCCAACGATTTCGCTGACGGCAAAACCCAGCGCCACCGAGCAGAAAGCGACCAAATTCGCCTTCAAGGCCAGCGACGATTATGGCGTGGCCAGCGCGCGCGCGGTGCTGCGTCCCAAGGGCGGCCATGGTAAGCCGCTGATCGTTCCCCTGCCGCTGCCGGAAGCATCGGCCCGCAGTATCGACCAGACCAGCTATGTCGATCTGACCAGCCATCCCTATGCCGGGCTGGTGGTGGAAGGACGGCTGGAAGCGCGCGACGCCATCGGGCAAGTGGGCACAAGCCGCGCCGTCACCTTCCAGATCCCCGCCCGCATCTTCACCGATCCGCTGGCGCGCGCCCTGATCGAACAGCGCCAGCACCTGGCCACATCCGACACCGCCGGCCGCAAGGTCGTGATGCTGACGCTTGATGCGCTGACCATCGATCCCGACCGTTTCTACAGCGACAAGCACGACATCTTCCTGGCGCTGCGCGGCGCCTTCAATGGCGTGAAGAACGCCCATACCGATGCCGACATCAACCGGGTCGAAGACCTGTTGTGGCAGACCGCGCTGAAACTGGAACGCGGCGGCCTGCTGTCGGCGGCTGAGGAATTGCGCAAGCTGCAGATGATGATCATGGCGGCGCTGGCGTCGGGCGCGCCGCAGGAGGTGATTGACGAACTGTTCAAGCGCTACAATGAAGCCATGCAGCGTTACATGCAGGCGCTGGCGGCCAATCCCACCGCCCAGAGCGAGGCGCCGCTGCCGCCCGACGCCAAGACCCTGGGCGAGAATGATCTCAACACCCTGCTCAAGACCATCCAGCAGCTGTCGCAAGCCGGCGACCGCGAGCAGGCAGCCAAGCTGATGGCGCTGCTGCAGTCGATGCTGGAAAACATGCACACCAGCCAGACCGCCAGTGGCAATGGCGGCGGCGCCCAGACACCGCAGAACAAGAAGCTGAACGACGCCATCCAGAAGCTGGGCGGGCTGATGAACAAGCAGCGCGACCTGCTCGACAAGACCTTCCGCCAGCAGCAGGGCCAGGGCAATCCCAAGGATGGCGGCGCGCAGGGCTTGCAGAAGCAGCAGAACGACCTGGAAAAGGAATTGCAGGATTCGCTCAAGGGCATGGACGGCAAGTCGGCCGAGAAGCTGCGCGAAGCCGGCAAGGCGATGGGCGATGCCGGCAAGGCGCTGGGCCGCAAGGACATGGGCAATGCCGGCAGCGCCCAGAATCAGGCGCTGGACGCGCTGCGCCAGGGCGCGCAGCAACTGGCCGATGAGGCCGATCAGAGCGGACGCCAGGCGGGCGGCAAGGAAGACCCGCTGGGGCGCACCGGCTCGCCCTTGGGCAATACCGGCATCAAGATCCCCGGTCAGGCCGATCTGGCGCGAGCCCGCGCCATCCTGGAAGAACTGCGCCGGCGCGCCGCGCAGATGAACCGGCCCCAGGCCGAACGCGATTATCTGGACCGGCTGCTGAAGGCGTTCTGATCTAGTCGTCGAGGACACGATTGACCCGTGCCAAAGCCATTTTTCCTCTCCCCTTGAGGGAGAGGAAGAAAAATCATTGGGTTAGCGGAGCGCAGCGACGCTCAACCCGGTGAGTTTTCAGGTGAGGGGTGCGTTGGGGCAAAGCGTACCCCTCACCAGCAAAATCTAAGCACTTGGCTTCGCTGTGCTCCGCCAAGTGCAAGATTTTGCGTCCTCTCCCTCAAGGGGAGAGGAGATAGACAAAAGCAATTTGCCGTGAGTTACCGCTCATCTACTACTGAACATGCCATCTGCAATAGCCCGGGCATACTCCGCTTCTGAGAAGCCGGGGCATCTGTGGCGCAGCTCTGTGATTATCTCGGGAGAAGAAGCAGGCCTATCACTTCCCGGAGTCTTGTCCCATTTCCCGTCACGAATTTCTTCTGCAAGGAGATAACCCTGCTCGCGAAGATTTTCTTTGAAGGAATTATAGCTCAAGAAGCAGCCTTTCAATCTCAATCGGTTTCACGATATAGCCTCGGCTAGCTCGGCACTTTTCCGATATACGGCAGGCCGCGATAGCGCCCGGCATCATCCATGCCATAGCCGATGACAAAATCATTGCCGACCGGAAAGCCGACATAATCCGCCCTGGCCACCGCGTCGGGACGCTGCTTGTCCAGCATCACCGCCACCTGCACGCTGGCCGCGCCCGCGGCCTGGATCAGCGACACCGCCTTGGCCACCGTGCGGCCCGCATCCAGCACGCCATCCACCACCAGCACATGCCGGCCGGCGATCTGTTCGGAAGGGCCCGCGATCATGGAAATGGCGCTGGCCACGCGCTTGTCGCCATAGGACCTGAGCCAGATCATCTCCACATCCAGCGACAAGCCCTCCCAAGACAGCGCCCGCAGCAGATCGGCGGCAAAGACGAAGCCGCCCACCAGCACCGGCATGCAGATATCGGGCTTTAGCGGCGCCGATGCGATCTGGCGCGCCAGGACGCGCACCCGATCCTGAATCTGTTCCGCCGTAAAAAGAATGTCAGGCGCCATCACGACCCATCTTTGGCGAAGCGCACTTCCAGATGGCGCGCCGCCGCGGGCGGGCTGGAAAGCCGGGTGACAAAGGGTATCGACTGGCCCGGCGCCAGCACGGTCGTGCTGGGCTTGAACGTCCAGTGATAAAGCTCGTGATTGCTGGCGTCGCTCAAGGTGACGCGCACGGTCTGGGGCACCGGCAGCTGACGCGAGCCGGCATTGACGATCACGCCGGTTACCGCCAGCACGACCTGGCCATCCTCGCTTTCGCGGCGATAATCAACCTGGCGGAAGTCGATCCCGCTGGTGTTCACATGCAGGCCCAGGCTGGAATAAACCCCGGCCGACTGCGGCCAGATCACCGCGATGTCCTGGCGATAGCGCACCGCCGAGACCGCGATCAGCAGCACCACCGCGATCAAGCCGGCCCAGCCGGCGACCACGGCCAGGGTCGGGCCGATCGGCGCGCGCGGTTCCGGTAAGGCGGGCTGCGGCGCGAACGCCCGGACCGGCGAAGGAGTGGAGGAAAAAACCTCTGTCTCATTCGGCGATGAACCCATCGCGGAATCCGCGGCGGCAGCCGTCATCACCGGTTCGGGCGCGGGCTCCGGCGGGGCTTCCGCGGCCTGGTGCCAGCTGTGGCCGCATTTGGCGCAACGCACCGTACGCCCGGCGGCGGGGAATTTCGCCCCATCCACCGCATAGCGCGTCCCACAGGAGGTACAGGTGAGAATCATGCCCGGCCCATTGAAAAACATACA
>DASZVQ010000042.1:0-53451 GCA_035547275.1 Rhizomicrobium sp.
GGGACCGGCTTTGGCCAAAGGTCCCCACATCGGGACATAGAGCCAGCGCGTGCCCTTCTCGTCCTGCGCGGTAGCCAGGCTTCCCCAGGTGCCCATGGCCTGGAAGTCCTGGGTGTCATTGCCCAGCCGCGGCGACTGGTAGAGCGAGGTCATGTGATCGATCCCGCCCAGATTGTCGGCATCCAGCAGATAGATCACCGATTCCTTGGAGGCGGTGGCGACCAGATTGCGCTTGCCGAAGGCAAACAGAAGCACACCGGCCGAACCGATATCCAGATCGCGCGCATTGATATAGCGCCAGTGTGAGGGAGTGAAACTGTCGTTGAGGCCCCAGGCGTGCGGACGCACCGCCAGGATCATGTCGCCATAGATGCCACTGCCCGGATTGTTGGGCCCGTCGGCGGTGGCGACATAGGCGCCTTGCGGCCCCCAGGCGACGCCGCTGGCGCCCCAGGGCCCGGCGGGACGCCCCTTGCCGGTATAGAAGCGCGAAAGCGCCGGATGGGCGGGATCGGAAACATCCATCGCCGCCACGGTCCCGAACTCGATGGGCTGTTCGGGGCTGCCGCCACAGCCGCGCGCGGTGGTGGTGTAGACCACATTGTCTACCAGGGCGAGGCTCCAATTGCGGCTGAAGGGCTGCACCATGGCCGTGGGCGCCAGTGCCTCGCTGCCGTCGGAAAGATGGGCACCGCGCAGCTTGCCGTCGCTGGTGGTGAAGTAGATCACGCCGCTGGCCTTGTCGATCACCGGCGTCGCCTGCTCGGTATTGGAGCAGCTGATCGAAGCGGGCCTGAGCGGCTTGATGGTATTGGGAAAGCTTTTCTGCCAGACGATTCTGCCGTTGTCCGCATCGACCGCAGACAGCACATCATCCATGCCGATGCTGAACACCAGGTCCTTGGCGCCGTCCGGGGTCGCAACCCCGGCGGCCACCACCGGCGCGGTCAGGGTGGAAAGCACCAGCGCCCGCGAGGCGGTGGTGAGCTGGGTATTCCACAAAGGCTTCATCCGGCCCACGGTTTTGGGCGAGAGCCTGGTCTCGCCCCGGTTCCAGCCGCTGCGCTCCCGGTCGTAATTGTAGGACAGCCAGTCGGGTACGGCGGGGCCTGGCTCGATCAGCCGGAACGGGGGTGGCGGTTCAGGATGGGTGGGAGGTGGCGGCGCCAGCTGCGCCGATGCGGATGCCGTGACCAAGCCAAGCATGGCCAATGCGGGCGCAAGCTTCATATCCGTCCCTCTCCACGATGGTCGAAATCGCCATCTTGAGGAGAAGGTCACCTCTCCCGGCCCCGGCTGTCAACCAAGTCCGCGTGGCTTAGCGGTGCCGGGTCTGCTGTCCGCCCGGCGGTAAACCCGTCCCTAAAGCAGCCGGTCGTCCGCCTGGGCGAGAGCTGTATCCTGGCCGGCCCTGCTCCAGCCCAGCCGGAAATCCGTCACTTGATGCAGGGCAAAAGCCGGCTTTGGGGGCGCCGTAATCGCGAAAAAATCGCACCGCTTCACATCCTGCAGCCAGAAGGCCGGCCGGGCATCGGGCCGGCTGGGGCGCACTTCGACATGGCTCATTTCCAGGTTGCGCACATGCCGGAAAAAGAATCCGTGACTCGGCGTTTGACCAAACCTGTCCGGGTCCGGATATTGCGCGTCATTTTCGGCGATAACATTTTTGGCGGCTTCTGACCCCGCGCCGCCTTGATGATCGAGAAATAGGTTGGAGAATTTCAGGTCCTCGATCGCAAAGGCCGGGATGCCGCTGATGATCGAGGCCAGCTTGGAGTCGCTGTTATAGGCTGTCAGATTCGAGATCAGCACGCGCCGAAGCGTGCCGGTCCGGGTGGAGGCTTTCGGTCCGCGCAGGCGCGCGCCCAGCCGCATGAAGATGGGGCAATTCTGGATATCGCGCATGGTGATGTTGGTGATGGCGATATCCTCCAGCAGCGCGCCATCCACGCTCTCCAGGGCAAACCCGCCGCATCCGTCAAACACGCAATTGGATATGGCGATGTTCTTGAATCCACCATTGGACTCGGTGCCCAGCTTGATCCGGCCGGTGCGCGGCGAGTAGGCCGGATCGGTATTTCGCTTGAACGTGCCGTCCAGCAATGTCCCCAGTTCCCAGCAACCCGACACATAACAGTTGGTGATGGCGAGGTTCTCCGTGGCGCGCGCATAGCCAAGCGCGTAGCTGGATTTCGGACAGATGCCATCGTCCCAGGGAGAGTTCACCGCGCAATTGGAAACCCGGACATTGCGGCAGCAATCGATGTCCATGCCGTCGCGTTCGGTGTCGATGGTGAGATTGTCGATGGTAAGATTGTCTACTGCCGTCAGCAGCAGGCCGAAATGGCCACCCCTGAGGATGGAAAAATCCGCCAGCCGGACATTGTGGCAGTTCTTGAGCGCAATGGCCTTGTTTCCTACCCCCGGCTGCTCGGCATGAAACCGGATGCCAAGCATTCTGACTTCACGGCCATGGCTTAGGCCGCGACCCCAGATCAGGCCCGGGCCGGTGATGGAGACATCCTCCAACCCCTCCCCCCAGATCAGCGAATTGTGCCAATGATTGTGCCCGTAATCCTGATAAGGCTCGAATTCGCCATTGGATTCGGCGGCGTCATATTGGCCGCCGCCATAGCCGGTCGTCTCGCCCGGCAAAGGCGAGTCCGCGGCAATGATGGTGGCGCCTTGCGCCAGATGCAGATGGACGCGGCTCTTCAGGCGAATGGAAAAGCTCAGGAAATTTCCCGCCGGCAGCAAAACCGTTCCGCCGCCGGCGGCAGCGCAGGCCTCTATGGCGTGGTTGATGGCGGCGGTGTCGAGCGTCCTGCCATCACCCCTTGCGCCATAATCATAGACATTGAAGAAGGCCTGCGGCCTGCCCGAAACCGGCGCCGCGGTTGCGGCCCGCGCACCCAGGCCAAGCAATCCCAAACCCAGCGCCCCGCTTCCGATCACGGCGCGACGGCCGGCCATCAGTTCTTCCATATTCATCCTCCATTTGATGTATCGCGGGAAAGAAGCGCGATGCCATAGGTGGGACCTTCCGCCTCTGTCTGTGCTCTTGCCCGAAATGCGCTCCCGATGCCTGAACAGTTGTAAAAAAGACCGCCCGGGTTTCGGCCCGGGCGGTCTGCTGCATTGGTCTAATCCTTCGCTGCAAACAGGCTAGAACTGGGCGCGGATACCGAACATGTAGACCGAACCGAAGTCATAATAGGTGTTGGTCGCATAGGTATACTGCTCGTAAGTGCGCAGCTTCGACTTGGTCAGGTTCTGAATGTCGAAGGTCAGTTCCGGATCGCCGGGTATGTCGTCAAACAGGTTGGAGAGCCGGTAGCTGGACGACATGTCCAACTGCCCATAAGGCGCGTTGATGAAGTAGGGGCCGGCCGTGCAACCGGAACTGACGGAGCCGACGTTGGGCAGGCAAAGGCCCAGAATGCCGCCGGTGGCGCCAGTGGTGTAGGACTTGTCGTTCCAGGTGTAGGAGAAGCGCAACATCGCGCCATTGTGATCGTAATAGGCCGTCGCATTGTAGGTGAATGGCGCCACGCCACCGGCAATGGCCGGCAACACGCCACTGCTTTTCTGGTCGATGATGGTCAGGTTGGTGGTGACGCCAAAGCCCGGAAGACCATATTGCTCGAGCAGGAAGTCAAACGGCTGGGAATAATCCAGCTCCATGCCGTTGATGGTCAGAAGACCCTGGGCATTCTGCTGCTGGCTCACAATGATCGGCAGGTTGGCGGAATTGCTGCCAGGCGCGCAGCCGGCACCGCAACCGGTTTTAAGATCCACGGCCTGCTGCTGTTGCGGACTGAGGGTGCCGTAAGTGATGCCGTATTGCGCCAGATAGGGGAAGGTCTGGTTGAAGCTGTTGGTGACCGTGAAGCCGCTGATGCCCTTGCGGAAGGCGTCGATGCCGATATAGCCCGCCCCGCCGGTATAAAGTTCGGCGCCCAGATCGATATTGTTGGAGAAGAACGGCTTGAGGTTGGGATTGCCCTTGGTCGCATTGGTCACCGCCACGTCGCCGAAGCTGACCGTATCGATCATGCTGTTGACGTTGGGACGGGTCATGGTGCGGGAGGCGGAGAAGCGCACCTGGAAGTCGTCGGTCACCTCATAGACGAAGTTCGCTGACGGCAGGAAGGCCTGATACATGTGCCTTTCGTCCAGGAACGTATAGGTGATCGGATACTTGCCGCCGTCCGCCAGCGTGTTGTTGAGCGGATTGGCGTGGGCGATCGGCGAGATGATGTTCTGCAGCGTCTGCACCCAGCGCATGCCGAAATTGTATTTCAGGTTGCGCGAATCCAGATGCAGAATGCCGCTGAACTGGAAATAAAGGCCGGCGTTGCGTTCTTCCTCCATGCCCGAGGCCGCGCCGGTATCGCCAGCCCCCAGGCTGAACGGATAGGTCACGGTCGAACCCACCCTGGGTACCCCAACCGCGGCGATTGCCGCCTGGTCCATGGCACGGTAGTTGGTCGCCGCTTCGATGGCCGGATAATTCATGGTCACGAAGCCGGTCGGCCCCGGGATCAGATATTTCGACAGGGACGTGGCCGGGACCAGGGAGCCTTGATAGGCGAAGGCCGGGAAGCCGCTGCTGTAACCGGTGCCATAGCCGGGATAAGTCGGATAGCCGCCGGGCCCGACACCCGGCGCATTGGGTGTCGTGGTGGTGAGACCCTGGCAGGGCGGCGCCGTGTTGGGCGGCGGCAGGAAGACCGTCGGATTGTCGCCGCAAACGGCGGACTGATACTGGGCGTCCGGGTCGATGCCGATCACCTGACGGAAGGCATCATCATAGGCGAAGCCCACCTTCACGGCGAAATCGTCGCCGCCATATTTCACGTCCAGATGGGCGCCATTGGTCTTGGTGATATGCCGCTCGTCCTGCAACCGCACCAGGCCGTTGTTCCACTGGAAGTTGGCCGGATTGTTGATGTCGATATTCGAGGTGGTCAGCGCATGCGGAGAGGCCAGTGTATAGGTTGAAACCGGACCGCCGGCGGGCGGCGTCGGCCCCGGGATGGTGGGGTCCTGGGAAGGCGGGGCCGTGACCGTGTAGAAGGTCGGGGCATCGCGGAAGAAGTTGCTGCGGCTGGCATTGAGTTGGAAATCGACATGCAGCATGTCGGTGACCTGCCACGACATGCCCGGATTGATATTGTAGAAGTTGCCATGCTCGACATAGGGGCGGGCCTCGACGCCGTAAATGCCGCCCAGGATGGTGCCTTTGGTGATGAAATTGTTGGCGTCGATCTGCAGGCCGACCGGCACGATCGGCACGGAGGCGGCGCCGGCGCGAATGCCCAACGTGCTGTCGGTGCGGTTCATATTGTTGTCGGTGACGCCGCCGATCAGATCCAGATAGAATTGCAGATCGTCGGTGGGGCGATATTCGAAACTGGCCACACCGTTGAACCGGTCACGATAGCCCGACTCGAACATCGGGCGCGGGAATTTCGGCAACAGCGCGTTGCTGAACTGCACCGTTGTCAGGCCGGGATTCTGCGACGTGATGAAGTTCGCGTTGATGATCTGGCCGCCGGTGATCGGACCGCCCGGGCCGTTATAGCTGATGCCGGTCGGAACGACATTGTGCGCGACGCCGGCGATGGTGACGGGGGTGCCAAGCGTGTAGCTGTTACCGCCCAAGGTGTCGCAGCCCGTGGCGGTCACCGTGCTTGCCGGAACGGCGGTACCGCATTGCTCCGCCGTCAGGGCCGCCGAATTGACATAGCCGCCATTGCCCGTCTCCCACCCCTGGGTGAAGATCTGGCTGTGCACGGCGCTGAGCCCGATAAGCGCGCCGAAAGGACCGATCGTGTCGCTGGCGATGAGGGTGCCATGCTCGCCGAGGCTGTTGGCGTGTGAATAGTCGCTGCCCTGGAACGAACCGGTCAGATGCAGACCCGGCTTGTCGAATGGACGGGCGCTGCGCATGTTGACCGTGCCGGCCGCGCCGCCTTCCAGCTGATCGGCGGACGGGCTCTTGCTGACGGTCAGCTGGGTGAACAGTTCGGTGGGGAACATGTTCAGATCGACTTCGCGATTGTTGTTCTGCTGGTCGATCGGGCCGGTGGACGCCACCGCGATCTGGGCATTGTTCAGCAGGATCTTGGTGAAGTTGGTGCCCAGGCCGCGAACGGAGACGTTCACGCCTTCACCGTCGCTGTCGCGAAGGATGGTGATGCCGGGAACGCGGTTCAGCGATTCCGCGATATTGTTGTCCGGAAATTTGCCGATGTCTTCGGCGAAAACGGAATCCGTAAAGCTGAGCGCCTGACGCTTGGCGTTGATGGAGTCCTCAAGGCTGGCCTGGTAGCCGGTGACGGTGACGCTTTCGACGTTGTTTTCCTGAGCGTATGCGCCCGATGCGATCAGGACCGCCGATGCGGCCAATATGCTGGAACCAATAAGCAATGCCGACTTGTAATGATTCGCGCGGCGACTTTTAACGGACTCCATTTGTATCCCCCCAAAGGTAAGTCTCTATAAGTCTTTAATTTCGTTCGGTTATCGCGTTGCTCACAACTCCACACCAAAGACGGTAGCGATACCGCCGAATGGTAATTTTCTATCAGTACGATGAAAGGTTATCCATCTCAAAGGGACTATCGAACGATCCAATACGCGTATCGATAGGGGCGGATACCGGATTCGATGGGCCGCGTAGACGTGTGCAAGTGCACATGACTATCTGTCAGATGCCCGCACGCGAACCGAGTCAGACCGGAACGGCGTCGAAAGCAATCGTCGTTCGCGCCGCGCGCGAACGGAACGATAGCGTTCCGTGCCACATATAGGATGGGAAGAGAACAAGCCGGCCGGGCACGGGCTGAATGGTGCGCCGTATGACGTCCTGTATCCCGATGTTGAAGGATGGTTCTCCGAATTTTATCCAACCCTGCCTGGCTGTGGGGTCCAGGACAGCATCCGGCACCGCCACATAATAGCAGGAACTGATCCAGCCTTCGGGATGGACGTGATTGGCGTGAAAGCCGCAATCATGAAGCCGCGACGACCAGGAACCGGCAAAGGCAAATCCAGCGGCGCGGCGCGCCGTGAGCGGATGATCCGCATCGTCTGACATCCGGGCGATATAGGCACCAACCGCTTCCTCGATGCGCTGGCGAAGCGCGACGAGCAGTGCACTCTTGCCGCGCAGCAAGGACGGCGCCGTCTGCGTTCCATGCCGCAAGGTCTGGTCGACAGGTTCGCGCTGATCCGTATGCAGCGTATCGAGATGGGCATCCAGGGCGGCGTTGAATTCCGCCATGGTGGAAAAGCCCGGCGGCGGCTCAAGATCGAAAATCTGGATGTGACGCTCATAATCGGCCAAGCGCTCGGCGCGCGGATCGCCGTTGGCGCGCAGCGCCAGTTCATGCACCGCCAGCGCGGCCTGATCGCGCGCCATCCGCGGCACGGCTTCGTCGGTGAGACGCAAAGCACGCGCGCGCTCACCGGCCTGCAACAGAACACAGGCCAGATGGATTCCGGTCGCCGGATCATCCGGCTTGAGCCGCAGGGACGTTTCATAGGCGGCGATCGCCGCATCCAGCCGACCCAGGCGCGCATGGGCCGCCGCCAGGCCGTTCTGCGGCCCAGCACTTCCAGGCGCAAGCGCGGCCAGTTGGGCAAAACAATCGCGCGCTTCCTCAAATCGCTCCGCATCCATCAGGAAGCCCGCTTTCTGCAGCAGAAGCGTCCCGCGCTCGGCCATGTGCGACAAGGGCAGCTTCCGGATCGCATCCTCATGCGAGGCCAGGAATTCGTCGACCCGGCCCATGCGATAGAGCAATGCGTTCAGCTCCCGATGCGCCTCGGCATTGGCGGGATCGAGCGCCAGCGCGCCCCGCCAGACATCGATGGCCTCTTCCCGCCGGCCCAGCGCCTCAAGCGACTGGCCGAGATTGGACGCGACCTTTGCCCGCCAGGAGGCTGGTCTTGCGACATCCTGCGCAGCGGTCCGCAAACAGGCTTCCGCCTCCGCCGGGCGCATCATCTTGTTGAGAAGGACGCCCAGCCCCAACAGTGCGACCTGGGATTTCGGCGAAAGCTGTAACGCGGCGCGATAATTCCTCTCCGACGCGGCAAGATCGCCGGTCGTCAGCTGCACCTGGGCCAGCAGCAAGAAAGCATCGAAAAGATCGGGCTGCGTCCCGGCCGCCGCCTGGAGCTGATCGATCGCATCCGGATAACGGCCGGTTTGCGCCAGAACCCGTCCCAGATGGACCTGCACATGCGGCTGCCGCGGACGCAGGGCCAGAGACTGGCGCAGCAATGTTTCCGCCTCCGCAAGCCGGCCCTGATTTTCCCGCACCAGCCCCAGCAACTGCAATGCATCCGGCTCGCCCGGATGGGACGCCAGCACCCGCGCCAACAGCGCATCGGCCTCTTGCCATCGGCCCTGCCGAACGAGATTGGCGGCCTCAAGGATGGAGGCGGCAAGCCGGTTCGTCGGGCGTCCGGTCATGCGGACCTGCGTTTACGTCAGCTCTTGGGATAATCCCGCCACAGCCATTCCAGCGCCGCCGGCAGGGTCTGTTTCACCACCCTGGGATCGACGTGATGGGCATCCATCGCGAAGACATAGCGATAGTCATAGCCCTTCTTCTTCAGCGCCGCCGCCATGCGGTTGTTGGCCAGTGGCCAGTTGTGCCAGGTCTTTTCCGGATCGTCATAATGCAGATCCTTTTCACCCACTTCCATCCAGATGCGGATCGGCTTCCTGGCGGTATTGGGGATCAGGGTCGCATGATATTCCCAGCCGCCGCGTGGCGTCTTGGGATCTTCGGGCGATGCCTGGTTCACGAAGGTGCCCGAATAGGAGAGCACCTTGTGATAACGCTCGGGATGGAACCAGGCCATGGTCCAGGCGCAGATCGCGCCCGAGGACCCGCCCATGGTGGCGCGCCCTTCCGGATCGGTGGTGAAGGTCACGCCGTAATTCTTCGACACCGCCGGCAGCAATTCCTGCTCGACCCAGTTGGAATAACGGTCCGATAGCGTGTCATATTCCAGGCCGCGTTCGGAGCCCTGCGCATCGCTGCCGCCGGAATCCGCCGCCACGATGACCATGGCCGGCAGACGGTGCGCCGCGATCATATTGTCCAGCACCGGCGCCATGCGGTTGATGTAGGAATGACCGTCCTGCACCACCATGAAGGGCGCGGGCGTGCCCGGCTTGTACTGCTTGGGAATATAGACATAAACGTGCCGCTCGTAGCGGCCGGGCTTGGACAGCTGATCGGCCGGAGCCGCGATGCGGTTGCCATAGGCGTCACGCTTGTTGGCCAGATCGCCTTCGATGCGCACGATGCCCGGATAGATCTTGCTGTCTTCCGAATACAGGATGAATTCGCGCACATCGCCCTGCGGCACATTCGGATTGACCGTATATTCCGGCGCGTCCGCATAATTGGGACCGATGATGCTGGTCTGGGCATCGGTGGCCGGCGCGGGCGTGGGGAATTTGGGCAGGGACGGATCGGGCGCGGCGGGCTGGGCCGTGGCCGGCAGGACGGCCAGCATGGTGCCGGCCAGAAGCGAAAGCGCCAGTCTGCGATTTTTCATCCTTCTCTCCCTTATCGTTCCGGTGCAATTCAGCGGGGATAGCCGCGCCACAGCCATTCGAGCGCGGCGGGCAAGGTCTGCATCACCACGCGATTGTCGACATGGCCCGCGCCCAGCGCGAAGTCATAGTGATAATCATAGCCCTTCTTCTTGAACACCGCCGCCATGCGGTTGTTGGCCAGCGGCCAGTTATGCCAGGTCTCTTCCGCGTTATCGAAGCGATTGTCCTTCTCGCCGACCTCCATCCAGATGCGGATGGGCTTTTTGGCCGCCTGGGCAATCAGGTGATCGTGATATTCCCAGCCGCCGCGCGGCGTCTTGGGATCTGGCGGCCAGGCCTGGTTCACGAAGGTGCCCGAATAGGACAGCACCTTGTGATACCGCTCGGGATGGAACCAGGCCATGGTGAAGGCGGCAACGCCGCCCGACGAACCGCCCATGGTGGCGCGGCCTTCCGGATCGCTGGTGAAGGTGATGCCGTAATTCTTCGACACTGCCGGCAACAGTTCGGATTCCACCCAGTTGGAATAGCGGTCCGAGATGGTGTCATATTCCAGCCCGCGCTCCGAGCCTTGCGCGTCGCTGCCGCCGGAATCGGCAAAGACGATGACCATCGCCGGAATGCGCTTGGCGGCGATCATATTGTCCAGGATGTTGGCCATGCGCTTCACATAGGAATGGCCGTCCTGCACCACCATGAAGGGCGCGGGCTGGCCAGGCGCGAGCTGCTTGGGGATATAGACATAGACATGCCGCTCGTAACGGCCGGGCGCCGAAAGACCGCTGGCGGGCACGACATAATTGCCATGGGCGTCGCGCTGCATGTTGGCGATGCGCACGATGCCCGGATAGATCTTGCTGTCCTCGGAATACATGATGAATTCGCGGATATCGCCCTGGGGCACATCCGGATTGGCGACAGATTCCGGCGCATCGGCATAGGACGGCCCGATGATGGTATTTTCGGCGCTGACTGGCGGCGGCGGGGTGGGAAATTTCGGCAGATCTGTCATGGACTGCTGCGCGAAAGCCGGACCCGCGCACAGGATCGCGGCAGCCGCAAGCAAGGCCTGTTGTCCCCGTCGCACCATCCCCCGCCCCCTCTTTGTTATGACGCCGTTGCCGGCGTGATGGATTGTACCGCTTCCTCAACCAGCTCGGACGGCTTGTGGGAAATATCCAGGATCACCGCATGCTCGTCGGATGTGGGTTTTTCCAGTGTGGCGAACTGGCTGTCGAGCAGCGCCGGCGGCATGAAATGCCCCTTGCGCTGCTTCATGCGGTCGCTGATCGTCTGGCGCGAACCGTCGAGCAGGATGAAATGCATCTTGCCATGGACCTTGCTGCGCAGGCAGTCGCGATAGGAACGTTTGAGCGCCGAGCAGGCCACCACCACGCCATGGCCGGTGGCGCGTTCCACTTCCATGCGCTCGCCGATCGCCGACAGCCAGGGCCAGCGGTCTTCGTCGGTGAGCGGCTGGCCGCTCGACATCTTTTTCACATTGGCGGCGGGATGCAGCGAGTCACCTTCCACGAAAGGCACGCCCAGTTTCTCCGCCAGCTGGCTGGCCAGGGTGGTCTTGCCCGAACCGGCCACGCCCATCACCACGATCAGCGGCTTTTCTTCTGTCTCAGTCATGCTTCATGCGGCCCGCCAGAACGCGCGGGCCCATCCCTTCCTGCCCATGGTCTTTTTCTATGCCGCGGATACTATAGTGTCGCCGGCGCAATGCCACAGCGAAAACAGAGGGATCGGGAGGAAAAATGAAGACGGCAGCGCATCTTGGCGGCGTGTTCCTGGCGGCTTTGCTGGCGGGCGCGGCCCAGGCCGGCACCATCAAGACTGACGTCTATGGGACCATGAAAAACGGCGCCACGGTCCATGTCTTCACCATGACCAACAATCACGGCATGCGGGCCCAGGTGCTGGATCTGGGCGGCATCATCTGCGACGTGGAGGCGCCCGGCCGCGACGGCAAAATGGCCAATGTGATCCTGTGCCAGAAGGATCTGGCTGGGATCGAGGCGACCGGCCCGATGAGCGCCTTCACCGGCCGCTATGCCAACCGCATCGGCCATGGCTTCACGCTCGACGGCAAGCATTACGACCTGGCCCAGGACCGGAATGGCGTCACCCTGCATGGCGGGCGCCCCGCCTATAGCGGCCGCATCCTGCAGGTCGTAAACACCTTCCAGCATGCGGGTGATGCCGGCGTCACCTTCCGGCTGGTTTCGCCCGATGGCGATCAGGGCTTTCCCGGCACGCTGACCATCGATGTCACCTATACGCTGACCGACAACAACGATTTCCGCATCGACTATAAGGCCACAACCGACAAGGACACGGTGCTCAACCTGACCAACCACACCTATTACAATCTGGCGGGCAATGGATCTGGCAATGTCGAGAACCAGATCCTCACCTTGATGTCGGACGAGATCACGCCCACCGATGCGTATCAGGTGCCGCTGGGAACGACCGCGCGCGTGGCGGGCACGCCGTTCGATTTCCGCAATCCCACGCCAATCGGCAAGAACCTGCGCTCCAGCGATCCGCAGATGCTGATCGGCCGCGGTTATGACCACAATTACATTCTGCGCAAATCAAAGCCCGGCGCGCTGGAGCTGGCGGCGCGCGTCACCGACCCAGTGAGCGGACGCACGCTGGAGCTTTCCACCACCGAGCCCGCGGTGCAGGTCTATACCTCCAACAATCTGAATGGCGCGGCAGTGAGCGGCGCAGGAACGACCTTGCGGGCGACAGACGGAATCGCGCTGGAGACCCAGCATTATCCCGACAGCCCCAACAAGCCGAACTTCCCCACGACCGAACTGAAGCCGGGCCAGACCTTCACCTCGACAACCCTGATGCACTTCACCGTGCAATAGTTCAGGTTTGGTCTTTGCAGATCAACTTGCCTAGCCGCAGAGATTTTGCGGCGTGAGCAGGGTTGCTAGCGGCAGCGTGGCAACGAGCGCCGTGTACAAGAAGTACACAAGCGATGGCGCGACGAACTTACGACGCAAAAGATCGCGGCTAAGCGAGAGCGGTGCGGCCCCAGGCAAAACACTTGCGATTATTGCCTTCTTCCGCCTGCGCCTGCGCGGCGGGCGACAGGGTACTGACGATCGGCAAGGGCTTCGTGGTCTGATTGGCATTCACCAGCCGGATAGTGTCGGCCAGGAATTTGGCGCCGCGATCGGGCCAGGTAACCCAATATTGGTCGGTCAGGACAGCGACCTTGAGCGGATCGCGGGTGATCAGCTCATGCACCGGCTTGATCGCGGGATTGGCCTTCTTCAGCACCGCCCACATCGCGGGAATGTCCATGAAGCCGTCCTCAAACAGAACCTCCGACATCAGGAAGCCGTCGGGATAATTCTGCACCGCCATGTTCTTCATATGCGTGGCTTTGGCGTAGGGCGCCAGCTTGTTGATCACGTCCATCGGATCGTCGCACATGGCGAGGTTGTTGCCGAAGTCGACATTGGCGCCCAGATGCTCGCTGGAATATTTTTCCAGTATCGTCAGCTCTTCATCGACCGCGCGATCCTTGTGGTTCTCCATGGCCAGCGGGATGCCGACGCGTTCGGCGATGGGCAGACAGGCATCGAGCGACTTGATCGCCGTGACGTTCCAGTCCTTATAGTCCTGCAGGGTCTTGAAGGTCTCATAGCGGCGGCCGACAAAGCAGACCACCCGCACACAGTCCGCGCCCAGCGCCTTGTAATTCCTCAGCGCCTGTTCGAACGCCGCCAGGTCGTCCATGTGGCGGCTCAGAAGATCCAGGTCGCCCTGGAGGAACATGCGGTTTTTTTCCGCCCGGGCGCGCAGCTTCTTGAGATCGGCATCCAGCGGCACGGTGAATTGCACACCACCCCCGCCCAGGCCATGGACATAATCCACCACCTGGATGGGGTCGATCTTGCCGCCGCCTTTGGCGCGCAATGCCCGCAGGTAATGGCCCAGCGCCGTCTGGGAGGTGCCTAGCGGCGAAGGCGCATCCGCCGCCAGGGCGGGCATCGCGGCGGAGGCCGCAAGGGCGGCCCCACCCAGCATCATGTCGCGGCGCGTCGTCATGGCATCCTCCGTTTATCTTAAGCAGCCGTCCAGCCGCCATCGATCACGATATCGGTGCCGGTGATGAACCCGGCCAGATCGCTGCACAGGTAACAGGCCAGGCCGCCGATCTCTTCCACCTTGCCCCAGCGGCCCACCGGCAGCTTGGTCAGGAACAGCTTGTTGGCTTCCGGATCATTGATCACCGGAAGATTCAATTCGGTATGGAAGGGTCCCGGCGAAATCGCGTTCACCGTAATGCCCTCGCCTGCCAGTTCCAGCGCCAGGGACTTGGTGAAACCCAGAAGGCCCGCCTTGCCGCTGGAATAGGGGGTGCGGTTGGGCAGCGAGACATGGGCCAGCATCGAGGACAGGTTGAGGATGCGGCCATAGCCGGTGCCCTTCATGCCGGGCACAAAGGCTTTGCAGGCCAGGAAGGTAGTGACCAAACTGGAATCCACCACGCTCTGGAATTCCTTGAGGGTGAATTCGGTCACCGACTTCCGGATGTTGATGCCCGCCGAGTTGATCAGGATCTGCGGGTTCTTGAACTTGGCGTTCACGTCCGTGGCCAGGCGCGCGACATCGCTTTCGCTGACCATGTCGGCGGTGAAGGTCTCCACCGTGCCGCCCTTGGCCTTGAGATCGCCCGCCACCTTGTCCAGCTTGGCCTGGTTGCGGCCGACCAGCGCGACCGCGGCGCCGGCGCCGGAAAGGGTGTGCGCCATGGCTTCGCCAAGGCCGCCCGAGCCGCCCACAATAACCGCCGCCTTGCCCGTCAGATCGATCTTCACGTGATGAACCTTCCTTGAAAAATCAGCGCTGCGCGTCCGGGTCCAGGAACAACCAGCACAGGGTTGAGATGATGGCGGCGATCGCCATGGTGTAGAAGACGATCGACCAGTTGTTGGCTGAGCGATCCAGGATGTAGCCGGCCAGGAATGGCGCGACGAAGCCGCCGAAATTGCCCAGCATGTTCATGGTGGAGGCCACGGTCGCGGTATACTGCTTGCCGATCTTCACGCAGGTGTCCCAGCTGATCGGCATGGTGAGGTCGCTGCAGAAGCTGGCCACGCCCATCAGAACCATGGGCGCGATCACGCCGCTCACGCTGGGCACGATGAACAGCAGCACCGCTGTCGCCCCGAAGCCGGCAATGGCGATCAGCTTGCGCGGAATGGAAAGCGGCAGAAAGCCCGACACGATGGAGCCGATGCCGCCGAACGCCAGCGGCACCATGGCGAAGCCTGCCGCCGTGACCGGCGAAAGACCGCGCGCCTGCTGCAGCCAGGTGGGCAGCCAGGTGACGTAGAAGTACCAGGTGTAGGAGAAGGTGAAATACTGCAGGCCCAGAAGGGCCACGTCCTTCTGCAGCAGCAGCTTGTACCAGGCCACGCCATGATCGTGCAGCACCAGCTCGCGCCCGCCCTGCAGCATGGCAAGCTCCGCGGCATTGACCGATTTGTGCTCGGCCGGATCGTTGCGGAACCAGGGGAAGAAGATGGCGAGCCACACGATGCCCAGACAGGCCAGCGCGACAAAGCCCCAGCGCCAGCCGAACATCTCGATGGCGAACACCGCGACCGGCGGCGCCAGCGCCCCGCCCCAGCGGCCGAACGCCCACATCAGGGCCTGGGCGCGCACACGCTCGCCCGTGGGCAGCCAGGCCGACAACATGCGGGTCAGATTGGGAAAGCAGCCGGCCTCGCCACTGCCGAACATGAAACGGACCACCAGCATGGACGTCAGATTCCAGGCCGCGCCCGTCAAGGCGGTAAATAGCGACCACAGCAGCACCACCTGGGTGAGGACACGGCGCACACCCAGCCGGTCGCCCAGAAGGCCCATGGGCAGCTCCAGAAGCGCATAGGCCAGGGTAAAGGCGCTGAACACCGCGCCCATCTGTGTCTTGTTGAGATGCAGGTCGTTGGAGATCGGTACCGCGGCCTGGCTGATCGCCACCCGCTGGATATACATGATCATCGCCAGCGCCAGGGCGAAGACAACGACCCAGTAGCGCGTATGCGTCGGTTTCATGAGTCGTTTCGCCCCTTGTGTTCCTGTCCCGTTACTGGGGCATGGGAGATCCGATGGCCGTTAAGGCTTCACATCGGCTTGTGACTTGTATACTAAATTCGGCCTGCGGGAAGTCAATGCATCCGGCCTGTTTTGCGCATGCGCCGGTGTGAGATTAGCCGATAAAAAACAAGGGCTTTTGGACGAAAGCCCATCCCCGACCGGCCTGAAGCGGAGCAGCGGAATTGAACAGCCCAGACATTCCCAAAACGTTCGATTTTGCCGGCCAGGTCGCGCTGGTGACAGGGTCGGGCCGCGGCCTTGGGCGCATGATCGCTGAAACCCTGCTGGCCAACGGCGCCGCGGTGGCGCTGCACGACATTAACGAAGAAGCCCCCGCCGCCTTTGGCGAAGCCGCGAGCCTGACAGCCCTGGCGGCGGAATTGTCGCAACATGGCGATGCCAAGGTGGTGGCGGTGACCGGCGACATCACCCGGGAAGACGACATCACCGCCATGGTGAGGAAGATCGAGGCGAGCCTGGGGCCCATTTCCATCCTGGTGAATTGCGCCGGCGGCGACATCGCCGCCAAGGGGGGCAAGCCCAATCCCAATGACGCGCTCCATATCAGCCTTGAAGACGCCCATGCGGTGATGAACCGCAATTTCTTCGGCACCATGCTGATGTGCCGCGCCGTCGTGCCCGGCATGGCCACCCGCAACAAGGGCGCGGTGATCAATTTCGGTTCGCTCAATGGCCATATCGGCACGTCGCCGGAAGTGGTCTATGGCTGCGCCAAAGCAGCGATCCTGCATTATACCCGCTCGCTGGCATTGGAAATGCGCACCAGGGGCGTGCGCGTCAATGCGGTGAGCCCCGGCCCCACCACCACCGCGCGTTTCCTGGCCACCCGCGCCACCGATCCGGCCATGATGGATGGGGCGTCACTGGACCGCTATGCCAAGCCGGCGGAGATCGCCAATGCCGTCGCCTTCCTGGCGAGCGAGCAGGCAAGCTTCATCCATGGCCAGGTGCTTCGGGTGGACGGCGGCATGACGCTGTTCCCCGGCTGATCCTTTTCCATTCTTCTCTTCAGGAACAATTTCAGGACCAATCCATGTCAGATCAAAAGAAGTACGACGGCAAGACGCCCCAGACCTTGCGCAGCCGCGCCTGGTTCGACAATCCCGGCAATCCCGACATGACGGCGCTGTATCTGGAGCGCTATCTGAATTTCGGCCTGACCCGAGAAGAATTGCAGTCGGGCAAGCCGATCATCGGCATCGCCCAGACCGGCAGCGATCTGTCGCCCTGCAATCGCCATCACATCGAGCTGGCCAAGCGTATCCGCGAGGGCATTCGCGAAGCCGGCGGCATCGCCATGGAATTCCCGGTCCATCCCATCCAGGAAACCGGCAAGCGCCCCGGCGCGGCGCTGGACCGCAACCTGGCCTATATGGGCCTGGTCGAGCTGCTTTACGGCTATCCGCTGGACGGCGTGGTGCTGACCATCGGCTGCGACAAGACCACGCCCGCCTGCCTGATGGCGGCGGCGACGCTCGATATTCCGGCCATCGCCTTCTCGGTCGGCCCGATGCTGAACGGCTGGCATGAGGGCGAGCGCACTGGCTCGGGCACCATCGTGTGGAAGGCGCGCGAGATGATGGCGCGCGGCGAGCTGGATTATCGCGGCTTCATGGAGCTGGTGGCGTCGTCGGCGCCGTCGGTCGGCTATTGCAACACCATGGGCACCGCCTCGACCATGAACAGCCTGGCGGAAGCCTTGGGCATGCAGCTGCCCGGCTCGGCCTCCATCCCCGCGCCCTATCGCGAGCGCGGCCAGATGGCTTATGCCACCGGCCTTCGCATCGTCGACATGGTCAAGGAAGATCTGCGCCCGTCCAAGATCCTGACCAAGGATGCCTTCCACAACGCCATTGTCGTCAACTCGGCCATCGGCGGCTCGACCAATGCGCCCATCCACATTACGGCCATCGCGCGTCACATGGGCGTGGATGTGCCGCTCTCGCAATGGCAGACCATCGGCCACAAGGTGCCGCTGCTGGTCAATCTGCAGCCGGCCGGCGAATATCTCAGCGAGGATTTCCATCACGCCGGCGGCGTGCCCGCGGTGGTGAATATCCTGATGGAGCACGGCCTGATCAAGGAAAATGCCTTGACCGCCAACGGCAAGACCATGGGCGAGAATTGCAAAGGCAAGAAGGTCCATCTGCCGGAAGTGATCTGGCCCTTCGACAAGCCGCTCAAGAAAGACGCCGGCTTCATCGTGCTGAGCGGCAATCTGTTCGACAGCGCCATCATGAAGACCAGCGTGATCAGTGAGGAAGTCCGCGCGCGCTATCTGTCCAACCCCAAGGACCCGGAAGCGTTTGAAGGCCCGGTCGTGGTGTTCGACGGTCCGGAAGATTATCACCACCGCATCGATGATCCGGCGCTGGGCGTCACCGAGCATACCATCCTGATCATGCGCGGCGCCGGCCCGGTGGGTTATCCAGGCGCCGCCGAAGTGGTGAACATGCGTCCGCCGGCCTCGCTGTTGAAAGCGGGCATCAATGCGCTGCCTTGCGTCGGCGACGGCCGCCAGTCGGGCACTTCGGGTTCGCCGTCGATCCTCAATGCTTCGCCCGAGGCCGCGGTGGGCGGCGGACTGGACTTGCTCAGGACCGGCGACCGGGTGCGCATCGACCTGAACAAGGGCACCGCCAACATGCTGGTCAGCGATGACGAGCTGGCCAAGCGCAGGAAAGAGCTGGAAGCGGCCGGCGGTTACAAATATCCCGCTTCGCAGACGCCCTGGCAGGAAATCCAGCGCGAGCATGTCGGCCAGATGGGCACCGGCATGGTGCTGGAGAATGCGGTCAAGTATCAGAAGATCGACCAGACCATGGGCATTCCGCGCGACAACCACTAACCCACTCGTCATGGCCGCCCTCGAGGCGGCCATCCAGTGGCGGAGCGCCACGGAAAAGACCGGATTCAAGCCCGGCCGTAACATGAAAAAGAAGGGCGCCGAATCAATCGGCGCCCTTTTTTCTTTGGTTGCAGATTTTCTCCTTTTCCCATGCGAATCGCACTAGTGTTCTCGTTATGTTCTCACGAGGTTCTGCGATGACTTTCAAACTGGGGGATCGCGTTTCGGTCATTGGCTATGCCGATCCCAAAACTGTCGAGAGCACCAATGGCGATGACGTAGCGGTTCTCGAATACGATCCTGAAAGAAATCTACTGTGCCGACGGACTTACAAGGCGGCCATGCTGCAACTTGTGCCCAAGCGCAGAGCGATCGGCGTGTCGTTCTAGACGCACCCCTGGAGTTCACCTCCTCGTCATGGAAGACAAAAAAGGACGCCGGATCTCTCCGACGCCCTTCTTGTTCCCATGTCATGGCCGGCTCGGGGGCCGGCCATGACAACCCTTAAATCTGCGTCCGCTTCACGGTCTGCTTCTGGTCGCCGAGCTTGTCGATGCCGAGCGTGATGACATCGCCTTCCTTCAGGAACACCGGGGGCTTCATGCCCAGGCCCACGCCCGGCGGCGTGCCGGTCGAGATCACATCGCCCGGCTGCAGGCTCATGAACTGGCTGACATAGGACACCAGGGTCGGCACGTCGAAGATCAGGCTGGCGGTATTGCCGGTCTGCATGCGCTTGCCATTCACGTCCAGCCACAGGCCCAGATTGTTGAGATCGCCCACTTCGTCCAGGGTCACCAGATAGGGACCGAAGGGTCCGAAAGTGTCGCAGCCCTTGCCCTTGTCCCAGGTGCCCAGGCGCTCGAGCTGGTATTCGCGCTCCGACAGATCGTTCACCACACAGGCGCCGGCCACATAATCCAGCGCCTTCTCCTTGGGAACGTAACGGGCTTCCTTGCCGATGATCACGCCCAGTTCCACTTCCCAGTCCGACTTTTTGGAGGTGGGCGGCAGATAGACGTCATCGAACGGGCCGATGATGGCCGAGGTGGCCTTCATGAAGATGATGGGTTCGCTCGGTTCGGGCATACCCGATTCCGCGGCATGGTCGGAATAGTTCAGGCCAATGCAGAGGAATTTGCCGACATTGGCCACCGGCTCGGCCAGGCGCACGCCCTTGTCGACCACCGGCAGGCTTTCGACATTGGCGGCCCGGATCGCCGACAGATCGGCCAGCACCTTGCCGTCGATATCCTTCACGATCCCCGACAGGTCGCGGATCTGGCCATCTTTGTCCAACAGACCGGGCTTTTCCTGCCCCTTGGGGCCATAGCGCAGCAATTTCATGAGGATTTTTCCTTATCAGAAGACATGGGAAATCGAGGCAGCGCCTTTTGGCCTGCCGAACACAAGCGGATACGGGGGCCCTTACTGCTTGGGCGGAAAGCTGGCGGTCAGATATTTGGTGATGGTGTCGAAATCGGCATCAGAGGCCTGGGCGCCGTTGTTCGCCATCTGGTTGACCAGATCCTTCCAGCCCTGGGCGTCCAGGTTCTGCTGGGCGGCGATCTCCGGCGAATGGCACTGCGAGCAGACCTTGACCATCACGTCCCGGCCCGGCCCCGGAGGCAGGCTCTTGTAATCGTCATCGGCCAAAGCCGGAGTGGCAAGGCCCGCAATCAACACAGCTACAGCAAAAGCACGCACGTTCGTCTCTCTCTTCTGCCCCAACAGGCTAAAAACTACTTCTTCGGCAACGCAAACGCGATGATCTCGTCATTGGTGACCACGGAGCCCGTCTGGGAGCCGCCGGTGTCCGACATCGCCACATACTGCCGCTTATCCGAACCCAGATAGGTGACAGGCGTGGCGGTGACAGATGCCTTTAACTTCACTTCCCACAATTTGTCACCTGTGGCGGTGGCAAAAGCCCGAAAACGGAAATCATCAGTGGCGCCCACGAAGGTCAGGCCGGAGGCGGTCAGGATGGTTCCACCCAGGCCCGGACGACCAGTATCCTGAAATTGCGGCGGAAAACTGTCAGTTACGCCAAGGGTTTTGCGGTAAACCACATCGCCCGTATCCACGTTTACCGCTACCAGCTGGCCCCAGGGGGTCGGCCCGCAGGGCAGCTTCTTTTCCGGGTCCCAGAAGCGCGTCACGCCATAGTTGTTGGCATAGGTGCCATCGGCCTTTTTGACCACCCGCATGGGCTGGAACAGGTTGTTCACATTGGCCACGAACAGATGCAGCTTGGGATCATAGCTGCCGCCATAATAATTCACCCCGCCCTGGGTGCCGGGCGGCGCCACCGTGATCTCGTTATAGCCCGGCGGCAGATAGGTCGAGCCCAGGACCATGTGGTTGTCGTCGACCAGCTTCTCGCAATAGGCCTGATGGTCCGGCTCGCCCTTGTAGAGATTGTCGCGGCTGACACTGCCCTGCGACAGCTGCTCGGGCTTCACCGGATAGGGCTGGGTCGGCGAGGTCTGTTCGCCGGGCACCTTGCTCTGCGGCACGGGACGTTCCTCGACGCCGAAGATCGGCTTGCCGGTGACGCGATCCAGGATGAAGGCCAGCGCATTCTTGTTGACGGTGAGAAGCGCGGGGATCGTCTTGCCGTCCTTGCGCACATCCATCAGCACCGGCGGGTCCTGGGTGTCATTGTCCCAGATGTCGTGATGGGTGACCTGGAAATGCCAGAGATAACGTCCGGTATTGGCGTCCACCGCCACGATCGACGAGCTGAAGAGATTGTTGCCCGGCCGGTCCACGCCGACACGATCATTGTTGGGCGCACCCAGCGGCATATAGAGAATGCCGCGCATGGCGTCGATGGTGAAATAGCCCCAGACATTGACGCCGGAACGGTGTCGCGCGCTGTCGCCGCCCCAGGTGTCATAGCCATATTCGCCGGGGCGCGGCACGGTATGGAAGGTCCAGACCAGCTTGCCGGTCCTGGCATCCCAGGCGCGGGTGTCGCCCACCGCGCCGACATTCGGCGCGGCATCCGGCGTGCCGGCGCCCGTGATGATCAGATTCTTGTAGATGATCGGCACCGCCGGCTGACCATAGGGATAGTTCGGCGTGTTGCCCATCACCTCCGGCGTTTTCAGATTGACGATGCCATGATCGCCAAACCCATCACTCGCCTTGCCAGTCCTGGCATCCACCGCATAAAGCCGGCCCATGCGGCTGCCGAACACGATCCTGGCGGGTTCGCCCTTGGCGCCTGGCCAATAAGCCACACCGCGCTCGGTCGGCGTGTCATTGTCGGGCAAATCATAGGTCCACTCTGCCGCCCCGGTCGTGGCGTTGAGCGAAATCACCTGGCCGTAGGGCGAGGAAATATACATGTGGTTGCCCACCACGATGGGCACGGATTCTGACAGGCGCGGACGGCCGGTATAGCCGGCCGGCGTCAGGTGATAGCTCCAGGCGATTTGCAGATTCGCGACATTGGACTTGTCGATCTGGGTCAGTGGTGAATAGCGCTGGCTGCCCAGGTCGTGGCCGCTGGTTTCCCAGTCGCTGCCCGCCGCCACCGCCGCCGTCGCCATCAGCGCCAGCGCCGACACCGCGGCCGCGCTTTTCAACACTGCTTTCATCGCCTGTTCCTTTTATCGCTGTCCGCCTGACTGGAAGATGAACGCGGCCACCGCCGTTTTGCGATGGCCGCGTGTCTCAAGCGGTCATTACTGTTCCGGCCGCATCGCGCGCGGCGGCGGCGGCACATAGTCGGTCAGTTCGGTGTAGGGCTTCTTGCCGGCCCAGGCGATGCCACGCATCAGCACCTTCTGGATAGCCGGGTCCTGCAGGCTGTCGACCATATGGCCCTGCATCCAGACGAAGGCGCGGGCGGGCTGGCCACCGGGCAGGGTGTGCTCATAGGTCCACATCTGCGGCACGGTCTGGCCGACGCCGCCGCCACGACGCGCGCTGGGGGTGTCGGGCATGGTGACCGTCAGGATCGGGTGCACTTCCGGCGCGAAATTCAGCTTGTAGAAGGCCTCGTCATAGATCTGCAGCGGCATGCCCTGGACGATGGGATTGTCCTTGTCCACGAAGTTGTAGTCCAGGGTCGCCGTCCAGGTGTAATTGACCTCGCCATGCTTCTTGCCGGCGCCCACCAAGGTCGCCATGTCGGCCGGATCGGGGCCACAGAGCGAGTCGTGGAAAGTAACCAGGCCTCCGCCGCGCTTCACATAGGCCTGAAGCCGCGCGCGCTGTTCCGGCGTCATATAGCCGGCATCGCCCTTGTAGATGATCACGACATCGGAATGATCGAGCTGTTCCTGGCTGGGGAAGGACAGCGCGCCATCCACCACCGCGCCATGCGCGGTCAGAAGCTTGGACCAGGTGTCCAGCCAATAGGGATAGTCATGCGCGCCCGGGCCATGGCTCTTGAGGCCGGCGTACAGGAAAATGTGCATGCCGTTGACGTTTTGCCCCTGGGCGCGCGGCGCCGGCCATTGCGCGTAGCGCGCATAGTCCTTGGCGGTTTGGGCCGAGGCGGGAACCAGAAAAGCCAGCGCCACCGCGCCGGACAGCAGAATGGACTTGATGGTCATGGATAGTCGTTTCCTCCGATGATGTCTGCCTCAGGTGGAGGTTCGACAGCCCCATCTCTGTAGACAATATACCTTAGGTGTGACGGCGCTTTTTTGCCAAGCGACAAAGGCGCGCGAGGCGCCCGGTTTTAAAGGCCAATCTTCGCAAATCGTCGCGAAAAGGCGCGCTTTCGCAAATGCGAGATCACGCTTCCGTCAGGCCGGCTTGCGCGCCAGGGTCGAGTAGCGCTCAGGCTCGGTATAGGACATGCGCATATGGGTCAGCAGAACTTCCTGCGGATCATCATCAGACCGCCCGGCGACCGCATCCAGCAGCATCCGGTGATGGCTGAGCCGCCAGCGGCGCACATCCTTGGTGACATGCTCCAGCGTCTTCTGCGCGAACAGCGGCACCATCAGCGCATTCAGCGCACGCTCCAGATAAGGATTGCCGGCAGCCTTCCACAGCACCCGATGGAATTCCAGATCCAGCGCGGCCGCTTCCAGGAGTGTGCCGTTCCAGCTTTCCATCTGTTCCATCAGCTTTTCCAGCTGTGCCAGGATCTCGGGCGTCATATGCGTCTTGGCCAGACGCAGCGCCTCGGTCTCAAGGATGATGCGCAGGGACGAAATCTGCAGCACCTCCTCCGGCCCGATATTGGTGACGAACATGCCGCGGCGCTCGCGGTTCTGCACCAGCCCCTGCTCCTGCAGCTGGGACAGCGCCTCGCGCACCGGAATGCGGCTGATGTTCAGCTCACGCGCGATCTGGCTTTCGTTCAGCCGGTCGCCGGGCTTGTACTTGCCGGAGAGAATCCCGGCCGACAGCATCTTGACCACATGGGCGCGCAAGGTGGGCGGCGCCACATTGACCGTCGCGGCTTCAGCCAGATTCTCGTCGACGTCCTGCATCATCCCCTCATGGCAGAGCATAGGCGATGACATAGTCGCCCTGCCGGTTCTGTAGCGCGGAGTGGCCACCGGCCGCCAGCACAACATATTGCTTGCCGTTGCTGTCCACACGGTAGGTCATGGGCATGGACTGGCCGGCCGCCGGCAGCGATACCCGCCACAATTCCTTGCCCGTGGCCGTCTCAAAGGCCCGGAAATAGCGGTCCGTGGTGGCGGCAATGAAGGTCAGGCCCGAAGCCGTGGTGATGGCCCCGCCCTGGTTGGGCACCCCCAGATGAAACCAGAGCGGCCAGGGCGCCTCGTCCCGGGTGGTGCCCAGCGGAACCTCCCAGATCTTCTTGCCCGTGGTCATGTTGATGCCGGTGAGACGGCCCCATGGCGGGGCATTACAGGGCGCGCCGAAGATGGACATCATGTTGTCGTAGACCTGACGATAGGGCGTGCCAATCAACGGCGAATAGCCTTCCGAGCCCTTGTGCGGCGCAAGATGATGGGCGCCCAGGATATTGTTGGAATTCACCACCAGGATGTTGCGCTGCGGATCGAACGTGAGCCCGCCCCAATCCATGCCACCCAGGCTGATGGGGTAATCCACGCTGGGCTTGGAGTAATAGGGCGTGAAGATGCCATCATTGATCAAGGCGTGAAAACGCTTGAGGCAATCCCAGCGATCGACCAGGGCGAAGCCGAAAATATCGGAATCCTGGAATTTGGTGATCTGGACCTCGTGTTCGGGCAGTTCGGGGATCGGCTGGGTGGGCGACAGGCCCTTCTGAAGGCCGCCGGTGGAAACCGGGGTCTCCTTGACCGGAAAGATCGGCACACCGGTTTCGCGGTTCAGGACAAAGATGTAGCCCATCTTGGTGGCCTGGGCGAGCGCCGGGATCACCTTGCCATCGGGGGCCTTATAATCGAACAGCAGCGGCTGGGAGGGGGTGTCGTAATCCCAGATGTCCTTGTGCACCAGCTGATAGTGCCACACGACCTGGCCGGTATCGGTGTTCAGCGCGATCACCGAGCTGCCGTAATAATCCCAGTCGCCCTTGCCGACATAAGAGTCCACCTGCGGCGTGCCGGTGGGCAGGAAAATCAGCTTGCGGTCCACATCCACCGACATGGGCGCCCATACATTGGGAGAGCTGCGCGGATAATGCTGCGCATCGCCCTGCGCCTGGTCGGGCGGCGCGGCGGTGAAGGCCCACACCACCTTGCCGGTGCGCGCATCCAGCGCGCGCACCACGCCGCCGGGCATGTCGGTATTGTGGAAGTCGATGATCTTGGAGCCGGTGATCACCTTGTCGCCGACAATGGTGGGCGCGGAGGAAATGCCCCACAGACCGGGCTTTTCGATGAAGCCCAGGCCTTCATGCAGATTGACCTTGCCGTGATCGCCAAAGCCCTCGCAGGGCCGTCCCGTATCGGCATCCAGCGCCCACATCTTGCCATCAATCGTGCCGGCGAAGATGCGCTTGGAGCAGATGCCGCTCGCCTGGCTGTCTTGCCAATAGGAGACGCCGCGGCAGGTGATGACGGTGGCGCCATTGGTGTCGGGATGGGCGTCGAACATCCATTTCTGCCGGCCGGTGGTGGGATCGAGCGCGGCGATGCGGCTTCTGGGTGAGCAGAGGTAAAGCGTCCTGTTGGCCAGGATGGGCGTGGCCTCGAAGGCCAGATCGGCATGTTTGCCTGGTTCGGACAAGTCGCCGGTGCGATACGTCCAGGCGACCTTTAGGTCCTTCACATTCTCCGGCGTGATCTGGGTATTGGCGCTGAAACGCTGGCCATGGGCGCCATGGCCCCAGACCGGCCAACCATCCACCACCCCGCCGGCATGGCTGTAGCTGGCAGGCTTGTTGTCGCAACCCGTGAGCATCAGCCCGGCCAGCGCCAAGCCTGCGAGCCAGATCCCATGCCTGGGCCCGCGATTTCCGGTATTCGACATCCTGCCTTATCCTTGCTTTATCGTTTTCGGGGCATTTTCCTCCCGGCCCCTCGCTGTATTTTATATACAGGCATAGGCACGGAGGCCCGTCTATAGCTTTTGAAGGTTCGACAGGCAAACGCCTGCGGGCAAGCGGGCCATTAAAATAATGACAAGGCAGGGAACTGCATGTCGCAATATATCGCGTTGCAGAAGCAGTCCGTGCGCTGGCTGCTAAGGGATTTGTAGCCACCGCTTATGGATTTGCGTCCGCTATTCGAACAGGGCCTGGCGGCGCATCGCGCCGGCCGGCTGGATCAGGCCGAGAAACTGTATCGCCAGATATTGCGCGCGGATGCCGCCAGTTTCCCTGCCCTGCACATGCTGGGTTTTTTGAAAGCGCAGCAGGGCAAATATGATGACGCCCTCACCCTGCTCCATAAGGCGGTTCGCAAGAACCCGGCCGATACCACCGCGCTGACCCATTACGCCCATGCCCTGATGGCGGCGCGGCGTTTCGGCGATGCGCTGGCGGCCTATGACCGGCTGCTGGCCCTGCAGCCCGCCCACTTCGAGGCGCATTACAATCGCGGCGTCATCCTGTCCCAGCAGCAGATGTATGAAGACGCGCTGGCGGCGCTGGACCAGGCCCTGAAACTTCAACCCGATGTCGCGGCGGTGCACTTCAACCGCGGCGTGGTGCTGGCGGAACTGGAGCGGCACCGCGAGGCGCTGGAAAGCTATGATCGGGTGCTGTCGCTGGATTCAGCCTATGCACCGGCAATCGCCAACAGGGCCATGACGATGCTTGCCCTGTGTGATTGGGACCGCGTCGCCCAGCTTGTGCCGGAGCAGATCGCAGCGGTGGCGCCGCCCCTGACGTTCCTGGGCTTGAGCGCCGACAAACGGCTGCAGCTGGCCTCAGCCACCGCCACCACGCGCGCGCTGGCGCCAAAGCCCGTGCCGCCGCTGTGGAACGGTGAGCGCTATGGTCATGACCGCATCCGGCTGGCCTATATATCCGCCGACTTCCGCGAACATGCGGTGGCGTTCCAGCTGGCGCCGCTGATCGAGCGCCATGACCGCACGCGTTTCCAGGCGATCGGAATTTCCATCGGCCTCTCCGATGACAGCGCCATTCGCGCCCGCCTGATGAAAGGCTTCGACCGCTTCCATGATTTTGCCGGGCTGAACAGCGATGAGATCGCGCGGCGCCTGCGGGAGATGCAGATCGACATCGCCATCGATCTGGGCGGCCATACCGGACAATCCCGCCTGCAGATTTTCTCGCACAGGCCCGCGCCGGTGCAGGCGAGCTGGCTGGGCTATCCCGGCACCACGGGCGCCCCCTTCATCGATTATCTGATTGCGGACGGCGTGGTGGCGCCGGTCGAGGATCAGCCTTTCTACAGCGAAACGCTGATCCAGCTGCCCGACACCTATTTTCCCACCGATCCGGCGCGGCCGATCGGGCAGACTAGCCGCGCCGCGGAAGGCTTGCCCGCCGAGGGTCTTGTCTTCTGCGCGTTCAACAATGCCTGGAAAATCACCCGTCCGGTCTTCGCCACCTGGATGCGGCTGTTGCAGCAGATGCCGGGAAGCGTGCTGTGGCTGAAGCAGCCGCCCGCCGATACCCGCGCCAATCTGGAGAAGGAAGCGGCGGCACGCGGCGTCGACCCGGCGCGTCTGATCTTTGCCGGCAATGCGCCGCTTGACGTGCATCTGGCGCGTCACCGGCTGGCGGACCTGTTCCTCGACACCCTGCCCTACAATGCCCACGCCACGGCCACGGACGCATTGTGGGCGGGCCTGCCGGTTCTGACATGCCGGGGCGAAGCCTTCGCCGGCCGGGTCGCGGCCAGCCTGCTCAACGCGGTTGGCCTGCCCGAACTGGTGACCGAGGAGCTTGCCGATTATGAAGCACGGGCGCTGGCATTGGCGCGGGACCCGGCCCGGCTGTGGGCGCTGAAGGAAAAACTGGCCCAGAACCTGTCCACCATGCCCCTGTTCGATGCGGACCGCTTCCGGCAGAACATCGAGGCCGCCTATCTCAGGATGGCCGCTCGCTAGGCGAGAGCGTGCGCTTGCCGACCAGGCCCTTCCAGAAATCGCAATAGTCGCGCAACAGGTCGGGCGCCAGCCAGAAACCATGGCGGTAGGCGGTGTCGACGCCAATCGCGATGCCCGTGTCGCGGCGCTCGCTCCAGCCGCCGAACAGATGATCCCAGACCGGCATCATGCTGAAGAAACCGGTGGGGGTGCTCATGTCGAGCTTGTGGTGCAGGCGGTGATGCAGCGGCGACTGGACAAGATAGCGTCCGATCCAGCCCCAGCCGGATTCGACGCGCGAATGGATGAGAAAGCCCAGGGCGATGACAATGACATTGACCCAGATCATCGCCTGCGCCGTGGCGCCCAGAAGCGGCATGGGAACGTTGAGCAGGAAGATGCCGACAAAACCGGCGGGATGGCTGCGCGCCCCGTTGATGACGCAGAAATCTTCCGCTGCGTGATGATAACGATGCAGCGGCCAGAACAGCCCGGTATGGCCCAGCCGGTGCGCCCAATAGTCGAAAAAGGAATAGGCAATGAAGTAAGCCGCCACCTGCATAGCCAGCGGCAGCGCGGAAGGATCGATGGCGAAACCGGTGCGCGATGCAATCCAACCGCGCAGCGCCTCGCCGGAAATCACGGAGGCGCCCAGCATCATCACCCGGCCCAGCACGCCCATGACATGAGCCTGGTCGAGCAGAAGAAACATGATATCGGTCTTCATCGAGCCGGTCGGCGTCAGCAGGGCCCGCGCCGAACTGTTCTTCCAGCCGACGACCAGGCATTCCAGCCACAGCGCCGAAGGCAGCAGAACCAGCATCAGGGCGGCATTGCCCAGGATCTTGTCATGGAGCTGATGCAGCCACAGCACATGTCCGGCGGCATGAATTGTCAGCTGATCAGGCATCAGGCTGGTCAGCGCCCACCAGGCGGCGGCCAGGACCGTGGCATAGGCCAGAAAGGCTGCCGCCATCAGCCCGCGCGGGAAATGACGGCCTGTGCCAGGCGGCGTGTCAGGACGGGACGGCACTGTCTCAAAACGCGCTTGCGCGGCGTCAAAGGCAAGGCTCATGGGCGAAAATCCGGGCTTTCTGCGCCTGTCCTTTCATGGTCCATGCCAGCCAGCCGCACGAACCACCCGCGGCGCCCAAGACCATTGCGGCGGCTTCTTGGCCTTGTTTAATTGTCTGAGTATAACACCATCAAAGGCCGCCGGCAGACCATTGGCGGACCGCATAAGGAAGGGGACGTGTCATGACAATTTCCCGCAGGTCGGTGCTGGCAGCCTCCACGGCGGCGCCGTTCCTCTCCACCAGGGCCCGTGCGGCCGATCCCCGCATTCTGATCCATAGCGAGCGGCACCGCGGTCCCATCGACAAGAAAATCTTCGGCAATTTCATCGAGCATCTGGGCCGCTGCATCACCGGCGGCATTTTCGATGAAGGCTCGCCGCTCTCCGACAAGGAAGGCTTCCGCAAGGATGTGATGACGGCGGTGAAGGATCTGGGCGTGCCGTTCCTGCGCTGGCCTGGTGGCAACTTCTCGTCCAACTACAACTGGCGCGATGGCATCGGCCCCCGCGACCAACGCCCACGGCGGCTGGAAATGGCCTGGGGCACGGTGGAGGACAACCGCTTCGGCACCCATGAATTCATGGACTATGTCGAGCAGATCGGCGCCGAGCCCTATATCTGCTTCAACCTGGGCACCGGCAGCTGGACCGAGGCGCAGCAATGGGTCGAGTATGTCAATGGCAGCCAGGACACCGAGATCACCCGCCTGCGCAAGAAGAATGGCCGGGAAAAGCCCTGGAAGGTCAAATATTGGGGCCTGGGCAATGAGATGGACGGCTATTGGCAGATGGGTCATCGCTCGGCCGCCGACTATGCCGCCTTCGCGCTGGAGGCCGCCAAGCTGGCCAAGCTGACCGATCCTGACGTCAAGCTGGTGGCGGCGGGCGCGTCCAACTATCGCCCCGGCTCGGACTGGATCGGCTGGAACCGCACGGTGCTGGAATCCCTGCGCGACTATGCCGATTACATCTCGATCCACCTGTATGTCGGCAATCCCGCCAACGATTATGCCGATTTCGTCGCCAGCCCGATCGAGATGGACCAGAAGATCGAGATCCTGGCCGGCCTGATCGAGGCGGCCATGTCGGCCCGTATCGACCATGTCACCGGCCAGCCGGCGCGCGACGGCCGCAAGCTCTATATCGCCTTCGATGAATGGAATGTGTGGTACCGCGCCCGCGGCGACAGCCAGCGCGGGCGCCGCATTCTGGAAGAGCATTACAATCTGGAAGACGCGCTGGTGGTGGCCGGCTTCCTCAATTCGCTGGTCAACCATGCCGATGTGGTCAAGATCGCCAATCTGGCCCAGCTGGTGAATGTGATCGCGCCCATCTTCACCAATGACAAGGGCCTGTTCCTGCAGACCATCTATTATCCGTTGCAGCTCTTCACCCGCAATGTGCGCGGCAACAGCCTGGACCTGCTGGTCGACAGCCCGAGCTACAGCAGCAAGCGGTTCGATACGGTGCCCTATATCGATGCTTCGGCGTCACTGGATGGCGCCGATCTGGTGGTCAATGTCGTCAACCGCCACCGCGACCAGGCGATGACGGTCGCCATCGAACTGGAAGACAAGCAGTTCTCGGGCTCCGCCACCGCGTCGGAGGTCAATGGCCCCGACATCAAGGCCGAGAATGATTTCGGCAAGACGCTGGTCTCAGCCAAAACCAGCACGATCGAGGCGTCGGGCGGGCGGTTGAGCCATCCCTTCCCGCCCCATTCCTATACCCAGATCCGGGCGAGACTGGCGTAAGGCGTGCCAGCGCAAGCTCGCCGACCGGCGGAACGCTCGTGGTTCGCTTCCAGGCAGGTGCACGGCAGCATGCAGTCCGGGGAAATTGAGAAATAGTACAAGCCGCCTATCTAGAATAAGGAAGTCAGTCCGATCTGGAACTGGCTGCGGGTGAAGCTGTAGAGCGGGATGTTACTATGCTGCTCGGTGAAGACATAGGAAAGGCGCGGCGTGAAGCCGTGATAATCGAGGCGCCGGTTCAGCAGGGTAAAAGCCAACATCAAGGCATTGTCGGCGCGTGTCTTGCCGAAGGCTACCAGTTCATTGTCATAGCGGGTGATGAAATAGCTGGGCTGAAATCCGGCAGAAAACCCGAAAGGCAAATCCTGGCTGTAACCGCCACCGAACCAGACGCCGGAGTAGGAATAGGCGCCGATCTGGGCAGCCTGTCGGTTGAAGCCCAATTGCAGCTGCAACAGGCTCGAGGGCGACAGGAAATAGGTACCGGCCAGCTGGACCGAATACAAAGGCCCGCTCTGATCGGGAATAAACACATCGCTCAGGGCTTGGCCACTGAACGCCGCGCTGACCAAAAGCGACGAGGTAATCCCATAGTCGGCAGCAATCTTGCCGCCAAGACCGCTGAGATAGTTCCGGTTGGCGTACCAGCGCTGAAAGCCCGTGCCCAGCAGGCTGACGTCCCAGTCGTTGAACAGAAACTGCGGCCCGGCATAGCCGGACAAGGTCATGTCGTCGAACTGGCCGCCACTGTAGTCGGTGCGTGTAAGATCGCCGCCGATCCGTGCCTTGAGGCTGTCGGACAGAAGCGGCGACCATTCCCCGCCTATGTCACCGGCGATGCCGATGCCGCTCTGTTTGCGTGCGCTTTTGTCCAGAGCAAACGGCAGGCCAAAGATATTGACCTGCGCCGATGAAGTGGCGGCGTTCTGGTTGGTGTCGGGCGCCAGCGCCAAGGAAAAATTGACTGTCCATTCCCGCAACCGGTTTATGGCGGCAAGGAACTGGTCGATATTGGCCTTGATCGTATCGTCAATCTCGCCTGCGCGGGCGAAGCGAAACTGCCGGTCGGCATTGTCATAATCCCTTTTGAGGAAAAAAACGCGCGCCAGTTCAAGGCGCACCCGCTCGGCATCGGGTTCATGCGCCAGAATACGGCGAAAGAGCGAGATGGCCGTGTCGTAATCCTTCTCCGCCACGGCCACCATGGCGCGCAGGAACAGGAGTTCGCTGTCTTGCGGCTGTGACAGCAGGGCGTGGTCCAGCAGCCGCCTGGCGTCATCGAACCGGTCGTTATTGATCAGCAGCTGCGCCGCCTGGGCGGCGGAGAGGGAGACGGTCTGGCCCTTTTCTTGGGCCCGCGCGGCAAATGTGAATATCGCGGCGACGGCAATCGCCGCGATCAACATCTTCATGGCATCTATGGCGTGGTTGTGGTGACGCCGAAGGTCCCAAACGCGGCCTTCCCGCCGCCGGCGGTTTCCGCCAGCGTCCAGATGCCGCCGATTTCCGTCGCGCTGGGGCCATTGAACTGGCCGATGGCAGTGCCTGTGGCAGCGCTGGAAAAACCTGCGCTGCCCGCACCAGCTGGGGCACCGGTAGTCGCCGTCGTGCCCGAGAGGACGGCGCCACTGGATTGCCGCATCAGGTTGCCGGACAACGAAACATTGTTCCACGGCGTTGCCGTGCTGCTTCCCATTGCCTTGGCCTGCATGTTGGTAAAGCTGCCGGTGAAGGAGTTGCTGGTGAAGTTGGTATTCACACTCGCATCGCCCGTAAGCGTACCCGTCTGGATCGCGCTGGTGCCAGATGGAACGGCATAAACGCCGACCACGCCGGTGCCGGCCGCCGCAGTCCCGGTATAAGTGGCGCTACCCGATGTCGGAACGCCGGAAGCCGGTGTGTCGTAGCCCGCGACCAACTGACCGAGATAAGAGGTTCCACCGCCAGAGGGCGCATAATTCCAGGCGCCGAACATTGTATAGGTCATTGTTGCGACTGACGCACTCACCTGTCCGCCGTTCGAGGTGGTGGTTGGCGTGCCATCGCCTCGGACATTGCTGGCGTTCAGCGACAGGTAAGGGATGCTCAAATCGAAAACCGGATAGGTCGTGCCGCCATTGGTCACGGTGCCGCGATAGGTTGCGGTGGCCTGGGTGACGTTGGCGTCCGCGACAGACGTCCCGGTGACGCTGAGGGCGCCGCTTCCGAGCGGGAACGAGGTACCGACCGGAGGAGGATTGGTGGTGAAATTGGACCCGGGATTGTTGAAACCGGAAACGCCGACACTGGGTGGAGCGATGGATACAGTTGATGGTGAGCCGCTGAGACCACTGTTGCCACCCAATACACCGGCAAAAGCGCCGAAAGCGGTCTTTCCACCGCCGGCTGCGTTCGGGTCGGTCAAGGTCCAGGTTCCCCCGGCTTCATTGATATTCGGTCCGAAGAATGAGCCCGTGAGCCCGCCCGTGGCCGAACTGGAAAAGCCGACGGCACCAGCTCCCGCCGGGGCGCCGCCGGTGCTGGTCGTTCCGGTGAACGAGGCATTGTTTGCCGCGCGGGCGATGTTGGCGGACAGGGAAACCGTGTTCCACGCGGTCGAGGAACCACCGCCAGCCGGCGTGGCAATCATGTTGCTCAGATTGCCGGTGATGGCGCCTGACGAGAAATTGGCCGTCATGGCGACATTTCCGGCAAGAGAGCCCGTGGCGATTCCACCATTGCCATCGGGCACGAAATAGGCGCCTCCCACGCCGCCGCCATTAGAGCTGTTGCCCGCATAGTTGGCGGAGCCAGCGGTCGGCACATTGGCGATCGTCGTACCCGAACCGCCAACGGTTACGCCGATATAACCGGTGCCGGCGCCGCTGCCTGCCGGCTTGTAGCCCCAGGCCATTTGCGCCGTATAGGTCAAGCCGGCAAAAGTCAGGATTACCGCGCTTCCATCGGACAGGGTGGTCGTGCTGCCGTCTGCCCGCACATTGGTGGCGTTCAAGCCGATGGCAGGAATGCTCAGGTCGAATGTCGGAACCGTGGTGCTGCCCGAGGTCACCATGCCGCGAAAGGTCGCCGTGCCGTTGCTGCCTGCGTTTGCAGCCGTCACCGCAGTCGGAGTGGTTTTTACGGCAGGGCCGAGAAGCCCGAACACGGTACCGACCGGGGGCAAATTGTTTGTGAAATTGAATGCCGGCGATCCCACAATCACGACATTGGCCGGATCTGGCGATCCGATGGATACGGTCGGCGTCGTTGTCGTGGTGTTGTTCGAGCTTGTCGTGTTGTTGGACGTCGCGTTGCCAGACGTCGTGTTGTTCGATGTTGTGCTGTTCGATGTCGTGTTACCGGATGTGGTACTGTTGTTGGGCGCGGTTGTGCCGAGAGACGTACCGCCGCCCCCACCCCCGCCCGAACATGCTGTCAGGGCGACAAGACATACCGATGACGTGAGGCGCAAAGCCCCTTTCCAAACCGTTTCCATCCTCAGCCCCAAAATTGTTATTCTTGTTCAGGGCGATGGAAAAACTTCGGATACGCCTACACCCACGCCTAAACCAGCCGTAAGGAGTTAGCCAGAATATGGAGACCGCGACAAGGAACAAGCGCAATGTTTTCATCGCTTACTTTCTTATCTGCTACACATGCTCTTGGTCGATGGGTATGCGCTTGGCGTTGCTGATCTCGCAGGTCACCAATAAGGAATCATGCCAATGACGCTGTGCGACGCTACCCACCAGCACCTCTGCGAGGTCGCAGTCTGCACAAACAGGGCTGCAAAACCGTCCTGAGAAATTCGCGCTAAGCCATTAGAGCGGGTGAAGGGGTGAGGAACGGTTCGCGCAGCGAACGAAATGGTCCAGCGGACCATTTCGAGTGACGAACGCCGCGAGCTTGCGAGCGGCCGGACCAACCGTGCCGCTTGCTTCGTCCACGATGCCGGAAGATGGAGCGGGTGAAGGGAATCGAACCCTCGTATGCAGCTTGGGAAGCTGCCGTTCTACCATTGAACTACACCCGCACAGGCTGCGCATATATCAGATGCGTGGGGCTTTTGCCCAGATATTACCGGTTCTCCGGCCGCTCGCCCAAGCTCGCGGCGTTCGCCGCGCAAAACGGTCCACTGGACCGTTTTATAACGCGCGGCGAACCCATTGAACTACACCCGCAGAGATATGCCTTTTGACATGCCCTCCATGTGTTCGTCCAGCCCGGTCTGGACTAGCATCGCCTGCCGACCGCTGAACGGAGACGCGCCATGTCCGATCCAAAGCTCCAGGTGTTCGACAGCCACGCCATGCCCTGGGAAGACCGTTTCATTCCCGAGCTGGGCAAAACGCTCTTCGCCAAGCGTTTCCTGGAAGATCCCGAAACCGGCGTCACCGTGCGCCTGGTGAAATATCCGGCCGGCTTCACCAACAGCTGGCACACCCATCCCTGTGCCCATGGCATGTACGTCCTGGAAGGCACGCTGGTGACCCATGACGGCTCCTTCGGGCCAGGCACCTTCGTCTGGTTTCCCGAGGGCATGAAGATGGAGCATGGCGCCACCCAGACCGAGGATGTCACCGTCCTGTTCATGACCAACAAGAAATTCGCGATTCATTATGCGCGGTAAGTCGGGAAAAAGCCGCCGCGCCGCCTTGAGGGGCAAGACTTGGGATTCGCCTCAAACTGAACTTGAAACTCGAATTTTCGGTTTTTAGCGACCTCGGCAAGGATGCGGAAGATCATTCCGGTGCACGATCGCCGCCCTGATCGCCGTGGTGCTGATCACAGTGCTGGGCACGGTGGGCATATCACTCAGCACCTCCTTCACCAGCGTCGCGAACGGTCTTCGCTGAGACCCGGCGGCGGGTGGGCTCGGGATCGAACAGCAGCGGCGGCCTGGACGGTCTCTCCGTCCGCCAGGACCGACGCCGCTTCTATCTCCGCCCCCCCGCACATGCGCAGTTCAAAATCAGCTTGACCGGCTGTGTCGGTCGCTCTCCCACTCCCGCCGAACACGATCACTGTCGGTCCGATAGTCGCGTTAGATTCGCCGGGCCAAGCTTGTTTTCCATGAATGTCTATGGTCCTTTTGGCGCGCAGGAAGGGTTGAATTCATCCGGCGGGGAAGCAGGGATGACGACGGCGAAAACACGGGTCGGCCGATTGATGATCTCCGGCCGCGAGCTTTTCATCTGCGACAATTTCATCGATCCCGCGATGGTGACCGCCATCGGCAGGGACCTGAAAACCATGCCGTTCTCGCGCGAGGAAAAAAGTCGCGCCGACGTGGCGGGGCTGGCCTCTTCCGCCGATATCGATAAGGCGCTGCTGCCCCGGGACCCCTTCTTTTTGCGGTTGCGGGCCATCGCCGAAAGGATGTTCCCCGGCGAGGTACTCCATGATCAGCGCGCCTACGTCAACAGCGCCGTCTATGGCGACAGCTATTACATTCACCGCGACTGCCCGGCGCATAGCAACAATGTCACGGTGCTGTATTATGCCAATCTTGTCTGGCAGCCCGATTGGGGTGGAGAGACCATTTTCTACAAAGACGATAACGATGCGGTGCTGGCCGTCTCGCCCCGCCCCGGCCGTCTGGTGATCAGCCGCGGCGCGATCCTGCATCGCGCAACCGTGCCGGCGCAGGAATGCTATGAGGCGCGATTGACCATCGCTTACAAGCTGGATTCGGGCGCCACACCTTCCGTGAGCATATAAGCCGGTCCTTCAAAGCAAGAGCCGCAAAATCATCCGGTGGAGGATTTTGCGGCCCAAAGCCAGGTCCGTGCGCGCGCGCCAGTTCAGTCCTCGAACCTCACGCCAATACGATAGGCGCGGCCAATACAGTCGTAGGTGACACAACTTGTGCCGCCGCCGCCAATGGTGGGAATGTTGGGGGGCGGCGCGTTAAACGCATTATCAATCGCGCCATAAAGCTGGATGTAATTGTTCCAGCGATAGGAGGCGCGGAAGTCGCCATAGATCACCGCCGGCACATTGTTGTCGTCGATGCTGGTATAGATGCTCTGACTCTGAGTCAGGTTGTTGGTGAGCACCGCGGAGCCGATGATGCGGGCCTGTGCGGTCAGCGACAACGAACCTTCGGTATAGGTGCTGCTTATCGTGGCATGGAATTTGGGGTCGGTGAACCCGTTCAGCGGGTTGAGCGCGCCGTCGCCGCTGACCGCGCCGGCACCGTCCACCGTGCATGTCGCGCCTGGTGCACCTGTGCCCTGACACGCGCCCAGCGAGGTCCGGGTCTTTTCATCGGTATAATTGCCCAGCACATGCCAGGCCATCGTGCCGGCGAAGAGCTCATGGCTGTAGTCCATCTCGAAGTCCAGGCCCGAAACGGTTTCCCGGTTGGCATTCACCGGCCCCTGATAATAGGCATTGAAGTCGCCAGGATTGTTGATGGCGAAGGTCAAGGGCCCGATCAGGCCGGCGGCCGAATGGCCATTGCCGTCAAATTCCGATGATGCGTTCCCGTTGACCACGGGGCCTTGGCCGAAGAAAACGAACTGGCAGAAAGTCGGATTCTTCCCGACCCCGCAGCCATTGAGGATCTGACCTTGTGACGGCGAGAAGATGCCGCCATGCAGGGTGATCGAATACCAGTCGAAGGACATGGACAGGTTTTCGATCCAGTGCGGCGTCAGCACGATACCGCCCGAAACCGTGGTGGCCTGTTCCGGGGCCAGCAACGGATTACCCGCCTGCAGCTGACGGATATTATAGGTAGGGTTGCCGGGCGTCGGCGGGTATTGGACGCCTGACTGGGTGCTGATCAGAATGGGCGAGAACAGTTCGCCGACGCCGGGGGCACGGATGTCCGACGACAGGCTGGTGCGCAGCTTGATATCCTCATTAACCTGGCTGGTGGCGCCCACCTTCCAGGTCTCCACCAAGCCGCTGGTGGAATAGGAGGTCATACGTCCCGCGGCGTTGAAGTCCAAATCTTGCACAAACTGATTCTTGAGGACCGGGACATCGAGTTCCAGGAAGCCTTCCTGCACATTGTACTCGCCGCCATACTCGGAGAAGTTGCCCGATTCGAACGCATTGTTCGCGCCCAGTTCCAGCGGATCGCGCTGGTTGCGCTGCTGCTCCAGCCGGTCTTCAAAGCCCAGCGCCACCGCGATCTTGCCGGCCGACAGGCCCCAGGGCAGCGTGCCCGAGGTCGAGAGCGAGAACACCGACTGGCTGAGGCGGTAGAGCGCCCGGTCCGCGACCGCATCGCCGCTCATCGGGGCCGAATTGGTCCGCCCTGGGGCGATATAGTTCAGCGCCGCCTGGCTGACGGTGCCGTCGCCAAACAGATCGATCGGCGTACAGACCGGATTCAAGCCACCCGGTTGGACCTGCTGCAATCCCGCGGCATTGGTGAAGACGCCCCAAGAGGTTGCCGTCAGGGACGAGCGGCAGGCGATGCTACCGACCGCGGGCACCGGCGCGCCGGCGGCCCTCAGCGCCGCGGCAGCGGCCGGCGTCACCGAATCCGGTCCGCTTGCCTGCACCACCACCGCATCGGGGGCCGTACCATTGGTAGAACCTGTCTGGATATGGGCGGACAGGGTATTGTAACGGGCCCATTGGCGTTCGCGCACCGAGCTGTTCTGGGCATAGCCATTCCACGACCAGTCTTCGCCAAACAGCTTGTAGTTGCCGGTCAGGGTGAAGACACCGCGCATCAGCTGGCGATAGTTCTGGACGAAATTCTGCGCGACGGAGTTGGCCAGGTTGGCCATTGAGACATCTTGGTGGTTCGCGAGATTCTCGATGGCGGCGCTGCCCAGTGTGATGCTGGGAATGCCCTGGGCAATCATCTGCTGCTGCAGCGCCGCCGGAAGGAAGGCATTGTCCACCTTGATGGTATAGCCGCCCGCCCGCCCATCATTGGCCTGGTTCTCTTCCGCCTTCCAGCCATAGTTCAGCATCACCGAGGCGGTGATGTCAGGCGTGAGCTTGTAGCTGGTGTAACTGAACAGGTTGTAGGTGTGGTACGGCACCGCGGTCAGCGGCGCATTCTGCACGGCACTGTCCACATTGGCCGAACAGGCATAGCAATTGCTGCCCGAGGTGATGCCATAGTTGAACGGCACCATCTGTGCATTGGGACCAACGAACTGGTTGCCCTTCAAGGCGTTGGCCGCGGTGGTGCCGGCCGCATTGAAGTTGGCGAACTGCCCGCCGATCGCTTGGATGGCCGCGGCCTGGGCAGGAGTTGCGCTGGCGGCGCTGCCGGTGATCAGACCGCCATTGGTGTAGGAGGTGGTGTAGACGCCGCTGGGGGTATGGCACAACTCGCTGGCGGAGCCGCCATTGACCAGCGAGCAGGGATAAAGCGCCCGGTTGGTACGGTCGTACCAGGGCCGGCTCCAGTTATACATCGCGTCCGGGCTCATGGTGTAGTCGGCCGCGAATTCGGTATGGGCACGGCCGCCCAGGAAGTCCGTGCCCCAAACGGCTTCGACTTTCCACTTCTTCTGATCGTCGTGGGAATCGTTGCCGAATTCCGCATTGGCCTTGAAGCCGGTATAGGTCTTGTCGATGACCAGATTGACCACACCAGCAACGGCGTCGGAACCCCAGATGGCGGAGGCGCCACCGGTCACCACATCGACACGCTGCACAACGCTGGCGGGGATGGTCGAAAGGTCGACGCCCCCGATGGCGGGCGGACCGCCGTTGTTCGGGTTGGAGGTGACGACACGCTGGCCGTCGAACAGAACCAGGGTACGCACCACGCCCAGGCCGCGCAGGTCGATCGTGTCAATGCCCGCGTCACCCTGGGAGGCGTTGCCGGAGTGCGAACCGTTGCTGAGCGAGTCGCCTCGGCCACCGACCGCGGGAAGCTGGCGGATGGCATCGCCGATATCGACCTGGGCGTCGCGTTGCAGGGTTTCGGCGCCGATCACCGTCACCGGTGTGGGCTGGGTATAGCCTTGAATGTTAATGCGGGAGGCGGAGACCGTGACGTTCTCGACGTTCTGGGCTTCCTGGTCCTGGGCGCTGGCGCCCGCCGTTAGTGCGGCGACCATGGCGGCTGTCGAGCCGCCCAACATGAGCTTCTTGCAAAGATTGTCCATGGCATCCCCCCTGAAGGACCAAGTTTTTCTTTAAAAGCCGATGTGCTGATTTTTTTGTGCTGACCTGTGTCGAAACCCTGTCATGACTCTCTGGTAATCTGATCTCCAAACCTGCTGGGCCGTCAAGCCGCAACTGATCTCCGCCTGCTGACTTCGCGTCAGTCATTCACCATCCAAGATGCGTTTCGATAGCTGTCATCAGATCAGGCGCACGTTGAAAGCGTGACCAGGTTTCGATGCCGCGGAATATCGCGCGCATGCCTGAAAATCCGGGTGTGATATGTGCGTAGCAACATTGCATTGCCCGGTATCGTTTGCCGGCTTTTTCCTGCCGCGCGTTTTCAGGAAAACACACGAAATCCGCGGCTCGCCATGCCAGACACATGCACGGACGCGACGCGGTGGAAGGCGGCATGAGCCACGCCCGATTGTGCAGCGCGGCGAGACATCGCCTGTCGTTCGTTAACGAGCAGATCGGCGGCCGTGCACCATGCGCCTGTTGCGTTTTCAGACATGTGCAAGCGGCACGAAAATCGGGGATCGTTCTGGCGCGCGCACCGAGGTCGAAGCCAATTCCTCCGACAATTCATTTTTCGACCGTATCTTTTTTGCTACGCGTCCGCCGCCGGATGAAAAGCGATGCAGCTACTGGCAGAGCCGACTTTTAATCGCCAAGATGATTGCCGCGCTGGCCAGGGAGAGACGGACGATGTCGGTCGAGAATGCATGCCGCGACTGCCCCGCCATGTTCCTTGCGCGGACCTGCCTGCAAATCATTCTCAGTACATGAACGCGAACCTCCAGCAAACGGTCGCGCGTGGGTGGCAGTTGCTGCAAGCCGGCAATCTGGCGGGCGCCGAAGAAATGGTGCGGCCGCTGCTGGCGCAGGGCATGAGCGATGCACTGGTGCCTTTGGCTGGCGCCATCCGGCTGCAGCAGGGACGATGGTCCGAGGCCGCGCCGCTGTTTGAACGGGCCCGGCTTCTTCATCCCCGCCAGGCGCGCTTTGCCTTTCTTCATGGCACCGCGTTGGCCGGTCTGCAGCAGACGGAACTGGCGATGGCCGCCTGGCAGGCGGCGATCAAGCATGATCCGAATTTCGCCGATCCTTATCTGGCGCTGGGCAAGGCGCAGCGGAAACTTGGGCAGCCGCAGGAAGCCCTGGCCACCTATCGCAAGCTGTTGCGGGCGCAGCCCAACAATGTGGATGGCTATATTGCGCTCGGTTCGGTCCTGGCGGAATTGGGGCAGTTCGCGCAAGCCGAAGCGCCGCTCAGGCGGGCGCTGCAGCATACGCAAGACGCCAAGATGCTGGCCGCCATTCACAACAATCTGGCGATTGTGATGAGCGCTCTCAACCGGCACGCCGAGGCGCTGGAAAGCCTGGACCGCACCCAGGCCCTGGCGCCGGATTTGCCAGATCTGGACCAGCGCCGCATCGACCGGCTGCACCAGCTGGGCCGCTACGAAGACTGCCTGGTCCTATACCGCAAACTTCTGGACCAGAACCCCACCGATACAGAGCTGCACCGTGCCTATAACAGCCTGCTCCATCGCCTGGGACGCAAGGAAGAGTTTTTGGTCTCTTACGACCGCGCGCCGCAGACCCGTGAGATCCTGCTGGGCAAGGCGCACTTCCTGACCTTGCAGAAGCGCAGCGCGGAAGCGGAGGAAATCTACAACACGCTTTTGACGCGCGATCCGCTGGACAGCGCCGCATTGGGGGGCTGGGCCAACAATCTCATGGCCCTGGGCCGGTATCAGGAAGCTCTGGCGCTGTTCGAGAGCGTGACCAATCGCCGTGGCGCCAGCCCGCGTTTCTTCAGCGGCGCCGCCGGCGCGGCGCTGATGCTGGGCGATGCGCAAAAGGCGGAGCATTTGTCTCTGGCGGGGCTGGGCCGGGACCCGTTCGATCAGATGTGTCTGGCGCTGCTGGGACTTGCATGGCGTCTGCAAGATGACGAGCGGGATGAAGGGCTTAATGGATATGGCGTTCTTGTCCGGGTCTACGACCTGAAGCCGCCGGACGGCTATGCCAGCATGGAAGATTTCAATGCCGAGCTGGGCGCCTATCTGGATCGCCTGCATCCCAGAACCGAAGCCTATCTGGATCAATCCCTGCTGGGTGGCACACAGACCGAGGGCATGCTGTTCGGCGCGGGTCATGCGCTAGTGGAAAAACTCCGGACGCGGATCGAAGAAGCGCTCGCCAATTACATCGCCAATCTGCCCGACAATGATCATCACCCTTTCCTGATGCGTCGCTCCAGGAATTTCCGCTTCACCGGCGCCTGGTCCTGTCTGATGCGGGGACAGGGCCATCATGTGAACCATCTGCATCCGGAAGGCTGGATCAGCAGCGCCTATTACGTGACCGTGCCTGAGGCCAGCAACAATGCCGAGACAAAAAACGGCTGGCTCAAATTCGGAGAGCCGTCCATGGATCTGCCGCTCAAGGAGCCGATCCGGCGGACCATTCAGCCCGTTCCGGGACGACTGGTGCTTTTTCCCTCTTATGTCTGGCATGGAACGGTGCCGTTGCAGGCGGATTCGCCGCGCACCACCATCGCCTTTGATGCCGTACCGACAGGTTGACGTCAGACCCGCCGCAACACCGCCACAAGACCGGCCACCGGCTGACCGTTCAAGTCATGTTCATGAACGGCCTTTTCCAGCCCGTCCACCGCGAACCGGGTTTGCCCCGCCAGCCGCCCCACATAGCCACTCGTGTGCCGATAGCATCCATGCCGCGCCAGGTCGAAGGATGCGGCGGGCGCGAAACCGGCATCGTCCGTTTCGCCGCAGAAAAGCGTGAAGACAAACAGCCCGCCGCTGCGCAGACCTGACGCGGCGGCCTCGAACACCGGCCTGAGATCGCCAAAGTGAATCAGCGTCGCGGCGCTGGTAATGGCATCGTAATCGTCCTTGCGGGCGGACAGGAACGTCACCAGATCTTCCTGATGGAGGGCGTCATATATCCGCTTGGCGCGCGCCTTTTCGAGCATGGGCTGGGAGATGTCGACTCCGTCCAGTCGGCCCGCGATATCACGTACCAGCCCACCAACCAGACCGGTGCCGCAGCCCGCATCCAGAACATCAAGCTCGGTCGAACTTGCACACGCGCGCAAGGCGCGAGCCACTAGCGCATGGCCATGATAGGACCGCTCATGGTCCCAGGAACGCGATCGCTGGTCATAGAGCTGGATCATCTGGGCCTGTGAGGCACGCTGCGGCGTCGCGGCCTTCCCCAGATGGGCCAGCAGCATTCGCACGCCACGGGAGTCGGCAGGGTCCTGGGCGAGACAGGCCTGGAGATGGGCTTCGGCTTTTTCTTTCTCATTGGCCTCGCCGAACAAGACGCCCAGATTGTAATGGGCATCCGCATAGCCGGGCCTTGCCGCCAGCGCCCGGGCGAAACTGGCCATGGCGTCGTCTTTTTTCCCCAGCGCCTTCCACACATTGCCCAAATTGTTGTGCGCTTCGGCATAGTCGGGCTTGAGGGCAAGCGCGTGCTGATAGCATGTGGCCGCCTCTTCCAGCCGGTCCGCCGCTTTCAACACAATCGCCAGATTGTAGTGAAAACTGGGCACGCCGCCGTTGCCTTTGATCGCCTGGGCGATCAGAGCCACGGCCCTGTCCAGATCGCCGGCGCGATAGGCTTCGACACCGGCTTCATGCAAGACGGCCGGATCGGGAACCGCAGTGCCGGCCGGCGGGGATTGGCCGGCCTTGCCTTGCGCGCGGCGCTGTTTGCGGTTCATCTTCAGCGTACCGGCTTCAGAAACGGGTGGCATGCCGGGCACGGCAGGAACCCACGGCGCGTCCCATGTGGGACTGCCGCATTTTCCCAAGCGAGGAATTTTGCGGCGTGAGCAGGAGCGCCAAGCGATGTGGGCAAGAAGCCCATGAGCGATGGCGTGACGAACTCACGACGCAAAAGGCCCGCTTAGATGGTGACGTTGCCGCTCTTGGCCGCCTTCACCAGATGATCGGCACAGCGATAGGCCAGCGCCGAGATGGTCATGGTGGGATGGTTGCGTCCGCCGGTGACGAAGCTGGAGCCGTCGACCACGAACAGATTGGGCACGTCATGGGCGCGGTGATACTTGTTCACCACGCTGGACTTGGGATCGTTGCCCATGCGCGCGGTGCCGCGGGCATGCGCGCCGCCCCTGGTGTCGCTGACCTTGTCCGCCCAGACCTGGGTGGCGCCGGCCGCCTTCAGGATCTCCACCGAACGGTCGATGAAGAACTGCATGCCCTTATAGTCATTTTCATGGCTGGTCATGGTGATGCGCATGGCGGGCAGGCCCCAGGCGTCCTTCACCTCCGGGTCCAGATCGACCGTGTTGGTTTCAACCGGCAGCTGGGAAATGAAATTCACCATCGTCAGGCGGCGATTGGCCTGTTCGATCAGCGCCTTCTTATAGCCGGCGCCCCAGCTGGGCGCGCCATGCGGGCCGGCCAGTCCGTACTGGATCGGCGACATCTGACCGCGCGCGGTCATGCGGCCGCCGCCATAGAAGCCGCGATTCTTTACGTCATTGGGCACATAGGAGAGGACGGCCGCGCCGGTGACGCAACCCTTGTACTCGTTCAGCGGGTCGGTGAAGAGGCCCGAAGCGCCGCCGCCATTGCCGCTCATCAGATACTTGCCGACCAGACCGCTGGAATTGGCCAGGCCCTGCGGGAAGCGATTGGACTTGGACAAAAGCAGCAAACGCGGCGTTTCGGTGCCGTTGGCCGACAGCACCACGCATTTGGCCTTCTGGAACACTTCCTCATTGTTGTTGGCCTTGTTGAAATAGGTGACGCCGATGGCGCGGCCAGCGGCATCGACATTGATCTCGCGCACATAGGAATGGGCGCGGATCTCGCAATTGCCGGTCGCCACCGCAATGGGCAAAAGCGCCACCGCCGAGGAGGAACGCGCCTTCACTTGGCAGCCATAACCGGAACAGGCGCCGCAATTGATGCAGCCAGAACGGCCGTTATAGGGTTCGGTGATGATGGCTGCGACATTGGGCGTCACCGTCAGATTGAGCTTTTCCGCCGCTTTCATGATCAACGCGCCGGAGCTTTTCAGCGGCTGCGGCTTGACCGGATAGGACTTGGACATGGGTGCGATCAATGCCCCTGCCGCCTTCAGATCCGCGGGGCTCGGACCCGAGATGCCGATCTCCCATTCTGCTTGCGTGTAATAAGGCTCGATCTCCGCATACGACACAGGCCAGTCGGCAATGCCGGTGCCGGCCATGGTGCCGAAACGGCTGGCCTCGTCGAATTCGTAAGGCAGATGCCGCCAGGATGACGCGCCATAGGTGACGGTGCCCCCGCCCACCACGCAGCCATAATCATGGGTTCCAGCCACCGCTTTCTCATTGGCGTTGCGGCGAAAGGTGTTGCGCTGGGTCTTGGGATCGGACAACAGCCGGTCTTCCTCGGAGGGGAAGCGGTTGATCAGCTCGTCCTTGTTGTAATCCTGCTCATGGCCGAACGCGCCCCAGGAGCCCTGCTCCATCACCACGACCGAAAACCCGGCCTGGGCCAGCTGCTTGGCCATCACGCCACCGGCGGCGCCCGAGCCGACCACCACGAAATCGACTTCTTCGGAGGGACTGAATTTTTTCATGGCGCGTCTCCTCAAGCCTTGTCATAGGCGCCGAACGGGGAGCGGAAATTGAGACTGTCGTCAAAGCCGATCTGCTGCCAGCCGATCTTGTGGAAATTGCCGCCATGCTGGGGCGAGGCGAACATGCCCATGATGGTGTGATCGCGCACCGTCTTGAAGAAGGGCGTTGTCTCGATAGAGGTCAGGAGCGCGATCTGCTGGTCCGAGGGCAGCGCGGCGAACGGCTTGCCACCGGTCCTGCCCGACAGATCGGCCAGGCCTTGCGTGTAAATCGCCTGCTTGTCCTGGGCGAAGGTGACGAGCGCGGTGTCGATGAAATAGATCACCTGGGCCTCGCGCGCGCCGGGCGTGTCGGTGGTGGGGTAGATCTGCGCCGCCATGGCATCGATATCGGCGGCCTGCGGGCGCGAGAAATAGGTGAAATTGCCCATCCCTTGCGCCTTTTCCGCAGCCGCGACCTCGGCCGGCCAGTTGGCCGCCAGCCATGCCGCGCTGGACGCGCTGAAGGATTTCAGAAGGAAGTTCCGCCTGCTATCGCTCATGACCGCTTCTCCTTTGCGGAAGACTGTTTGAGATACCGGGTAATGCCATGCGGCGCGACATTCACCGCGCCATACATGTTGCCATTGGGGGCGACCACCACGCCCTCGCCCGCCTGATCGTCGGGGACAAAGGCATCCGGCAGCGCCTTGGAGATGCTGCCGATCCACACGCCCTTCTTCCAGCCGGGATGGAGGACTTCCGTGGAGTCGGCGTCGATCGCATAAAGCCGGTCGCCGGCGATATAGAAGCCGCTGGGGCGGCCGAACTGTTTCCACACATCCAGGAGCTTGCCGTCCTGGCTGAAGATCTGGATGCGATTGTTGGCGCGGTCGGCGACAAAGAGCCTGCCCTTGGCGTCGAAGGCCAGCGCATGGGGATTGTTGAACTCGCCGGGACCGCTTCCCGCCTTGCCCCATTGCTTGATGAACTTGCCATGGGCGTCGAACTTCATGACGCGCATGTCGAGCCCCGCGGGAATGAAGGGATTGATCGGTGCATGCCCGTCGGTAACGAAAATGTCGCCATTGAGGGCGGTGATCACGTCACTGGGCGACTGGAAATGGCTTTCGTCATCGCCGCGTTGGCCGGCCGTGCCCAGCCGCATCAGCACCTTGCCCCCCGGCGACAGTTCGATCACCTGCAGACCCTTGGTGCCATCCTTGGAAATGGCGCCGTCGGTCACCCAGATATTTCCGCGGCGATCCACATGAAGGCCGTGCGGGAATACGAACAGGCCCGCGCCAATGCCCTTGATCGCCTTGCCGGTGTTCATGTCCAGCTCAACGATCGGCGCCTTGTCCGAACCATCGCAGCTGTTGGCGCCGCAACGGTCGATGGCCCAGATCTCGCCATGGGGACCCCGTTCGATGCCGGCGCTGGAACCCCATTGGCCGCCTGATGGCGGCGTCGCCCATTGATGTTCGGGGGCGCCGTAAGGCTGTTTCAATCCCTCGGCCTGCACCGCCAGGGGAAGACAGACGAACGCCAGCGCGACAGCGAATTTCACAATACTCTTCCCTTCCCCGACGGGCCGATTCCGGCTCTGTATGCAAGGGACGCTATCTCCCGGCCACAGGCGCGTCAAAGCGGCAAAAGTCGCGGTGGCGCCTTATTTTACGCTGCGATGCAGCATGTCACTTTGCACGGCAAATTCGCGCATGGTGCCGCCGGAACCCCTGGCCTAAGGTCGCCGCCGTCATAAAACAGAAAAGAGCAAGCGATGAAGATTCTGGTCACTGGATCGGGCGGCATGATCGGCCGGAAGCTGGTCGAGCGGCTGGCCGCAGACAAGACGCTGGGCGGCAAGACCATCCAGGCCCTGACCCTGGTGGACGTGGTGGATTCGCCTGTTCCCGCCGGCGCCCCCCATGACACCAAGGCGATCGTCGCGGACTTTTCGGAAAAAGGCGTCGCCGCCACCCTGATTCAGGATCGCCCCGATGTGATCTTCCATCTCGCCGCCATCGTCTCCGGCGACGCCGAGGCCAATTTCGAAAAAGGCTACAAGATCAACTTCAACGGCAGCTGGGCGCTGTTCGAGGCCATCCGCCTGGAGGGCGAGAAATCGCCTTACAAGCCACGCTTTGTCTTTGCCTCGACCCTGGCGGTATTCGGCCCGCCCTTCCCCGACTCCATCCCCGATTCCTTTGCGCCCACGCCCACCACCAGCTACGGCACCCAGAAGGCGATGACCGAGCTGCTGCTGGCCGATTACAGCCGCAAGGGTTTCCTGGATGGGGTCGGTGTGCGGCTGCCCACCATCTGCATCCGCCCCGGCAAGCCCAACAAGGCGGCGTCGAGTTTCTTTTCCGGCATCCTGCGCGAGCCACTGGCGGGTCAGGAAGCGCCGCTGCCGGTCGGTGACGAGGTGCGCCACTGGTTCGCCAGCCCCCGCGCCGCCGTCGGCTTCTTCATCACGGCCGCGACCATTGACACCGCGCCGCTGGGCCCGCGCCGTTCCATGACCATGCCGGGCGTCTCCGCCACGGTGGGCGATGAGATCGCGGCGCTGCGCGCCGCCGCCGGTGATCAGGCCGTGGCCCTGATCAAGCGGGTGGACGATCCGTTCGTCGCCAAGATCGTGCAGGGCTGGGCCGGCCGCTTTGATGCGCAGCTGGCGGGCGAGATGGGCTTCACCGCCGAAAAGGATTTCGGCGAGATCATCAAGGTCTATCAAGAAGACGAAATGGGACGATGAGGCTTTCGCGGCGGGGCACATTCGCGGCCCTGGCAGGCGGCATGGTGGCCGGCAGCGCGGCCGCCGACCCCAGCGATGACGAAGACGATCCGCCCATGCCGCTCAAGCTGGTGGTGCTGGATATCGGCGGCACCCTCATTGCCGACCATGGCGAGGTTCCCGATGCGATGCTGGGCGCCTTCGCCCGTCATGGCATCACGGTCACGCCCCAGGAATTCAGCGAATGGCGCGGCGCCTCCAAGCGGGCCATGGTGCGCCATTTCGTGGCGCGCGTGGGCAAGAGCGAGACATTGATCGAGCCGATCTATGCCGACTTCAGCGAGACCGTCACCAAAGCCTATGAAAAAGTGCGGCCCATCGCCGGCGCCGAACAGGCGCTGAAAGATCTTCAGGCGATGAGGCTGATCCTGGCCACCACCACCGGCTTTGACGGGCCGCTGACGAAATCCATCCTGTCGCGCCTGGGCTGGCAACATTACTTCGCCGCCAGCATCACCAGCGACGATGTCAGCGACGGCCGGCCCGCGCCTTTCATGCTGTTCCGCGCCATGGAGGCGGCTCATATCAATGAAACAGCCCTGGTGATGGCGGTGGGCGATACGCCGCTCGACCTTCAGGCCGCCAACAATGGCGGCATGGGCGCGGCCATCGGGGTTTATTCCGGCGCTGCGACAGAAGAGCGCTTGCGGAAGGAACGCAACAGCGGCGTCTTACCCAGTGTCGCGGTCTTGCCGGACCTGATCCGCCGCGGCCTGCCGCTGTCGCATTGCCGCTGAACCGCCAAAACAAAAACAGAGGGGAAATCATGAAAAAGCTGACGATCGGCGCGATGGTCGCGGCTCTGCCGCTGGCCGCGATGGCGGCGCCGTCCGCCACCGACTGGGCATCCTATGGACATGATGCCGGCGGCGGCCGCTTTTCGCCCCTGACCCAGATCACGCCCGGCAATGTCAGCCAGCTGCAAGTCGCCTGGGTCTATCACATGAACCCAACGCCCGAAGCAAAAACTAGCGGCCGCCTGCCCACCTCCACCACCACGCCGCTGGTGGTGAACAATGTGCTCTATCTGGGCACGCCCTATGGCCGGGTGGTGGCGCTGGATGCCACCACGGGCAAGGAGATCTGGGCCTATCAGCTGCCTGGCAGCGACCAGCCGCCATTTCGCGGCCTCACCTATTGGCCCGGCGATGGCCATATGGGGCCGCGCATCATCTTCGGCAGCGCGCAAGGCCGGCTGATCGCGCTGGAAGCCAGGACCGGCGCGCCGGCGAAAGGCTTTGGCACCGATGGCATTGTCGACACCAAGACGCCCGAGATCATGAACGGGCTGCCCAATGCCTATTACGGCTATTCCTCGCCCGCCAACATCTACAAGGACCTGGCCATCATCGGCAGCCGCGTGCAGGAAGCGCCCGCCAAGGGCGCGTCCGGCGACGTGCGGGCCTGGGATGTGCGCACGGGCAAGCTGGTATGGACCTTCCACACCATTCCGCGGCCGGGCGAGAAATTCCACGACACCTGGGAAGACGATAGCTGGCGGCAGCGTTCGGGCGTGAATGTCTGGAACATGCTGACCATCGACGAGAAGCGCGGCATCGCCTATCTGCCCATCGCCGCGCCGACCTTCGACCGCTATGGCGGCGATCACAAGGGCGCCAATCTGTTCAGCGACTCGGTGGTGGCGGTGGACGCCAACACCGGCAAATACCTCTGGCACTTCCAGGCCGTGCATCACGACATTTGGGACTATGACCTGGACACGCCACCGGTGCTGCTGGAGGTGAACAAAAATGGCAAGCACATTCCCGCCATCGCTGTGATGAACAAGGATGCGCTGCTCTATATCCTGAACCGCGTCACCGGCGCGCCGATCTATGGTGTCACCGAAACTGCGGTGCCGAAATCCCCCGTCGTTGGCGAGGCCGCCTGGCCGACCCAGCCCATCCCCAACAAGCCGCCACAGCTGGCGCGCTCCAGTTTCTCGCTGGATGAAGTGGCGAACCTGACGCCGGAACAACATGCGGCCTGCGAGGCGATGATTCAGAAGGATCACCTGACGGGTTCGCAGCGTTTCGAGCCCATTCCGTTGGATCATGGCATTGTGCGCTTCCCCGGCGGGGAAGGCGGGCCGGAATGGGCGGGCGGCGCCTTCGATCCCAGGCTGGGCCTTTTCATCGTCAATACCAACAATTTCGGCTACACCGAAAAGCTGGTGCCGCAGGCGAATGGCGAAATGGGCATGGTCTCAGGCCGCTTCGTCGACCGCAAAAGCGGACTTTACTGCCAGAATCCGCCCTGGGGTCTGCTCACCGCCGTCAACGTCAATACCGGCGACATCGCCTGGCAGGTGCGTCTGGGAATTTCCGACCAGCTGCCCGAAGGCCAGAGGGATACCGGCCGTCCCAGCAATGGCGGACCCATCGTCACCGCCAGCGGCGTGACCTTCATCGCCGGCACCGACGATCAGCGTTTCCGCGCCTTTGACAGCAGGACCGGCAAGGAACTGTGGACCACCAGGCTCGATTACTCCGCCCATGCCACGCCCATCACCTACAAGGGCAAGGATGGCCGGCAATATGTGGCGGTAGTGGCGACCGGCGGGTCCTATCTCGCCAGTCCGTCGGGCGGCGACAGTTTGATGGTGTTTGCTTTACCGCCAGAAGCGGTCCGCTGAAAGCGGACGGTCCATAGCAACAGCGTATGGACGTCCAGTGAACCGTTGCGAGCGCCGGCGCGCAAGCCAAGGGCGGCGATCAGCGGTAGGTCTGGTCGTCCACCCGGCCGAGATCGGTATTCAGCACGCCCATGGTGACGATGCCGAAGGTCAGCACCTCGGTGCCTTTCTCCAGATGGCCGGAAACGGTGGTGCCCTTGTCGTCGCCTAGCGCCAGGATAATGTGAGCGTGGATATTGCCGTTCACCACATAGCCGTTCATGCCGATGAAATCGGCGGGCTGGTTGGGATTGCCCGCATACATGTCGGGCACCGGATAATCGCGTCCCGCCACATTGTGGATGCGCCAGCCGCGCACCGAGCCGATGCCCGAGAGGATCACCGCATTCTTGATGTGCTGCGCCTTCACCTGCTTTTCCATTTCGGCCAAGAGGTCGGTCTTGAATTTCGCCCGTATGACCACGATGCGATCGAACTTGCCGACGATCGAATAGGAATCGGGCACCTTGGGATCGTTAGGCCTTGCATCTTCCGGCGTGGCATGGGGATGCGTGACTTGAGCGCCCGCCGACAGCGGCGCGATCAGAAGGACGGAAAGAAGAAGAGCCGGCAGTTTCATGGGTCACCTCCGCGCAAGGGCGCAAAGGCTAGACCAAAGGCCGCAGCGTTTGGAAGCGCTTACGAGAAGAGCTGGATCACGCCATAGACGATCCCGAACAGGATCGCGAAAAAGCCCGCCACAATGACGACCGAGACCCAGAAGGGGAAGGCGCCGCCGCCATTGGCCAGCTTGGTCTGGTCCTTGCCCTGTACATCCGCAGACATGGGAAATCTCCTTCGGCGGGTCTTTTAAGCCCGGGGCCGGGTTTGTCAATTAGGGCATTTTAAACGGCAATCGGCGCCTTGATCCCGGCATGGGCCTGGTAGTTCTCCAAGGTAAAATCCTCATAGCGGAAAGCGAAAATGTCGGTCACTGCCGAGTTCAGCTTCATGGCCGGCAGGGGATAGGGCCTGCGGCTGAGTTGTTCGTCCGCCTGCTCCAGATGGTTCAGATAGAGATGGGCATCGCCGAAACTGTGCACGAAATCGCCCGGCTGAAGCCCGGTCACCTGGGCCACCATCATGGTCAGCAGCGCATAGGAGGCGATGTTGAAGGGCACGCCCAGAAAGATGTCGGCCGAGCGCTGATAGAGCTGGCAGGACAGCCGCCCTTCCGCGACATAGAATTGGAACAGACAGTGGCAGGGCGGCAGCGCCATCTTGGGCACATCGGCCGGATTCCAGGCGGTCACGATCAGCCGGCGCGAATCCGGATTGGCCTTGATATCGCGGATCAGGTTCGAGATCTGATCGATGGTGCCGTCGGTGCGGGTGGGCCAAGAGCGCCACTGATAACCATAGACCGGGCCAAGCTCGCCATTGGCATCGGCCCATTCGTCCCAGATGGTGACGCCATGGTCCTGAAGCCAGCGCACATTGGTCTCGCCGCGCAGGAACCAGAGCAGTTCATAGATGATGGATTTCAGATGCACTTTCTTGGTGGTGACCAGAGGAAAGCCGTCGGCCAGGTTGAAGCGCATCTGATGGCCGAAGATGGAGCGCGTGCCGGTGCCGGTGCGGTCGCGCTTATCAACGCCCGTGTCGCGGACAAGCCTGAGCAGGTCGAGATATTGCTGCATGAGAAAATTCTAATGGATTCGGACACATACTTCATCCGAAACATGCCCTCAGAACGGCAGGGGTTTAAGGTCGGGTTCCCGCCATTGCCGCCGCGCCTCGACCGACATCAGAACGTCGCGCGACCAATATTCCAGCAGCCAGTTGGGATTGCCCAGGGCCGACGCCATCAGGGCATTGACGATCTGATAGACCGGCACCTCGGCGGGGTTGGCATCCAGCACGCCGCGCAACGCCCGCAGCGACGCCAAGGTGATGGTTTCGTGATAGCCGCGGCTGTTGTCATTCACGCCGCCGACGGATTCATTATAGGCGCGGATCATGCGCGGCATCTGTTCGGCCGCATCGATGTCCGGCCGATAGCGCATCAGCCACAGGGCGGCGGCGAAATGCGCGGCATGGGTCCATTCGCCGCGCGGCAGGGTGCGGTCGCAAAACCCCTCTCCGACATGGATGATCTCGGCCTCGCTGGCGTAAATTTCTCTCATTTCCCAAGACGTTGCCTGACGGGACACCGAAGGCCGGATTGCCCTTCAAATCTTAAGAGTCAGTCCTTATATTCAAGGGGTTGGCTTGCCAACTATGGCGATAAACGACTGTGTAATAAGCGGCCCGGACCCGGGGGCGGTACCCGGCGCCTCCACCACAAGCCCTCGGCCAAGAGGGTTTCTGTGGGGGCGAAACAGGATCGACGGACGTGTAAAGACTGTTCTTTCGCCCGGTATTGTTCCGCCGTTATCGGGCTAATCGTACAAGTGCCAACGATAATGAAATGGTGCTCGCTGCCTAATTAATTAGGT
>DASZVQ010000043.1:0-67188 GCA_035547275.1 Rhizomicrobium sp.
AAGCCCGCCGCCGGTCAGGGTGGCGGGGATGGCGAAACGGAAGAAGCGGCGGTCGCGCGCGATGGTCCAATAGTCGGCCAGCACATGCAGGGGGTGCAGCCTGCGGTCGGAGCCGGGATGACTTTCCGGCAGCATCTTCCACACCACGCCCCAGGTCAGCGCGGCGGCGGCGCCTTGCAGCCAGAACAGGCTGCGCCAGCCGGTCAGGGGCAGCATCCAGCCGCCGACGAAGGGCGCGAATAAAGGCGACACCGACAGGATCATCAGCATCTGGGCAAAGATGCGCGCCGCTTCGTGCGGAGGAAACAGGTCGCGCACACAGGCGCGCGCCAGGACCGTGCCGGCGCAGCCGCCGACCGCTTCGACAAAGCGCGCGATGTTCAAGGTGATGGGGCCCTGCGACAGGGCGCAGGCCGTGGCGCCGGCGATATAGAGCAAGAGCCCGATCAGGATCGGCCAGCGCCGGCCGAAACGGTCGGAGACGGGGCCGACCATGGCTTGTCCCAGGCACAGGCCCAGGAAGAACACCGCCAGCGACTGTTCGATGACCGAGATCGGGCTTTGGAAGTCCGCCGCGATGGCGGGCAGGGCCGGCAGATAAAGGTCGATGCCGATGGGGGTGAAAACCGTCAGCACCCCGAACAGGGCGATCAGTCGGGTCCGTTGCGCACGGGTGAAGGTTGAGCTGGGGGAGGGGACCATGACAAGGGTATGGGGCCGGTTGTTCCCTGGCGCAAGGGTTAGCCATGGACGCCGCCGCGGAGCCCCCTTACGTTGGCCGCATGCCAGATTCACTCCCCAAAAAGCCTGATACCAAAGGGATTGGCATTTTCGCGCCCTTTGAATGGATGATCGCCGCCCGCTATCTGCGTGCCAAGCGCCAGGAAAGCTTCATTTCGGTGATCTCCCTGTTTTCCCTGATCGGCATCGCGCTGGGGGTCGCCACTCTGATCATCGTGATGAGCGTGATGAACGGCTTCCGGGTCGAGCTCCTGAAAAGCATCCTGGGCCTGTCGGGCCATGTCACCATCCAGTCGGAGATGGGCAATCTGTCCCATTACGACGCGGTGACCGCGCGCATCCTCAAGGTGCCGGGCGTGGTGCGGGCCAGCCCCATCGTGGACGGCCAGGTTCTGGCCAGCCGCGACAATGCCAATACCGGGGTGATCGTGCATGGCATCCGCCGCGAGGATCTGGCCAAGGTCAGCGAGCTGGCGGGCAAGCTGCGCGCCGGATCGCTGCCCTATTTCCAGGGCGACGACGCGGTGATCGTGGGATCGGGGCTGGCGGCCAAGCTGGGCCTGCAGGTGGGGGGCGAGGTCACCCTGATCGCGCCCAAGGGCAATGTCACCCCGTTCGGCGTCACGCCCCGGATCAAAAGCTATCACATCATCTCCACCTTCCATGTCGGCAACACGCTCTACGACAGCAATTACATCTTCATGCCGCTGGACGAGGCCCAGGCCTATTTCAACATGGGCGATACGGTGAGCGGCGTGGAGGTGATGCTGACCGATCCGGAACTGGACATGTCGCTGCTGCCGGCCCTGGCCAAGGCCGCCGGGCCCATGTCCCGTGTCGTGCCCTGGCAGGACATCAACAGCGCCTTCTTCGAGGCCATCGCGGTCGAGCGCAATGTGATGTTCCTGATCCTGTCGCTGATCATCCTGGTGGCGGCGCTCAACATCATTTCCGGCCTGATCATGCTGGTGAAGGACAAGTCGCCCGACATCGCCATCCTGCGCACCATGGGGGCGTCGCGCGGCGCGGTGATGCGCATCTTCCTGATCGCCGGCGCCTCCATCGGGGTGGCGGGCACGCTGATTGGTTTTGTCATCGGTGTCCTGTTCTGCGCCTATATCGAGAATATCCGGCAGTTCCTGTCGCGGCTGACCGGCCAGACCCTGTTCGATCCCACGGTTTATTTCCTGTCGCGCATGCCGGCCCAGATGGACCCCGGACAGGTGACGGAGGTGGTGGTGATGGCGCTGGTGCTGACCTTCCTGGCGACACTCTATCCGTCCTGGCGGGCGGCGCGGCTCGATCCGGTCGAGGCCCTGCGCTATGAGTGACGTGCTGAGGCTTGAGGGCGTCACCCGCAAATATCGCGAGGGTGAGGGCCAGCTGGAAGTGTTCAGCGGCCTGGATCTGTCGCTCAAGGCCGGTGAGATCGTCGCCCTGGTTGGGCAGAGCGGGGCGGGCAAGTCGTCGCTGCTGCATATCGCGGGCCTGCTGGAAGCGCCCACCAGTGGCGAGATCGTCATCGACGGCATGGCGACATCGAAACTGCCCGATACCGAGCGCACCCGCATCCGCCGGAATACGATCGGCTTTGTCTATCAGGCCCATCATCTGCTGCCGGAATTCGACGCGCTGGAGAATGTGGCGCTGCCGCAGATGATCGCGGGCAAAAGCCGCGGCGAGGCGGCGGCGGAGGCCACGCGCCTGCTGGGATTGATGGGGCTGGCGCAGCGGCTGACGCACCGGCCGTCGCAATTGTCGGGCGGCGAGCAGCAGCGTGTGGCCATCGCCCGCGCCCTGGCCAACGCCCCGCGCATTCTTTTGGCCGACGAGCCCACCGGCAATCTGGACCCGCGCACCGCAAGCGGTGTGTTCGACACCCTGATTTCCGTGACGCGTTCGGAAGGGCTGGCGGCCCTGATCGCCACCCACAATTTCGAGCTGGCGTCGCGGATGGACCGCGCCCTGCTGCTGCATCAGGGCCGGCTGATAGAAGGGACACAGGCAAGCCACGCGCCGTAAGGCACGCGGCTTGGCCGTCGTTCAAATCAGATGACGAAGCGCGCCAGGCGGTCGAAGGTGGCGCTCCAGCCATAGTGATGACGGTCGCGCAGGTCTTCGGCAATGAAGCCTTCATGGACCAGCGTCATCTCGGTGCCCGCGCCCTTCGGCCGGAAGGTCAAGCGGACGATGGTGTCGTCGGATCTGCTGAGGCAGCTCTTCCAGGTGAAGACCAGGCGGGAGGGGCGCGCGATCTCGCGATAGATGCCGCTCATCGTCACTTCGCTGCCACCGGGCATGCGCGAGACGATGCGCCAGGCGCCGCCGACACGTGGGTCGAGCTCGCAGGACAGGCAGACCACGCCTTCCGGACCCATCCAGTCGCCCCAGCTGTCCTGCAGCCAGGCATCGAACAGGGTTTCGGGCGGGCAGTCGAAGCTGCGAGTAAGCGACAGCTTCACGGGCGATTCGATGACGGCATTCACGGCGTTTCTCCTTTGACAAAACGGGCGAGCTTGTTGAGGGCGGAATTCCAGCCCTTGCCATGGCCCTCGCGGTCTTCCGCCTTGGCGAGGCCCTCATGGATGAGGGTGAGTTCGGTGCCGCCTTCGACGGCCTTGAAGCTCAGCCGCACCACAGTACTGCCGCCCGCCAGCGCCCAGCCCCAGGTGAAAGCCAGAGCGCGCGGCCGGTCCACGATCTGGAATTCGCCCTCGACCGGAATTTGCCGTCCGTCGCTCAGATGCATCGCGATGCGATAGCGGCCGCCGACTTTGGGCTCCAGCAACGGCACATCGCACTGACAGCCTTCCGGGCCGATCCAGGCCTGCCATTGCTCGCGGTCGAACCAGGCATCGAACAATTCCTCGGGCGTGGCGTCGAAGACGCGGCGAAGCTGAAGGACGGGATTGAGAGTGATGGTGCTCATGGCTTCTTCTCCGAAGGTTTCTTGAGATGGGCGTCGAGGCGGTCCAGGGCGCCACTCCAGAAGGCGCGGTAATGGTCGAGCCATTCCTGCGCCGTCTTCAGGCCCTGAGGGTTGAGCCGGCAGATCAGCTGCTGGCCGTTCCGGGTGCGGGCGATCAGCTGCGCTTCTTCCAGCACTTTCAGATGCCGCGAGATGGCGGGACCGGAGATGGGGAAGGGTTCGGCGATTTCGCCGACCGTGGCGTCCCCCTCGGCCAGCCGGGCCAGGATGGCGCGGCGGGTGGGATCGGCGAGAGCGGCGTAGGCGGTGTCCAGATTCATAACGAGTAAGTTAAATAACTAATCGGTTAAATACAAGGGGATGCGTCTTCAAAGTTTGATCTTGGTTTGTTCTTGTCTTTCGCCTGGAACGAAGATAGAACACATCGGCAAGAGAGGGAGAACGATCATGTGGATCAAGGATGCGTTGGCGGGTGCGGGGCTCATTCTTTTCATGGCCTCGTCTTTCGTGCTGGCCAGCGGTGCCCATGCGGTGCTGCACCATATCGCCACCTGATCCGATCCGCGTTGATCGTCTGTGGATAGGGGCAAGGCCGGCCCCCATATGGTGCGCGGGCGCGCGATACTGCGGCTCTGACACTTTCCTGGAACATCGGTCATGGCGTCCTTCGTCCATCTGCGCGTCAAAAGCGCTTATTCGCTTCTGGAAGGCGCGGTCCGGCCCAAGGAGATCGCCGGCCTGGCGCGGGATGCGGGCACGCCCGCGGTGGCGATCACCGACACCAACAATCTGTTCGGGGTCTATGAGATCTCCGACCTGCTGGCCAAGGGCGGCATCCAGCCCATTGTCGGCGCGCTGCTGTCGGTGGAATTCGCCGCCCGGGGGCCGCATCAGAGCGGCTCGCGCAAAAAGCCGCCGCATGTCGTGCTGCTGGTCCAGAACGAGGCCGGCTATCTGAACCTGACCAAGCTTCTGTCGGCCGCCTATCTGGAGGTGGAAGCCGGCGACTGGTCGCATGTGAAGGCGCAAAAGCTTTTTGCCCATAATGATGGGCTGATACTTCTGACCGGCGGGCCGGGCGGGCTGATCAACCAGCTTCTGCTGGATGGCCAGCGCGACCAGGCCGACACGGCGCTGGACCAGCTGGCGCAGGCCTTTCCCAATCGGCTCTATGTCGAACTGCAGCGTCATGGCCTGGCGGAAGAACGCGCCTGCGAGGATGCGCTGCTGGACATGGCCTATGCCAAGGGTCTGCCGCTGGTCGCCACCAACGATGTGCATTTCGGCGGCGCCCATATCTATGAGGCGCATGACGCGCTTCTGTGCATCGCCGACGGCGCCTTTGTCTCCCAGGACGACCGGCGCCGGCTAACGCGCGAGCACCGTTTCAAGAGCGCGGCCGAGATGCAGGCCCAGTTCGCCGATCTGCCGGAGGCGATCGAGAATACGGTGGAGATCGCGCGCCGCTGCGCCTTCAGGCCCGTGAAGCGCAAGCCCATCCTGCCGGTGTTCGTGCCGGAGTCGGGCCGCACCGCCCAGGACGAGTTGAAAGTGCAGGCGGAGGAGGGGCTGAACCGCCGCCTGGCCAACGCGCCGCTGGCGGCCGACCGCAAGGTCTATGACGAGCGGCTGGACTATGAGCTGGGCATCATCAACCGCATGGGCTTTCCCGGCTACTTCCTGATCGTGTCGGACTTCATGAAGTGGACCCGCGCCCAGGGAATCCCGGTCGGTGTGCGCGGTTCGGGCGCCTCATCGCTGGTGGCCTGGGCCATGGACATCACCAACCTCGATCCCCTGCGCTTTGGCCTGTTCTTCGAGCGCTTCCTCAATCCGGAACGCCTGTCCATGCCGGACTTCGATATCGACTTCTGCCAGGAACGGCGCGACGAGGTCGTACGCTATGTGCGCGACAAATATGGCGCGGACCGGGTGGCGCAGATCATGGCGCTGGGTTCGCTTCAGGCGCGCGCAGCGGTGCGCGATGTCGGCCGGGTGCTGCAGATGCCGCTGGGCCTGGTCGACCGTATCGCCAAGCTTATCCCCAATCCGCCGGGCAAGAGCATTTCGCTGAAGGAGGCGGTGGAAAGCGAGCCGCGCCTGCAGCAGATCGCCGAGCAGGAACCGATCGCCCAGCGCCTGTTCGAGATCACCGGAAAGATCGAGGGGCTTTACCGCCATGCCTCGACCCATCCGGCGGGCGTGGTGATCGGCGATAGGCCGCTGGACGAGCTGTTGCCGCTTTACCGCGATCCGCGTTCCGACATGCCGGTGACCCAGTTCGACTATGAGGATGCGGAAAAGGCCGGACTGGTGAAGTTCGACTTTCTGGGTCTCAAGACCCTGACCGTCATCGCCAAGGCGGAGGAGCTGCTCAAGAAACGCGGCATCCAGCTTCGCACCCAGACCATCGATTTCGACGATGTCGGCACCTTCGAGATGCTTTCCCATGGCGACAGCGTGGGCGTGTTCCAGATGGAAGGCGCGGGCATGCGCGATCTGCTGCGCAAGATGAAGCCCAACCACATCAACGACCTGGTGGCGCTTGTGGCGCTCTATCGCCCGGGGCCGATGGATTCCATCCCGACCTATATCGCGCGCAAGAACGGCAAGGAGAAGGTGGAATATCTCCATCCCGCGATGGAGCCGATCCTGAAGGAAACCTATGGCGTGATGACGTATCAGGACGACGTCATGCGCATCGCCCGGGAGCTCGCCGGCTATACCCTGGGCGAGGCCGACATCCTTCGCCGCGCCATGGGCAAGAAGATCCCGGCGGAAATGATCCCGCAGCGGGAAAAATTCATGAAGGGCGCGGCCGAACGCAAGATCGCCAAGGATGTGGCCGAGACCATCTTCGAACAGGCGGAAAAATTCGCCGGCTATGGCTTCAACAAGGGCCATGCCGCCGCTTACGCCCAGGTCGCCTATCAGACCGCCTATCTGAAGGCGAATTATCCGGTGGAATTCCTGGCCGCCTCGATGACCCTGGATATCGGCAATACAGACCGCCTCAACATCTTCCGCCAGGAGGCCCAGCGGCTGGGCGTGCATGTGGCGCCGCCCGACGTCAATCGCAGCGAGGCGGTGTTTGCCTGCGATGCGAGCGCCAATACCGTGTTCTATGCGCTGGCGGCGGTGAAGGGCGTGGGCCGCCAGGCCATGGACCATGTCGTGGAGGTGCGCGAGAGCGGCGGCAAGTTCAAATCGATCTCCGATTTCGCCCGCCGGGTCGATCCGCGCCTGGTCAACAAACGCGCCTTCGAAAATCTGGTGCGGGCGGGCGCCTTCGACAGCCTCAATCCCAACCGCCGCCAGCTGGTGGAAAATTCCGACCGTATCCTGGGCGGGGCCCAGGCCGCGCAACGCGAGCGTGAAAGCGGGCAGGTCTCGCTGTTCGGCGGTGGCGGCGGCCCGACGGAAGAGCTGCGGCTTTCCGCGGTGCCCGACTGGCCGGTGCATGAAAGGCTGGGCGAGGAATTCTCCGCCATGGGCTTTTATCTGTCGGGCCATCCGCTGGATGCCTATGGGCCGGCTCTGAAGCGGTTGGGCGCCTCCACCTATGCGGCCTTGCAGGAGGACCGCCGCCGCGGCGGCTTCAAGGCCAAGATCGCCGGTACCCTGATCAAGAAAAGCGAGCGGCGGGGCCGGAGCGAACAGATGTATGCCTTTGTTTCCTTCTCCGATCCCACCGGCATGTTCGAGATCATGCTGTTCCCGGAGGTGCTGGCGGCCAGCCGCCCGCTGCTGGAGGCGGGCAAGTCGCTCTTGATAAATGCCAGCGCGGAGTGGGATGGCGACGATCTCAAGCTGCGGGCCGCAAGCATTCTCGACCTTGATCTGGCCGCGCAGCAGGCAGGCGAGGGCATGGTGATCCGGTTGTCGGATTCGTCCTCTTTGGGTCAGTTGGCCGCCGAACTCAGCCAGCCCGGCAAGGGGCTGGTGAACATTGTGGTGCCGGGCAGCGCGGGCGAGGAAGTCGAGATCGAGCTCAAGAAGCGCATCGCGGTGAATGCCACCTTGCGCTCGCGCATTGCCGCGCTCCCGGGGGTGATGTCGGTCGAGGCCGTCTAGCCGCAAGCCAGGACCTGCCACGCGTTTGTCGCGTCATACGCTTACAAACAATTCATCCGGCGCCGGGAGGAGCAGATTGATATGCTACGAGATGTAGCATTATCCTTCCCGGGACGCAAGCCATGACCGCTCCCGCGGCCGAAAGGATAATATGCGACTCATTTCATCTTCTCTCATTGCCATGTTGAGCATGGCGCCGGCTTTGGCCGCCCAGGCCCAGCCGCTGTCGCCCCACACCATCACCGTTGCCGGCACATCGACCATCAGGCTCGCGCCGGATACCGCCATCATCAACCTGAACCTGACCACGACCGGCCAGACGCCGGATGCCGCCTTGCAGGCCGACAAGGGCCTGTTGGCGCGTCTGGCCGATGCGGCGCGGCCTTTTCATGCCGTCGCCAGCGATCCGCTGACATCCAATATCAACATCATGCAGACACGGTCCCAGCCACGCCTGCCGGCACAGGACCCGCTGCCGCCCGGCAACTATCAGGTCAACGATCACATGTCGGTCACGGTCGATGATATTTCCAAGGTCAATGCGGTGATCGCTGCTCTGACCCAAGCCGCCGGCAACGTGTCGATCAATGTGCAATTCAACTTGAAAGACAGGGCGGCCGCAGAGGACAAGGCGAAACTCCAGGCCATCGCCAACGCCCGGCACCAGGCCGATATTCTGGCGGCTGCGGAAGGCGCCAAAGTGGACAAGATGATTGCCATCTCGACCGAACCGGCCATTGGCAATTTTCTTCCCAATCTGAATCTTTTGGGTATCGGCCCGATTGCGCAGGGACAGATCGCGATCACTCAGCAGGTGACGGTGCAATATGGGTTGCAGTAGGCGGCGGGAAATCAGAGCTTTCTGATCGCGCCTTCCAGCCGGCCCAGCGCTTCGCCCAGCCGCTTGCCGTCCTGGGCGAAGCAGATGCGCACATAGGAATCGTCGCGGCGGTCGTCCAGGCTGAATGCCCAGCCGGGCGAGACGCCGACTTTGTCGTTCCTCACCATGTTCTGGCAGAAGGACAGGCTGTCTTTCAGCCCGTCGATATGCAGGAAGCCATAGAAAGCGCCGTCGGGCCTGAGCCAGCGCACCCGGTTCTGGCGGCCGATCCAGTCATCCACCACATCGCGGCCATTGCGGCAGTAATCCAGGAGCTCGCCGCGGAAGGCGTCGCCTTGCGGCGACAGCGCCGCCAGCGCGCCATACTGGGCGAAGTGGGTAGCGCCGGTGTTGTTGCATTGGGCCATGGCGGCGGCGGCGGGCTCCACGCGCTTGGGATGCACCAGCCAGCCGATGCGCCAGCCCGTCATCGCCCAGGGCTTGGAGAAGGAGTTGATGGCGAAGACCGCATCCTCGTCATCGGCGATGGAAAGAAAAGAGGGCGCGTGCGGCGCGCCGTCATAGATCAGCGTGCCATAGACCTCGTCGGCCAGGATGGCGATGCCGCGCCGGCGGCAGAAGTCCAGAATGGTTTTTTGTTCGTCGCCCGTCAGCATCCAGCCGGTGGGATTGCCGGGCGAGGCCAGGAACAGCGCCTTGGTGCGCGCGTCGCAGGCATCGAACAGCTTGTCCAGATCCAGATGCCAGCGTCCGGCAGCCCAGTCCTCGTCAAGCCGCACCAGCCGCGGCTCGGCGCCCACGACCTTGGTCGCCTGGAAGATGTTGGGCCAGATGGGCGAAACGATCACCACATTGTCGCCGGTCTCGCACACCATCTGCAGCGCGGTGGTCACCGCCAGCATGGCGCCGCCGGGAATGGTGATGCGCTCGACCGGGATATCGGCGCCCGCTGTGCGCTTGTGGAAATCGCGGATCGCCTCGCGCAGGGGCAGGATGCCGCGCGCGTTGGTGTAGAAGGTCTTGCCGTCTTCCAGTGCCTTCACCGCCGCGTCGCGGATAAAGGGCGGCGTCACCAGATCGGTTTCTCCGAACCACAAGGGCAGCACATCGGGATTGCCCAGTCCCAACAGGGTAACCTGGGTGATGCCCGAAGGTTTCAGGTCGCGAATGGTCTGGCGAATGGGATCGGGGCGCACGGCTTTGGGCCTGTTTTCTGGAGTCTCGGCCGGTCTCTAGCACGGCCTTTTCGCCAACCGGTACCCCGGGAACCGGGGTACCGCCATGCCGGGCCAGGCAGCCAAAAACCGGGAAACCGGGCTTTTGGCCGGAAACGGCTCCCAGGTGCTTGCGAGGCCGGGCCCAAGACCCTATAAGCCCGGCCATCTCGCACGCGCGGGTGGCTTTCGGCGGGTATTTCGTCGTCGCCGTCCGGTGGCTCCTAAAAGGGCTAACCCGCGCGTCTGGCCAACCGGTAAAGGAGACTGAACAATGGCTTTGCCAGAATTTTCCATGCGCCAGCTTCTGGAGTCGGGCGCGCACTTCGGCCACCGCCAGCAGCGCTGGAATCCGAAGATGGGCCCCTACATCTATGGACAGCGCAACGACATCCACATTCTCGACCTGACCCAGACCGTGCCGCTGCTGCACCAGGCGCTGGTCGCCTTGCGCGAAATCGCCGCCGGCGGCGGGCGCATCCTGTTCGTGGGCACCAAGCGCCAGGCGTCCGAGCCGATCGCGGCCGCGGCCAAGCGCTGCGCCCAGTATTACGTCAATCACCGCTGGCTGGGCGGCACGCTCACCAACTGGTCGACCATCTCCCACTCGATCCGCCGCCTGCGTTCCATCGAGGAAACGCTGTCGGGCGCCGAACATTCGGGCCTGACCAAGAAGGAACTGCTGGGCCTCTTGCGCGAGCAGGACAAGCTGGAGCGTTCGCTGGGCGGCATCAAGGAGATGGGCGGTCTGCCCAACATGCTGTTCGTCATCGACACCAACAAGGAGTCCATCGCCATCGCCGAGGCCCGCAAGCTGGGCATTCCGGTCACCGCGATCCTGGACTCCAACAGCGATCCGGACGGCATCGCCTATCCGATCCCGGGCAATGACGACGCCGCCCGCGCCATCGCGCTCTATTGCGACCTGGCGGCCCGCGCGGTGATCGACGGTCTGGGCGAAAGCCAGGCCGCGGCCGGCGTGGACCTGGGCGCGGCGGAAGAGATCGAAGACGCGGCGCCTGCGGCCGAAACTGCCTCGGCTTAAGCTTTACACGATTGCCGCCTGGCCGCGCTCTTATGAGCGCGGCAACAGGCACAGATGGAGACTGACATGGCCAACATCACCGCCACCATGGTGAAGGACCTGCGCGACAAGACCGGCGCGGGCATGATGGACTGCAAGACCGCGCTGACCGAGACCGGCGGCGACATGGAAGCCGCCATCGACTGGCTGCGCAAGAAGGGCATTTCCAAGGCCGCCAAGAAGGCCGGCCGCGCCGCCGCCGAGGGGCTGGTCGGCGTTGCCGTCGACGGCAATACCGGCGTGCTCTTGGAAGTGAATGCCGAGACCGACTTTGTCGCCAAGAATGACGAGTTCAAGACCTTCGTGAAGGACGCCTCCAAGCTGGCGCTGAAGGAAGGCGGCGATCTGGAGAAGCTCCTGGCCGCGCCAATGGGCTCCTCCAGCGTGCAGCAGACCCTGACCGAACTGGTCGCCAAGATCGGCGAGAATATGAGCGTGCGCCGCGCCGCCGCGCTCAGCGTCGATCCCGGTGTCGTCGCCGCCTATGTCCATAACGCCTCGTCGCCCGAGCTGGGCAATATCGGCGTGCTGGTCGGCCTGAAGTCCACCGCCGACAAGGAAAAGCTCGCCCTGCTCGCCAAGCAGCTGGCCATGCATGTCGCCGCCGCCTCGCCGCTGGCCCTGACCAAGGAGCATCTCGACAAGGCGCTGGTCGAGCGCGAATACAATGTCCAGAAGGACATCGCGCTGCAGTCCGGCAAGCCGGAAGCGGTGGTCGAGAAGATGATGGAAGGCCGCATGCGCAAGTACTATGAGGAAGTGGTGCTGATGCAGCAGATCTACATGCTGGACGGCGAAACCCCGATCGCCAAGCTGATCGAGAAGGCGTCCAAGGATCTGGGCGCCCCGGTCGAGATCGAGGGTTTTGTCCGCTTCAAGGTGGGCGAGGGCATCGAAAAGGCCGAAGCCGATTTCGCCGATGAAGTCGCCCAGATGGCGGGCACCCGCTAACTCGTCTATTCCTCACCCTTTGACGGGCTTAGGGTGAGGAATATACCCCTCGGCCTGTCGAATCATGAGGACGGGGAATTCCATGCCCACAGCGCCGAAATACCGCCGGGTTCTGCTGAAGGTTTCGGGCGAGGCGTTGATGGGCTCCGGGTCGTTCGGCGTCGATATCGATGTCGTGGACCGCATCGCCCGCGATGTGAAGGAAGCCCATGACGCCGGCAGCGAAATCTGCATGGTCGTGGGTGGTGGCAACATCTTCCGCGGCCTGGCCGGTTCGGCGCAGGGCATAGACCGCTCCACCGCCGATTATATGGGCATGCTGGCCACGGTGATGAACGCGCTGGCCCTGCAGGCCGGGCTGGAACGGGTCGGGCTGCCCTCCCGGGTTCAGTCGGCCATCGCCATGAACAATGTCTGCGAGCCCTATATCCGCCGCCGCGCCATCCGCCATATGGAAAAGGGCCGGGTGGTGGTGTTCGCGGCCGGCACCGGCAACCCCTTCTTCACCACCGATACCGCGGCGGCGCTCCGGGCCGCGGAAATGTCCTGCGACGCCATGCTGAAGGCGACGCAGGTGGATGGGGTCTATTCGGCCGATCCCAAGAAGGTTCCCGACGCCAAACGTTACGAATCTTTGAGCTATCATGAGGTTTTAGCCCAGAATCTGCAGGTGATGGACGCCGCCGCCATCTCGCTTTCGCGGGAAAACCGCATCCCGATCCTGGTATTTTCCCTGGGCGAGGCGGGTGAATTGGCCAAGGTTCTCCGGGGCGAGGGCCGGGCAACCATTATTGAAGAAAAGTGAAGCAGAGCCCGGGGTTTAGGGTAATCTGTTTCAAGCGACATTTGGGGGGTTGGAGCGACCATTATGGCTGACGCCTATAGCAAGGATGAACTGGACCGCCGCATGAACGGGGCGGTCGCCACCCTCAAGAGCGAGCTGGCGGGTCTCAGGACCGGGCGCGCCAGCGCCGCGCTGCTCGATCCGGTGAAGGTCGAGGCGTATGGCAATACCGTGCCGATCAACCAGGTGGGCACCATTTCCACCCCCGAAGCCCGCATGATCACGGTGCAGGTGTGGGACAAGGGTCTGGCCAAGGCGGTGGACAAGGCGATCCGCGATGCGGGGCTGGGACTCAATCCCCAGATGGACGGCCAGCTGCTGCGCATTCCCTTGCCCGAGCTGAACCAGGAACGCCGCAAGGAGCTTTCCAAGCTCGCCGCCAAATATGCCGAGGCCGCCCGCGTCGCCGTGCGCAACGTGCGCCGCGACGGCATGGACCTGCTCAAGAAGCTCGAAAAGGATGGCAAGATCAGCCAGGACGATCAGCACACCAAGGGCGATGAGCTGCAGAAGCTCACCGACAATCACGTCAAGGACATCGACGCCGCGCTCCATGCCAAGGAGCAGGAAATCATGCAGGTGTGATGAGCAAGCCCGCCGCCGCCACCGATCTACCCAAGCACGTCGCCATCATCATGGACGGCAACGGCCGCTGGGCCAAGAAGCGGCACCTGCCGCGCGAGGCCGGTCATTATGCCGGCATGAAAGCGGTGCGCGAGACGGTCAGGGCCGGTTGCGATATCGGGCTTGAGAACCTGACCCTGTTCGCCTTTTCGAGCGAGAACTGGAAGCGGCCCAAGACCGAGGTGGGCGCGCTGATGGGCCTGTTCCGCACCTATTTCCGCAGCGACATGGACGAGCTGGTCGAGCGTAACGTCCGTATGCGGATCATCGGCCATCGCGGCCGGGTGGCCGCCGACATCCAGCAGATGATCCAGGATTCGGAAAACCGCACCGCCAGGAATACCGGCATGAACCTGACCTTCGCCTTCGATTATGGCGGGCAGGAGGAGATCGCCGCCGCCGCCCAGGAACTGGCGCGCGCCGCCAAGGACGGCCGGCTCGATCCCGAGACCATCACGCCGGAACTGTTCGCCACCCGCCTCTTCACCAGCGCGCTGCCCGCGCCCGATCTGGTGATCCGCACCTCCGGCGAGCATCGCCTGTCCAACTTCCTGCTCTGGCAATCGGCCTATGCCGAGCTTCTGTTCCTCGACACGCTGTGGCCGGATTTCGACCGCGCGGCGCTGACCGCCGCGCTGGAGAAATTCGCCGCCCGCGAACGCCGCTTCGGCGCGCTGGACATGGATTCCGGGGCCGTGGCGTGAGCGTGAGGCGATGAGCATGAGTCAGGCGCATCCGCATCATGCCCTTCGCTCCGGCAGCGAAGCGTTCCTGCGCGTGCTGTTCGGCGTGTTCCTGGCGATCGTCGCCATTGCCCTGGTCTTCTACAGTCCCGATTGGTATGCCGCCGTTACCGTGCTGATGGCGTTGTTCGCGGCCCGTGAATGGCACCGCATGGTGCGCGCGCCGGTCCAGCGCGCCGAAGCCGATCTCCTGCCCATTCACATCCAGACCGCGGTGAGCGCGGGCGCGGTCGCGCTGGCGGTTGCGGCCCTGGTGCTGCGCATCGTGCCGATCGCCTTTCTGTTCCTGATCCTGGGCGCGGTGGCGGCCTTTGTGCTGGCCCGCAAGCGCGACGACAATCCGCTCTGGCATGCGGGCGGGGTGTTCTATATCGGCCTGCCGTCGCTGGCGCTGGTCGCCTTGCGCATCTATCCGCCACAGGGCGCGCTGGTGGTGCTGGGCCTGTTCCTGATCGTATGGGCCACCGACACCGGCGCGCTGGTGTTCGGCAAGCTGATCGGCGGCAGGAAGATGGCGCCCCGGCTTTCGCCCGGCAAGACCTGGGCCGGCACCATCGGCGGCAGCATCACCGCGGCGCTGGTGTTCGCGCTTTACATCGCTTTTTTCGGTTTCAATCTGTGGCTCGCCATGCTGTTCGCCTTTGTCTTCAGTTTCGCCGCTCATGGCGGTGATTTGTTCGAATCCCTGGTCAAGCGCCGTTTCGGCTACAAGGATTCCGGCGGCCTGATCCCCGGTCATGGCGGGGTGCTGGACCGCATGGATTCCATGTTCGCCTGCAGCGTCGTGCTGGCGCTGCTGATCTTCGGCCTGCATCTCAACCCGTTGTTCGGGGGCCATGCATGAGGCCGATCGCCGCCACCCGTATTTTCGACGAACTGCCGCCGATGGATGACGTCCTGGGCCGCGCGGTCACGGTGCTGGGCTCGACCGGCTCCATCGGCGTCAACACGCTGGATGTGATCGCCCATGTCCGCAAGCTTCATGGCGCCGATGCGCTGCCCATCACCGCGCTCACCGCCGGCAGCAATGTGAAGATGCTGATCGAGCAGGCGCTGGCGATGAAGCCGGCGCTTGCGGTGATCGGCGATGAAAGCCAGTTCGGCGAATTGAAGGCCGCGCTCGCCGGCAGCGGCGTCGAGGCGGGGTGCGGCCGCCAGGCGGTGATCGAGGCGGCCGCGCGTCCCAGCGATTTCGTGATGGTGGCGATCATGGGCGCCGCGGCGATCGAGCCGGCGCTGGCCGCCATTCATCGCGGCGTGGTGGTGGCGCTGGCCAACAAGGAATGCGTGGTGGCGGCGGGCGAGGTGTTCCGCGCCGCCAAGGAAAAGTCCGGCGCCCAGGTGCTGCCCGTCGACAGCGAGCATAATGCCATCTTCCAGGTGCTGGGCTCGGGCGATGCCAGCGAAGCCGATCTGGTCACCATCACCGCGTCCGGCGGTCCGTTCCGCGAATGGAGCCTGGAGCGCATGCGCGCCGCCACGGTGGAGGAGGCGGTCGCCCATCCTAACTGGGCGATGGGAAGGAAGATCTCGCTTGACAGCGCCACCTTGATGAACAAGGGGCTGGAGCTGATCGAGGCGCATTTCCTGTTCGCGCTGCCGCCGGAAAAGCTCTCCGTGGTGGTGCATCCCCAGTCCATCGTGCACTGTCTGGTTTCCTATGAGGATGGCACGACGATGGCGCATCTGTCGGCGCCCGACATGCGCACGCCCATTGCCCATGCCCTGGGCTGGCCGCGCCGCATCCCGTCGCCGTCGCGGCGGCTTGATCTGGCCGCGCTGGGCACGCTCGTGTTCCAGCCGCCGGCGCATGACCGGTTCCCGGCGCTGGGCCTGGCCATCGGCTCCATGCGTTCCGGCGGGCTTGCCCCCACCGTGCTCAATGCCGCCAACGAGATCGCGGTGCAGGCTTTCCTCGATCGCCGCATCGGCTTTCTCGACATCCCCCGCGTGGTCGCCGCCGCGTTGGATCAGGATTTCAGCTCCAACGGCATCGCCAACGATCTGGAAAGCGTTCTGGGCACCGATGCGCGCGCGCGCCTGGTGGCCGAGGAAATCTGTCAACGGGTAGGGACTTGATGCACATGCTTGATGCGTTGCGCGGGCTGATCGCCTGGACCCCGCTGGGTCTTCCCGCCTTCCTGTTCGTCATCACTCTGGTGGTGTTCTTCCATGAGCTGGGCCATTTCCTGGTGGCGCGCGCCTTTGGCGTGAAGGTCGACATCTTCTCCGTCGGTTTCGGCAAGGAGATCGCGGGCTGGACCGACCGGCAGGGCACGCGCTGGCGGGTGAGCTATCTGCCCATCGGCGGCTATGTGAAGTTCGCCGGCGATGCCGACGCCGCCTCGCGTCCCGATATGGAAGCCGCCCAGCGCATGAGCGATGCGGAGCGGGAAGGGGTCCTGATGTTCAAGCCCCTTTATCAGCGCGCCCTGGTGGCGGCGAGCGGCCCCCTGGCCAACTTCGTGCTCGCCATCGTGCTGCTGACCGGCATCCTGGCCTATGTCGGTCATGCTTCCGTCGCCCCGCTGGTGGGCGAGGTCAGCAAGGACAGCCCGGCGGCGGCGGCCGGCATTCATACCGGCGATTTGATCACCCGAATCGACCAGACCAGAATCACCGACTTTCAGCAGCTGCCCGAGATCATTTCGGTGTCCAGCGGCGCGCCGCTGGCCGTCGGCATCCGCCGCGGCGGTCACGATATGACGGTCTGGGTCTCGCCCAGGCTGACCAGGACGCGCGATTTCCTGGGCAATGCCACCAGCCAGATGGTGATCGGGGTGCATGAGAACCCCAAGGCCACCGTCACCCGGGTGAGCTATGGGCCGGTGGGCGCGTTTGCCGCAGCCTGTAACGAGACCTGGAACATCATGAAGACCACGGTCCTGGGGGTCGCCCAGATGATCAGCGGCCATGGCGGCACCGACCAGCTTTCCGGCCCGGTGGGGATCGCCAGAATGACCCGTCAGGTGGCCGATATCGGTTTTCTGCCGCTCTTGAATCTGGTGGCTATCCTTTCTGTAAGCATTGGGCTGGCCAACCTTTTTCCCATCCCGCTGCTCGACGGGGGGCATCTTCTGTACTATGGATGCGAAGCTGTCTTGGGGCGCCCGCTCGGTGAGCGGGCCCAGGACGTTGGGTTTCGGCTTGGGCTGGTTTTGGTCTTGGGGCTCATGCTCCTGACGACCTGGAATGACCTGGTTCGGCTGAATCTTGTCTGAAAACCAGGCGTCCGTACGCGGACCCGTAGACGAGTTGACCGGACCCGGGATGCGGACATTGCGCCTCAGACACAGGTTGTTGCGCGCGACCTCTGCCGGAATGTGTCTGGCCATGGTGGCGGCGCCCGCCGGCGCCCAGCTTCGTCCCGGCGCCGCCGATCGCGCCAAGCAGCTCAACCAGCAGGCCGGCCAGCCCCAGAACAATGCCGCCGCCAGCGCCGCCGCCAATCCGGCCGCGCAGGCCACCGCTCCCGCCGCGCCCGCCCGCACCATCCAGCATATCGTGGTGCGCGGCACCCAGCGCGTGGAGCCCGGCACGGTGCTCACCTATGTCGGGCTGCGCGAGGGCGACAATTTCACCCCCGCCGACGCCGACACCGCGCTGAAGGCGCTGACCGCGACCGGACTGTTCTCCGACGTCAAGACCGACTTTGACGAGGCCACCGGCACGCTGACCATCCGCGTCACCGAGAATCCGATCATCAACCAGGTGGTGTTCGAGGGCAATTCCAAGGTCAGCGACAAGGACCTGACCAAGGAAGTCCAGCTCAAGCCGCGCATGGTCTTCACCCGCGCCAAGGTGCAGGCCGATGTGCAGCGCATCGTCGAACTGTATCGCCGCAACGGCAAGTTCGCCGCCCGGGTCGATCCCGAGATCATCCAGCGGCCGCAGAACCGCGTCGACCTGATCTTCTCCATCACCGACGGCCCCACCACCGGGGTCAGCCGCATCAGCTTTGTCGGCAACCATGTCTTCGACAGCGACACGCTGAAGGGACAGATCGCCACCGAGGAAAGCCGGTGGTGGAAGTTCCTCGCCTCCAACGACAATTACGATCCCGACCGTCTGGAGTTCGACCGCGAGTCCCTGCGCCGCTACTACATCAACCGCGGCTATGCCGACTTCAAGGTGCTGAGCGCGGTGGCCCAGCTCACCCCCGACCGCACCAGCTTCTACCTCACCTTCACGGTGCAGGAGGGCATGCGCTACAAGTTCGGCAAGGTCGAGATCGACTCCAAGATCCGCGAGCTGCCGGCCGCCAAGCTGCGTCCGCTGGTCGATGTGCAGACCGGCGACATCTATTCCCAGCAAGCGGTGCAGAAGGCGATCGATGCCCTGACCAACGCGGCCGGCACCAGCGGTTATGCCTTTGCCGAGGTCCATCCCCGCTTCAAGCGCAATCCCGAGACCCACACCATCGATCTGGGCTTCGAGATCGCGCAGGGCCCGCGCGTCTATATCGAGAAGATCAACATCGCGGGCAACACCCGCACCCATGACGACATCATCCGCCGCCAGTTCCGCCTGCAGGAAGGCGACGCCTTCAACCGCGTCCTGATCGACCGTTCGCGCACCCGCATCCGCGCGCTCGGCTTCTTCAAGGAGGTGGAAGTCAAGAATGTGCCGGGCAGTCAGCCCGACCGCACCAACCTGACGGTGAACGTCACCGAACAGTCGACCGCCTCGCTGTCGGTGGGCCTGGGCTATTCCTCCACCACCTCGCTGCTCGGCGAAGTCAGCTATACCGACACCAACTGGTTCGGCCGGGGCCAGAATCTGCGTGTCAGCCTGCAGGCCTCCTATATCACCAAGCAGGCCCAGTTCTCCTTCACCGAGCCCAACTTCCTGGGCCGCGACGGCTTGGCGGCGGGCTTCGACATTTACGAGACCCAGACCAATTTCGACCAGGCGGCCTTCCAGTCCAACACCACCGCCCTGATCGGGCGGGTGGGCTATCCGATCTCGGAATATTCGACGGTGGCGCTGAGCTACACCTACAAGATCGAGAATGTGAAGCCCTATGCGGGCGCGCCGCTGAATGTGGAGCTGGCGGCCGGTTCGCTCAACGGTTCGATCCTGGCTTTCACCTATGCCTATAACGATCTGGACGATATCCGCCGCCCCACCACCGGCACGACCTTCTCTTTCTCCCAGCAGATGGCTGGTTTCGGCGGCAATCTGAAGTTCATGAAGAGCATCGCCTATGCGGCGACCTATACGCCCATGTTCGATGGCGGGATCATCGCCATGTTGCAGGGAAAAGCCGACTATATCACCGGCTATGGCGGGTCCTTTGTGCCCTTCGAGGAACGGCTGTTCGATGGCGGCGACACTTTCCGCGGCTTCGCGCTGGCGGGCGTGGGTCCGCGCGACCTGGTGGCGCCCAACAATACGGGCGCGCTGGGCGGCACGGTCGACGCGGTTGGCACCGTGCAGTTGCGCTTCCCCTCGCTCATCCCGGAAAGCTATGGCCTCAACCTGGGCCTGTTCACCGATTTCGGCACCTTGGGACGGCTCGACAATCTCACCCCCGCCACGCGCATCTGCACCGGCGCGCAATATTCCGGCGTCGGCACCTGCGTGAAGGACAATCTGGCGTTCCGCGCCTCGGCCGGCATCAGCGTCCAGTGGAAATCGCCCTTCGGCCCGGTCCAGATCGACCTTGGCCTGCCTTATGTCAAAACATCCTATGACAGACCCCAGATCATCCACTTCAGCACAGCCACAGGATACTAGACGATGAAGAAGACCCCGATTCTCGCGCTCGCTTTCGCGGGCCTGACATCCGCATCTTTCGCAACCACCGCTTTCGCCGATCCGCCCCAGCCCAAGATCGTGGTGCTGGACCGCGCCGCCATCATGCAGTTCTCCAAGGCCGGCCAGGACATCGCCAAGCAGATCCAGGAGTATTCCACCAAGGCCAAGGCCGATCTGCAGAACCAGGGGCGCGCCCTGGAAGCCGAGGAACGTACCTTGCAGCAGCAGGTGGCGATCCTGGCGCCGGACGTGAAAGCCAAGCGCATCGCCGCCTTCCAGGCCAAGCAGCAGGCGCTGCAGGCCCAGGTGCAGAAGAAGGACGAGCAGATGCGCTATGCCTTCGCCCAGGCGCGCCAGCAGATGGAAGGCAAGCTCGGCCCGATCCTGCAGGGCCTGGTGAAGGCGCGCGGCGCCAACATGGTGCTCGACAAGCAGGCCGTGGTGTTCGCCACCCAGGGCGGCTTCGACATCACCGGCGACGCCATCAATCAGCTCAATCAGCAGCTGCCGTCACTGAAGGTCAACTTCAACGTGACGCCGCCGCCCGCGCCGAAAAAATAAAGCCGGAAGGCAGGTCATGGCCGATCCCCGCTTTTTCGAAAATCTCGGGCCTTTCACCCTGGCGCAGATTTGCGAAAGAGCCGGGATTGCCGTCCCCATCGGCGCCGATGGCGCCCGCGAATTCTTCGACCTCGCCGATCTGGCCGGTTCCGACAGCCGTCATCTGACATTCTTCTCGGGCAAGGCGGGCTTGCGCGACGCTTTTGTGTCCAGCCGGGCGGGCGCCTGCCTGGTGCCGGAGAAAGGCAAGCGCCCCGAGGCGCCGGAAGACATGGTCGTGCTGGCCTGCGGGTCGGTCCCCCATGCCTTTGCCGCGATCGCGGCCCTGTTCTATCCCGCACATTCCCAGCCGATATGGCCGCATGGCGGGCCAGCGGTATCGCCGCAGGCGCGCGTCGGCAAGAATGTGATCCTGGCGCCTGGCGTGACACTGGGCGCGGGCGCGGAAATCGGCGACGGCTGCCGCATTGGCCCCGGCACGGTGATCGGTCCCGGTGTCGCCATTGGAAGGAATTGCGAGATCGGCGCCAATGTCACCATCACCCATGCCTATGTGGGGGATCGGGTGATGATCCTGCCGGGCGCCCAGATCGGCCAGCCTGGCTTCGGCTTCGCCCCGTCCGGCAATGGCTATGCCAAAATTCCGCAACTTGGCCGTGTCATTGTCCAGGACGATGTCGAGATCGGCTCCTGCACCACCATCGACCGCGGCGCGCTGGGTGACACGGTGATCGGCGAAGGCTCCAAGCTCGATAACTTGATCATGGTCGCGCACAATTGCCGCATCGGCCGTCATTGCGCCATCGCCGGCCAGGTGGGCCTGGCGGGAAGCGTGGTGCTGGAAGACGGCGTGGTGCTGGCCGGGCAGGTGGGCCTGGGCGATCACAGCCGGATCGGCGCGGGCGCGCGGCTGGGCGCGCGCGCGGGAACCGCTTCCGCCGTCCATCTGGAAGGCGGCATCGATTATGGCGGGGCGCCCGCGAAACCTGTAAGAGAATGGGCGCGCGAAATTCATGCGCTGGCGCGGCTGGGAAAGCGGCGCGGGCAGGACAAGGATGAGTGATACAGCAGTGATGACAGAGACCGGCGTGCTGGATGTGGAGCAGATCAAGAAGCTCCTGCCGCATCGCGCCCCCATGCTGTTCGTGGAAAAGCTGGCCGATATCGTGCCGGGCGAAAGCGCCACCGGCTACAAGGCGGTGAGCATCAATGAGCCCTTTTTCATGGGGCATTTTCCGGAACGCGCGGTGATGCCGGGCGTGCTGATCGTGGAGGCCATGGCCCAGACTTCGGGCGCGCTGGTGGTCCACAGCCTGAAGGGCACGGCGGCGCCGGCGGTCTATTTCATGACCATCGAACAGGCGCGCTTCAGGAAGCCCGTGGTGCCCGGCGATCTGCTGCGCATGCCGGTCAAGAAACTGCGCCAGCGCGGGCCGGTGTGGAAATTCTCCGGCCAGGCCTTTGTCGGCGAGGATCTCTGCGCGGAAGCGGAGTTCAGCGCCATGATCCATGACGGCAGCGCGGGATGACGGCGCGCGGATTTTTGGGGCGTGAGCAGGGTTGCCTAGCGACAGCGTCGTGGCAACGAGCGATGTGTACGGGAAGTACATGAGCGAAGGCGCGACGAACTCACGGCCCGAAAGGACCGCGCCGAGCGTGCATCCTTCGTCGGTGGTGGAGGACGGCGCGGTCATCGGCGCTGGCGTGGAGATCGGGCCGTTCTGCCATGTGGGCCCGCGCGTGGTGCTGGAGGAGGGCGTGCGGCTGAGGTCCCACATCTCGATCGCCGGCATCACCAAAGTGGGCGCGCGGTGCGATCTTTATCCCGGCGTGGCGCTGGGCGGCGACGGCCAGATCCGGGGCAACGACTTCACCGAGGGCCGGCTTGAGATCGGGCCGGACTGCGTGCTGCGCGAGATGGTCACCATGCATCTGGGCAGCCGCAAGGGCGGCGGCGTGACGACGGTCGGCGCGAAGGGCTATTTCATGGCCAATTCCCATGTCGGCCATGACTGTCATGTCGGCAACGGCGTGACCTTTGCCAATTCCGTGGCCCTGGGCGGGCATGTGGAGATCGGCGATGGCGTGATCTTTGGCGGCCTGGCGGCGGTGCAGCAGTTCTGCCGGGTGGGCAAGGGCGCGATGGTGGGGGGCTTGACCGGCGTCAATCGCGACATCATCCCCTACGCCATGGCGTTCGGCGACCATGTCGAGCTGGCGGGACTGAATCTGATCGGGCTCAAGCGCCGGGGCCTGTCGCGCGACACCATCAACGCCATGCGCGCCACCTTCCGCATGGTGTTCCAGGCGGCGGAAGGCGGGCAAGTCTGCGATCGCGCCCGCGCCGCCAAGGCGCGGTTTCCCGACGTGCCGGAAGTGGGCGAGATGGTGGATTTCATCCTGGCCGACGCCAAACAGGAATTGTGCCTGGCGCGGCGGCGCGGGGAGAAAACTTGACCACCCTTGGCCTGATCGCCGGCGGCGGCGCGCTCCCGCGCGCCGTGGCGGAAGCGGTGCGGTCGGCCGGGCGCGCCGTCTTTGTCGTGCCGCTGGTGGGCAGCGTGACCGAAGACTGGGTCAAGGATTTTCCGCATGAATTTCTGTCGCCCGGAGAACCGGGGCGCATCATCAAGGCGCTGAAAGGCGCCGGCGCTGCCGATGTGCTGCTGGCGGGGCGGGTGGATAGGCCCAAATTCCGCGAGATGAAGCTGGATGCCAAGGGCATGCTATTGCTGCCCCAAGCAATCGCGGCGGCAAAAAAAGGCGATGACGCCCTGCTGCGTTTCATTGTCGGCATCTGCGAGGATGAGGGCCTGAACGCCATCAGCGTGGCTGAGGCCGCGCCCGCGCTGGTGGCGGGCGAAGGACCGCTGGGACGTATCGCGCCACAGGACGAGCACAGGAGCGATATCGCGCAGGCGTTCCGGATCGTGCACGCCTTGGGCGCGCTGGATGTGGGCCAGGCGGCGGTGGTGTGCGAAGGCCTGGCGCTGGCCGTGGAGGCGGCCGAAGGCACCGACGCCATGCTGGCGCGCATCGGCGCCTTGCGCGAAAGCCTGCGGGGCACGGAAAGCAAAAGGCGCGGCGTGCTGGTGAAGGCGCTGAAGCCGACACAGGATGCCAAGACCGACATGCCGGTGGTGGGCGTGCAGACGGTTCGTAATGCGGCGGAGGTGCATCTGGCCGGCATCGCGGTTGAGGCCGGTGCTGCCCTGGTCCTGGACAAGCAGGCGGTAGCTGCGGAGGCCGACCAGCTGGGCCTGTTCGTCATCGGCATGAAGCCGTGAAGCAGCCGGACGTGCCCGCGGATGCGCACACAAAGAGACCGCTGAACATCATGATCGTCTGCGGCGAGCCCCGCGCGGACGCGTCCGCGGACGCGCACACAATAACGCGGGTCTATACATGCCGATGAAGCATTTGAACATTATGCTTGTCTGCGGCGAGCCCTCGGGCGACGCGCTGGGCGCGCAGCTGATGGCGGGGCTGAAACATCTGGCCGGCGACCGCATCCGTTTTTGCGGTGTGGGCGGCCTCGCCATGGCGCGCGAGGGCTTTGAAAGCCTTTATCCCCTGGATGCGACCGCGGTGATGGGCCTGCGCGAAGTGGTGCCGGCCATTCCCAAGATTCTCGCCCGCGTGAAACAGGCGGTCGACTTCGCGCTTCTGACCAGGCCCGATGTGGTGGTGGTGATCGACAGTCCGGATTTCACCCACCGGGTGGCGCGGGGGATCAAGAAGCGTGATCCTTCCATCCGCACGGTGGATTATGTCGCGCCCCAGGTCTGGGCGTCGCGTGCCTATCGCGCCAAAAAAATGGCCAGCTATTTCGACTTGGTGCTTGCGCTGTTTCCCTTTGAGGTGCCCTTCTTCGAGAAATATGGCCTGAAGGCCGTCTTTGTCGGCCATCCGGTGATCGAGCGGGCGAAGAAAATCGGCGGCGGTGATGGATTGCGCGCGCGCCTGGGCATCTTGCCGGATGCGCCGCTGCTGGCGCTTTTGCCGGGCAGCCGCACCAGCGAGATCCGCTTCATCCTGCCGGTGTTCCGCGATGCGGTTGCGATTCTTGCGAGGAAGATTCCAGGCCTGGTGACGGTTCTGCCTACCGTGCCGCATGTGGCGGCCAAGGTGCGGGCGGCGACGCAAGCCTGGCCGACGCCATTGCATGTCACCGAAGGCGAGGCGGACAAGTATGCCGCCTTCGACGCCGCCAATGTCGCGCTGGCGGCGTCGGGCACGGTGACGGCGGAACTGGCGCTGGCGAAGACGCCCATGGTCGTGGGCTATAAGGTCGGTGGGCTGACCTTCTTCCTGTCCAAATTCCTGATGACGGTGACCCACATCACCCTGATCAACATCATCCTGGGACGCGAGGCGGTGCCGGAATTCCTGCAGTCCCGCTGCACGCCGCAAAACCTGTCCAGCGCGGTGGCGCGTCTGTTCGCCGATGCAGAGGCGCGCGCGGCGCAAAAGGCGGCGATGACGGAATTCGCCCATGTCCTGGGCGCGGACGGGGAGGCGCCATCGCTTCGGGCGGCGCGCACCTTGTTGGCGTTTGTGGGCGGCTGATCAATCGGCCGGCATATGGCCGGCCGGCGGGGTGCCATGATGCAGCCGGGCGCACCAGGTGACCGCGGCGATCAGGGCGGCAATCGCCAGCACTTCCGCCGGATGCGGCAGGCGCCGCTCCCAAAGGAAGCTGTAGAACAGGGCAAACAGCGTTTCGAAGATCACCATCTGGCCGGTCAGGGTCATGGGCAGTCTGCGGCTGGCGCCGTTCCAGAAGGCGTTGCCGACGATCGAGGCGGTGACGGCGACACCGGCGCTGACCGCGGCAAAGCGCGTCCAGTCACCATGCGGCGCCGGCGCAAGCGCGAAAGCGGGTACAGCGAGGATCAGGGCTTCGGCGCCGGAAACGATGCCCAGGAGCAGCGACCAGTCGTTGGAGGACAGATGCGGCAGCCGCGCCATGGTCCGGGCATTGCCGACCGCGAACAGCGCCCAGGAGGCCAGCGCGCCAAAGGCACAGGCCAGGCCCGAAGCTTGCGCGCGCCAATCCGACGCCCTGCCGCCATGCAGGGCGGACATGGCGATCAATCCCACCCCGATCATGGCCAGTGCCAGCGACGGCGCCAGCGCGGAAAGCCGCACCGCGCCCTGTTCGCGGCTGCCGATGATGGTGATGACCACGGGCAACAGGCCGACGATGAAGGAGGCCGGCGCCGCGCCCGCGAGCCGGACCGCGTTGGCCAGGAAGATGTAGTAGACGATGTTGCCGGCCAGCCCCAGCCAGGCCAGCGCGGTCCAGTCGCCGCGTTTCAGCCCGCCGACAAGCGCGCGCCAGCGCGACGCGGCCAGCGCCAGGGCGATGACGCCATAGGCAAGATAGCGTCCGGCCGACAATTGCAGGGCGCTGAAGCCGGGCGTCAGCTTCGGCGCGATGAACACCGCGCCCCACAGGGCGCCGGCAGCGATGCCGCAGGCGATGCCGGGAATGCGGGAATGATGGAACGCTGCATGGGGCGTCTCGCAAAAACGGCCCGCGAGCATAACCCGCGGGCCGCAATCAGGTCGCTTCGCCTTAGGTGGCGGCGTCCGCCTATTTTCTCTTATCCATCGGCACATAGCCGCGCTCGGTCGGGCCGGTATAGATCTGGCGCGGGCGGCCGATCTTCTGGTGCGGGTCTTCCAGCATCTCCTTCCACTGCGCGATCCAGCCCACGGTGCGGGCCAGCGCGAACAGCGCGGTGAACATGGAGGTGGGAAAGCCCAGCGCCTTCAGCGTGATGCCGGAATAGAAGTCGATATTGGGATAGAGCTTCTTCTCGATGAAATACTCGTCCTGCAGCGCGATGCGCTCCAGCTCGATCGCCACTTTCAAGAGCGGATCATTGTGCAGGCCCAGCTCGTCCAGCACCGCATGGGCCTGGACCTGCATCGCCTTGGCGCGCGGATCGTAATTCTTGTAGACGCGATGGCCAAAACCCATCAGGCGGATGCCCTGGGACTTGTCCTTCACCTTCTTCACATATTCCGGAACCTTGTCGACGGTGCCGATCTCCATCAGCATCTTCAGCGCCGCCTCATTGGCGCCGCCATGGGCGGGACCCCACAGGCAGGCGATGCCGGCCGCGATGCAGGCGAAGGGATTGGCGCCCGAGGAACCGGCCAGGCGCACCGTCGAGGTCGAGGCGTTCTGTTCGTGATCGGCATGCAGGATGAAGATGGTGTCCAGCGCCTTGGCCAGCACGGGATTGACCACATATTCCTCGGCCGGAACGCTGAAGCACATGCGCAGGAAGTTCTCGGTATAGCCCAGCTTGTTCAGCGGGTACACGAAGGGCTGGCCGACATGATATTTGAACGCCATGGCCGCGATGGTGGGCAGCTTGGCGACCAGGCGGTGACTGGCGATCTCGCGCTGCTCCGGATCGTTGATGTCGGTGCTATCGTGATAGAAGGCCGACAGGGCGCCGACCACGCCGCACATGATCGCCATCGGATGCGCATCGCGGCGGAAGCCCGAGAAGAAGCTCGCCAGCTGTTCATGCACCATGGTGTGGTGGGTGATGGAATGGGTGAATTTCTCCATCTGGGGCGCGGTGGGCAGTTCCCCATAGAGCAGCAGATAGCAGGTTTCCAGGAAGCTGGAATGTTCCGCCAGATCGCCGATGGCGTAGCCGCGATATTGCAGGATACCCTTGTCGCCATCGATGAAGGTGATGTTCGATTCAGTGGAGGCGGTGGAGGTGAAACCGGGATCGTAGGTGAAGATGTCCGCCTGGTCGTAGAGCTTGCGGATGTCCACCACATTGGGGCCCTGTGTTCCGGCGTATACAGGGAACTCGTAATCCTTGCCGCTGTAATTCAGCGTGGCCTTGCCATCGGGCTTAATCTTGCTTTCGCGCATGTGCTCTCCCCTCAATTCCCAGGATATCTTGCGCTGCAATATGACGGGGTTTTGACATTCCGTCACGGGGGAAGCGAAGGGCGCGGAGACTATTTCAGCTGACGGCGTAAGCCCTTAATCGGATAAGGGATTCTTCACGACCCAGCAGCGCCAGCATGGCGAAGAGGGGCGGGGAGCTCGTCTTGCCGGTCAGGGCCGCGCGCAACGGCTGGGCCACCTGGCCAAGCTTCAGACCATTCTGCTCGGCAAAGGTGCGGGCGGCACTTTCCAGCGCCTCGGCGCTCCAGCCGGCCTCTTCCAGCACCGGCAGTACTTTGGCCAGGATGGCGCGTGTTTCCGGCGTCAACAATTTGGCGGCGGCCTCGTCCAAGGCACGCGGGCCGTCGGTGAAGAGGAATTCGCCGCCCTGGATCAGTTCGACCAGGGTCTTGGCGCGCGCTTTCAAATCGCCCATGGCGGCTTCCAGGCGCCGGCGCGCGGTGACGGACAGAATGCGCGGCGGGGTCTCGCGCGCCAGAAAGGCGGTGACTTCCGCCACCAGCACATTGTCGGCGGTTTCGCGGATGTAATGCCCGTTCAGATTGTCGAGCTTCTTATAGTCCATCCGCGCCGCGCTCTTGCCGATGGATTCCAGGTTGAACCATGCGATGGCCTGCTGGGTGGAGATGATCTCGTCATCGCCATGGCTCCAGCCCAGGCGCAGCAGATAGTTGCGCATGGTCTCGGGCAGATAGCCCATGTCGCGATAGGCTTCGACCGCCAGCGCGCCATGGCGCTTGGACAGCTTGGCGCCGTCGGGCCCGTTGATCAGGGGCAGATGGCCGTAAGTCGGGATGGGCCAGCCCAGCGCCTCGATCAATTGAAGTTGACGCGCGGCATTGTTGAGATGATCGGCGCCGCGGATCACATGGGTCACGCCCATGTCGTGATCATCGACCACCACCGCCAGCATATAGGTGGGGGTGCCGTCGGAGCGCAGCATCACCATGTCGTCGAGCTGGCTGTTCTCGAAACGCACATCGCCCAAGACGGCGTCGTGCACGATGGTCTCGCCATCCTGGCGGGCCTTCAGCCGCACCACGAACGGCTTGCCCTTCTGTTCGGGGCCCGGCGCGCGCGTGCGCCAGCGGCCGTCATAGCGCATGGGCTTGCCGGCTTTTTTCTGTTCCTCGCGCATCGCCGTCAATTCGTCGGCCGTGGCATAGCAGCGATAGGCTTTTCCTTCCGCCAGCAGCTGCTCGGCTACTTCGCGGTGCCGGGCGGCGCGGGCGAACTGGTAAACCACATCGCCGTCCCAGTTCAGGCCCATCCAGGTCATGCCATTCAGGATGGCGTTGACCGCTTCCGGCGTGGAGCGTTCGCGGTCGGTATCCTCGATGCGCAAAAGGAAGGTGCCGCCGGCGTGACGGGCATAAAGCCAGTTGAACAGGGCCGTGCGGGCACCGCCGATATGCAGCATGCCCGTGGGCGAGGGCGCGAAGCGCAGGACGGGCCCGGGATTTTTCTGGACTGGATTTTCCGACATGATCGGAGGGACTTAGAGCAGAGACCTGGGGTTGGCAAATATCTTTCTGGCGGAACGGGATCGCTGGCCGCTGTGGCTACCTGTGTTCCTGGGCATCGGCTGCGGGCTTTATCTTGCCCTGCCGTTCGAGCCTTTGCCGCTTTGGGGCTGGATAATGCTGGCGGCCGGGCTGATCCTGGCCGGCCTTGCCCTGGCAGGATGGCTGCGCTGGCCGCTGGCCCTTGCGGCGGCGCTGCTGCTGGGTTTTGGCATCGCCAAGCTGAACGAAATGCGGCTGGCGACGCCGGTGCTGGCGAGGCCGGTCATTACCCATCTGACGGCGCGGCTGGTGAGCCTGGAGCCGCGCGGGCCCCAAACGCGTGCCGTGCTGGACCAGGTGCGCTCGGGTGCGCTCGATCCCGCGCCCAGCCGCATCCGGGTGAGTTTTCGAGGGGTGCAGGACATGCATCCCGGCGACTGGCTCAGCCTGACGGCGCGGTTGGATACGCCGCCCGCGCCCAGCGAACCGGGCGCCGCCGATTCGGGGCGCAGCCTGTTCTTCCAATCCATCGGCGCTGTGGGTTTCGCGCTGGGCCGGGCACATCCGGTACTGGCGGCCGATCCGCCCGGTTTGGGCGCGTGGCTGACCGCGATGGTCGAGGCGCTGCGCTTCAGGATGACAATGCGCATCCAGGCCGTCCTGCCCGGCAGCACCGGCGGCATCGCCAGCGCCCTGATCACGGGCGAACGCGGCGGCATCGCGCAAGAAGACGAAGACGCGCTGCGCGATGCGGGCCTGGCGCATGTGCTGGCGATCGCCGGCCTGCACATGGCGTTGGTGGGCGGCGGCGTGTTCTGGCTGCTGCGCGCGGCGATGGCGGGGGTCCCGGCGCTGGCGCTGCGCCATCCGATCAAGAAGTGGGCGGCGGCGGGGGCGCTGGCCGCATCCTGTTTCTATCTGGTGATCAGCGGCGCCTCGCCCTCGGCTGTGCGCGCCTTTGTGATGCTGGCCATGGTGATGATCGCCATCCTGCTGGACCGGCCGGCGCTTTCCATGCGCTCGCTGGCGCTGGCGGCGGCGATCCTGCTTCTGGCGCGGCCGCAGGACCTTGCCGAGCCGGGCTTTCAGATGTCGTTCGCCGCGGTGGCCGCGCTGGTCGCGGTGGCGGAATGGGAAGCGGGACGCGAACGGATCAAACCGCGCGGGCCCCTGTATCGCTGGCTCCATGGCATCGCGGTGACCAGCCTGGTGGGAAGCTTCGCCACCCTGCCTTTCGCGCTGTTTCATTTCGGCCGCGCCACCCATTACGCGGTGCTGGGCAATCTGATCGCCATGCCGGTGATGGCCCTGTGGGTGATGCCGGCGGCGGCGCTGTCGGTGGCGCTGATGCCGCTGGGGCTGGAAGGCGGCCCGCTGCATCTGCTGGGGCAGGGCATTGCCGTGATGGTGGCGATGGGAAAGTGGGTGTCGGGCCTGCCGGGCGCGGTGAGCCTGGCGCCGGCCATGCCGATGGCGGCGCTGCTGCTGATGACGGCCGGCGGGCTGTGGCTGGTGATCTGGCGCAGGCGCTGGCGCTGGTGGGGATTGTTGCCGGTGCTGGCCGGTATCGCTGTCGCCTGGACCGCGCGTCTGCCCGACATGCTGGTGGCCGCGGACGGCCGCACCGTCGCCATTCGCGGCCCCGATGGGCTGCTGCATTTGGTGCGCAAGGCGGACGACAAATATGCCGCCCGCGACTGGTTGCGCCGTGACGGCGACACCCGCGCGATCGCGGATGCGGTGGGTGTGCCGGGCATGAGATGCGATGGCATGGGCTGTGTGATGAAGGCGCGAGACGGCGAGCTGATCGCGGTGTCGCTAAAGCCCGAGGCCCTGACGGAAGATTGTGCGCGGGCTGTCATACTGGTCAGCGCGGCCCAGGCGCGCAACTGCAAAGGCCCGGCGATGATGATCGACCAGAAGGCGGCGGCAACTGGCGAGGGCTGGCGGATCAGCTTGTCGCCCATGCCAACCGCGGAAAGCGTGCGCGCCTATCGCGGCGAACGGCCGTGGGTGATGCAAGCTTCGCCGTGAGATCGACATTGGGAAAATGTCGGCCGCAATCAAGCCCGAATTCATTCAGGACAGGTTCATGGCAAGCGGCTCAGCCTGAAACCACCGGGTGCATTTGGACCCGGATCGGATCAGGAGCGCCGAAAATGACCATCAATATGAGGAAATTCGCACTTGCGATGACTGTGACATCGACCATGTCTCTTGGTGCGCTGGCCGCCATGACGGCGCCGGCCGCGGCCTATGTCGTGTGCGACTGGGATGGGGATGATTGCTACAACACCCATCCCAATTACTGGGACCGCGACCGGGAGTGGCGCGAGCACCGGGCCTGGGAGGCGCGCCGGGAATGGGAAGAGGAGCGGGATGATGATTATCGCCGCTGGTACTGGCGCCACCACTATTATGGCGGCTGGGACCGCCCGGGCGGCACCAGCCTCTGGTTCAATTTCTGAAAATGCAAAGGCCCCGGATCAAATCCGGGGTCTTTTGCTTTCGGTAGATGCGATCAATAGCGGCGGATCAGCCCGACCAGCTTGCCTTGGACCTTGACGCGGTCCGAACCATAAAGCCGTGTTTCATAGGCCGGGTTGGCCGCTTCCAGGGCAATGGAATCGCCGCGGCGGCGCAGGCGCTTCAGCGTCGCCTCTTCATTGTCGACCAGGGCGACGATGATCTCGCCGGTATTGGCGGTGTCGGATTCCATGATGATCACCGTATCGCCATCCAGGATGCCGGCATTGATCATGGAGTCGCCGGTGACTTCCAGGGCATAGTGGCTGCCCTTGCCGATCATGCCGCCGGGCACCGGCACGTCGCTGACCTTGTTCTGCAGCGCCTCGATCGGGGTGCCGGCGGCGATGCGGCCGACCAGCGGCACATTGACCGCGGTTTCCCCGCCGTCGCCATAGCTGCGCCGGGGCTGGGTGCTGCGGGAATCGGCCATGCGGATATCGCCACGGCCGTGACGGTTCAGCGACCGCTGGGCCTGGCTGCGGGTGGTGGCGGGGCGCAGGGTCTCGGCCATATTGTCGGGAAGCTTGAGCACTTCCAGCGCCCGGGCCCGCTTTTCCATGCGGCGCAGGAAGCCGCGTTCTTCCAGGGCGGTGATCAGGCGGTGGATGCCGGACTTGGACTTGAGGTCCAGCGCCTCCTTCATTTCATCGAAAGACGGCGGAATGCCGGTTTCGCGCACCCGCTCATGGATGAACATCAGAAGCTCATATTGCTTGCGGGTCAGCATGGTTTTCCTCCCCCAGCGTGCTCAGGCGAACAAAGCCGAAACACTGCGAATCGTTCTACTTTAGTTCCGGCGACCCGTCAACGCATGGAAGTTCTGTCATGAAGAGGGAACGGAACTTTACAGCAGCCGTTGCTAGCATCTGGTAGGAGCGCAATCCCAATTTGAGGAGAACCATATGAAAATCAAAACCGTCCTTCTGGGCGCCTTGGCTGGCGCCGGCGTGATGCTGGCATTGGCCGCGCCGGCTTCGGCCTATATCGCCTGCAATCGCGAAGGCGATTGCTGGCATACTGAAGGCCGTTACGCGCCTCCGGGTGTGCATTTCGAATATCATCCGGACGACTGGTATTTCCATCGTCATTGGGATCATGACGACCACTGGCGCTATCGCGAATATCACGAAGGCCGCGGCTATTGGCGCAACGGCGTGTGGATCACGCTCTGATACGCCTTCCTTAAGTCTTTCCAAGGCGGCGGAACCCCTGCTGGGTTCCGCCGTTTTTTCTGGCGGAGGCGGTATTCCCCCCTCAAACGTACGGAGAGACACGCCATGAAAATCAGAACCCTTGTCATGGGCAGCATCGCGGGCGCCGGCGCAATGATCGCTCTTGCGGCGCCGGCTTCAGCCTATGTCGCCTGCAACCGCGCCGGCGATTGCTGGCACACTAATGACCGCGGCTTCCATCGCGGCTGGGGCATTACCGTGCATGACGATAACTGGAAGTGGCGCGGCGACCGTTATCACTGGCGCGAGCATGAAGGCCGCGGCTATTGGCGCAACGGCGTCTGGATCACGTTCTAGATCCGGATGGATCAGTTACGGAAAAGCGGCTCTCTTGCGGGGCCGCTTTTTCGTTATTTGAAGAAATCTTCCACCGCGCAGTTCGCGGCGCGGGCCAGCTTTTCCAGCGAGGCGACGGGAATGCTGCGAACATGGCCGGTGAGAAACGCCATGATCTCGCCCGGCGCGACGCCGGCGGCCTTGGCCCAGTCGCTGGGGCGCAGATGCCGGGCCAGCATGAAGGCGCGGAAGGCGTCGCGATGACGGCCGATTTCCTGGCCGCGCGGCGCCATCACTTCGCCCATCAGCATTTTGGGTTTGACATGGCGCGAAGTCGAAACACGTTCTGGCCACGAGGCTTCGGCCCGCGCCTTGGGCGCGGTAGAGATGGAACGATGCTCGGGCGCCGGATTGCGCGGGCTGCCACGCATACCGGCGGAACGCCGCGGCTTTTGATCGTCGCTTGGCGGCTTATCGGAAGCCATTGCCGAGCAGCCGCCGCGTGGCGGCGGTGACGTCCTTCTGGCGCATCAGGCTTTCGCCCACCAGCACGCTGGTGACATGGGCGCCGGCCAGCCGCTTCAGGTCGGCCAGGGCCGACAGCCCGCTTTCCGCCACCACATGTACATCGCGCGGAATGTGATGGGCCAGCCGCAAGGTGACGCCCAGATCGGTGACGAAGGTCTTGAGGTTGCGGTTGTTGATGCCGATCAGGCCCGCATCCAGCGCCAGCGCGCGTTCCAGCTCAGCCTCGTCATGCACTTCCACCAGCGCATCGATTTCCCAGCGCGCGGCTTCATCCATCAGCGCGCGCGCCTGGTCGTCGTCCAGCATGGCCATGATGATGAGGATGCAGTCCGCGCCCCAGCTTCTCGCTTCGGCCACCTGATAGGGCTCCAGCATGAAATCCTTGCGCAGCACCGGCAGGCGCACCATCTCGCGCGCCTGGATCAGATAATCCGGCGCGCCCTGGAATGACGGCGTGTCGGTCAGCACCGACAGGCAGGCCGCGCCGCCATCCTCATAGGCCAGCGCCAGCGCCGGCGGGTCGAAGTCGGCGCGGATCAGACCCTTGGACGGGGAGGCCTTTTTGATCTCGGCGATGAGGCCGAATTCGCCGGCGTCTTTCTTGGCCTCCAAGGCGTCGCGGAAACCGCGCACGGCGGGCGCATCCTTGGCGCGGGCCTCGATCTCGGCGGACGGCAGCTTCGCCCTGGCGGCGGCCACTTCCTCCCGCTTGTAGGCGACGATCTTGTCGAGAATGGTGTTCATGGCGCGTGCTTAACGGTTCGATGCGGCGATCAAGGCTTCCAGTTTGGCCCTGGCCGCGCCGGTGTCGAGCGCCCGCGCAGCCATTGCCACGCCCTCTTTTATATCCTTTGTCCGGCCGGCCACCATCAGAGCGGCAGCCGCATTCAGCAACACGATGTCGCGGTAGGCGCTGCGCGCACCATCCTGGCCGCCGCCTTCCAATAGATGACGCAAGGCGTCGGCATTGTGGGCGGCATTGCCGCCGGCGATCTCGGCCAGCGGCCAGCGCCGAAGGCCCGCGTCTTCCGGCGCGATTTCGCGCGTTGTGACCGCGTCCCCCTCCAGGACGGCGATCTGGGTGGGGCCGCTGATGGAAACCTCGTCCAGCCCGTCCTTGCCATGCACGATCCAGGCGCGGCTGCTGCCGAGCCGCCGAAGCGCCTCGGCATAGGGAACAAGCCAGTCCGACGAAAAGACGCCGACCAGCTGATGGGTGACCCCGGCCGGGTTCGCCAACGGGCCCAGCAGATTGAAGATGGTGCGCCGGCCGATCTGCTTCCTGGCATTGCCGACATGCTTCATCGCCGGGTGATGGGTCTGGGCGAACAGAAAGACCAGGCCGATCTGTGCCAAGACCGATTGGGCCGCGGCGGGATCAAGGTTGATATTAACCCCCAGCGCTTCCAGCACATCCGCGGCGCCGCTGCGCGAGGAGGCGGAACGGTTGCCATGCTTGGCCACCGGCACCCCGCAGGCGGCGACCAGGAAAGACACCGCGGTCGAGATGTTCAACGTGCCCAGCCCGTCGCCGCCGGTGCCGCACAGATCCAGCGCCTCGGCCGGGGCGGCGAGGCCGCGCATATGCTGGCGCATGGAGGTCACCGCGCCCACCAGCTCCTCCACCGTCGGCTTGCGGTCGGCGGTGGTGGCCAGATAGGCGATGATCTCTTCCTCGCTCAACCGGCCGGTGAAGATGGCGTCGAACAGCCGCTTGGTGTCGGCCGCGCCGAGCGGGTGGCCGGCCTGGGCCTGGGCCAGGATCTGGATCAGGGTGGCGGGAAAATCCACCGAGGTGCTGGTCACTTTCATGCCCGGATTTTCATGCCGGAACGGGGGCGAAGTCGCGCGCGATCTGCAGGAAATTGCCTAGCAGCGCATGGCCGTTTTCCGAGGCGATGCTTTCGGGATGGAATTGCACCCCATGCACGGGATGGCTTTTGTGCATCACGCCCTGGATCACGCCATCCTCGCTGGTGGCGGTGATCTCCAACGCCGTGGGCATCGAGGGCGGATCGATGGTTAGCGAGTGATAACGGGTGGCGAGGAAATCATTGTTGAGGCCGCGGAATACCGACTTGCCGGTATGATGCACGCGGGAAAGCTTGCCATGCATGGGTTCGCGCGCGCGCACGATGCTGCCGCCATAGACCTGGCCGATGGCCTGATGGCCCAGACACACGCCCAGGATCGGCATGCGGCCGTCGGCGCGCCTGATCACGTCCAGGCAGATGCCGGCTTCATTGGGGGTGCAGGGGCCGGGCGACAGCACAATGCCGTCCGGCTTGAGCGCCAGGGCCTGATCGGCGGTAATCTCGTCATTGCGGACGACTTTCACCTGGGCGCCCAGCTCCCCCAGATAATGGAAGAGGTTGTAGGTGAAGCTGTCATAATTATCGATCAGAAGGATCATTTTTCAGTTAACCTGTTGAAATTACTAGGCTGCTTCCGGCATCCGCAAGCCTGCCACGCCCTGTTTATACACCTTTCGCATCCGGCGGCACGTTGCCGTCCTGCTCTCTATATGTGCGGCCGTTCCCCCTACACCAGGCACCAGGTCGGCCAACTATCCCGCCGTGCTTCCGAGGGCGAGGTGCCCGGACTTATGTCGGCAGCTTCAGCACAATGGACTTGATCCTTTCCAAGAAGATTACCTTCGACAATGGCACGGTCATGTCTGCCTGTTTCAACCTGGGGAATGCCGTCAATGCCGTGGCGTGCGCGGCCAAGCCGATCATGTTCTGGTTCATCTATCGGGGTCGCGGCGCGTTGCTGCGGTTCTTTTTTTCTGGGAAAGTCGTTGCGGGTGGGGTGATGGGAGAGCGACGGTGGGAAATCTTTTGAAGGGCAGGGCGGCGTGGCTGATATTGGGCGCCATCCTGATACTGCCGGGCGCGGCCAATGCGGCCGCCAAGGCCCCCGCGCGCTATACGGTCAAGACCATCGGCGACATCGTCCAGCTGCGCGACAACAAGAGCGATGCGACGGTCTCGGTGCTGACCGGCACCAGCAACGCCTATGAGTTCGTGGTGCACGGCAAGAACGTGCTCAGCATGAACATTCCCTCGACCACGGCCTTGCGCAACAATCCCGGCCTGAACGGCGTGCCGTTCCTGGGCCCCTTCGCCAACCGGCTGGACGAGATGGCTTTCTATGCCAATGGCAAGAAGTACAGTTTCGATCCCGGCCTGGGCAACGTCCGCTCTCCCATCCCTCAGCAGGGTTTCCTGAACAACACCCATGACTGGAAGCTTGTCGCCGCCACGGCCGACGCCAACGGCGCCACCGTGGTGAGCAGACTCGATTTCTACCGCAATCCCGACTGGATGAAGCAGTTTCCCTTTGCCCAGACCTACACCATGACCATCCGGTTGAAGGGTGGCGCCTTGGAAGTGAATACCCGGATCGACAATCTCAGCACCCAGCCGCTGCCGGTATCGATCGGCTACCATCCTTATTTCGCCCTGCCGGAGGGCGACCGCAATCATTGGTCGCTCGACTTCGGCGCCGAAACCCATTGGCTGGAAACCGAGGCCCACCTGCCGACCGGCGAGACGGAAAGCGCCGACAAGTTCTTTGGGGGCGATCATCATAATGTTGCGCTCAGCCGCTTCACCGACAAGCGCTTCGACGAGGTGTTCAGCGATCTTGACCGTGATGCCCAGGGCCGCGCCAGTGTCGTCATCAAGGGCGACACCACATCGATCAAGGTGACGGCGGGTCCCAAGATCAAGACCTTCCTGCTCTATTCGGAAATCCTGCCGCTTCCCGGCGCGGCGCCAGCTGGCGGACCGAACGGCCCGCGCCCGGCGGCCGCGGTATTTCCCTATGACGGCCCCGTCGTTCCGTTGACCGCGCCGAACGATGTGCCGCGCAGCACGCGCGGCTTCATCGCCATCGAACCCATGGCCGGCATCACCGACTCGATGAACATGGCCCAGAAGGGCCTGTACCACGAACTGCAATATATTGCGCCGGGCGGCTCCTGGAACGAGAGCATCTGGATCACCCCCAGCGGCTATTAGGCGTCGAAGTGTGGCGCGCCGGGACCGGCGCGTATTATCGCAAATTTTTGCATATCGGCCGCGCGCGCCGTTCCAAGAGAGCCGTCGATTTCGAAAAGCGGCGTTTCCCGCTTATCAAGACGGGTCGAAGCTCGCGTGGAATCGCCGTAAAGTGGGAAGGGGACACAAGACTCCGGGGCGTGTGATGGCCGGGTTGAATCGGATCGCTCTATCAGGGAGCTGGCCATGGGCAATGCAGACGCCAGGTTGCACATCTTCGCGCGTATCGGCGTCCTGATCGTACTGCTGATTTGCGCCGTCGCCCTGGCGGGATGGTTTCTTGGAATTCCGGATCTGGCCCGTATCGTGCCGGGCTGGCCGCGTATGGCGATCGTCAATGCGCTTTGCTTTCTGTTATGCGCCGCCGCGGTCTTCCAGCTGACGCTGCCGGCAAAGGCGCGCTATCTTGATCCGCTGCGCAGGGTCGCCGCGGCTCTGGTGCTGACGGTCGGCGGCTATACGCTGGTCAGGTTTCTCGCGGAAGGCGGATTGAACGGGGTCCCCGCCGCTTCCACGGGTGGCGGCATTTTCAGCCTTGGCCGCCCGTCCCTGGCCACGGCGCTCGATTTTCTGCTGGCCGCGGCGGCTCTCATGCTTCCCCGTGGCCCTCGCCCGGGGCGGATCTATGGCTGGCTGATCGCGCTGGGTCTGGCGGTGGCCGGACTCGTTTTGGTCGGTTATGCCTATGGCATCGCGATCCTCTCCCGCGAGCCGACCGTCTCGTCGATGTCCCTGCCGACGCTGATCTCTTTCATCCTGCTTTTCCTGTCCGCGCTGATGGCAAGGCCAGGGGACGGCTGGATGGCTGTCGTTCTCGCGCGTGACAGCGGCGGAATCGCCGCGCGCCGTTTCCTTCCGGCTGTGCTGGTCCTGCCTTTTGTCATGGACGGAATGGTGGTCCTGGCCTACCGTTCCCGCCCCTTCGAGGCGCCGTTCGGATTTGCGATCCTGGCGGTGATCATGTCCGCGGGTCTTGCCATCATCACCATGGTGATCGCCGGCTGGCTGGCACGCCATGAGGAAGAGCGGCGGCGCGACCAGGAGCTGCTGGAGGCCATCGTCGAGAACAGCGAGGCCGTGATCTATGTCAAGGACCTGTCGGGGCGCTATGTCAGGGTCAACCGCCGCTATCTTGATATCTTTCATCTCGATCGCCAGGCCGTGATCGGAAAGACCGACCGCGACCTTTTCCCGCCCAGCGCTGCCGCGGCCTTTCGGGCCATGGACGAGCGGGTCGCCCGTTCCGGCCGCCCCCTGATCGAGGAGGAAACCGCCCCTCATCATGATGGCCCGCACACGTATGTCTCGATGAAATCCGCGCTGCGGGATGCGGAAGGCCGGCCTTATGCCATATTCGGGATTTCGACGGACATCACCGAGCGCAAGCTTTTCGAGCTCAGGTTGCAGACCCAGCTGGAACGCCTGGCGCTTCTGGAACGGATTACCCGCGCTGTCGGCCAGCGCCAGGACATGGGCAGCATCCTGCAGGTGGTCGTGCGCAGTCTGGAAGACCGGCTGCCGGCGGACTTTGCCTGCATCTGCATCTATGACCCGGTCCAGGACAAGCTGACGGTGAACCATGTGGGCATCAACAGCGCGCCGCTGGGGCGCGAATTGGGGATCATCGAACAGGCGGTCATCCCGGTGGACCAGAACGGTCTTTCGCGCTGCGTGCGGGGCCTTCTGGTCTATGAGCCGGATATCGCCGAAGTGGATTTTCCCTTTCCGCGCCGGCTCGCCCGCCAGGGGCTGAGGTCCCTGGTGTTCACGCCGCTCGCCATCGAGGAAAAGGTCTTCGGGGTCCTGGTCATTGCCAGGGCGAAGGAGAATGCTTTCAGCAGCACCGACTGCGAGTTCCTGCGTCAGCTGGGCGAGCATGTCGCACTCGCCGCCAACCAGGCGCAGCTCCACGACAGCCTGCAGAGCGCCTATAACGACCTCAAACAGACCCAGCAGATCGTTCTGCAGCAGGAACGGCTGCGCGCGCTTGGCCAGATGGCCAGCGGCATCGCGCATGACATCAACAATGCGATCTCGCCGGTGGCCATTTACACCCAGTCCCTGCTGGAGCGGGAACGCGATCTGCCGCCGCGGATACATGACTATCTGGAGATCGTCGGCCGGGTGATAAAAGACGTGTCCGCGACCGTGGGGCGGATGCGCGATTTTTACCGCCGCGGGGAGCCTGAAACCGCGTTGCAGGCTGTCAATTTGAATGAGCTTGTTCCACAGGTCGTCGAACTGACCCGCGCGCGCTGGAGCGACATGCCCCAGCAGCGCGGCATTGTCATCACCGTCGTCACAGAGCTTGAACCCGACCTGCCGGCGATCCTGGGCAACCCCAGCGAAATCCGTGAAATCGCGACCAATCTGATCTTCAACGCGGTCGATGCGATGCCGCAGGGCGGGACCATCACGATCCGCACCGCCTCCGTCAAATCGGCCGGGCCCGGGGTGGAACGCGTGCTCTTTGAAGTCGGCGACAGCGGCGTCGGCATGGAGGAGGAGACGCGCCGCCGCTGCCTGGAGCCGTTCTTCACCACCAAGGGCGAGCGCGGCACGGGCCTGGGCCTGGCCATGGTATATGGCGCCGCCCAGCGGCATCAGGCGACGCTGGATATCGACAGCGCGCCGGGCGAGGGGACGCGCATCCGGCTGACTTTCCGGGCCACGCAGGCGGAGGTCGCGGTACAGCCTGCCCCAAGGACGGGCGATATCGCGCCCCTGCGGCTGCTTCTGGTCGATGACGATCCCTCGGTCCTGCATTCCACCCAGATGGTCCTGGAGCTGGATGGTCACAGTGTCGTCGCGGCGGATGGCGGCGCCGCGGGCATCGATGCCCTGCGTGCCGCAAAGGAGGCCGGCGAGCGTTTCGACATGATGGTCACGGATCTGGGAATGCCCTATGTGGACGGCAACCAGGTCGCCCGGGCGGCAAAAGAGCTGTTTCCGTCCTTGACGGTCGTGCTTCTGACAGGCTGGGGACGCAAGATGGCCGGCCGCGATGGATCGCCCACGCATGTGGACCATATGCTGCCCAAGCCGTTGGATATTGAAGAACTGCGCGCGCTGTTTCCGCGGCAGGATGAATGACCGGCCTTGGAATTATGGTTTGGCCCCATCAGGGCTTGGCCGGCAGCGTCTTCGCCGCGCGGGGGCTGCGATAGACAAAGCCGGTCTCGGCTATCGCGTCCGTTGCCGCCAGAGACACCAGTTGTTCGTGATCCGCCGACAGGGCGCAGGCGGGATCGGTGCGCGCGGCATCGCCGGTGATGGCAAAGGCCTGGCAGCGGCAGCCGCCCCAGTCGATCTCCTTGCGGTCGCAGGCGCGGCAAGGCTCCGGCATCCAGTCCGTGCCGCGAAAGGCGCGAAAGGCATCGGAGTTTTGCCAGATCTCCGCCAGCGGGCGCTGGCGCACATTGTCGAAATTCAGTCCGGTGATGGATTCCGCCGCATGGCAGGGCAGCACCTTGCCGGAGGGCGAGATGTTGAGGAAGCGCCGGCCCCAGCCACCCATGCAGGATTTGGGACGGCGGGCGTAATAATCGGGCACCACGAAATCGATGGCCAGGATGCCGGCCAGCCGCGCCCGCGCGGCCTCAATGGTTGCGATCATCCCATCCAGCTGCGCGCGCGTCGGCATCAGCGCGGCGCGGTTTTTCAGCGCCCAGCCATAATATTGCACATTGGCGATCTCCACCCGCCGCGCGCCGATAGCCGCCGCCATGGCGATCATCTCGTCCAGATGGTACAGATTCTGGCGATGGATGACGAAGTTGGCGGTCAGCGGCAGCCCGGCCTCGCGCACCATTTCGGCGAAGGCCAGCTTCTTGTCATGGCCGCCGGCATGACCGCCAATGCGGTCGCCGATCTCCGCCGTGGAATCCTGGAAGCTGAGCTGGACATGTTCCAGTCCCGCCGCCGCCAGCCGCGCCAGCCGGGCGCGGCCACACAACACGCCGGAGGTGATCAGATTGGTGTAGAGGCCGGCCGCCGTCGCTTCCGCCACCAGCTCTTCCAGATCGGGCCTGACGGTGGGCTCGCCGCCGGAGAAATGGATCTGCATGCAGCCCAGGCGCGCGGCTTCGCGGATGGCGCGCCGCCATTCCCCGGTCGTCATTTCCTGGCCGGCGCGTTCCAGATCCAGCGGATTGGAGCAATAGGGACATTGCAGCGGACAGCGGTGGGTCAGCTCGGCCAGGATGGCCATGGGCGGTTCCAGGATCATGTCGTCACCACGCCCTTGTCGGCCAGACCCTGCAGCAGCGCGGTGACATCCTGGGCGATGACATCGCGCGGCGCGGCGAAATCGGCGCTCAGGCCGTCGATGATGGCGGACAGGCTGGCCTGGCCGTCGCAGCGTGCGATCACAGTATGGGCGATTTCGTCGAGCAGGAAGCTGCGCTCCGGCGCCTGCACGCTCCATTGCCCGCGCGCGGTATCGCGGCGCAGGCGCATATGCGGCGCCAGCCGCGGCACGCAGTCATCCGTCAATGACAACCGCCCGCTCATGACATGGGCCGGAAGGCGCCGGGCGGAATCAGGCCGGGCGCGACATAGGCATGGTTCAAGGCATCCAGCTGCGCCCACAGCACCTCGGTCTTGAAGGTGAGGGCGGCCAGGCATTTTTCCTGGTCCTGGCGCGTCTGCGCATGGGTCAGAACATAGGAAAGCCCGAAATCCACATCGCGCGGCGCCTGGGTCAGGCGGGTGCGGAAATAGGACAGGGTCTGGTCATTGGCGAAAGGATAATGCGCCAGCAGCGCGGCGATGCGCGTTTTGTGCAGGTCGGGCGCGAACAGTTCGGTGAGCGAGGAGGCGACCGCTTCCAGCGTGCTCTTCTCGCGCACGAAGCGGATATAGGCCTCACAGGCAAAGCGCGTGGCAGGCAGCACGCCCTTGCAGCTGGCGACATAATCCGGGTCCAGCCCCACGCCTTGTGCCAGAACCAGCCAGCGATGGATGCCGCCTTCGCCGGGCGCCGTGCCGTCATGGTCGATGACGCGGCCGATCCATTCGCGCCTGAGATCGATATCGTCGGCGTGGCCGATCAGGCTGGCGTCCTTCAGCGGGATCGAGCGCTGGTAATAGAAACGGTTCAGCACCCAGGCCTGCACCTGGCCCTGATTGAGGGCGCCGTCATGCAAGGCGATGTGGAAGGGATGCTTGTCGTGATAGCGCGCCGCGCCGATGGCGCGCAGCCGCCGTTCAAATTCCGGCTGGGGCAAAAGCGTGTTCAAGCGTGATCTCCATGCCGTCATGCGCCACGTCCCAGCCGGCGGCCAACGCCTGGCGGCGCTCGGACGCATCCCCGATCAGAAGCGGATTGGTGTTGTTGAGATGAATGAACAGCTTGCGTCCCACACCCAGATCGCGGAAAGCGGCGATGACTGTGTCGCAGCTCATATGGCCCATGCGCTGGCCGGTCTTGGCGCCGACGCCGGCCACGATCATCTCGTCATCGCGCCACAGCGTGCCGTCGAAGAAGACCAGATCCGCGCCTGTCAGCCGCCGCGCCAGCTGCGGCGTCATGGCGGCGCAGCCGGGAATGTAGAAGAAACTGCGGCCATTGCCGGAGATCTCCAGCCCCACCGTGTCGCCTTCCACCGTGCCCAGCCCGGGCGCGTGTGCGTCTTCCAGCCACAGCGCCACCTTGCCCGGCACCGCGAAGGGCCGCACCGCGATGCCCAGATCATGGCCGTCGCGGTCGCGGACGCTCTGCCTTGTTTCCAGCGCGAGCGCGCGCCGCGTCACAAAGGCGGGATTCAGCACATGGAAGATGCTGTTCCGCGCCAGCACATCCAGCACGCGCGCATGGCCATACACGGCCATGGGCTGGCTTTCGCGCAGGCTCAGAAGACCGGCGACATGATCGACATCGGCATTGGTCAACACCACCGCGGCCAGCGGACTGGCGCGCAAAGGGTCGTCAGCCTTGGGCCATAGCGCGGGATTGTCGTTGATCTGCTGGCGCAGGTCGGGCGAAGCGTTGAACAGCACCCAGCGCCTGCCGTCGGCGCTGACGGCGATGGAGGACTGGGTCTGCGGCCGCGCCTGGGGATCGCCTGCGCGGGCGCGGCGGGCAGCCGTGTCATTGCCATTCCATTGCGGAAAGCCGCCGCCGGCGGCGGCGCCAAGAACCAGGATCTTCAAGTTTGCCTTCTTGGGGAAAACGGGACCGCCGGCACCGCGCCGGCGATCCCGCAGGATGCGGATCAGATATCGGCGCAGGCGTAGCAGTTGATTTCCATGCCGACGGCGATTTCGATCACGCGCGGGGTCTTCCAGGTCATGTGCGTCTCCTTGTTGGTGGACGCGAAAAGTCTAGAGGCGCGCGCGGGCGCGCGAGAAGCATCAAGTGCGCGCGAAGACCGCTTCGGGAAAAATTCCTCGCCTGCTGCCATGTTGTCGGGAAAATGTCCCGCGCGTCAGACGCGGTCGGCCAGGCCGCGGCCCACCGCGATGCGGATCAGCTCTGATGTTTGACCCACGCCCAACTTCTCCTTGATGCGGGAGAGCGTATTGGCGACGGTCTTGTAGGCGATGCCCAGCTTGTCGGCGATTTCGGACAGGCTGTCGCCGGCCGACAACAGGCGCAGGATCTCCAGATCGCGCTCGGTCAGGGGACGCAGATAGGCGTCTTCCGCCAGATCATGTGCCGCCATCTCGGCGGCCACATCCTTTTCGATGGCGACGCCGCCATTCAGGATCGTCTCCACCGCATCCAGCAATTCCTCCGGATTGGCGTTCTTGCTGACAAAGCCGCGCGCGCCGGTCTCCAGCGCGCGGGTGGCATAGATCGCCTCGGTATGCTGGGAGAAGATCAGCACGGGTACGCCCGGCGCCTGGCGGATGATGCGGCGCAGAAGTTCTAGCCCGCCCAGGCCGGGCAGATTGAGATCCAGAATGACCAGGGCAAAGGTTTTGGCGGCGACCGCCTCCAGCGCCGCTTCGCCGGTGGCGGCTTCCGCCACGTCGATGTCACCGCGTTCGCCCAGCAGGCGGCGGATGCCGGCGCGGACAATGGCGTGATCTTCCACCACCAGAACCGGCTTCATGCCACGCTCCGTTCCTGAGCCAGCGGCAGCACGCCCGATACCCGCACGCCGCCGCCCGACTGATGCACGACAAAGCGGCCGTTCAACGCCTGGATGCGTTCGCGCATGCCGGCAAGGCCCGCATGGCCGGGCATGGTCTTGGCATCGGGACCAAGCTTGATGCCGCCGCCGTCATCCTGCACGGCAATGGTCAGTTCGCGCGCATCGGCGTGGATATCGATCAGGATGGTCTTGGGCGCGCCATGGCGGATCGCATTGCTCAGCGCTTCCTGCACCACGCGATAGGCGGTTTCCTCGTAACGCCGGTCCAGCTGGGGCGGCGGGGCGATCTTCGCCTCGAAAGCGATATCGGGATGGCGCCGGGCCCAGAAGGCGATGAGGTCGCGCACCGCGCTTTCCAGTCCGAACTCCAGCTGCGACACCGGCTTCAGCTGGCGCAGGATGTTCTTCACATGGTTCTGGATATGGGTCACGGATTCGCGGATAGCATTGCTCAGGCGCAGCGCCTCGGGCGTGCCGGTTTTCGCCACGGCCTTGGCATCGACCTGGATGGCGAACAGATAGGCCCCCACTTCATCGTGCAGGTCGCGGGCGATGCCGGCGCGTTCTTCCTCCTGCACATTCTGCAGCTGGGCATAGAGCTGCCGGTTGCTTTTGGACAGCGCCGACAGTTGATCGGCCATATGATTGAAGCCGGCGGCGAGCTGGGCGAATTCCGGCACACGGCTGGAATGCAGCCGCGCCTCATAGCTGCCATGGGCGATGGCGAGAAGTCCGGCCTGGACGCGGCGGAAGAAACGCAGCGCCGAAGTGATCGCCAGCGACATGGCGATCAAGGTGGCGAAGCAGAACAGCGCCATGGTGGTGAAGGCGTCGCGCACATGGCTCCAGACGCCGGCGATCTCGTTGGCGGGATCGCTGGTCAGGACCACCACGCAGGGATATTTCGCCAGGGCGATGGGAATGCGCGCCGACAGGGGCTGTGGCGCCATCAGCCTCTGGAACCAGAGCGGCGCCGGGTCGTCGAAACGGCCGACCTTGGATTGCACGATGGTCTTGCCGGCCTCATTGACCAGCGCGGCGCGCACGTGGCGCTGGCCCTCGAAGCTCGCAACCACCTGGCGCAAGGTAACGGTGTGCTCGACATCGGACTTCAAGGTGTTGCTGACCGCGTGGCGGGCGCCGTCAAAGGCGGTGCGCACTTCCAGATCGATCATCGAACGGGCGTGCATGGACAAGAGCATCGCGCCGGCGGCGAGCGCCAGCATCAGAAGCGCGGTAACCGTGCCGATCAGCCGAAGTTGCAGAGACATGCGTTCAATCCCGTGTGAGCCCTTATACTCCGAGGCGGGGCGGAGCGGGCCCGGGAAAAGAGGGAAATTTTCCCGGTTTCGTTAAAGCCCGCCGCGCGGCTCAGCCCGCCTTGGCGCGGCCGAAGACCAGCATCTGGCCCGGGCCCTGGGCCGCGGCAAAGAACAGGCCCGCGATGAAGGTGAAATGATCGACGAAGAAGCCGAACTCGCTCTGATTGCCGCTCCAATGCGACGGTCCGTGAAAGGCAAAGGCCAGGAACAGAACATAGGCCGCGGCGGCACAGGCGGCCTGGCGGAAGAAGGCGCCGGTGAGAAAGGCGATGGTCAGCGCCGTCTCCAGCAAGGCCGCCAGCCAGGCCAGCACCATGGCGGCGGGAAAGCCCGCGGCGGCGATGAAGGCGGCGGTGGCGGACATGCCGGCGAATTTGAAGCCAGCGGCCATGGCAAAGACGCCGGCAAAGATCAGGCGGGCGATGAGAATTCCAATGGTCTTGAGCATGGGTCAGGTCCTTTCAAAATCCGCATGTTTCAAGGACGGGCGCGGGCGGCGGTTTCCGACAGGCCAGTGTATAATTTTAGCGAGCCGATTTGCCGCGCGGTTTGGACGGTGTGCCGCCTTCATTCGCGGATGCGCGGCTTTTCACATGATCGATGAAGGCGCGCAGCTTGGGCGACATCTGGCGGCGTCCCGGATAGTAGAGGAACATGCCCGGCGCGATGGGCTGAAATGGCGCGAGCACCGTCACAAGCTTTCCCTCCGCCACCAGCTTGCGCGCGGTCGGGCCCGGCACCTGGGCAAGGCCCAATCCTTGCGCGGCCGCGCCCAGGAGGGTGGGGATATCGCCGGCGATCATCGGGCCCGACACTACCGCTTCCACCCTTTTATTGCCGCTGGCAAAGGACCATGGCGCGATGGCGCCGTCGGACCGGCGCATGCGCAAACAGGCATGATCGCCCAGATCCTCGATGCGCTGCGGGCTGCCGCGTGCTTTCAGATAGCCCGGACTGCCGACCACGATCATCGGGAAGGGCGGCGACATCCGGACCGCGGTCATGTCGGGGCTGATCAACTGGCCCAGCCGGATGCCGGCGTCGAAGCCGCCCGCCGCCAGGTCCACCAGTTCCTTGTTCGCGTCGATCTCCAGCTCGATCTCGGGATAGGCGCGGGCGAAGGAGGCGAGCAGGGGTTCGAGCAGGATCGGCACCACCGCGCGCGGCATGGTGATGCGCAGCAGCCCGGCCGGTCTTTCGCCCAGATCCCGGGCGGTGCGGGCGGCCGCGGTCAACTCCTCGAAGGCGGGTTTGGCACGGGCGAAAAAGCGCGCGCCGGCCTCGCTCAATCCCACGCTGCGGGTGGTGCGGATGAACAGCGCGGCCCCGATGCGCGCTTCCAGCGCGCGTACCGTCTGGCTGATCGCCGATGGCGTCACCCCCAGCTCGGCCGCGGCGCGGCGGAAGCTTTTGTGCCGGGCGACGCTGAGAAAGACTTCCACGCCGTCGAGCGCGCCCTGCCGGACTGTGAAGTTCTGCTTCATGGTCCGTCAATATTATCGCCAATAGGTCATTGCCGGAAGCGGTCCTACTTCTGTCTCGAAGATCGAGGGACAGCGCGATGCGAACCGCAACACGACGCGACATGCTTTTGGGCGCGGCCGCGCTCGCCGCCGGCGCTTTCGCGGCGCCGGGCCCGGCCTTGTCCGTCCAGGCCAGCCCCGAGCCGCAATCCTGGCCCGATCCGGTGATGCCCGGCGTCACCCATCGCAGGATCGAAACCAATGGCATCCGCCTGCATGTGGCCGAGCAGGGCGAAGGCCCGCTGGTCCTCCTATGTCATGGCTTTCCCGAATGCTGGTATTCCTGGCGTCATCAGCTGCCCGCCCTGGCCAAGGCCGGTTTCCGCGCCGTGGCGCCGGACTTGCGCGGCTATGGGCGAAGCGACCAGCCGCAAGGGAACGAGAAGTACACCCTCCTCGATGATATCGGTGACGTGGTGGGCCTTGTCGACGCACTGGATGGCGGCCCGGCGGTGATCGCGGGCCATGACATCGGCGCCACCATCGCCTGGCAGGCCGCACTGATTCATCCCGACCGTTTTCGCGCCGTCATCGCCCTCAGCGTGCCGTTCCGGCGGCAAGCCTTCGGCACAACAGTCCCGCCCACGACGCTGATGCCGAAGACCGAGGATGCGGTGTTCTACCAGCTCTTTCTTCAGACACCCGAGGCCGAGGTGGCGCTGGGACGCAACCTGCGGCGTACATTTCGCTCGCAATTTTATGCGCTGTCGGGCCACAGGCCGCCGCTGGCGCCCGGAGGATTTCCTGGCGGCATGATCCCCCGCGGCAGCCCATCCCTGATCGATCCGCCGTTTTTGCCGGCCTGGGTCAGGGATGCAGACATCGATGTCTATGTCGAGGCGTTCGCGCGCAGCGGATTCCACGGCCCGCTCGCCTGGTACCGCAATGTCGATGTGAGCTGGGCGCAAGCCGCGCCCACCGCCGATGCGAAAGTCACCGTGCCTGCGCTCTATATGGCGGGCGACCATGATTTCGTCGCCCAGGTGTATTCCCGCTTCATTCCCGAACAGGCCGACATGGTGCCCGGTCTGCGGACGCCGATCATGCTGGCGGGCTGCGGCCACTGGACCCAGCAGGAACGCGCGCCGCAAGTCAGCGCCGCTATGGCCGATTTTCTTCGCAGCGTGTAGACCAGAAGGAGATGTAACAATGAGCGATGTTGTTGATGATGTGCTTGACGATGTGCGCGATCATTACGGCACTGCCGGCCTGACCGAAAGGCTGAAGACGGCGCTTGCCGTGTTCGGTCCCGAGGACCGGCTGCTGATGCCAGAACAGCTCGATGCGCTCGATCAGTTCCATACCCGTGGCCTGGCGGCGACCGCCGAACTGGCCAAGCTGGCCGGTCTTGGTACCGGCGCCACGGTGCTGGATGTCGGCGCGGGTGTTGGCGGACCGGCGCGTTTCGTGGCGGCGCGGCATGGTTGCCAGGTGACGGGTGTCGATCTCAGCACGCCTTTTGTGCAAGCGGCGCGCTATCTGACGGCGCGCACCGGACAACAGGACCAGGTGTCGTTCGAGGTCGCCAGCGCGCTGGCGCTGCCCTTCGCCGATCGCAGCTTCGATGCCGTGCTGCTGCAGCATGTGGCGATGAATATTTCCGACCGGGCGCGGCTCTATCGCGAGGCCCATCGGGTGCTGAAGCGGGGCGGGCGGTTCGCCACTTTCGATGTGGTGCTGAAGAATGGCGACCCGCTTTATCCGGTGCCTTGGGCGCGCACGCCGGCCACCAGTTTCCTGCTGAGCGCGGATGCCACGCGCAGTGCGATAGAGGCCGCCGGTTTCCGTACCCTGACATGGCGGGATGACAGCGAGGCCGCCAAAAGCTGGTTTGCGCAACTGCGCGCTTCCGGTCCGCCGCCGCCGCCGAATCTGGGCGCGGTGATGGGCCAAGGCTTTGCCGAACTGGCCACCAATCTGGGCCGCAGCCTGATCGAGGGGCGTCTCGGTGTGGTGACCGGGGTGTTCGAAGCCGCACCCTTTGAAAGCTGAGGAGATCTGACATGTCCATGGGAGCCATTTTTCAAACCCATCTGGTTCTGGGCTATGTCGCCTGGCTTCTTCTGTTTGGCACCTATATCTGGCCGTGGCTGAAAGCGATGGACCGGTTCCAGGCGCAGCGCGCCATCGCCACGCTGCATAGCTTCCGCTTCTTCGGGCTGGTCTTCCTTCTGCCGGGCGTGACGGGGGCGGGCCTGCCGGCCTCCTTCACCGCCTTCGCGGCCTATGGCGACTTCGCCACCGGCCTTCTGGCCCTGGCGGCGCTGTTCGCCGTGCGGGTGCGGCCACTGTTCTGGCTGTTTGTCGCCGCCTTCAATGTGGTGGGAGCGGCCGATATCCTGATCGACTATTATCATGCCACCCGGATCGATCTGCCTTCCATGGCCGGGCAGCTGGGTTCAACCTACTGGATACCGATCCTCTATGTGCCCGTGCTGATGATCACGCATGCGGTGGCGCTGGCCTGGCTGGTGCGCCCGCAGAAAAAGCTGGCTCTGGCGTAAGGATTGCGCCGGACATCGGGCCTGGCCTACGATGGATAGCGCTATCATCCTGGGCCGAGGGCCATGAAAACAACAACCGCTCTTTTTGCCGCTCTCTTTTCCATTCTTGTCGTCGCGTCCGCGCCGGCTTTCGCGGCTTCCACCTCCGTCTTCACCAGCAAGCCCGATGATCCCAAGGCGGCTTATGTGCAGGACTTTGGCGCCAGGGGCGATGGCAGGAGCGATGACAGCGCCGCCCTCCAGGCTGCGATCGACAAGGTGGCGACCACGCGGCTGGGCGGCACGGTGTTCATTCCGGCGGGGCGTTATCGGCTGACCCGTACCATCTTTGTCTGGGATGCGGTGCGGCTGATCGGCTATGGCGCGACCCGGCCTGTCTTCGTGCTGGCCGACAACACGCCCGGTTTCCAGAAGGGCGTGGCCGACATGGTGCTGTTCTCCGACAATGGCCCCAGCGCCTTGAAGCCGGGCGCCAGGCCCGCCGCGGTGCCGCCGCAGGGCGCGGTGCCCGCCAACAACAATGTCGCCGATGCCAATTCGGGCACCTTCTATTCCTCGATGCTCAATATCGATTTCGAGATCGGAGAAGGCAATCCGGCGGCGATCGCGGTGCGCTTCCATGTCGCCCAGCATGGCGTGCTCAGTCACATGGATTTCAAGGTCGGCTCCGGCCTGGCGGCGCTGACCCAGATCGGCAATATCGGGCTTGATCTGCATATCCATGGCGGGCGCTATGGCATCCTGACGGAAAAGACCTCGCCGGCCTGGCAATTCACCTTGATCGATTCCAGCTTCGACGGTCAGCGCGAGGCCGCGATCCGCGAACATGAAGCGGGTCTGACCCTGATCCGCGACAGTTTCAAGGACACGCAGACCGCCATCGATATCGATGAAGGCTATTACGACCAGCTCTGGGTCAAGGACTGCCGCTTCGAGAATATCGCCAAGCAGGCGCTGGTGATCAGCCTGGAAGGCAATCACCAGAACGAGCTGGGCTTCGACAATGCGGTGCTGAAGAATGTGCCGGTCTTCGCCCATTTCCGCGAATCCGGCCGCGACCTGGCTGGCAAGGGCCCGGTTTATCGGGTGAAGAATTTCACCTATGGCCTGATCCTGAAGGGCGAAGGCGCGATGGGCGAAATGGGCACGGTCTATGACGCCGAAAGCCTGTCCGCCATGCCCAAGGTTCTGCCGCGCGCGATCCGGCCGCTGCCGCCGCAGAGCGAATGGATAAATGTGCACTCGCTGGGCGTGAAAGGCGACGGCGCCACCGACGATACCGTGGCGCTGCAAAAGGCGATCGACAGCCACCGCGTGCTTTATTTCCCGTCAGGCTATTACATCCTCAGCGACACCATTCACTTGAAGCCGGACACGGTGATGATCGGGCTGCATCCCGGCACCGCCCAGTTCGACATTCCCAATGACAGCCCGGCCTTCCGCGGCACCGACACGCCCAAGCCGCTTTTCGAGGTCCCCAAGGGCGGCCACAACATCATGAGCGGGCTTGGCATTTACACCACCGGCATGAATCCGCGCGCCGTCGCCATCCTGTGGATGGCGGGCGAGGATTCGCTGATGGACGATATTCAGATCATGGGCGGCGGCGGCACCTATATCGCGCCCGAGGCGCGCAAGGCGGTCGACAACGGCACCCAGAATGCCGCACGCGAGGACCATTGGGGTCATCAATATCCCAGCGTCTGGGTCAATCATGGCGGCGGCGGCACCTTCCTGGGCCTGTGGTCGCCTGGCAGCTATGCCCAGGCCGGCTTCTATGTCACCGACACCAAGACGCCCGGCCATGTCTATGAGCTTTCCAACGAGCATCACCTGTTCCTGGAGATCAAGCTCGACCATGTGGAGAATTGGGAGTTCGATGCGCCCCAGACCGAGGAGGAGGCGGCCACCAGCCCCGATGCCGTGGCGCTGGAGATCGATGACTCAAAGAATATTCTCTTTGCCAACTATCATGCCTATCGCGTGACCCGCAGCCATGCGGTATTTCCGGCGGCCGTGCGGCTTTACCACGCCGCCGACATTCATTTCCGCAACGTCCATATCAATGGCGAAAGCGGCTATTCGGTCTGCGACGACAAGGGCTGCGGCACCTTCCTGCGGGTGGGCAAATATCCTTACGAGAATGCCATCCAGGATATCACCCATGGCATCGACACCCGCGAGCGCGAATTCGCCAGCCTGGATGTGCCGGCCGATCCCATGGCGCCGCCCGCGGGCAATGCATCAGCCGTGGTGGCGCCGGGCGCGATGATCGAAAAGATCAGCGACGGCTTTCATTCCATCTCCGGCGCGGCGGTGGATGCGAAGGGCAAGGTCTATTTCGTCGATCATTTCCAGCAGCGCATCTTCGGCTGGTCGAAGGACGAGGGATTGACCATCGAGCGCGACAATCCGCTGGGTCCGGTCAATCTGGCCATCGATAAGTCGGGCGAGATCATCGTGCAGTCCTCCTTGGGCGCCGCCAGCACCGTCTATGCCTTCCGGCCTGGCACCACGCCGGATCAGATCACGGTCTTGAAACCGCAGGCCTTGCCCCATGCCGGCGCAGACTTGGCGCTGCCGGGCAATTACTGGGTCAATGGCGAATTCCGCGACCAGCTCGATCCGGAAACCTATCGCTTCAAGACCCTGGCCGAACTGTTCGCCGAGGATGTCACCAAGCCGCGCCCCCAAGGCTATGTCTCGCCCGATGGCAGCCTGGTGCTGCCGGCGGTCAGGGTGTGGCCGCAACCGGCGAATGAGATCTATCCCGGCAGCGATTACACCGGCTGGCGCTGGTCCGACAATCTGGACTCCATGGGCTTCATCCAGGCACAGGTCGGAAGCCGCGTCTTTGTCAGCAATGAATCCGAAGACATCACCTATTCGGCCAAGGTCGATGCCGATGGCAGTCTCAGCGAGCTGAAGCCCTTTGTAATGCGCGGCGGGGAAAGCGTCGCCACCGACAGCAAGGGCGATGTCTTTGTCGCCAATGGCCAGATCCTGGTCTATGACCCGGCGGGCAGGGAGATCGGCCGTATCGATGTGCCCGAGCGCCCCATCGACATCGTCTTCGGGGGCGCGGACCGGCGCACGCTCTTCATCTTCACCCACCACACGCTTTATTCGCTGAGGATGCAGACGCCGGGCTAGGAACCTTTTCGATCCCCGCCTATTCCGTCTGGATGGCGGACCCGCATCACCATCATCACGGCGGCTGGGTGGCGGCGGCGCACGCCACCCTGCATTGTTCCATCGGCTGCATCCTGGGCGAGACGCTGGGCCTGATCCTGGGAACGGTCTTTTCCTTCTCCCAGATTGCCAGCATGATTGTCTCCACCTGCCTGGCCTATGGGGCGGGCTTCTCGCTGGCCGTCTTCCCCCTGATGCGCCGAACGGGCATGAATTTCCCGCAAGCCCTGTCGGCGATCTGGATCGGCGAGGCGGTTTCCATCGGGGTGATGGAGCTGGTGATGAATGCCATCGACTATCATATGGGCGGCATGCGCACCGGATCGATCCTGGCCGGGCGTTTCTGGCTCGCGCTGGCGGTGGCGACGGCGATAGCCTTTCTGGTGGCCTGGCCGGTCAACGCCTGGTTGATCGCCCGGCAATTGCGCCAGCATCATTAGCAGGAGGCGGCCTTGACACGCGCGATGGAACTGGCGGGGGCCGGATCGCCGCTGCAACCGGTGGAGAGAGCGCGCCGCCTCCTGGAGCCGGGAGAAATCCGCATCGCCATCGCGGCCTGTGCGGTGTGCCGTACCGACCTGCATATCCTCGATGGCGAATTGCCCGATCCGCATTATCCGATCGTTCCCGGCCATGAAATCATTGGCCATGTCACCGAGTTGGGCGCCGGTGTCGGTGGCTTTTCGCGCGGCGATCGCGTCGGCGTGCCCTGGCTGGGCTGGACCTGCGGTCAATGCGAATACTGCCGCGCGGGCCGGGAAAATCTTTGTCCCAATGCGCGCTTCACCGGCTATCAGATCGCGGGCGGCTATGCGAGCGAGACCATCGCCGACGCCAGATATGTTTTTCCCATCCCCGCCGGTTACACCGATGTCGACGCCGCGCCCTTGATGTGCGCCGGACTGATCGGCTGGCGCGCGCTGAAAGCGGCAGGCGATGCTCCCAAACTGGGCTTTTATGGCTTCGGCGCCGCCGCCCATATCGCCATCCAGGCGGCGCGGCATCGCGGACAGAAGGTTTTCGCCTTCGTGCGCGACGGCGATGAAGAGGGCAAGACCTTCGCCCGCAAGATGGGCGCCGCATGGGCCGGCGATTCCAGCGGGCGCGCGCCCGAGCCGCTGGATGCCGCACTGATCTTCGCGCCGGTCGGCGCGCTGGTGCCGTTGGCGCTCGAGGCGATCAAGCCAGGCAGCACGGTGGTGTGTGCCGGAATTCACATGAGCGACATACCGGCTTTTCCCTATGCCATCCTGTGGGGCGAGCGCGTGGTGCGCTCGGTGGCCAATCTCACGCGCAGGGATGGCGAGGAATTCCTGAAACTGGCGGGTGAAACCCGCATCGTCACCAGTGTTTCATCCTATCCGCTGGCCGACGCCAATCGCGCGCTGGAAGATCTGCGTCATGGCAAGGTTCATGGCGCCGCCGTCCTGGTGCCGTGAGCTTTATTCGAACTTCAGCTCCATGCGGGCATGGCCTCCATCGGCCGTTTCCGTCATGCCGGCCGACATGAAGACACGGGCGGGATCGACCGAGGAACCGTCGGCCAACAGTGCATTGCGCACGGCGGTTGCGCGCGCGGTGCCCAGCGCGGCGAGTTCGGCGTTGCCCGGCATGAAGCTCTTGTGCAACTCGCCGCGCAGCCATTGCGCCTCCAACAGGGTCTTGCGGTCGTCATCGCTGGCGTCCGGCTTGGCGCCGGGCGCCGATTTGAGCTGATCGGGGGTGAAGTCCGGATAGGCGGGCTTCCTGCCGAGCTTGGCGCGGTAAAGGTCTTCCAGCCGGTCATGCTGGTCGTCGGTATCCAGCGCGGCGATGCTTGTGACCTTGCCGCTATCCTTGGCAAGAACCGCCTTGTCGATTTCTGTGTCCGCCACGGCGATCGCATCCTCGCGGATGCCGGGGCCGGCGGGAATGTCGAGCTTCAGTTCGGGGCGCTGGTTCAGCGCCTTGGCCAGCGCCCCCAGCGCCTCGCTCGAACCTTGCGGCAAGGCGGCCGAGCCCGGGGCGAAATCGATATACTGCGCCTTGTCGGCACCCGCGAACAACGAACCGATCAGGCGGAAGGGCGCGGTCACCGCCTTTTCGATGACATTGCCGACCACCTGCCAGACAATGGGCCAGATGCTGAATTTGGGATCGTCCAGCGATCCGGTCACTGGCAGGTCCAGATCGATCACGCCCTTGCTGTCTTTCAGCAGAGCGGTGGCCAGCCGCACCGGCAGGGGCACCGCATCCTTGCTGTCGGTGGCCTGGCCCCATTCCAGCTGATCGACGATCACATGATGGTCGGCCTTCAGCGCCCGGTTGTCGATCTTGTAGCTGAGCTCGGTGGTGAGCTTGCCCTTGGCGATGGCATAGCCGGCATAGCGGCCGGAATAGGGATTGAACACCGGCAGCTCGATATTGCGGAAGGCGAGCTGCATGTCGGTCTTGCGGTCATAGGCCGTAAGATCCATCACGCCCTTGATGGTGACGGGCGAGAACTGGTCGATCACCTGGCCGCTCAGGTCGATCGCGGCGGTCTGGCCGGGCGCGTTGGTGATGTTGGCGATGGTGCCTTTCAGCGCGTCGATGCGGGCGGAGAAATTGGGCTGGATCGACATGTCGGAAAAGCCCATCGAGCCGCCGACGATGCCCAGCTGTTTCACGTGAATCGTCCAGGCCGGTCTGGCGGGCGCGGCCTGGATCGGCACCGTGGCGGACGTCTTGACCGGCTCCGCCGTCTTGATGGGCGTTGCCGCTTCCCCGGCCTTGGGCAGCAGCAGCGGCGCGAAGTTGAAGCTGCGGTCGGCCAGCACCACCACCTGACCCAGGGGCCGTATCAAATTGGCCTGCTTGACCTCGACACGGTTCTTGCGCACCTCGATGCCCTTGAGCGCAAAGGACCGCCAGGCGAACAGCGGGCTGTTGGTGGTGGTTTCCAGCATGGCGAAGTTGCCGACCGCCGCATCGCCCTTGAAGGTGAGCGCGGCGATATTGGCGCCTTCGAAATGCACGGCGCCGGATGCGCTGGCCTCGCCCGAGCGCAGCTCCAGCGATTTGAGCGGCGGCAGATAGGGCGAGAAGGGCTTCAGCGCCAGGCCGGTGAGGGTGAATTTGAGATCGCCCTTGAGATCGGCTGGCGTCACGGTCGCATCGCCCAGGGCATGGCCCTTGCCATTGATGCCGGTATCGAAATGGAGGCTGACCGGCTGGCGCAAGTCGCTGCCCGCACCGCTGGCGGTGACGGTGAGGGGCGCGATGCGGAAGTGGGCGGGATGCGCCAGCGCCCGGTCCTCGAAATTCAGCCGCGCGCCGTTGAGGGCGAACTGGCCGAGCGCGATCTGCCAGGGCTGGGCCAGCGCGGTTTGCGCGGTCGCGGGCGTGGCCGGCTTTGGCGGCAACAGGGTCATGAGGCTGATCTGGCCATTATGCTGGCGGCTGACCGACAGGGCCGCGCCATCCAGGACCAGATTGGCCAGCTGGATCTTGCGCGCCCCGAAATCCAGGGTCAGGCCGGTCAGCGACGCATCGTTGAACTGGATCGCCGGCTCCTTCGCGCCCGCTGCGGTCAAGGCCAGGCCCTGCAGGGTCAGCTTCGGCATCGCCGCCGTCAGCCGGGTGATGCCATGCGTGTTGGCCGCCAGCTGAATCGGACCGGCGCTGGCGTTCACCTGTGTCAGAGACAGCGCGCCCCGGAACAGCGCTTTGTGCCCCACCACCGACAGACCGCTGGCCGACAGCTGCGGCAGCGACAGATTCAGGATCAGGCCCTGCGGGCCATAGGCGAAATCATAATCGGCGGTGATGCTGGCCTGTCCGCCCGCCAGCGCCACTGGCATCTGCTTGCCCAGGAATTTCTGCACGGTCTCGGTTTTGAGGGCGGTGACGGTCAGGCGCCCGCGCGAGGAGACGGGCGCGATGGACAAGGTGCCATGCCAGGCGAAGCCTTCATCGCGTTCGCTTTTGGCGTTCAAGGTAAAATCGCCGCCCTGCGCCAGATTGGTCTGAAAGTCGGTCAGGGTGAAAGCGATGGGGATCAGCGTCTCTTCCGGCGCTCCGGCCTGGCTGGCGTCGGTATAGCTGACCCGCCCCTGATTGACGGTGAGGGTGCTGATCTTCACCGCCGGGTTGGGGCCCTGGGAATGGGTGCGCGGCTCAAGCTCGGCCAGATTGAGCGATCCGTCGGGACGCATGCGGGCGCGGATGAAGGGCCGGTCCAATGTCACTTCGTTGAAGCGATAGGCGGACTGGAACAGCGACAGGATCGAGAAGCCCACCCGCAGATGCCCGACCGCGACCATGGGGCGGCCGGTCGCCGGCAGCGCGATGTCATCGATGTCGAGCGTGAAAGTGACGGGATTGAATTTGATCTGGCCCAGCGCAAGCGGCTTGTCGAGATTGGTCTTCACCCAATCCGTGGCCTGCGACCGCACAAGACCCGGCATCAGCGTGAAGCCCGCCAGCACATAGGCGGCGAACAGCACGATCAGGCAGATAAGCGCCCACAGCCAGAGGCGGGGCAGGCGCCAGCGTGGAACAGGCGCATCCGGCGCGCTGGAATGGGGGCGATCGGGAAGAACACCGTTCGACATGCAAATGACCCGGCCGTGAAGAATAAGAATGCGAATATTTTGATGACAGACAACCGACGAACGGCCTTTACATGCGAAAAATGCTGCGCCCGCACAAGGGTTGGGGCGTGGCCTGAGCCGTGCTAAGAGTCGCGCCACATAATAAAAAAGTGGGACGGGGAATGGCTTTGCGGCTTGGTTGTCTCTGCGTGCTGGCGCTGGCCGGGGTCGCTCAGCCGGTTTGGGCGGAGAGTTTTGAGACCCGGCTGTCGCCATCGCCTCTGACCGACGGCACCCGCATCAATGTCACGGGCGAGGGCCGGGCGCGGGCTGAGCTGGACGGCAACGCGCTGACGGTCAGCGCCGACTTTCACGGCCTGGCCAGCAACGCCACCACCGCCGAACTGTATGACGGGCCGGGCATCGCCATTCCGGGCGTGAAGGCGTTCGACCTGGCGGTGACGCCGGGCACCTCGGGCACGGTGTCGGGTCATGTGACGCTGTCGTCGAAGCAGGTCGCGGCCCTGCGTCACGGACATTTCTATGTCCAGATCAACAGCCAGAAGGCACCCTCCGGCAATCTCACCGGCTGGCTTCTGCCGCCTCATCCCGATCCGGGCCAGGACGTGCCGGTGGCGGGACCGGGCTTCCTGCCGCAATTCGATGTGCCGGCCCGATCTGAAACGAAATGAGGGCAGGGATGAGAAAGCTTCTTGGCACGTCCGTTCTTGCCGCGGCTCTTGTCAGCGTCAGCGCCTGGGCGCTGGACAATGGCCCGTTTACCGCCGACCAGGCACAGGCCGGGCGCGGGCTTTACGCCGCTAACTGCGCCCAGTGCCATGGGGCCCGGCTGCAAGGCGCGGGCGAAGCCCCGGCCCTGGCGGGCGCGACCTTCATCGCCGCCTGGGGCAATCGTTCCAGCGATGAACTCTACAATCTGATCAAGGCGTCGATGCCCTATGGCAATGGCAACAGCCTGGACGCCGACACCTATCGCAGGATCGTGGCCTTCGTGCTGGCGGCCAATGGCGCCAGGCCGGGCATGACCGCCTTCACCGGCGCGGAGAAGATCAAAATCGACACTGTCGCCGACGGCAGGATGCCGGCGGAGATGGCGCAGGCCGCAGCCGCGCCCGCGGCGGCCGCCGGGGGCCAGCGTCCGGCCACCTCCTATCCGCCCGGCCGCTTTGGCCTGACGGTGGCGGGTTCGCTGAAAAGCTACGATCCGGTCACCGACCAGATGCTGGACCATCCGAAAGATGGCGATTGGCTGATGTACCGGCGCAATTACCAAGGCTGGAGTCATTCCCCGCTCAGCCAGATCAACACCGCCAATGTGAAGACCATCCAGCTCGCCTGGTCCTGGGCGATGAACGAGGGCGGAGCCAGCGAAGTCACGCCCATCATCCATGACGGCGTGATGTTCCTGTCCAACACCGCCAACACGGTGCAGGCGCTCAATGCCGCCACCGGCGAACTGATCTGGGAAAACCGCATCGGCCCGGCGCCGACGCGTGCCTATGGCGCCACGCGCGCGCTGGCGCTGTATGGCGACAAGGTGTTCGTGCCCACCACCGACGCCAAGCTGTATGCGCTGGATGCGAAAACCGGCAGGATCGTCTGGCAGTCGGTGATCGAGGATGCGAAGGAAGGCTATTCCAACACCGGCGGCGCCATCGCCATTCATGGCAAGATCCTGGTCGGTCTCACCTATTGCAACCGCTATGAGACCAAACATTGTTTTATCAGCGCCTATGATGCCGACACCGGCAAGGTCGCCTGGCGCTTCAAGACCATCGCGCTGAAGGGCGAGCCGGGCGGCGATACCTGGAACAATCTGCCGGATGAATTCCGCCAGGGCGCGGAAACCTGGATCGCCGGCACCTACGATCCCGAACTGAACACGACCTATTGGGGCACGGCGCAATCCAAGCCCTGGACCCGCGCCAGCCGCGCATCCGGCAATGGCGCCACGCTTTACGCCAACTCGACCCTGGCGCTCGATCCCGACAAGGGGTCGCTCAAATGGTACTACAGCCATGCGCCGGGCGAGAATTTCGATCTGGACGAGGTGTTCGAGCGCGTGCTGGTCGATCATGGCCCGTCCAAGGATCTGCTCACCATCGGCAAGGTGGGCATTCTGTGGAAGCTCAACCGTGTCACCGGCCAGTATGAAGACAGCGCCCAGACCGTCTTCCAGAACGTCTTCACCAAAATCGATCCCAAGACCGGGGTGCCGACCTATCGCAAGGATGTGCAGGACGCCAAGGTCGGCGACTGGATCTCCTCATGCCCGGGACCGGCGGGCGGGCATGACTGGCCGGCCACCAGCTACGATCCGAAGACCGATCTTTTGATCATTCCGCTGCATCAGTCCTGTGTCCTGATGCGGGCCGAGCCGATGGAAAAGAAGATCGGCGTGGGCGGTGATGCCGGCTCGCAGCAGCTGTTCGAGATGCCGGGCACCGATGGCAATCTGGGCAAGCTGGCCGCCTACAACACCACCACCATGAAGGCCTTGTGGAGCTTCCAGCAGAAGGCGCCGTTCCTGACCGGGGTGCTGACCACCGATGGCGGCGTGGGCTTTGTCGGCGATTTCGACCGCCGGTTTCGTGCCTTTGAAACACAGACCGGCAAGACCTTGTGGCAGACACGGCTTCCCACCAGCGTGCAGGGCCATGTCGTCAGTTATGCGGTGGACGGCAAGCAGTATATCGCGGTGGAAACCGGGCTTGGCGGCGGCAGCCCGGTGGGCAAGCCCACCACCCTGATGCCTCAGGTGCATCACCCCAACAATGGCGCGGCGATTTTCGTCTTCGCGCTTCCCGATAATTGACAAGGAGATTGCCGATGAAATTGCTGACCACTGCGGCAGCCACGGTGCTGATGCTGGCCTCCGCCAATGCCGCTTTCGCCGCCCGCGCCTATATCGGCACCTATACGGTGGACCCCGCCGATCCCAATGCCGCGGCCAATGGCCATGGCGAAGGCATCTATCTGGTGGATGTGGATGCCGCGACCGGTGCGCCCTCCAATCCCAGGGTTGTGGCGAAAACCGCGTCGCCCTCCTGGATCGTTCTGTCGGCCGATCACAAGTTTCTCTATGCGGTGAATGAAGTCGCCACCTATGGCCCCAACAAGAGCGGTTCGGTCACCGCCTTCGCCGTCGATCAGGCGAGCGGCGCGCTGAAGCAGCTCAATGTGCTGGATTCCGGCGGTTCGATCCCGTGCTTCATCAGCATCGATCCTTCCGGCAAGTTCCTGCTGGTCGCCAATTATACCGGCGGCAGCTATGAGGTGATCCGGCTGAAGCCCGACGGCAGCCTGGGCCAGGCCACCGATGTGGTGAAGCCGCAAGGCCCCATGAGCGTCTATAACGCCGCCGACAAGCCGCCGGGGATGTTTGGAGATCTGCATCCGCACGGCTCGCGCGGCCACATGATCCTGCCCGATCCCAGCGGTCAGTATATTGTCGGCGCCGATGCCGGCCGCGATCAGATATTTGTCTGGAAGCTGGATACCAACAGCGGCAAGCTGAACCAGGTCTCGGTCACCAAATCGGTGCCGGGCGCCGGGCCCCGCCATTTCGCCTTCAGCCATGACGGCAAGACTTTCTATCAGCAGCAGGAACAGAATTCGCGCCTGACCACCTACAGCTTCGCCGACGGCAAGCTGACCCAGAAGGGGCCGTCCATCTCCTCGCTGCCGGACGGCTATCAGGGCAGCAACACCACCTCGGAACTGCTGATCGACAAGGCGGGCAAGCATCTTTATGGCGCCAACCGCACCGAGGATTCCATCGTCACCTACAATATCGCCGCCGATGGCAGCGTGACCCGCGCCGCCAATACCTGGACCGAGGCCGACAATCCCCGCAGCCTGACCCTCGATCCGTCGGGCAAGTTCCTCTATTCGCTGAACCAGAACGGCAACAATGTCGTGACCTTCCGCCTGGGCGCCGATGGCGTGCCGAAATTCACGGGCAAGTTCTTGGGTCTGGGATCGCCGGCGGTGATGGTCTTTTTGGACAAGTAGGCATTGACATGGACAGGCGGCAATTCCTGACCGGCGCGGCGCTGTTTGCGGCGGCGCCGGCAATGGCGGCAATGCATTAACGCTTGCTCAATCCGGCGGCCCCGGCATACTCGCTCACAAAAATCCGGCAAGGGGAATGGCATGGCGGCGTTCGGGGCATTGAAGGGTTGGACGCCCACGGCCAAGCATACGGTGACGGCGAGCTACCTTGCCTGGACGCTGGATGCCTATGACTTCTTCCTGCTGACCCTGGTGTTCAAGGACATCGCCGCCCAGTTCGGCACCACCATCACCAATGTGGCGGTGGCAACCATGCTGACGCTCGCCTGCCGGCCGGTGGGCGCCTTCATCTTCGGCCGCCTGGCCGATCACTTCGGCCGCCGTCCGGTGCTGATGCTGGATATCGCGCTTTATTCGGTTCTCAGTTTCGCCATCGCCTTCACGCCCGACATTTTCACTTTCTATATCGCCTGCGCCGCCTTCGGCGTTGCGATGGGCGGGGTGTGGGGCATCTGCGCCTCGCTGTCGATGGAGACGATCAAGCCGGAGGCGCGGGGTTTCGTTTCGGGTCTGTTGCAGTCGGGCTATCCCAGCGGCTTCCTCGTTTCGGCGGTGATCTTCGGCTATCTTTATCCGGTCATCGGCTGGCGCGGCATGTTCATGGTGGGCGTCATACCGGCGGCGCTGCTGATCCTCTATATCTGGGCCTGCGTGCCGGAATCGCGTTTCTTCAGCCGCGAAAGCGCCAGGCAGAAGAATGCCGGCACCATTTCCATCCTGCGCGCCCATGGCAAGGTGGCGCTGTTCGCCATCATTCTGATGACCGGCTTCAACTTCTTCAGCCATGGCACGCAGGATGTCTACACCACCTTCCTGCGCGTGCAGCACGGCTTCGATCCGGCCACCGTCAAGAACATCCTGGTGGTCGCCAATATCGGCGCCATCATCGGCGGGCTGTTCTTCGGCTCCTTCAGCCAGAGCTTTGGCCGGCGCAAGACCATCATCCTGGTCACGATCCTGGCCTTGCCGGTGATCTGGTTCTGGTCGCATGGCTCCACGCCGCTGATGCTGGCGATCGGCGCCTTCCTGATCCAGGTCTGCGTGCAAGGCGCCTGGGGCGTGGTGCCGGCCCATCTGAATGAACTGGCGCCGGCGGCGGCGCGCGGCACCTTCGCCGGCACCTGCTATCAGCTGGGCAACCTGATCGCGGCGGTGAACAATCCGCTGCAGACCGGCATCGCCGAGCATTTCAACAAGGATTACAGCCTGGCGCTGGCGCTGGTGGCCACCGGCGCGGCGCTGTTGATCGCCATTCTGGCCTGGCTGGGGCCGGAAGCGCAGAATGTGGACATGAGCGCACAGACCTCGAAATAGGGCGTCGAAATAACAAAAGGGAGAAGGGCATGCGCAAACTGATGATGGCCGTAGTGATGCTGGCCTTGGCTACCCCCGCCGCAGCGCCCGTGTCCGCCGCGGCGCAAGCAACCACGTTGCGGGTGATCACACCGGCGGTGACTGCCAATTCCGGCCTGCGCGACCTGGCGATGGGCTTCGAGAAGGAAATGGGCGTCAAGGTCGATATCGTGACCCTGAACATGGCCAAGATGGCCGACGAGCTGAAAGGCGGCAATCCCCCGGCCGATATCGTTTTCATGCCCTATGCCCTGATGGATCAGGCCCAGGCCGCCAATGAGGTGGCGCCGGGAAGCCGGATCAATATCGGGCGGGTGCGCATCGGGCTGGCCGTGCATAAGGGCGATCCCATCCCCGACATCTCCACCGTCGAAAAGCTGGCGGCGGTGCTGAAGGCGGCCGACAGCGTGATGTATTCCGATCCCACCAGCGGCAGCATGGAAGCCCGCATCATCGACGGCATGTTGAACGCCCATCCCGAGTTTGCCGGCGTCAAGCGCAAGATCAGCAAGAATGGCGAGGGCGGCCAGGCGGTGGCGCGCGGCGAAGGTCAGATGGCGCTGCAGCTGATCTGCGAGATCGTCAATCACCCCGACAGCCTGACCAATGTCGGCCCGGTGCCGGATTCGCTGGGCGCCTGGATCGACAGCGCCGCCGCGGTAACAGCCAGGGCGCCGCATCCCAGGGAAGCGGCGGCCTTTCTGAAATATGCCACCCAGCCCGGCACCTATTCGCTATGGCTGGGCAGGGGGCTGGAACGGGTCAAGCAGTAACGGAGGATATGACGATGCAGCGTCGCGACTTTCTTGCCGGAGCCGCGGCCGCGGCCCTGTCCGCCAGCATTGCGGAAGCCGCGGCTCCGCTTGCCGACATCCCCATCATAGACACCCATGTGCATCTGTTCGATTCCCGCCGGCCGCAGGGCGTGCCCTATGCCGGTTCGCCCGAATGGGCCAAGGAGCATAACGGCGTGGCGCTGCCCTCGACCTATCGCGGCTATGCGGTGCCCCTGGGCATTGTCGGCGCCATCGAGCTGGAGGCCAGCCCCTGGATCGAGGACAATCTCTGGGTGCTGGAGCAGGAACATACCGATCCGCTGTTTGTCGGCACGGTGGGCGACCTGGAGCCGCAAAAGCCGGAATTCGCCGAGGAGCTGGACCGTTTCCGCAAGGACCCCCTGTTTCTCGGCATTCGCTGCGGCAACATCTGGAATCGCGACATCTCCAAGCTGGTGGAAGATCCCAAATTCATCGAGGGCCTGAAGCGTCTGGCCGATGCCGACATGGTGATGGACAGCGCCAACCCCACCGTGGCGCTGCTTGAAACCATGGTGAAGATCAATGACAAGGTGCCGGGTCTGCGCATCGTGATCGATCATCTGCCGCAGCTTGATCCCACCCCGGCCGAGCAGGGCGCCTATGACGCGGTGCTGAAGGAGATTCACGGCCGTCCCAAGATCAACGCGAAATTGTCCGAGATCGATCACCGCTCGATGAAGGCGCGCGGGCTTGCCGCCCACAAGGCGCGGCTGGATCAGCTGATGGAGACTTTCGGCGACGATCGGGTGGTGTTCGGCAGCGACTGGCCCAACAGCTGGGGCACCGCCACGCCGGCCGAGATCGTCGCCATCGCCCGGGCCTATTTCGCCACCCGCTCGCGCGAGTCGGCCGAGAAGTATTTCTGGAAGAATTCGCTGGCCATCTACAAATGGAAGAAACGGGCGCCGAACCAGCCGTCGCTCTAATAGGGCGTGCCGTCCTTGTGCGTGAAGCCGCCGCCATTGGTGCACATCATGTCAATATCGGAACAGGTGGTGACATCGGCAGGCTGGCGGGAGCCGATTTCCAGATAAACCGCCATTGCGCCGGACTTGTTGATCATGTGATGACCGTTGCCGGTGCCTTTGGGAAAGGCGGCGAAATCGCCGGTCCGTAGAATCGTCTCGCCGTCATCTTCAACCAGTGTCAGTTCGCCTTCCAGCACATAAACGAATTCGTCTTCGTGGCTGTGCCAATGGCGCTGGCTCGACCAGTTGCCCGGCGGCAGGCGCGTGAGATTGACGCCGAAATCGGTCAAGCCACCGGCATCGCCCAGGCGTTGCCTTATGCGATCGGCACAAGAGGCATTGAATTGCGACGGATAGAATGTGCCCCTGTGTTGCGGCACCGTCGCGATGTCGATTTTGGCCATGGTTATTTCCTTTCCAGCCGAGGCTTGCCCGAATAGCTAGCATTGCTTTCCCCTCACGCAAGTGTACCATCCCGTACCGTTTCGCGGGGGCGGGCATGACGGTGGCGGATGCGCGGGCGGCAAGGCCCATCAACTGGTGGAAGACCGGGTTCTTTCTTCTTCTTTTCGCAATGGGGTTGGTCGTCGTCTATGTGGACGAGACTTTTGTCTTCCACCCGCAAGATCCGGAATGGGCCCATATCGCGCCGTTCCGCTGGCTGCTTCTGGTGCATGCCAGCTTCGCCATTCCCGCGCTGATTTTAGGGCCCCTGCAATTTTCCGAGCGTATCCGTACGCGCGCGCCGCAGATTCATCGCACCATCGGCTGGATCTATGTCTCAGCGCTCCTCGTCGCCGCCCCGATAGCGATCTATATCGGCGTGAATTACGAACAGCCCCTGACGGCGCGCGAGCAATGGTTCCAGGGCGGCGGCTGGCTGCTTTGCACGCTTCTGGGCTTCATCGCTGGCTACAACCGCAACTTCGCCCAGCACAGGACATGGATGGCGCGTTCCTATGCCTTCTGCTTCATCTTCATCGCATCGCGTGTGACCGATGCCTTTCCAGGGCTGATCGACAGTGCGGATGATCGCCAGCTTTCCACCCAGCTGTGGGTCCTGGTGGTTCTTGCGCTGATCATTCCCGATCTGCTGATGAACGGCGCCGACATCTTCAAAAGCCGCAGGCCTAAGCGGCAGCCAGTTCCTCGGCCAGCAGCTTGACCAGCTCCGCCGCCGGCATCGGCCGCGACAGCGGCGCGCCCTGGCCGGCCCATTGCGCGCCGAAACCGAATTCGCCCTTGGCCTTGCCGGCGGCATGCAGCGCCTTGCCCAGATCGTAGGTAATGGGATAGCTCGGCACCGCGCTGTCGGGAATGTCTTCCGCCAGCTTGGTGAAACGGTTGGCCAGGCAGCGGGCCGGGCGCCCGGAAATCGCCCGCGTCATCATGGTGTGGTTGGCGGCATCACTGGCCAGCGCCGCGCGATAACCCGCATCGGCGGAAGATTCCGGGCAGCCGACAAAGGCGGTTCCCATCTGGGCCGCCACCGCGCCCAGCTTCAACATCGCGGCAATGCCGGCGCCATCCATGATGCCGCCGGCCGCGATCACCGGCAGGTTGATCCGCCGCGCCAGCAGATGCGTCAGAGCGATGGTGCCCAGCCGGTCATCGGGCGCATTCTCGTCGAACACGCCGCGATGGCCGCCGGCCTCATAGCCCTGGGCGACAATGGCGTCGACACCCGCATCCGCCAGAGCTTGCGCATCCGCAAGACTGGTGGCCGAGGCGAACAGGATGATGCCCGCCTGTTTCAAGGCCCGCACCTGGGCGTCCTCCGGCAGGCCGAAATGGAAGCTGACGATGGCGGGCCGCGTCTCCAGCAGCAGCGCCGTCATCGCGTCATTGCCGCGAAAGGTCTGGTAGATCTCGCGCAAGGCGCCCGGCGGCTCCGCGCCCAGCGCCGCAAACTCCGGTTTGAAGCGCCTGATCCAGGCCGCTTCCACCGCCGCATCGGGCGTGGCGGGCTTGTGACAGAAGACATTCAGGTTGAACGGCCGGTTGGTCAGCGCCTGGGTGGCGCGGATCATTTCGCCCGCGCCTTTGGTGTCGACCGCCGCCACGCTGATCCCGCCCAGCGCGCCCGCGTTCGACACCGCCGCCGCCATGGCCGGCGTGGAGGTGCCGGCCATGGGCGCCTGGAAGATCGGCAGCTCGATGCCGATGCGCGCAAGCAGCGGATGGACAGCCATCAGCCGGGCTGTTTGGCAGTGCGCAGATATGGCTTGTGGGTCTTGTAGCCGGGGAACAGCTTGTCGGCTTCCTCGTTCGACACCGCGCCGGTGATGATGATGTCGCCGCCCTGTTTCCA
>DASZVQ010000044.1:0-14660 GCA_035547275.1 Rhizomicrobium sp.
GATCACCGCCCAGGCGATGAAGGCCACCATCACGCTGACCAGCGGCGCCAGGAAGAAGATCACCTTGTTGGCGCCGGCCGGAACGATCACTTCCTTGAACAGGAATTTCAGCGCATCGGCGATGGTCTGCAGCAGGCCGAAGGGCCCCACCACATTGGGACCACGGCGCATCTGCACCGCCGCCCAGATCTTGCGATCGGCCAGAATGACGGCCGCGACCGACAGCATCAGGATCAGACAGATGATCGCGATGAAAACGGCCTGGCTGAGGAACCAGGCCCAGCCATATGGCAGCCCCACGGTGTTTTGCCAGAATGGGATCAGCGCCATGGTCCTACTCCGCCGCCATCTGGGTCGCGTGGCCGTGCACCAGTTCCTGGCTGCACTTGGCCATGGTTTCGCTGGCGCGCGCCACCGGATTGGTCAGATAGTAATCGGTGATCGCGTTGGTCACAGGCGCGCTGTCCAGCGGCCCGCTCTCGCCCACCGCGCCCCAGGTCGCGCCCGACGCGTCGGCATGCACCGGGGCGTCATTCAGCTGGGCGAAGTGGGTGGCATCCTTTTCGATCGCGGCCACCAGCGCGGCGCGGTTGTCGTAAGGCAGGCGCACGTCTAGCACGTCGGACAGCGCGCGCAGGATCGCCCAGTCTTCCTTGGCCTCGCCCGGCGGGAAAGTGGCGCGGCGGCCGCGCTGCACCCGGCCCTCGAAATTCACATAGATGCCGTCTTTTTCCGTATAGGCGGCGCCCGGCAGGATCACATCGGCATGATGGGCGCCGGCATCGCCATGGCTGCCCTGATAGACGACGAAGGCCCGGCCCAGATGGGCGACATCGAATTCGTCGGCACCAAGCAGATAGATGAAGTCGATCTCGCCCTTTTGTGCGCCATCGACAATCCCGGCCACATCGCGGCCGCCCTTACCATCCGCATTGGGGCCCGGCAAAAAGCCCAGGTCCAGCGCCGCAACCCGCGATGCCGCGGTGTGCAGGATGTTGAAACCGTTCCAGCCACCTTCGGCATGAGTGCCGGCCGGACCGATCATGCCGGTGTCGGACGCGATCCTGGCCGCCAGCTTCAGCACGGCGGCACCGTCCTTGCGGGTCAAGGCGCCCGCGCCCAGCACCATCATCGGCCGCTTGGCGTCGGTCAGCACGCGCGCAAAGTCGTGGCTGCTGTTTGCGATCTGCTCCAGCACCGTGATGTCGGTGCCCAGCTGCTGGACCGGATAAGTCAGATCCACGGCCGGGCCGATATTGGCGACCTTCACGCCGCTGGCCAGCCAGGCCTTGCGGATGCGGGCATTGAGCACCGGCGCGTCCCAGCGCGGATTGGCCCCCACCAGCAGAATGGCGTCGGCGGCTTCCACGCCCATGATGGTGGAATTGAACAGATAGGTCTGGCGTGGGAGCTTTTCACCAGAAGAATTGACACCGATCTTCGCCCCATCCTGGCGGCAATCCAGATTGGTGACACGCAGCGCCGTCATCAGATCCTTCAGCGCCTTGATCTCTTCCGCCGCGGCCAGGTCGCCCACGATCGCGGCCATCTTGTTGGGCGAGGTGTTCTTCACCCGCGCGGCGATGGCGGCGAAAGCTTCCGCCCAGCTGGCCGGCTTCAGCTTGCCGTTGACGCGCACATAGGGGCGGTCCAGGCGCTGGCGCACCAGCCCGTCACAGGCATGACGCGCCTTGTCGGAAATCCATTCCTCGTTCACTTCCTCGTTCAGGCGGGGAAGCACCCGCATCACCTGGGGCCCGCGGGTGTCGACGCGGATATTGCAGCCCTGCGCATCCATCACGTCGATGCTTTCGGTCTTGCGCAACTCCCAGGGGCGCGCATTGAAGGCATAGGGCTTGGAGGTCAGCGCGCCCACCGGGCACAGATCGACCACATTGCCCGACAGTTCCGACGCAAAGGCCTTTTCCAGATAGGTGGTGATCTCCATATCCTCGCCGCGCCCGGTCGCGCCCAGGTCGGGCACGCCGGCCACTTCGGTGGCGAAGCGCACGCAGCGGGTGCATTGGATGCAGCGGGTCATGATGGTCTTGACCAGCGGGCCCATATACTTGTCTTCGACGGCGCGCTTGTTCTCGGCAAAGCGGTGGAAGGCGGCGCGGCCATAGCCCATGGCCTGGTCCTGCAGGTCGCATTCCCCGCCCTGGTCGCAGATCGGGCAATCCAGCGGATGGTTGATCAAAAGGAATTCCATCACCCCTTCGCGCGCCTTGCGCGCATAGGGACTGGTGGTGTTGATCCTGGCCGGCGTGCCGTCCTTGTTGGGGAAGATGTCCTTCACCTGCAGCGCGCAGGAGGCCTGCGGCTTGGGGGCACCCACCCATTCCACCAGGCACATGCGGCAATTGCCCGCCACCGACAGGCGCTCGTGATAGCAGAAGCGCGGGATCTCGGCGCCGGCCTGCTCGCAGGCCTGCAGCAGCGTGATCGAATCATCCGCCTCGATTTCCTTGCCATCGACGATCAGCTTGCGGGTCGGCATCAGGCGGTTCTCTGCTCTTGGATCATGCGGCGCATGCGGCCGCTGTAATGCTTGAGATAGTCCTGCTTGGCGTAATAGTCGGACGCGAAGTAGTGGCGATGATTGGCCAGCTGGGTCTTGGCCACTTCGCCCCATTGCTGGAACGGGGCCAGGCGCATGGCGGCGTCCAGCGCATAGACCAGCCGGGCCACATACCATTCATAGCGCTCGAACTGGCGCGCATCACCGTCAAAGGTGTGGCTGCGCAGATCCAGCTTGCCAAGCTCGGGGTTGGAAAACTGCGGCTCGCGCATCGCCACATCGCACTGACCCAGATAGTGCATCGCCGCATAATAGGTCCGGTTGCTGTGCATCTGGGCAAGGGTGAGTACCGCCGCCAGCAAGGCGCTGATGGACGCAAACCATTCCAGAAAGACCAGCCAGACCGTCGTCATTCGGCAGCCACCTTCGCAAATTCGGCGATACGGCGTTCGATCTCGGGGCGGAAATGGCGGATCAGGCCCTGGATCGGCCAGGCCGCCGCATCGCCCAGGGCGCAGATGGTGTGGCCTTCGATCTCCTTGGTCACTTCCTGCAGAAGGTCGATCTCGCCCAGCTTGGCATCGCCCTTCACCATGCGGGTCATCACCCGCCACATCCAGCCGGTGCCCTCGCGGCAGGGCGTGCACTGGCCGCAGCTTTCATGCTTGTAGAAATAGGCCAGCCGCTGGATCGCCTTGATCACATCGGTGGACTTGTCCATCACGATCACGGCGGCGGTCCCTAAGCCCGACTGCACATTCTTCAGGCTGTCGAAATCCATCAGCACATCGTCGCAGATGCTCTTGGGCAGAAGCGGCACCGAGGCGCCGCCGGGGATCACCGCCAACAAATTGTCCCAGCCGCCGCGCACGCCGCCGCAATGCCGGTCGATCAGCTCGCGCAACGGAATGCCCATCTCCTCTTCGACATTGCAGGGCTTGTTCACATGGCCGGAGATGCAGAACACCTTGGTGCCGGTGTTGTTGGGCCGCCCGATGCCGGCGAACCAGTCGGCGCCGCGCCGGATGATGGTGGGCGCCACCGCGATGGATTCCACATTGTTGACGGTGGTGGGGCAGCCATAAAGGCCGACATTGGCCGGAAACGGCGGCTTCAGGCGCGGCTGGCCCTTCTTGCCTTCCAGCGATTCCAGCAGCGCGGTTTCCTCGCCACAGATATAGGCGCCGGCGCCATGATGGACATAAAGGTCGAAGTCCCAGCCATGGATGTTGTTCTTGCCGATCAGCCTGGCGGCATAGGCTTCGTCGACCGCGCGCTGCAGCGCCTCGCGCTCGCGGATGAATTCGCCGCGCACATAGATGTAGCAGGCGTGCGCGCGCATCGCGAAGCTGGCGACCAGGCAGCCTTCGACCAGCGTGTGCGGGTCGTTGCGCATGATGTCGCGGTCCTTGCAGGTGCCCGGTTCGGATTCATCGGCATTCACCACCAGGTAATGCGGACGTTCCTTCACTTCCTTGGGCATGAAGGACCATTTCAGGCCCGTCGGGAAACCCGCGCCGCCGCGGCCGCGCAGGCCCGACTTCTTCATGATGTCGACGATCGCCTCGGGTCCCAGCGCCAGGATGGCCTTGGTATTGTCCCATTGGCCACGCTTCTTCGCGGCTTCCAGGCCCGGGCTCTGAAAGCCGTAAAGATTGGTGAAGATACGGTCCTTGTCGGCAAGCATTATGTGGCTGCTCCCGGCGGTTTCTGGGTTGGGGCCTCGCGGTCGGACACGCCCTGGGTCGGCGCCTTGCCTTCCGCGTCCGTCGTGGGCGCGGCTTCGGGCACCTGCTTGTGATATTTGCCGATGATCGAGCCGTCATAGAGCGAGGGATCGGTCAGGGTGGTGGCGCCGCCTTCCGGCTCGGACGAGACGCGGCGGCCGTTCTGGGGACCGGGCTTCAGGGCCTTGCCCGCGCGCAGGTCTTCCAGCATCCGCTCGGTAATAGGCCCGTCGATATCTTCATAAAAATCGCTGCCGATCTGCAGCATGGGCGCGTTCACGCAGGCGCCCAGGCATTCCACTTCCATCCAGCTGAACTTGCCATCGTCCGAGACCGTGTGCGGATGGGGATGGATGTGCTTCTTGCAGGCCGCGACCACGGCGTCGGAACCGCGCAGCCAGCAGGGCGTGGTGGTGCAGACCTGAACCAGATAGGTACCCACCGGCTCCAGGTTGAACATGGTATAGAAAGTCGCCACCTCCAGCACCCGGATGAAGGGCATGCCCAGCATCTTGGCGACGCTTTCAATCATGGGATGGGTGACCCAGCCTTCCTGCTCCTGGCCGCGCCACAAGAGCGAGATCACCGCGGACGCCTGACGGCCTTGCGGATATTTCGCGATGATGGCTTTCGCCCATTCCGCATTCTCCGCCGTGAAGGCGAAGCTCGCGGGTTGCCTCTCGGGCGGTGCAAGACGGCGCAGCGACATCGGGTCCTTGGGGTCTCTACTTTGCGAAATCGACACGGGCGATCAGCCCGTCTTTGAAGGTATAGATGGCGATGATCTCGAACTGTTCGCCGGAAGGCGCGCGGATCACCAGTTCGTGATCCACCACCGTGTTGCCGACAGCAATGCGGTTCTTCAGGATGGCCTTGTTCTCAGGGAATTGCGCAAAGGCCTTGGCATAGCGCGCCCTGATAGCCTCGCGGCTGGTTTCGGTGGGCGTGCCGTTCAAGCCCGACACCACACAGTCTTGCGCAAAGAAGCCCACATAGGTGTCCAGATCCTGGGCATTGTAAGCGTCAAGCTGCTTCTGGGCGATGTCGATATTGGGGTTGGTCATGACGCTCACCGGTCCACCTCGCCAAACACGATGTCGAGCGAGCCCAGCACCGCCGAGACGTCGGCCAGCATATGGCCCTTGCACATGTAATCCATCGCCTGCAGATGCACATAGCTGGGCGCGCGAATCTTGCAGCGGTAGGGCTTGTTGGAACCGTCGGCCACCAGATAGACGCCGAACTCGCCCTTGGGCGCTTCCACCACGCCATAGGCCTCGCCGGCCGGTACATGATAGCCCTCGGTGTACAGCTTGAAGTGATGGATCAGCGCTTCCATCGAGGTCTTCATCTCGCCACGGCGCGGCGGCACGATCTTGTGATCGGCGGAGACCACGGGACCGGCCGGCATCTTCTCAATGCACTGACGCATGATCTTGGTGGCCTCGCGCATCTCCTCCATGCGCATGACGTAACGGTCGTAATTGTCGCCGTTCTTGCCCACCGGGATCTGGAAATCCAGTTCGTTGTAGCACTCGTAGGGCTGGCTGCGGCGCAGATCCCACTTCACGCCGGTGGAGCGCAGCATCACGCCCGACATGCCCCACATCTCGGCTTCGGCGCGGGAAACCACGCCGATATCGACATTGCGCTGCTTGAAGATGCGGTTCTCGGTGAGAAGCCCTTCGATATCGTCCAGCACCGTGGGGAAATGATCGCAGAACTTCAGGATGTCCTCGGCCAGGCCGGGCGGCATGTCCTGATGCACCCCGCCGGCGCGGAAGAAAGCGGCATGCATGCGGCTGCCCGAGATGCGCTCATAGAACACCATCAGTTTTTCGCGCTCTTCAAAGCCCCATAACGGCGGGGTCAGCGCGCCAACGTCCATCGCCTGAGTGGTGACGTTCAGCAGATGATTGAGGATGCGGCCGATCTCGGAATAGAGCACGCGGATATACTGGCCGCGCCTGGGCACCTCCAGGCCGGTGAGCTTTTCGATCGCCAGGCAGAAAGCATGCTCCTGGTTCATCGGCGCGACGTAATCCAGCCGATCGAAATAGGGAATCGCCTGCAAGTAAGTCTTGTGCTCGATCAGCTTCTCGGTGCCGCGATGAAGCAAGCCGATATGCGGATCGACACGGGTGACGATCTCGCCGTCCAGGTCCAGGATCAGGCGCAACACGCCATGGGCGGCCGGATGCTGGGGCCCGAAATTGATGGTCAGCTGCGGATCGTCGGACGCGAGCCCCTGCTTGTTGTCAATCGTAACCGTGGTCATGGCGTTTTCCCCGGATTGCCGGAAGTGGCATTGGGCGCCATGGCGGCCTTCTCATCGCCCGGCAGGATATGCGGCGCGCCTTCCCAGGGACTCATGAAATCGAAATCGCGGAATTCCTGCACCAGCTGCACCGGCTGATAGACCACGCGCTTCAGCTCGTCGTCATAGCGCAGCTCGACATAGCCGGTGAGCGGGAAATCCTTGCGCAGCGGATAACCGGAAAAGCCGTAATCGGTAAGGATGCGGCGCAGGTCGGGATGGCCTTCAAAGGCCACGCCATACATGTCGAACGTCTCGCGCTCGAACCAGCCGGCGGCGGGATAGATGCCGATGATCGAAGCGATGCTTTCGCCCTCGCCTACCTTCGCCTTGATGCGTACGCGCGCATTCCGGGTCAGCGACAAAAGATGATAGACCACGTCGAAGCGCTTCTCGCGCTGGGGCCAGTCCACGCCGCAGAGATCGACCAGGATCTTGAATTCGCCCTCGCCTTGCAGATGCGTCATCACCCGCAGGATTTCCGACGCCTGGACCTCGATGGTCAGTTCGCCCCGCGCCATCACGCTTTCGACCACCGCTGCACCCAGCGCGGCGGTGATGCTTTCATTCAGGCAAGCCAGATCGGTCATCTCAGCGCTCGATCGTTCCGGTGCGGCGGATCTTCCGCTGCAACAAGAGGATGCCATAGACCAGGGCTTCCGCGGTCGGCGGGCAGCCCGGCACATAGATGTCCACCGGCACGATGCGGTCGCAGCCGCGCACCACGGCGTAGCTGTAATGGTAATAGCCGCCGCCATTGGCGCAGCTGCCCATGCTGATCACATAGCGCGGCTCCGGCATCTGGTCGTAGACCTTGCGCAGGGCGGGCGCCATCTTGTTGGTCAGGGTGCCGGCGACGATCATCACATCGCTCTGGCGCGGTGAGGCGCGCGGGGCGATGCCGAAACGCTCCAGGTCATAGCGCGGCATGGAAGCCTGCATCATCTCGACAGCGCAGCAGGCAAGGCCAAAGGTCATCCACATCAAGGAGCCGGTGCGCGCCCAGTTGACCAGCGCATCGGTGCTGGTCAGCAGAAAGCCCTTGTCGGCCATCTCGGCCTGCATGGCCTTGAAATAGGGATCGTTGTCGGTGATCGAGGGGTGGGCGCCCTCAACCCCGCTGCGTCCGGCACTTCCCGCGGGAACTATTCCCATTCCAGCGCGCCTTTCTTCCATTCATAGATGAAACCAACCGTCAGCACCCCCAGGAACACCATCATGGACCAGAAGGCGAAGACCCCGGTCGCGCCCAGGGTGATGGCCCAGGGAAACAGGAAGGCCACTTCCAAGTCGAAGATGATGAACAGGATGGCGACAAGATAGAAACGCACATCGAACTTCATGCGCGCATCGCCGAAGGCGGGGAACCCGCATTCATAGGCGGAAAGTTTTTCGGGATCGGGCTTGGACGGCGCGATCACCATCGGCACCACGATCAAAGCCCCGCCCATGACACCCGCCAGCCCGATGAAGATCAGGATCGGCAGATATTCCAGCAGCAGCTTTTCCATACGCGTACCCCATGGCCTGTGCCCCCGGCGTGCGAGACGCCCCCAACAGCCAGACCGGTGTTATTTCGCGGGTGCAGTATAGGCAGGCGCTGCCCTCGCGCAACGCGGGTTTAAAGGAAGATTCGCGGCAGAAAAACAGGAAAATCCGCAGCGATGACGCACCCCTTCGCGGGCGCTGGAAACACGCGCGCCAGATGCGAATAGCTCTCAACAAGGAGCCTTTCCGAGACGAAATCGAGGCCGTCAGGCAGCGACCGGCAGCGCCGCCGGTAGAAACAAAATGCCATTCCCCGGAAGAAATGGCGGGAGCGACCGGGATATCCGAGCGGCGTAGCGCCAGCGTCACGGCACGAGGATATGAACCCGCGACGTCGCGGAGAAACCAATAAAGCCATTTCCGGAAGAAATGGCGGGAGCGACGGGGCTCGAACCCGCGACCTTCGGCGTGACAGGCCGACACTCTAACCAACTGAGCTACGCCCCCGCGTGCCGTTCCCCGTGAAGGGCAACGCGCGAAGGGGGCCGATGTACGGGCGCGCCCCTCCCCTGTCAAGCAGTTGAAGAGGCTTATTGTGGGGGCGGATCGCCTGTCCCGCCGCCGCGGCGGCGGCGATGGGCGCCCGTGTCCGGATTCTGTTCCGCCGGCTGGGTGTCGGCATCCTTGGGCTTGGCGCCGGCGCGCTGAAGCTCCTTGGGGGTCAGCTTGCCGTCATGATCCAGATCGAGCTGGTCGAACAGCGAATAGGGCGCGGCGGAAAATTCGGTGTAGTCGATGCAGCCGTCCTGGTTCCAGTCCATCACCGGAGTGGCGGTGGACTGGTCGGCATCCACCCGCGCCTGATTGATCGCCGCGGCCTGGTCGCCATCCAGACAGTCATTGTGATGGGTGTCATGCGCGGCGAATTCCGCCTTCAGCCCCGCGATCAGTTCCGCGCGCGTCAAAGTGCCGTCATGATTGGCGTCGTATTTGAGGATCATGCCGGCATTGCCGCCGTGATAATTCTCATCGCGCGGCTTTTCGCCATCCGGGGGACGCATCCAGGGCGGGGGCTGGCGCGGCCCCGAACAGGCGGCCAGTGCCAGGGTGCTAAGCAAAATCAGGGTGAGACGGCGCAAACGCGTTTCCTTGTGTTTTGTGACAACTTAGCCGCGCGAAAGGGCTTTGGCGAATGACGCGCGGGACAGGTTGAACGCCACTTCGAGCGCATATGGGTCTCGGCGCGGGACTGCCGCCGCCTCCCCGCGCCCTCGCGGCGCGCTACGCTGGCGCTAGCGCGTCCGTACGCTGGCGCTACGGACCGGGCACCATTTCAAGCGCGCACGACTGCGCGCTTGAAATGGTGGGCGGTGACGGGTTCGAACCGCCGACCCTATCGGTGTAAACGATATGCTCTACCAGCTGAGCTAACCGCCCCAAATGGCGTCAAGAGGCCGCCTCATTACCCATGCCGGGCGGCGCGGGCAAGGACAGCACGCGTTTCCTGCCCAAAAGCAGCCAAAGGACGGTGCCGGCCAGAAACATAAGCGCCATCGTCTTGGCCGTCAGGAACTTGACACCCAGGATCAGGCCCAGAAGAACGGCATGCGCGGCCAGCCACAGTACAACCAGCGGACCGGCAACGGATCTCATACCTGCGCGATCCCGAGCCATCACGTCTCCTGCATCCCCTTCCCTCGGCGCTGGACGCGCCTTGCCGGGGATGACACGCCGCTTTAGCGGCGTGTCAATTCAGCGAATCCTTCAACTGCTTGCCGGCGCGGAAGCGCGGCTGGCGCGACGGCTTGATGGTGATTTCCTCGCCGGTCTGGGGATTTCTGCCCTTGCCGCCGGCGCGGGTCGCCACCACGAAAACGCCGAAACCGGTGAGGCGCACTTCATCGCCGTCCTTCAGGGTGGCGGCGATGATGTCGAATACCCCATCCACCGCCTTGGCCGCGTCATTCTTGGGCAGACCGGTCGTATCCGAAAGCTTCTGGATGAGATCGTTCTTGTTCACGGATGGCTCCTTTTCTGTGGTCGCCCCGGCCTTGGGCCGGCGCGCCTTCACGATTCTCCCGCTGTGTACGGACTCTAGGAGGGTGGAAACCGCCGCGTAAAGGCGAAAAAGCCTGAATTCGGGGGTTTTTTGAGGGCAAACCGCCCAAAAAGAGGGGCCCGGACAGGCTGTCCGGGCCCCCTTTCAGGCTGTTTTCAACCCAGGCTAGTGGGTGACCACCGGATCGGTGTCGCCATCGGCCAGCGGCAGGGCCGCCGGAACCTCCGGCTCGACCCAGTCGATGGGTTCCGGCTGACGGGTCAGCGCCACGGCCAGCACCTCGCCCATGTTGGAGACCGGCACGATCTTCAGGCCCGTCTTCACATTGTCGGGGACTTCGGCCAGATCCTTCTCATTCTCCTTGGGGATGATCACGGTCGCGATCCCCGCCCGAAGCGCGGCAAGCAGTTTCTCCTTGAGGCCCCCGATGGGCAGGGCGCGGCCACGCAGGGTGACCTCACCTGTCATCGCCACATCGCGCCGGATCGGAATGCCGGTGATGACCGAAATGATCGATGTGGCCATTGCCAGGCCCGCCGAGGGACCATCCTTGGGGGTGGCGCCTTCCGGCACATGGACATGGATGTCGATCTTGTCGAACAAGGGCGGCTTGATGCCGAAGCTGGTCGCCTTGGAGCGGACATAGGACCTGGCCGCGTCGATCGATTCCTTCATCACATCGCCGAGCTTGCCGGTCGCCTGGAAGCGGCCCTTGCCGGGCAGCATCACGGATTCGATGGTCAGCGTCTCGCCGCCCACTTCCGTCCAGGCCAGGCCGGTGACCACACCGACCTGGTCCTCGCCTTCCACTTCACCGAAGCGATGGCGGCGAACGCCGGCATAGTCGCCCAGATTGGCCGGGGTGACCTCGACAGTCTTGGCCTTCTTGGTCTCGATCTCCTTCACCGCCTTGCGGGCCAGGTTGGCGATCTCGCGCTCCAGGTTACGCACGCCAGCCTCGCGGCTGTAGTAGCGGATCAGGTCGCGCAGGCCGTCATCCGTGATCTTCCACTCATCGTCCTTCAGCCCATGCTGCTTGATCTGCTTGGGGATCAGGTGCCGCTTGGCGATCTCGACCTTCTCATCCTCGGTGTAGCCGGGGATGCGGATGATCTCCATGCGGTCCATCAGGGGCTGCGGCATATGCAGGCTGTTGGCCGTGGTGACGAACATCACGTCCGAAAGGTCGAAATCGACCTCCAGATAATGGTCGTTGAAGGTGGCGTTCTGCTCCGGGTCCAACACTTCCAGCAGGGCCGAAGACGGGTCGCCGCGATAGTCCGCCCCCAGCTTGTCGATCTCGTCCAGCAGGAAGAGCGGATTGGAGGTCTTCGCCTTCTTCATGGACTGCACGATCTTGCCGGGCATGGAGCCGATATAGGTCCTGCGGTGACCGCGGATTTCCGCCTCGTCCCGCATACCACCCAGGCTCATGCGCACATACTCACGGCCCGTCGCCTTGGCGATGGAACGCGCCAGGGAGGTCTTGCCCACGCCGGGAGGCCCAACCAGGCACAGGATCGGACCCTTCAGCTTGCCCACGCGCTGCTGCACGGCCAGATATTCCAGGATGCGCTCCTTGACCTTCTCCAGGCCGAAATGGTCATCGTTCAGCACATGCTCGGCGGCGACGATGTCGCGCTTGACCTTGCTCTTCTTGCCCCAGGGCAGGCTGAGCAGCCAGTCGAGATAGTTGCGCACGACCGTGGCTTCCGCCGACATCGGCGACATCGACCTGAGCTTCTTGACCTCGGCCTGCGCCTTCTCGCGCGCTTCCTTGCTGAGCTTGGTCTTGCGGATGCGGTCTTCCAGCTCGTTCATCTCGTCGCGGCCTTCTTCGCCTTCGCCGAGTTCCTTCTGGATCGCCTTCAACTGCTCGTTCAGATAATATTCGCGCTGGGTCTTCTCCATCTGGCGCTTGACCCGCGAACGGATCTTGCGCTCGACCTGCAGCACGCCGATCTCGCCCTCGATCAGGGACAGGATCTTCTCCAGCCGCTCGGTGGTGCCGAAGGTTTCCAGCAACGACTGACGCTCGCCGATCTTGACCGACAGATGAGACGCAACCGTGTCCGCCAGCTTGGCGGGATCATCGATCTGGGCGACCGCCTGCAGGGTCTCGGACGGGATCTTCTTGTTGAGCTTGATATACTGCTCGAAGTTGGCCTTGACCGTGCGCATCAGCGCCTCGGATTCCTGGGCCGAGGCCGGCTCTTCGGGAACCTTTTCCACGCTCGCCTGGAAGAAGTCGGTACGCGGGGTGAAGCCGGTGACGCGGGCGCGGGCCTTGCCCTCGACCAGCACGCGAACGGTCTGGTCGGGCAGCTTCAGGAGCTGCAGCACGGTCGCCAGCGTGCCGATGGTGTGCAGTCCCTCGGCCGTGGGATCGTCCTCGGCGGCATTCTTCTGGGTGAGAAGCAGGATCTGCTTCTCGTCATTCATGACTTCCTCAAGCGCGCGGACCGACTTTTCGCGGCCCACGAACAGGGGAACGATCATATGCGGAAAGACCACGATGTCGCGCAGCGGCAGGACCGGCGCGGAATTCGGGTCCTTGATTTCGACTTTCTTGGTGGCGTCATCCGCCATTGGCATGCTCCTGCCGGGTTTGCCGGCTTTGACTTCGGCTTCCCCGACTGGGCGAAACCTTTGACGAAAGAGTCTCCCATTTCTCTCGGGCCGACTCCGGATACGATAAAGTGGCCCCCCTAAGAGGGGGTTTCAAGGCAGTAGAATGACTTAGGGCATTTGGTTCCCACCCGCCCACAAAAAACCGCGGATAGGCTGCGCTTTTTCGAGTTCCAGGCGGATTTGCCCGGCACATGCGTCAGTTTATCCTGCCGGGAAATCATAAGCGGGAGGGGCCGAAAATGCTGAACCGACGGGAATTTGGCTGGGGCGCGGGCGCCCTGGTGTTGGCGGGCGGTTCGGCCCATGCGCAAAACACAATTCCGTTCTACGCCAGCGTCGGGCCCAAGCTGAACCTTTATGACTTGGATGCCGCCGCCGCGACCCTGACGCTCCGCGGCAGCGTCACCCTGCCCGCCAATGTCCAGTACGCCTGGCCGCACCCGTCACGGGCCTTCCTTTATGTCGCGGCCAGCAACAGCCAGCCCGGCTCCGGCCCGATGGGCAGAACCGGCGCCGACAAGCATCATTACGCCATCGCCTATCGCGTCGCCGCCGATGGCAGCCTGACGGAGCACGGCCCAAGGCGCCTGCTGACGGTCAGGCCGCTGCACATCTCAGTGGACCATACCGGCGGCTATCTCTTCATCGCCTACAACGTCCCCAGCCACATCACCGTGCACCGGTTGATGGCGGACGGCACCATCGGTGCGGAAGTCGCACAGACCGGCAAGCCGGACTTCGGCATCTATGCTCATCAGGTCCGCGCCACACCCGGCAACAGGACGCTGACGCTGTGCAGCAGAGGCAATGACGCGACGCAGGACAAGCCGGAAGACCCCGGCCATATCGAAGTGTTCGGCTTCAAGGATGGCCAGCTTTCCAACCTCCAATCCATTGCGCCGCACGGCAATGGTATCGGCTTCGGGCCGCGGCATCTGGATTTCCATCCCAATGGCCGCTTCGTCTACGTCTCGCTGGAGCGGGAAAACAGCCTGGCCGTGTTTGGCCTGGGTCCCGACGGCAGGCTGACGGCCGAACCGCTATTCATCAAAAGCGCCCTTTCCGATCCCGACGGCAAGCAACATCATCCCGGCCAGGGCGTCGGCCCGATCCATGTCCATCCTTCCGGCCGCTTTGTCTATCAGACCAATCGCGGTTCGGGCACGGTCGAAGCCGGCGGCAGGAAAGTCTCCAATGGCGGCGAGAATGACGTCGTGGTCTGGGCGGTCGATTCCAGGACCGGCGAACCGACCCTGATCCAGCGTGCCCCTGGACATGGTTTCGAGCTGCGCACCTTCACCATGGACCCTGCCAGCAAGGTTCTGGTTGCCGCCAGCACCACATCCATGCCGATGCCCGACGGCAGCACGGTCAGCGCCGGACTGTCGGTCTATCGCGTGGGCGCGGATGGCAAGCTGGAGTTCACGCGCAAATATGACGTGGACATCGCCGACGGCGTGCAATTCTGGTGCGGCTGTTTGAATATGCCGTAGGGTGTCTATCGCTGTCATGCCCGCTTGCGCGGGAATGACAATTGCTCCGATTGGGAAAGCGCCCGCTTAGGAAGCGGATTTCTCGCGCGCTTCCTTGTCGGAATAGGTGTACAGCGGCCGCGCCTTGCCCTCGACCACATCCGCGGTGATCACCACCTCCTGCACGCCCGAAAGGGTGGGCAGTTCGAACATGGTTTCGAGCAGGATGCCTTCCAGGATGGAACGCAAGCCACGCGCACCGGTCTTGCGCTGGATCGCCTTGCGCGAGATCGCGTGCAGCGCTTCTTCCTGGAAGCGCAGCTTGACGCCTTCCATCTCGAACATGCGCATATACTGCTTGGCCAGCGCGTTCTTCGGACGGGTCAGGATCTCGATCAGCGCCACTTCCGACAGATCGCCCAGGGTGGCGAGCACCGGCAGACGG
>DASZVQ010000045.1:0-1938 GCA_035547275.1 Rhizomicrobium sp.
CCTGCCAGGAATAATTCAGGATCGCCCAGGCGACCAGGGGTGGCGCGACCATCGACCCCAGCGACGGCCCGATGTTATAGAGGCCGCCGGCCAAGCCACGCTCGCGCGCGGGAAACCATTCCGCCACCACCTTCAGCCCGCCTGGCGAAAAGGCGCCTTCGGCGAAGCCCAGAAGCCCGCGCAGGCCCGCCAATATCTGCCAGTTCCCCGCCAGGCCGTGTGCCATGCATATCACCGACCAGAGACAGGCGAACAAGGCAAAGCCCGACTTCACGCCCATGATGTCTATGATGTAGCCGACCAGCGGCTGAAACATGATGCCGCCCTGGAAGGCCGATGTGATCCAGCCATATTGCTGTGTGGTGATATGCAGGCTCGAGATCACGGTAGGGGCGGCGATGGACAGGGTCTGCCGTGACAGAAAGTTCACCAGCGCGCCCAGCATGATCAGGGCGATGGTGAGCCAGCGTAGCCCCACGAAGCGGCGCATGCGTCCTCCCGTTGCCCGCTCGGGCGGGCTTGTTCTCTTAGTTTCTCAGCCTAGCCGCTTTGGCGGGCCCGGTTGACGGGCGGCGCGGAAATGGTAACGCTAACTTCCAGGCCCGCAAAGACAAAAAGGAACAGCATGCAGAGCGCGATGCTGAAGGGCAGGAGGGGAAGCGGGCTCATGCGTCTCATGATTGCGGCTTCTTTTTTGCTGCTGGTTGCCATCCCCGCGCGCGCCGAAGACGGTTACGACCTGTGGCTGCGTTATCGGCCGGTCGAGGCCAGCGCCCGGGCGCAATACCGCTCCCTGGCGACGGTGATCGTGTCGCAAGGGGCCTCGGCCAGCCTGGATGCCGCCAGAGCCGAATTGACCAAAGGCCTTGGCGGCCTTCTGGACCGGCCGATCCAGCCCGGTGGCGTCGGCAATGGCGCCGTGGTGATCGGCACGCCGGCATCTTCGCCGCTGATCGCGGGCCTGAAACTGCCGCTGGATGCCCTGGGCCCTGAAGGCTACCGGATTCGCAGTACCAGGCTCGATGGCCATGCCGTCACGGTGATTGCCGCCAACAGCGACATCGGCGTGCTCTATGGCAGCTTCGCGTTCCTGCGCCTGATCCAGACCCGCCAGCCGATCTCGCAGCTCGATATTTCCAGCGCGCCGCGCCTGAAACTGCGGCTGCTCGATCACTGGGACAATCTGGATGGCACTATCGAGCGCGGCTATGCCGGCCATTCCATTTTCGATTGGCACAAGATGCCGGACTATATGGACCCGCGCTACGCCGTCATGGCGCGGGCCGACGCCTCGGTCGGCATCAATGGCATTGCGCTGAACAATGTCTCGGCCGATGTGTGGATGCTGGCGCCCATGTACCTGACCAAGGTGGCGGCGCTGGCCGATCTGCTCCGGCCCTATGGCATACGTGTCTATCTTTCCATCAAATTCAGCGCGCCGGTGGAACTGGGCAAGCTCAAGACCGCCGATCCGGCCGACCCATTGGTGAAGGCCTGGTGGAAGAGAGAAGTGGATCGCATCTATCGCCAGATCCCCGATTTCGGCGGCTTCGTGGTCAAGGCCAATTCCGAAGGTCAACCCGGACCGCGCGACTATAACCGCAGCCAGGCCGATGGCGCCGATGTGATCGCGGACGCGCTGAAGCCCCATGGCGGCACGGTGTTCTGGCGCGCATTCGTCTATAGCGAAAAGGATCCCACCGACCGCGCCAAGCAGGCCTATAACGAATTCAAGCCGCTGGATGGCCAGTTCCGGGACAATGTCTTTGTCCAGACCAAGAATGGAGCGATCGATTTCCAGCCGCGCGAGCCCGTCCATCCCATGTTCGGCGCCATGCCCAGGACCAATCTTGCGCTCGAGGTGCAGCTGACCAAGGAATATCTCGGCCAGGCCACCCATCTCGTCTATCTGCCGGTGCTGTGGAAAGAGGTGCTGGA
>DASZVQ010000046.1:0-51311 GCA_035547275.1 Rhizomicrobium sp.
CGCGCTGCGCCGGTTGCCTTTCGCCGTCATCAATCTGCTGGTTTCCCGGGCGGGTTACCGGGTCCATCGCGGCCTGGCCTATGGCGCGGACTCGCGACAGAAGCTGGATGTCTATGTGCCATCGCGCCTTGGCGCACCCGCGCCCGTGGTGCTGTTCTTCTATGGCGGCGGTTGGCGGGGGGGCAATCGCGCCGATTATCTCGCCTTTGGCCAGGCCTTCGCCAGCGCCGGCATGATCGCGGTGGTGGCGGACTATCGGCTCTATCCGCAGGTGAAGTATCCGGGCTTTGTCGAGGATGCGGCGGCGGCGCTGGCCTTTGTCCACGCTTATGCCGCGCAATATGGCGGTGATGCCAGGCGCATCTTCCTCGCCGGTCATTCGGCCGGGGCCTATAATGCGGTGATGCTGGCATCGGAGCCCAAATTCATCGCCGCTGAGGGCGGCAGCCTGGCGTGGATTCGCGGCGTGATCGGCATCGCGGGCCCGTACAATTTCCTGCCCATGAGCGATCCGGTCTATGTGGACATGTTCCATGGCACCAACAATGCCGACTCCATGCCGGTCCATCATATCAATGGTCCGCGTCCGCCCATGCTCCTGATCAGCGGCAGTGACGATGGCACGGTGGGACTGTGCAACACCAATGACATGTCGGAAAGGCTGCGCCGTTTTGGCAGTGACGTGAAAGTCATCATCTACAAAGGCGTGGGGCATGTCGGTGTGATCCTGGCGCTGGTGCGAGGCTTTCGCCGCATTGCCCCTGTGAGGCGCGATATGCTCGATTTCATCCGGGCGCATTGATGGCGAAGAAACATGTCCTGCCGGAGCGGCTGAAGCCCGGTCTCAAGCTGGTGTTCTGCGGCACTGCCGCCGGTCGGCAATCGGCGCTGCAGCAGGCTTATTACGCCCATGGCCAGAACAAATTCTGGAAGACGCTTTACGAGGTCGGACTGACACCGACCCAGTTCCAGCCGCACGATTATGAGAAATTGTGGGAACTGGGGATCGGCCTCACCGACATCGCCAAGTTCGCCTATGGCATGGATCATCAGTTGCCGCGCGATGCGCTGGGGCCTAAGGCGGTGGCGGCGCTGGAGCTGCGCATCCGCAAGGTCAAGCCCGCCATCCTGGCCTTCACCAGCCTGAATGGCGGACGCAAGGTGATGGGCGCGAATGCGGTTGCCGGCGAGCAGCCCGAGGGCATGGGCGAGACCCGCGTCTTCATCCTGCCGTCGCCGTCACCGCTTGCCGCCAATCACTGGGACATCAAACCCTGGCGCGCGCTTGCGCGTGCCGTCAAGAAATTATGAGATGCGATCTGGGGGGGCGGTCCGCAAACCCGCCTAAGGTGCGGCGGCGGCTGCGGTGCGCAGGGACGACAGCGGCGCCAGGATGCGCACGCAATGCTCCGGCGCCAGGCCAGCGCCGCACATGGCATTGGGATTATCCGCCAGGCTGACGCGATAGGGGCCGATGGCCGGATCGGGGGCGAGAAAATCGGTCTGGACGATCTGCGCGCCGGAGGAAAAAGCCGCATCGCGCCGCGCGGTGTCATTGGCGCGGGCTTCGCGGGTATCTTCATCCGCGCGGGTAATGACCATGAAGCCGTCATGCACGGCTGCCCGGATGCGGGCGCCCTCCTTCACCGGATCGGACACGGATAGGAACGCGGCAAGAGGAGAATTCTCATCCGCGGTCACGAACATGGCTCGGCCTTCCAACGATTTGCGCGCGCCCTGATAGAGTCTCGTCCGGGCCGCATTGTCGTCCAGCACAAAGATGACCTTGCCCCGGGCCTCGGCCAGAAGCGGCCAGGCATGCGCCATCGCCGCCTCGCGCAAGGACGCATGGCCCGCCTGCAGCTGGTCTGGTGTGATGATCTGGGACGGGGTGAAGACGGCGCGGATTTCGCCATCCAGCGCGTCAAGCGCTGCCTGATCGCAGACAACCGGTTTGGTCGCGCCGGGCATCGGCGTCTTGCTGTCATCGATATGCAGGGTGATCACGATGGGCAGATGGTCGGCATGGGTTTTGGACCAGTCCGCTATTTGGCGCAGGCAGTCGCTGAATGCCAGGCATGAGGATTGATAATCCACGTCCAGCACATGGATTGTTTTGAAACCGGGCCTGGCCATGGCCCTGGTGTAATCGTCGGGCAGGACATCCATCGCCATGCTGGCGCCGGCCGGACTTTTATAGGCGCCGCCTCGCGGATCGTAGGCCAGATCGAAGGACAGGCCGCGCGCGTCATTGTCGAGTTGAGCGCCAAGCGCCGGCTGGCCGTAATCCAGCGCCTCGGCGTCCTTCTTGCCGCCCATGCGGATCAGGCCCAGCAGCGCCTTGTCGGGCCGCTGCTTGGCGCTTTCCGCCGTCCCCACCATCTGCAGGTCGTTGATCCGGAGATTGGCGTCCATCCATTTGGAATTGCAATGCTCGTCGCATATGCGCGCCCTGGGTGCGGTGTTTTCCGCCTGTGCGATGGCTGGGCGCGCGGTGGAAAAAAGCTCGGCCTGCGCCAGGCCCACGGCCGCGGATGGAATCAGGACGAACGCGGCTAGCAAATGATGGCGCATCGTCCGGTTCCGTCAGACCCGCCTTGCGACAGTGAGGCCGGCAATAAGCAGTACCAGGAAGATCACCATGAAGATGAAGAAGAGGGTCTTGGCAATGGCGATCGAGGCGCCGGCCACGCTGGTGAACCCCAGCAGGCCCGCGATCAGGCCGATCACCAGGAAGATAAGTGCCCATCTGAGCATGGACGGCTCCAATGTTTCGAAATCTTACGAAGACGAAACACGCAATCCGTTGCGGCAGTTCCCGCGCACGTATTTTTCTTGCCTGGTGGAACTATCGGCTCGGCGGTTTTTCCTGCGCCCGCCGTGTGCCGCGCGTGACGTCATGCAGCAATTCCTCCGCCGGCTCGCCGGGCGATGTGGCGGCGGGCTGTTGCGTTGCCGGTGCCGGCGCCATCAGGGTCCAGTTGACGATCTGGGTGACGGCGGCGCCCAGCGCCTGTTGCAGGGCCTGGGCGGCCGCGCCGGCGCTGTTGACCGAGGCATTGCCGGTCTGGACGCTGGAGAAGCTGCCGACAATGTCGCGGCCATGGGCGGTGGTCAGTTTCACGGTAATGGCGACAGTGACGCTGGGAATGCCGTCCTGCTGGCTGTAATGGGCAGCGAAGTCCTTGAGTTCGATTGCCAGATTATAGTCCGCATGCAGCGCATCTTCCTCGCGCGCCACCTTGTCGATACGGCCGCTGGCTTCAAACCCGTCCAGCACAGCCTGCTGCACGATATTGGGCAGGCGGTCCGGATAGGTGGCCCTGGCGTAATAGTCCATCGTGCCATCGGGCTGGGTCAGGGCGATGCGGTCGGTATCGAGCCCCGCCGATACGTTGGGACGCAGGATGGCGAGCGCCCATGTCACTTTCTGGCCGCCGGCGGGCTGGGCCGCGAATTTCGGCGCCACCATATACATCGGGCCGGCGTCCGGCGGTCCCAAGAGGTTGCCGCCGCAGGCCGAAAGCGCCATGGACGAGATGCCGATCATGAACAGTCGCCGCGCGATCATGGTGTGCGCCTCATTTGGGTTCGTATCCCTTGCGCCGGTCGCCGAACAGAAGCTTGGTCGGCTGGCGGTTGAGCTGGTCGGAGAACTGATCAAGGCTGGTCACCAGCCGGCGCGCTTCCCCAATCAGATCGGAAAGCTGCGCCAGGCCGTCGCCATTGATGAAGGCGTCGGCGTCATCGGCGACCTTGCCGTACTTCTGCACCGTCAGGTCGACCTGCTCCAGCGCGGGCTTGAGGCCCTGCGAAGCCTGATCGAGATTGGCCATGGTCTTGTTGGCATTGGCGATGGTGGCGTCGATATCGGCGCTGCGCCGCGCGATCACCTGGGTGGTTTCGTCCAGATTGGCCAGCACATGGGCGATCGCCCGCCGGTTGTCGTCGTTGAGCAGGTCGTTGAGCCGTGAGGCCGCGACATTGAGCTTGGCCACGACTTCCGGCGCCGATTGCTCCAGCTGGGCGAAAGTGGACTGCTTGGTCTTGATCACCGGATAGCGCTGGTCGTCCTGCGCCACCAGCAGCGGCGCGCTGGCGGTGCCGCCGCTGATTTCCACATAGGAGCCGCCGGTCAGGCCCTGGCTTTCGATCGAGGCGACGCTGTCGTCGCGGATATTGAGGTTGGGCTGGACCTGCATGGTCACGATCACGCGCTGGGGATCGGAGGGGTCGAATTCCAGATTGGTGATGCGGCCGACCTCGATGCCGTTGTAGCGGGTGACGGTGCCCTTGCCGAGGCCGGTGACGGGTCCCTTGAAGAAGGCCTGGTAATAGGCATATTCCTGGCTGTACTGCACGCCGGCCAGCCACAGGATCGTCACCACCAGTCCGATCACGCAGGCCAGCACGAAGGCGCCAACCGCGACATAATTGGCCTTGGTTTCCATCAGCGCGCCTCCTCTGACGCCATATCCATGGAAGAAAGGGCGGCCCGCCCGCGCACGCCTGAGAAATAATCCTGAATCCAGGGGTCCTTGTTCTTCCGCAATTCGGAAATGGTGCCGATCACCAGCTTCCTGTTCACCAGGACGGCGATGCGATCGGTGACCGCGCGCAAGGTATCGAGGTCATGGGTGACCAGAAAAACGGTCAGGCCCAGCACCTTCTGCAGCTGCTTGATCAGCTGGTCGAACTGATTGGCGGAAATCGGATCAAGACCGGCGGTAGGTTCGTCCAGGAACAGCAATTCGGGGTCCAGCGCGAGCGCGCGCGCCAGGCCGGCACGCTTCTTCATGCCGCCCGATAGTTCAGCCGGATATTTGGCGCCGGTATCGGCGGAAAGGCCCACCATGCCGAGCTTCATGCAGGCGATCTCGTCCATCAGCTCCTGGCCCATGGCGGTATATTCGCGCAAAGGCACCTGGATGTTTTCCGACACGGTCTGGGACGAGAACAGCGCCCCTTCCTGGAACAGCACGCCCCAGCGCATTTCCAGGGCCTGCATGGCGGGGCCTTCGATCTCGCCGCTGGTGGGCTGGCCGAAGACTTCGACACTGCCCTGGCGCGGCCGGATCAGGCCGATGATGGAGCGCAGCAGCACCGACTTACCGGTGCCCGAACCGCCCACAACGCCAATCACCTCGCCGCGATAGACATCAAGGTCCAGATGATCGTGGATCACCCGGTCGCCAAAGGCATTGACCAGCCCGCGCACCTTGATGACCACATCTTTTTGTTTTGTGTCGGCCATCAGATCCCCAGCACCGAGAACATGATGGAGAAGGCCGCGTCCAGCACGATCACCAGAAAGACGCTTTCCACCACCGAGCGGGTGGTGAGCTGGCCCACGCTGGCGGCATTGCGTTCCACCTGGAAGCCCTCGTAACAGCCGACCAGCGCGATCACGAAGGCAAAGACCGGCGCCTTGATCAGGCCCACCATCAGGGTGTTGACGTTCACCGCGTCATTCAGCTGACGCAGGTAGACCGGGATAGTGATGCCCAGTTGGAAATAGCACATCACCGCGCCGCCAATCAGGCCCATCAGATCGGCATAGAAGGTCAATAGCGGCAACGCGATCACAAGGCCGACAATGCGCGGCAGGACCAGCGTGTCCACGGTGTTGAGCCCCATGGTCTGCATGGCGTCGATTTCTTCATTCACGCGCATGGTGCCGATATGGGCGGTGAAGGCCGAACCGGAGCGGCCAGCCACGATGATGGCGGTGATCAACCCGCCGATCTCGCGCAGCACGCCCACCCCCAGAAGATTGATGGTGAAGATCTCCGCGCCGAAGCGCTTGAGCTGGTCGGCGCCCTGATAGGCGAGCACGACGCCGATCAGGAAGGCCAGCAGACCCACGATGGGCAGCGCGTTGATGCCGGTCTCTTCCACCTGATGAAACATGGCGGCGACGCGGAATCTGTGTTTGGGCCGGGCGATGGCCTCGCCGGTTTCCACCGTGACGCGTCCCAGATAGCCCAGCATGGAGATGGTCTGGCCATAGGCATGCATCACGGCGCGGCCGATGCGATAAAGCCGGCCGCGAAAACCGGTAGGAATGCGCGAGCGGCTGCGCTCGACCATGCGGTCCTGGTCCAGGGTCTTGAGCAGCGGCTGATAAAGCTCGGGCAGGGCGAAGCTGGAGACCTTGGCGCCCGCGGCTTCCAGCGCGCGGCGGGTGCGTAGCAGAAGCCAGGCGCCCGTGCTGTCCATGCGGGAAATCCTGCTGGCGTCGATGGCGATGTCGCCGTGCCCGCCAAGCGTCAGGTCCGACAGCTCGCGGTCCAGCCGCGCGCTCTGGGCAATGGTCCAGGTCCCGCCCATGGCCAGTTTGCGTCCGTCCCGGTCCAGCTTGAACCAGGCTTCGGGCTGATCAGCCGCGGCGCTCTCAATGGACGTCATGAAATGGCTTCGGTCCCGCGCGCCCGAAATAGGGCGCCACCGGGGAACAATGCCCGGATCAGCGGAAAAGTTCCACGAGTTCCGGTTATCCCTCCGGCCTACGCTGGCTCCAGAGCCAGCTACGGCCACCTCCCCAATGCAAGCGCGCTTCGCGCGGGGAGGGATCACTTTCGGAGGGTATCATTCCGCGGCGTATACAGCTTGGGCGCGATGCGGATGACGGCGCACGCCCTTCAGCATCAGCCTGACCGCTTCGTAATGGATGGCGACAATCACTTTCAGGGTCATCAGCGGATAGGTCAGCAGCATCCGCAGCAAGGCGCCGTCGGTCAGTGGCCGCCGTTCGCCGGCGAAGCTGGCGTTGAGGATGGGCCTGCCCGCTTCTTCCTCGTGAATGGCGATGGCGACATCCTCGCCCGGCGGGCGGATGCGAAACAGATAGCGGCAATCGCGCGACAGAAATGGCGAGACATAGAAATTCTTGGAGCAACCGTGCCGCACCAGTTTGGTGCCTTCGTCCACCGGCAGCACATAGGCATGGCGTTCTTCGTAAGTGTTGTGCACCTCATAGACGATGGCCTTCAGCACACCCTCTTCGTCATGGCAGAACCACACGCTCAGCGGATTGAAGACAAAGCCCAGGATGCGCGGATAACACAGCACGCGGCGCGCCCCCTTGGCGGTAATGCCGGCGTCCGCGAGCAGGCCATCGAGCCAGCGCTTCAGATCGGGCGGCGTCTTCGCGTTCATCGGCCCGTGATCGCGGTCCTGGAAGCTGAACAGGCCGGGGCGATTGTATTTGAACAAGCGCAAGGCGCGGTCCAGCGCCGGCAATTCGTCCAGATCCAGCAGCAGGGCGAAGACGCTGTATTTGAAACGATGATGGCGGGGCGCCAGCCGCCGGTGCATGACCCAGCCTTCGTATATGCCTGAGGCGCGCTTCATTCCCTATTTACGCCTTTTGGCCGGCGCCGGATCAAGCTATTGATCCGCCGGGCTTGTTCTCCCGTAAAACCCGGAATGTTGGCTCATGCGCAGACAGACGCCTTTGTGCCCTTGCCTGCCCGCGCCCGGTCTTCGGGTGTGGTTTTGCAGCTTTTGCGCGCCCCCGCCATGAACCGCCCGGCGGAAACCGCGGAAATGGATGCCCTGTTGGGGCGGGTGGCCCGCGACCGGGACCGGGCCGCCTTTGCCGCCCTGTTCATCCATTTCGCCCCCCGGGTTAAGGCCTATCTGCTGCGGCTGGGGGCGCCGGCCGGGGTGGCCGAGGAGCTGGCCCAGGAAGCCCTGCTGAGTGTGTGGCGCAAGGCCCATCTGTTCGATCCCGCCAAGGCGTCCGCCGCCACCTGGCTTTTCACCATCGCCCGCAATCTGCGCATCGATGCCATCCGCCGGGAAAGACGTCCCGAGCTGGACCCGCAAGATTTCATGCCCGAGGCGGAGGCGTGCGCTGATGCCGGGCTGATGCTGGCGGAAAATGAAGGCCGGCTGCGGATCGCGCTCAAGCAATTGCCCGCCGACCAGATTCAGGTGGTGGAATTGTCCTTCTTTGCCGACAAGCCGCACAGCCAGATCGCCGCCGAACTGGGCATTCCGCTGGGCACGGTCAAATCGCGGCTGCGGCTGGCGATGGGACGGCTGAAACGGGCAATGGGAGGCGAGGTATGATCGCCCATCATCCCGACGACGCGCTGCTTCTGTCCTATGCCTCGGGCACGGCCGACGAGGCGACCGGCCTGATTGTCGCCACCCATCTGCATTACTGCGCGCTCTGCCGGATACGGACGGCCGAGATGGAAACCATCGGCGGCAGCCTGCTGGATGCGCTGGCGCCCCAGGCGCTGGCGCCCGGCGCGCTGGAAGCCACACTGGCAAGGCTCGACCAGGCGAAGCCCTATGAGCGGCCGCGCCGCGGTGCCTCGCGTGACGGCACGCCCGGTATCCTGCGTACCTATCTGGGCGGCGATCTGCGCGATGTGCGTTGGCGCAGGATGGGACCCAAGCTGTCTTATGCGCCACTATTCCGCCGCGGCCCGGTGGCGGTGCGGCTGCTGCGCGGTGTGCCCGGCGCCGACAGCGGAACCCATACCCATCAGGGGCTGGAATACACGCTGGTGCTGCGGGGCGGCTATAGCGATGTCACCGGCAGTTATGCGCCTGGCGATTTGCAAGTGATGGAGGCCGGCCAGCGCCACAATCCGGTGGCCGATCCGGGCGAGGATTGCATCAATCTGGCGATCACCACCGGGCGGCTGAAATTCGACAGCCTGATCCAGAAGATTGCGGCGCCGCTGTTCGGCTTCTAGTCGATCGCTGGGCGCAGGGAAAAATACCCTTTGCCAGTCGTGCTGCCTGCTTATGGCCGGCAACAAATTCCCCCGAAAAAGCAAAAAGGGCGCCTTACGGGCGCCCTTTTCGTCGCATCAACACGAATTTTACAGCGGCCACCAGTCGAGCTGGTTCTTGTAGGCCGCATCGTCGGCCTTCTGTTCCCAGCCGCCGCCCAGCGCATTGTAGAGCGCGATGCTGGCTTCGAATCTGGAGAGCTTGGTCTGGATCAGCGACTGCTGGGCGTTGAACAGATTCTGCTGGTCGGTGAGCAGAGAAACGATATCGATGGTGCCTTCGCGATACTGAAGCTCGGCGATGCGGAAGGCTTCCGCGTCGGCCTTGGTCTCGACCTCGATCAGCGCCAGCTGGTCGGTGTTGGACTTGAGCGTGCCCAGCGCGACTTCCACATCCTGGAAGGCGGTGAAGACGGCCTTGCGATAGGCGGCGATCAGACCCTGTTCCTGCGCCCTGGCCAGATCGTTCTGGGCGTGGATTTTGCCACCGTCAAAGATGGTCTGGCCGATGCTGGCGCCGATGCTCCAGACGAAATTGCCGGCATTGAACAGATTGGACAGCGCCGAAGACGGACCAAAGCTGGCATCGCCGGTCAGGCTCAGCGAGGGGAAATAGGTCGCGCGCGCGGCATTCACATTGGCATGGGCGGCATAGAGCTGGGCTTCGGCCTCGGCAACCCCGGGATTGCGCAGGATCAACTCAGACGGCATGCCCGGCTGCACCGCCGGCGTCACAATGCCGTCCAGATTCTGCGCCTTGACATCATAGCCTTCCGGCGCGCGGCCGAGCAGGATCGCCAGCGCATAGCGGGCCTCCTTTTCGGATTCGATCAGGTTGGGCAGGGTGGATTCCTGCTGGGCCACCACAGCCTGCTCTTCGGCCAGTTCCAGGTTGGAGAGCACGCCGCTGTTCACCTTGGCCTGGGTGACAGCCAGAATGCGCTTGGCGGCGGCGATATTGGCATTGGTGACGGCGATGCGTTCGCGGTAGGCCAGGACCGTGAAATACTGGTCCGCCACATTGCTCGCCACGGTGATGCCCGTGACGGCCGCGGCATAGCGCTGGGCCCGCAGGCTCTCACGCGCCTGCTGGAGCGCGAAATACTGATTGCCGAAAAAGCTCTGTTGATAGCTGGCCGACAGGCCGCCATTGAAGGCGGTGCGGGCGCGGGCGAGGGTGCCGGTCACGCTGTTGATTTCGGGCGTATTGGAACCCGAACGGGTGACGCCGATGCTGGCGCCCAAGGTGGGAAACAGGTTGGACAGGGCCACGCCATTGCTGGCCTCGGCTTCCAGCACCTGGGCCGCGGCCTGAGCGATGTCCAGATTTTCTTTCTGGGCTGTTTCCTCCAGCGGGGCCAGTTCTTCGGCCCCGAAATTCGCCCACCAGCCGGCCTTGGGCCAGATCGGGGCGGCCTTATCGGAAGGGGCGGTGAAGGCGGTCGGCACGTCGCCGGGACGGTTGAGCGGCTGGGGATTGTCGGTGCATCCAGCCAGGGCGGCGGCAAGCACGCTGGCGCTCACGCCACGGAAAAAGGCGCCACGAAACAAGGACTTCATCGAACTCTCTTTGCCAAAAATGGGGGGCCTTTGGCCCAAAATGATAGGTCGAATGTGAAAAGGCCCCGATACCCTCTTTAAGGCCCCGCACGCCCAATATGGCGGTCGGTGGCCGTGAGGCAAGCCCCGGCGCTGTAAAGCTTTGTCGCGCCGGGCGAAAAAAATCGGCTTTTGGGGAGAATGAACGGCCAGCCCGGCAGCTCAAGGTGGGGGACGCCCAGCCGGCCAGCCCGCCGCAGACAACAGGGCAAAAGAAAAAGGCCGGGCTTGGGAAATGGACGGCCGGGCTGATGGCTTAACGTGGGGGGCACCTAAGCCGGCCCGGCCGTCCGTAATGGCTGTATATCCTTAAGGTGGAGCGCCGAACGGACACAAAGCCGGGACTGATTTTCCTCCTGCCACGCCCCAAGGTGAAGAGTTGGAGGCTTTCTAAATTGTAACGGAATGTCGCCTAGCCGGGCGCTGTTCAGGTCCGGCGAAACAAATCTTGGGTTCCATACGGCGGCATGCGCGTGACGTCTGTTGTCCGTGCCGTCGGCGCCGGCCCCTTTCGAGATCCTGTTTTCTGTCTCGCTATTTTTTCAGGCCGAAGGCGATGACATGAGCGTCATGCGTGACGACAAACACTTTGCCCATCGCGACAACCGGTTCGCTGAAATGCACCCAGTCGGTCAGCGTCTTGCCGCTGGACCACAGCTGCTTGCCGCTTTCGGCGTCATAGGCATAGAGCACCATGTTGCTCACCGGCGTCGAGCGCAGCACCGCGCTGATGTCGTAGGGCAGCCGCTTCTCGCCCGGATGGGCCATGTTCTGCATCGCCTGGCCCCCCGTCGACAGCGCATAGACCACGCCGTTCGCCACCACCGGCGGATCGGGCATGATCATGTTGGTTGACGTCCAGACCGGCACGGCGGAAATCTTGCCGCCGTCATTCTTCACCTCGAACGCCATTACCGAACCGTCTTCGCGCGGGCCATTGGTGACGGGGAACGTGGGCGCATCCTTGGACGGATGGCCATAGAGCGGCAGATAAAGATAGCGGCGGCCGTTATTCTCGTAGGTTGTGATCGCGCCCCACACGCCGCGGCTGGGATCGGTGCCGGTCTTTTCGTCATTGCCCAGCTTGGGCGACTGCCATAGCGGCGTCATGTGGTTGGCGCCGCCCAGATTGGCAGCGTCCAGAATGCGCAGCACCGATTCCTTCTGCGACGCCGCGACCAGGGTCTTGCCTGCGAAGTTGAACACCACCGGCGTGGCCGAGCCCGACATGTCGTGCATCAGATTGTCCATCCAGTTGGTGGGCGTGTAGCTGTCCATCAGCCGGGCCGCCCTGGGCGCCACTTTCAGGATGCTTTCGCTGAAATCGCCGGCGGCCGGATCGTAGCGGCCGTCACTGGTTTCCAGAATGACGCCGCCCGGCCCGCGCGCGGCGCCGCCGCGGCCCCAAGGCGCGGCCGGGCGCGCGCCACTGACGAAGAAATGGGTGACGACGGGATGGGCAAGGTCTGTGACATCGGCAGCGTTCACCGCCGAAGCGTCCAGCAGCGGGCCATTGCCGGCGCGGCGCAGGCCGGAAATGGCGGCATCATATTCGACCGAATTCTTGTTGCTGACCTCGCCGCAGGCGCGACCGCTGGTCGAATAAAGCACATTGTCGATCAGGTTCAGGCTCCAGGCGCGGGCGAAGGGCGCGGTCATCGGCACGGGCGTCAGCCGCTCGGCGCCGTCGGCGAGATTCAATCCGCGCAGAACGCCATCGCCGGTGATGAAGAAGACGACGCCGCGCGCCTTGTCGATGGTGGGCGTGTCATTGGGCGTGCCGGGACAGAGCCATTCCTTGGGCTTCAACGGCTGCTGTGGATTGGGATAGCTTTTCTGCCACAGGATTTGACCGCTATTGGCATCCAGCGCGAACAGCACATTGTTGGCGCCCAGGATGAACAGCATGTCTTTGGGGCCCGATGCGGTGAAAACGCCGGACGCCAGCACCGGCGCGGTCATGGTGGAAAGCACATATTTGTCCACCGGCACCGACAGCTGGGTCGACCAGACCTGCTTCAGGCGCGAGACATTCTTCGGCGTCAGCGTGGTTTCGGCACGGTTCCAGCCGGTGCGTTCCTGGTCATAGCCCCAGGTCAGCCATTCATTGGTGGCGGGCGGGATGGTAAAGGTGACAGGGGCCATCGGCTCGACCGCCATGCGGCGGGCAATGGCCGGGTCCATGCCCTCGGTCAGACCGGCGGGTGCTTGGCCCGCGGGGGGCTGCTGCTGGGCCAGGCTCGCGCCAGCGCACGTCAGCGAAGCCATGGTGATGGCGGCGAAAGACAAAGAGAATTTCATGAACGCACCTGTTTCCAACCCGCGCTTTTTTTGCGCTTTTGGCCAGGAAACTCAGGCCTTGCAGACAGATTGTCAACGCGACGTTTTGGAGGGCATCAGCGCCTATTCATATTTCCGGCCATCCTTGTGGAACATGCCCTGATTGCGGATCAGATGCATGTCCACATCGGGATAGCTGACCACATCGCCATCCGAGCGGTCGCCGATCACCAGCAGCAGCACATCCTTCTCGCCGCGATTGAGGAATTGATGGGCGTCGCCGGCGCCGGCGGGAAAGCCCGCGCACATGCCAGCCGTCAGCGTCTGCTCGCCGCCATCGGTGCGTAGCACCACATCACCTTCCAGCACCCAGACGAATTCGTCCTGGGCGGAATGGGCATGGCGATGGGATGATTGGCCACCTGGCACGATGCGGGTCAGCACCACGCCATATTTGGTCAGCCCGGCGTGATCGCCCAGCCTTCGGTTGAAACGGCGGCGATTGTCTTCATGATAGGGCGGCGGATAGGCGCTGAGATTGCTTTCAGGCAGCGAGAGCGGGTCGAAGGCGGGTGGCTTGAGAGACATGGCTCTCTCCTCATCTTGCATGTCATGGCCGGCCCCGAGCCGGCCACCCATCCTGCCGCAATCACGGATGGCGCGTCCATGCTTCGCGCTGTTGGCCTCCAGCGAAGCGTTTCTCAGCCGGCGCCAAACGGATTGTCATGAAAGTCATTGACCGGCCGCAGCGGCACCGGCAGGGCCGGGCGCGCGCCGATGTAAAGCTCCAGGATCAGCTGGTTGGTGGCCTTGTCCCATTCCATCTGCGGCGCCACGCCTCCCGGCTTGCGGAAGGTCTTGCCGTCGAAATCGAAGCTTCGGGGCGCAATCCCGCTCCAGCCATTGGCCAGGTCGGCCGCCAGCTGGGCGCGCATGGCATCTATCTCTTCGCGGTTGCCTATCGCGTTGGTGATATCGGGGGCACTGACCCTCACTCCGCCATTCGGCAGAATCTCCACCCGCGCCGCCACCAGGTCACCGCCCGCTTCCGTACCGCCTTCCCACTTGCCCACCGGCGGCTGGGGTTTGCCGCAGCCGGCCAGCGCCGTCGCCAGGACCACAAACAGCAGGGCCTTTTTCATCGCTCGACTCAGGGATGGACTGGCCGCATGGTACCATCACCGCAAAGAAGACGCATTATGGGGAGCGCCATGCCTGCCTGGAAGATCGCGTTCGGAGAATTAGTCTCCGAATGCCTGGCCGTGTTCATCATCATCGTCATCGGCTGTTCGGCCGCCTGCATGTACACGCTCTATGACCCCAGCCCCTATGTGAACGCCTATTGGGGCGTGTGCATCACCTGGGGCCTCGCGGTCACCATCGCGATCTATGTGACAGGCGCGGTCTCAGGCACCCATGCCAATCCCGCGGTTACCCTGGCCTTGGCACTCTATCGCAATTTTCCGTGGATGAAGGCGCCGTCCTATTGCGTGGCACAGGTGGTGGGCGGGTTTCTGGGGGCCGCGGTTGTCTATCTGCTCTATGGTCCCGTCATCGACCACTATAACGACCTGCATCACCTGACGCGGGCAGGCGGCGGGGCTGCGGGCGTGTTCTTCACCCATCCGGGCCTGGCCATCAGCGTGATGCATGCCTTTGTCGATGAGATCGTGCTGACCGCGATCCTGATCCTGGGCATTTTCGCCGTCACCGAGGAATTCAACACCGTCGCGCCCCAGGCCAATTCCGGCGCGCTGATCATCGGCCTGCTGGTAGCGGCGATCGGCGCGTGCGCCGGTTATCTGGAGGCCTGGGCGATCAATCCGGCCCGCGATTTCGGACCGCGCCTGTTCGCCTGGATGGCAGGCTGGGGCGTGGCGGCGCTGCCATCACCCGACAGCTATTGGTGGGTTCCGATCGCCGGACCGCTGATCGGCGGGGTGGTGGGCGGCGGCCTTTACCAGGGGCTGATCCGTCCCTTCCTGCCGGCCTGGCGCAAGGCACGGCCAGACAATGTCTGATGGCAATATCGGCTGACGGCAAGAAAACGCCCAAATAGCAGGCGGCACTCGCGGGCGGCATGGCGGGACTGTGCAACCCGTATCTTGCCCCGAACGGCGGCGGTTGTTATCCCCCTCCCGCCATTTTTGCCGAGAGTCGCTTCCATGCCGCTGCCCAAAGGTTTCCTGGCCGAGTCGCTCGGCCGCATCCAGCCGTCACCGACCATCGCGGTGACCAGCAAGGCGCGCGAGCTGAAGGCGGCGGGGCGCGACGTAATCGGGCTGGGCGCGGGCGAGCCCGACTTCGACACCCCCGACAATATCAAGGACGCCGCGATCAAGGCGATCCGCGACGGCCAGACCAAATACACCGCGGTCGAGGGCATTCCCGAGCTGCGCGCGGCCATCGCCGCCAAGTTCAAGCGCGAGAACAATCTCGACTACAAGCCGGCCCAGACCTTTGTCGCTCCCGGTGGCAAGACCATCATCTATAACGCACTGCTGGCGACACTGAACGCGGGCGATGAAGTGATCGTGCCGGCGCCCTACTGGGTGTCGTATCCCGATATCGCGCTCTTGGGCGGCGCCAAGCCGGTGGTCATCGAATGTTCGCTGGAAAACGGCTTCCGCCTGACAGCGCAAGATCTGGAAAAGGCGATCACGCCCAAGACCAAGTGGCTGATCTTCAACCAGCCGTCCAATCCCACCGGCGCCTGCTACACACGCGAGCAGCTGAAGGCGCTGACGGATGTGCTGATGAAGCATCCCCATGTCTGGGTGCTGACCGACGACATGTATGAGCATCTGGTCTATGGCGGCTTCAAATACACCACCATCCTGGAAGTGGAGCCGGGCCTCTACGATCGCACCCTGACCATGAACGGCGTGTCCAAGGCCTATGCCATGACCGGCTGGCGCATCGGCTATTGCGCAGGCCCCGAGGAGCTGATCAAGGCGATGGCCAAGCTGCAAAGCCAGTCGGCCACCAACGCCACCTCGATTTCGCAATGGGCGGCGGTGGAAGCCCTGAACGGACCGCAGGACTTCATCCCGAAGTTCCAGAAGATCTTCGAGGAACGCCGTGATCTGGTGGTCTCGATGCTCAACCAGGCCACCGGCATCGAATGCCCCAAGCCGGAAGGCGCCTTCTATGTCTATCCCTCGATCCGGAAGCTGATCGGCAAGAAGACGCCGGCCGGCAAGGTGATCGCCACGGACGGCGATTTCGCCAGCGAGCTTCTGGAATCCACGGGCGTCGCGGTGGTGCATGGCGCGGCCTTCGGCCTGTCGCCCTTCTTCCGCATTTCCTACGCCACCTCCAATGCGGCGCTGGAAGAGGCCTGCAAGCGGATACAGTCTTTTTGCAACAGCCTGACCTGACGGCCGGCCCGCGTTTATCGTAAACCAGATTTAAACATGGTGTCCGTATCGTGGCGCCATGCGTTGTGGCCTTGTCCTTTTGGCCATGCTTCTGGCTGCGTGCCTGGCGCAGGATGCAAGGGCCTTCGACCTCACCGATGATCTGGCGATCACCGGCTATGGCGATGTGCGCGCCGTGATCGCGCCCGATCCGCAAGGCTGGCTGAACGGTGGCCTGGGAAAATTCCGCTATGGCGGCAAACAGAAGTTCGGCACCGAGGCCATAGCCCAGGCCGATCTTGCGCTGGGCAACGGTCTCAACGCGGTGAGCGTGTTCCGCGCCGAGCCGGAGACCCGCAGCGTGGCCGACGCGCTGGAAATATATCTGCGCTATGCGCCGCAAAGCACGGGCGATGTTTCCTGGTCCGTCAAGGCCGGCGCATTCTTCCCCACCATCAGCCTGGAGAATGACGATATCGGCTGGACCAGTTCCTATACGTTGACGCCCTCGGCCATCGACAGCTGGATTGGCGAAGAGCTGCGCACCATCGGCAGCGAGGGGACGTTGCGCTGGAACACGCATGGCATCGGCACTCTGTCGCTGACTGGCGCGCTGTATTGCTGCAATAGCCAGGCGGGCGTGCTGATCGCGGAGCGCGGCTGGGCCATGGATGACAATCCCACCGGCCTCTTCGAGCGCGTGCGTATTCCCGACCAGACACGGCGGTTGTTTCATGCGCCGGTGCCGGGCAATGCCGGCATGTTCAACCAGATCGACGGCAATCCCGGCTGGTATGCGGGGGCAGGCTGGCAGATACCGGGCATCGCCCAGCTGAATATCCTGCGCTATGACAACCGCGCGGACCCTGATACGGTCTCCAGCCGCGACCAGACCTGGGCCACCAAATTCTGGAGCTTTGGCGCCCGCTCGCAAGTCGGACCGCTGACGCTGATCGCCCAGCAGCTGAGCGGTTATACCGAGCTGGATTTCGCCAGCGGCGAGGACGGGGTCAAATTCCAGTCCGGCTATCTTCTGGCCAGCACCGATGTGGACGACTGGCGTTTCAGCGTGCGCGAGGACCTGTTTCAGACCCGCCGGGTGAATTCCAGCAACGCCAACTTCAACGAAGACGGCGACGCCACCACCGGCGCGATTTCCTGGAACGGCATCGATCGCCTGCGGCTGACGGCCGAGATCATCCGCATGCACAGCCGGCGCGGGGAGTATCTTCCCGCCGGGCTTGGCCTGGGCCGCGATGATACCGAGGTTCAGTTCGACGGCAGGTTTTTCTTTTGAAGCAGGGGGTTGTCGTTTTTCCGGTCTCGGTGCTTGTATTGTATGATAGTTGCCATACAATACAACAATGTTCGATGGCTTCACGGTTCAGAGCAACGGCATTCCCATCTATGTCCAGCTGCGCGAGCAGATCCTGGCGCTGATCGGTCGTGGCCTGCTCAAGCCGGGCAGCCAGCTTCCCACCATGCGCCAGGTGGCGGTGGCGCTGAGGATCGATCTCAACACCGTGCAGCGCGCTTATGCGGAGCTGGAGCGTGATGGCGTGCTGGCCAAGCTGCGTGGCGTCGGCACCTTCATTACCGAGGCGCCGCCCGCGCCCCGCAATGCGAAGAAGCAGGCGCAGGATTTTGCCGCCCGCATCGCCGCCCAGGCCAGGGGACAGGGCATCGATCTGGAAGAACTGGCCGCGGCGCTGGCCAAACTGGCGGAGCGCGGCGCATGATCACCATTCGACCCACCCGCCTTCCGCCTCCGGATGATGATGGTCCGTTGAAGCCACGTCGCAGCCCCTATTTTCGGGGCGCGTCTTCGCCATGGCAGCGCCAGGCTTACAAGGCTGCGCGCTATGCCATTGCCGCCGACAGCTTCGGCGCCACCGAGGCGATCATCGCCGCGCGCCGCGCATCCCGAAACCGCATATCACCCAGTTCATCAACGGAGGGTCACATGAATCCCATTTCAGCCGTGATATTCATTCTCTTCATCGGCGGGGCGGTGCTGGCCCGCCTGGCCGACATGCCCATCGGCGTTAGCGTGGTGCTGGCGCTGATCGGTATCTTCCTGGGTTACTCGGTCAAGATGGCGCAGCAATGGGAGCGGGCGGTGATCCTGCGCCTGGGCAAGCTGCACGCGGTCAAGGGTCCGGGCCTTTTCATCCTGGTGCCGATCATCGATCAGGTCGCGACCTGGATCGATCAGCGCATCCGCACATCGGACTTTTCCGCCGAACAGGCGCTGACGCGCGACACCGTGCCGGTGAATGTGGACGCCATTGTCTTCTGGATGGTGCACGATCCCGAACGCGCCGCGCTGGAGATCGCCGACTATAACAGCGCGGTGCAGCGCGTCGCCCAGACATCCTTGCGTGAAATGATCGGCTCATCGGTGCTGTCGGAGCTTCTCTCCGACCGCAAGACGGCGGATGCGGCCTTGAAGGAAGTGATCGGCGCCAAGACGGCGGAATGGGGCGTCACCGTGAACTCGGTGGAGATCCGCGATGTCGCCATTCCCGACAATCTGCAGGACGCCATGAGCCGTCAGGCCCAGGCCGAACGCGAGAAGCAGGCCCGCGTCACGCTGGGCGCGGCCGAAGAGGAAGTGGCGCAGAAATTCGTCAATGCCGCCAAGCTCTATGCCTCAAGCCCCGAAGCGCTGCAGCTGCGCGCCATGAACATCATCTATGAAACCACCAAGGAACGCGGCGCCACCATTCTGATGCCGTCCAGCATGGTGGATGCGATGAATCCCGGCGCCGCCGCCTTTGCCTTGAACATGGCCAAGATCGACGCGGCAAAATCGCTGTCGCAGCCGGCGCCGGCAACGTCGGTGCCGCAAGTTCCGAAAGCAGGCAATTGATGACGCCGTGGTTCGGGCCCAAGCGCAAATACGACACTGGCATTGCGAGCTGGCAAGGGGGGCTGGCAACGCTGATTTTTTTGCTTGTGCTTGCCGCCAACCGGATCTGGTTCAAACCGGCCGAACTGGGGCTGCCGCCATGGTCGCGGCTTGCCTCCGCGATGGCGGTGGTGGCCGTTTTTCTGATGGTCGTTTATTTCACCTATGACAGGGAGGCGTAGCCCGGCCTGAGACCCCTCTCTCGCTCCATGGCATCGAACTTCCTTGCACAAAATTTGTGACAAGGCGGCTACCAAGGCTTGCATTGGCGCGCCATCGGCGCGAGCATTTCGCATCTGAAAGGGCGTGAGCCCGCGTCCATGGGCCCCGCCCGAAGCCGTTGTTTCAAGCAATGGCGGTTTCGAACGCGGAGGCGCACATGTCCCATGACAAGCCGAAGGAACAATCCATTCGCATAAAAGCCACGCCGCGCGCCATCGCGCTGGTGGGTCCGCATGGCGGCGGCAAGACATCTCTTCTGGAAAGCATCGCGACGGTGACCGGGGCGATCCCCCGCAAGGGCTCGGTGTCTGCCGGTTCCAGCCTGGGCGATGCGTCGCCAGAGTCCCGCGCCCGCCAGATGAGCGTGGAGATGAACATATTGACCACGCAATATATGGACGAGGAATTCACCTTCCTCGATTGTCCCGGCTCCATCGAATTCCTGGGCGACATGCTGAATGTGCTGCCGGGCCTGGATGCGGCGGTCGTGGTGTGCGAGCCCGACGCGCAGAAGGCCACCATGCTGCAGCCGTTCCTGAAACGGCTGGCCGATGCGGGCGTGCCGCATCTTCTCTTCATCAACAAGTTCGACAAGGCGCGGGGGTCCTTGCGCGCGCTGCTGGCCTCGCTGCAGGATGTGAGCGAACGCCCGCTGCTGCTGCGCCAGATTCCGATCTGGGACCATGGCGTGGCCACCGGCTTCATCGATCTGGCGCTGGAGCGTGGCTTTGCCTACCGCGCCCATGCCGCCAGCGAGGTGGTGGATATCGGCGACTATGCCCGTGAAAAGGAAGCCCGCTTCCAGATGCTGGAAAAGCTGGCCGATCACGACGAACATCTGATGGAAGAGCTGTTGGGCGATATCGAGCCCGATCGTGACGAGGTCTTCGGGGACTTGAGGCGCGAACTGGCGCAAGGCCTGGTGGTGCCGGTGCTGATTGGTTCGGCCGACAGCGACAATGGCGTGCGCCGGCTGATGAAGGCGATGCGCCATGACGTGCCGCAGGTGGACGCGGTGGCGGCGCGCGCCAGGCTGGGCGATGGCCATGACACGGTTGTGCAGGTGCTCAAGACCCTGCATGGCGGCCATGGCGGCAAGCTTTCGCTGGTCCGGGTGCTGCGCGGCTCCCTCAAGGATGGCGCGGTGCTGCATGGCGAGGGCGGGCGCGAGGGCCGCATCGGCAGCATCTTCGCCCTGGTGGGCGACAAGCAGATAAAGCGTAATGCGGCGACCGCCGGTGACCTGGTGGCGCTGGCGCGGCTGGAGCCTTTCGCCACCGGCGAAATGCTGTCCGCCGCCAAGTCTTCAGATATCCGGTCCGGCGGCGGCCACGCCAAGATCGAGAAGCTGACGCCGGTTTATCGCCTGGCGGTTCAGGTCGCGGACAGGAAGGATGAGGTCAAGCTCACCGCGGCCATCGCCAAACTGTGCGAGGAAGACCCGTCATTGGTGTTCGAGCAGAACCCCGAGACCCATGACATGATCCTGGCCGGACAGGGCGAAGTGCATCTCAAGGTCGCGGTGGAAAAACTCTCAAGCCGCTATGGCCTGCATCTGATGACCCGGGCTCCGCGCGTCCCTTATCGCGAGACCATTCGCGGGGGCACCACCTCGCGCGGCCGCCACAAGCGCCAGACCGGCGGTCATGGTCAGTTCGGCGATGTGGTGCTGGAGATCACACCGAGCCCGCGCGGCGCCGGCTTCGCTTTTCACGACCGCATCAAGGGCGGGGTGGTGCCCAAGCAGTGGATCGGTTCGGTGGAAAAGGGCGTCCTCGAATATATGAAGTCGGGGCCGCTGGGCTTTCCGGTGGTCGATATCAGCGTGGCGCTGACCGACGGCTCCTATCACACGGTGGATTCTTCCGATGCCGCTTTCCAGACGGCCGGCCGCTTGGCCATGAGCGAAGGCATGCCGGGCTGCGCCCCCGTGCTGCTGGAGCCTGTGATGCGGGTGATGGTGCATGTGCCCTCCGAGGCCACCGCCAAGGTCAACGCCCTGGTCAGCGGCCGCCGTGGCGCGCCGCTGGGCTATGACGCCCGTCCCGGCTGGCGCGGCTGGGATACGGTCAATTGCGAGATGCCGTTGTCGGAAGTCTCGGACCTGATCGTGGATCTGCGCTCCCTGACGCAGGGCGTGGGGACTTATGAGATGGCGTTCGACCGGCTGGTGGAGTTGAGCGGCAAGCTCGCCGACAGCATCGTCGCCAACCGCAAGGGAGAGGAGCGGCGTGGCGTGGCCGCGTGATCGAAATAAGGGCCCAAGCAGCGGATTATCGCGCTCCGGCATGGCACGCGGCCGCGAGGCTGCGCGGTCAAAAATAAAAGGCGGGCGGCGCAGCCTGCCAGGGCGCGCCACCCCGGAGCCCGGCTGAGCGATATCGGTTTCGACGCACAAGATCGTTCAGTTCTGCGATAGCCGGGCGACAAACAACAAAAAGGGCCGGAGCAGCGGATTATCGCGCTCCGGCCCAGTTCTAACCTCGCTCAAGGGGGGAAAGAGCGGGGTCTTGGCCGCCCTCGGGGGGAGAGAAGGCGGTACAGATCATAGGTGGTGCGTACATGCCGGGTTTCAAGGGTTGCGCAGCCTTTCACGGCTTAGGACACCGCACATGCTTGCATGGCAGCCAGGACATTGGAGCGGATGCTGGGCGATCTCATGGCAGCGAATATTACAAGGAACGCGGGGCCTTCATCCGGGTTGGTAATATTATGAAACCCCGTCGCGGAGGCTTTCATGGCCATCACGTATGAATTCGATGTTGCACCGCATCTTTTCCGCGCGCGCGCGTTCCGCTGGATGCGCAAAGAGCGTTATGCCCAGCTTCACGCCCATGACGGGCGCGGCCTGTTCTGGCGAATTCTGATCCCCGCGCTGCTGCTGTTCTGGGCGCTGGTGGGCTACGGCGTTTATAGGCTTTCCTGAATTCATTACGGCGCGGAAATCCGCGGACAACGGGCGCTTGCGAAAGTGGCCGCAAACATGGCAATGGCTAAGCCAAGGGGCCTGTCCGGGCTGTTTGGGAGCATGTCATGCATCGTGTTTTGGCCAGTTTGCTGGCCGCCGGCCTTCTTGTCACCGGCGCTGTCGCCCAGCCGCTTGCCCCGGGCAAGCCGGCGGGCGTCAAGCAAGCCAGAATCGATTCGAATGCCGAAGCATTGATGCTCGGTGCCGGCGCCGTCATTCTGGCGGGGGTCGGGATCGCGGTGTCGGGCGGCGCCATGTCCGGACCCAACACCGGCACCGTCATTCCCAGCCAGCCGGTCGTCGCCCCTGCGACGACGGGCTAATACTGCCAGTCCCGCGATGATTTGACCGCGAAGTCGCGGAAAGCCGCCACGCGCTTGGACTGGCGCAGGGCATCGGCATAGACCAGCTGCACGTCAAAGCCGGACGCATCCACATCGGGCCGAACCCGTTCCAGCTCCGGATGGTCGACCGCCATATAGTCCGGCACCACCCCGATTCCCAGACCCGCTTCCGTCGCCTGAAGGATGCCGGTGATATTGTTGATGCGGATGACGCGGCCGGTACTGCCCGGCTTGCTGTGCTTCTTGAAGGCTTCCAGCAGCCAGTTGATGTCGCGGATTTCCGGCACCGCCAGCTCGCCATAGACGATAATGGTGTGGTCGGCGATCTCTTCCAGCGTTTTGGGCGCGGGATGCTTCTTCAGATACGCCTTGGAGGCGTACATGTGATAATGCACGGTGAAGAGCTTCCGCTGGATCAGGTCAGCCTGGACGGGCGCGCGCATGCGCAGCGCCAGGTCGGCCTCTCGCTGGGCGAGATCCAGTTCCTTGTCGTCCATCACCAGATGCACTTCCACGTCCGGATACTGGGCCATGAATTCGCCCAGCCGAGGCAAGAGCCAATAGGCGCCGATGCCATGGCTGGCGGTGATGCGCAGCGCTCCGCGCGGCGCGTCATGCACGTTCTTCAAGGCTTCTTCCGCCGCCGCCAGCCGGCCCAGCACATCGGTCACGGCGGTGAACAGAAGTTCGCCTTCATCGGTCAGGGTCAGGCCGCGGGCGTGGCGCTGGAACAGCGGCGTGGAGATTTCCTCTTCCAGGGCGCTGATCTGGCGGCTGACCGCCGATTGCGACAGGCCCAGCGACTGGCCGGCATGGGTAAAGCTTCCCGCGGAGGCCACCGCGTGGAAGATGCGAAGCTTGTCCCAATCCATTTTGTCCCCCTTCAGGCCGCGCTCAGCGGCAAGTCGCCCGAATGTTCCGCGGCCAGGAAACGTTCGGCTTCCAGCGCCGCCATGCAGCCCATGCCCGCCGCGGTCACCGCCTGGCGGAATATCTTGTCCTTCACATCGCCGGCCGCGAACACGCCGGCGACTGAAGTATGGGTCGAATCCGGCGCGGTCTTGATATAGCCGCTTTCGTCCATGTCCAGCTGGCCATGGAACAGGCCCGTGGCGGGTGAATGGCCGATGGCGATGAACAGCCCGTCCACCGCCAGCTCATGCAGCGAGCCGGTGACGGTGTTCTTCAGCCGCACGCCATGGACGCCCTTGGGCGTCTCGCTGCCCAGCACTTCCGCGATCTCGGTATCATAGAGCACATCGATCTTCCTGTTGGCGGCCAGGCGCGCCTGGTTGGTCTTGTCGGCGCGCAGCGTATCGCGGCGGTGCACCAGCGTAACCTTGTCGGCGAAGTTGGTGAGGAACAGCGCTTCTTCCACCGCCGTATTGCCGCCGCCCACCACCGCGACATTCTTGCCCCGGAAAAAGAACCCGTCGCAGGTGGCGCAGGCCGAGACGCCGAACCCCTGGAATTTGCTTTCGCTGGGAAGGCCCAGCCAGTTGGCCGACGCGCCGGTGGCGATGATCAGCGTGTCGCAGGTATAGACGTCGCCGCTGTCGCCCAGCATCGAGAAGGGCCGGCGCGACAGGTCCACCTTGGCGATGGTGTCGCTGACGAAGTTGGTGCCCAGCGCCCTGGCCTGTTCCTGCATCTGGTCCATCAGCCAGGGTCCCTGAATGGCTTCGGCGAAGCCTGGATAATTCTCCACCTCGGTGGTGATGGTGAGCTGGCCGCCCGGCTGGATGCCGGAAATCAAGGTCGGCTCCAGCATGGCGCGCGCCGCATAAATGGCGGCGGTGCAGCCGGCAGGGCCGCTTCCCAGGATGATGACTTTGGAATGTGTGGTGGTCATGGGGCGCTCTGCGGCTTTCGCGGGTCTGGCCATGTCATATCGTAATGGCAAGGGCGTCCGTCAAGACGGATCAAAAGCCAAGGCGGTGCATAAGGTTAGAGCGTTCCATTTCAGCGCAAACTTCTACCTGCCATCTCCCGATTCGAGAAATATTATTGCTCCGGCTCCGGGGCCGCGTTATAGCACCTCGCCTCACCCAACAGGACTTTCGTTTGGATACCCGCAAGCTGGACGCCATCGACCTGCGCATCCTGTCGGAGCTGCAGACGGACGGGCGCATCACCAATGTGGAGCTGTCGCGCCGCGCCAAGATCACGGCGCCGCCATGCCTGCGCCGCATCCGCGCGCTGGAGAAGGCTGGCTTCATCAAGGGCTATCATGCCGAGCTGGACGGCAAGTCGCTGGGTTTTGAGGTAACCGGCTTTGTCTTTGTCGGCCTGGCCAGCCAGAAGGATGCCGATCTCAAACATTTCGAGGAAAGCGCGCGGCGCTGGCCGGAAGTGCGGGAGTGTCACATGCTGTCGGGCGAAGTGGACTTCATCCTCAAATGCGTGGCCCGCGATCTTTCAGCGTTCCAGTCCTTCATCACCGACACGGTGACGGCGGAGAAAAATGTCGCCAGCGTGAAAAGCTCGCTGGTGATTCACGCCTCCAAGCAGGAGCCGGGCTATCCGATCCAGGTCCCCGGCTGAAAGCCGGTTTTCTCCCTTCTGCGGCTCGCCGGAAATGGTTAGGCTTCCTGGACAAAACTGCTTGGGGAGTGTGGGATGATGAAACGCGCAGCTCTTTTCCTGGCCAGTGCCGCCTTTATGGCCTCTGCCGCGATCGCGGCGGCCGCGCCGGCCGTCACGGCCCAGATGAAGGCGGCGGTGGCCGATGCCAGCCGGCCGGCGGCCGATACCGCGCGCGACGAAAATCGCAAGCCGGCCGAGATGCTGGCCTTTGCCGGCGTCACACCGGGCAAGGTGGTGGTGGATATGCTGCCCGGCGCCGGTTACTTCACCCGCATCTTTGCGCGCGCCGTGGAACCGCATGGCCGTGTTTATGCCTATTTTGGCACCCAGTATGACGCCCGCCTGAAAGGTCAGGGCAAGGACCCGGACAACCAGTTTGCCGACCTGAAAGAGACCTACAAGAATCTGGGCGTGATCCATGGACCGCTGCCGCAGTTCGTGACGCCGGAGCCGGTGGATATCGTGTGGACCTCGGACAATTATCACGACATGCACAACAAGGCTTACGCCATGGATGTGAATGCGGTGAACAGGGCGGTTTTCAAGTCGCTGAAGCCAGGCGGCTATTATGTCATCATCGACCACAAGGCTCCCGAAAGCGCTGGCGACGATGTCACCGAAACCTTGCACCGCATCAAGGAATCCACCGTCAAAAAGGAAGTGGAAGCGGCCGGCTTCAAGCTGGTGGCCGAAGGCCATGATCTCAATGCGCCTGGCGATGACGGCACCAAGCGGGTGTTCGATGCCGATGTGCGGGGCAAGACCAGCCAGTTCATGCTCAAATTCCAGAAGCCCCGTCATTGATCTTGCGACCAAAGCTTTTTGCGATCTGTGCCGCGGCGGCTGTCGCGGCACAGTGTTTTTCCGCCGCCGCCCAGCCGATCACCCGCGTCAAGGCCAGGCTCACCGCCTTTGACGGCACGGTGATGACCTTGGAGCCCGTGTCGCCTGTCTCACCGGCCACCGCGTCCGGCAAGGCGCCAGCGGCGAACGCCACGGCCCAGCCGGGCCCGCTGACGGTCTCGGTGACCCCGGCCACCCGCTATGTCGGCTCGGCCAAGGCGCAACTCAGCGACATCAAGGCCGGTGACTATGCCGGCGCCTCGCTGGCTACGCCGCCTGGCGACCGGCTGCGCGCCCAGGATGTTTTTCTCTATGCCGAGCCGCTGCGTGGCACCGGTGAAGGGCGTTTTCCCGAAGGCGACCGGCTGATCGTCAACGGCACGGTCAGCGCCGTGAAGCCCGGTGGGTCTCAAAACGGTCAGAGCGGTACATTGACCTTGCATTATCACGGCTCCGTCCTGACCGGCCTTGGCCTTGGCAAGACCTTGTGCGAGGGCAGGGCCTCGCCGCCGGCCTATGCCAGCATGCTGGCATGTGAATCCGACGCGGTGATCGAAGTGCCGCCCGGCGCATCGGTTTCGTCCCTCAGCGAAGGCGACAAGAGCCTGTTGGTGCCGGGCGCCATGGTTACCGTGGCCATCGCCAAGACGGCGGATGGCAAGAGTTCGACCCCTGGTGTCGTTGTCGAGACGCCGGTCCCGCCGGCGATGGAAAAACCGCAGACCCCGCCTTAAGCTCATCCCCGCATTCCGGAGAAGAACATGTCCCGTTTTCTGGTCTTCCTGTGCGGCGCCCTGCTGGTCGCCACGCCTGTCCTGGCGCAGTCCGCGCCCAAGTTCGGCAAATGGGGCGTCGATCTCACCTCGCTGGACCCGGCGGTGAAACCGGGCGACAATTTCTTCCTGCATGTGAATGGCGGCTGGCTGAAACGCGCGCAGATTCCCGCCGATCGTTCTTCCACCGGCTCGTTCCAGGATCTGCAGATCCTCAGCGAGGAGCGGCTCAAGACCATTGTCGCCGATCTGGAGAAGACACCCGATCAGCGGCTTTCGGTGGAAGAGCGCAAGCTGCGCGATCTCTACGACGCCTTTGTTGATACCGCTGCGATCGAGGCGCGGGGACTGGCGCCGGTCCGTGCCGATCTCGATTATCTGGAAAATCTGAAGACGCTGGATGACGTTGCCCATGCCATGGGCTCGATCCGGCTGTCCACCATGAGCCTCTTCAATATTGGCGTTGGCGTGGACGACAAGAATCCCGACAATTATTCGGTCAATCTGGGCCAGTCGGGCCTGGGCATGCCCGACCGCGATTATTATCTGTCCGATGATCCTGAGATCGTGAAGACGCGCCAGGCCTATCGCAAATATCTGGCCGACATGCTGGCGCTGGCCGGCTTGAGCGATCCGCAGGCACGCGCGGACCGGATTCTGGCGGTGGAGACCGAGATCGCCAAAGTATCGTGGACCCGCGCCGACCGCCGCGACGAAGACAAGGTCTACAATCCCATGCCGGTGTCGGCGCTGAAGACGCTGGCGCCCGATTTCGCCTGGGATGCCTTCCTGTCGGAGGGCCATATCCCGCTGACCCGGCCCGATGGCAGCGAACGCTATGTCATCGTGGCGGAGAAGACGGCTTTCGGTCCCCTGGGCACGATCTTCAAGCAGACGCCGGTCTCGACCTGGAGCGACTATCTGGTGGTGCATTATCTGCACACTTTCGCGGCCTATCTGCCCAAGCGCTTCGACGATCTGGACTTCTCCTTCTATGGCACAGTGCTGACCGGGCGCACCCAGCAGCTCGACCGCAAGACCCGCGCCATGCATCTGCTCGATCAGCAGATGGGCGAGGCTTTGGGCAAGCTCTATGTGGCGCGCTATTTCCCGCCCGAGGCCAAGGCCAAGGCCGATCTTCTGGTTTCCAATCTGCTGAAAGCCTATGAGGCCGACATCAAGACCCTGGACTGGATGGGCCCGGCCACCCGCGCCAAGGCGCTGGAGAAGATCCACCAGTTCACGCCCAAGATCGGCTATCCCACCAAATGGCGCGATTATTCGGCGCTGCGCATCGTGCGCGACGATCCGGTGGGCAATGCCCAGCGCGCGGGCGTGTTTGAATGGAACCGTGACGTCAACCGCATCAACCAGCCGGTCGACAAGAGCGAATGGGGCATGACGCCATCGACCATCAACGCTTATTACAATCCGTCCTTCAATGAGATCGTTTTCCCGGCCGCCATCCTGCAGCCGCCCTTCTTCGATCCCCAGGCCGATGACGCGGTCAATTATGGCGCCATCGGCGCGGTGATCGGCCATGAGATCAGCCATGGCTTTGACGACCAGGGCAGCAAGTATGACGGCAAGGGCGTGTTCCAGGACTGGTGGACCAAGGAAGACCGGGCCAATTTCGATGCCCGCACCGCGGCCTTAGTGAAACAGTATGACGGCTATTATCCGCTGCCTGAGACCGACCCCAAGCTGCATGTCATCGGCGCCAATACGCTGGGCGAGAACATCGCCGACAATGCGGGCCTGGCCATCGCGCTCAAGGCCTATCATCTGTCGTTGAACGGCAGGCCCGCGGCGGTGATCGACGGTTATACCGGCGATCAGCGGCTTTATCTGTCCTTCGGCCAGGTATGGCGTACCAAGATGCGCGACAGCGCGATACGGACCCAGACGCTATCGAATGAGCATACGGTGGCGGAATTCCGCGTCATCGGGCCCACCCGCAACCAGGACGCCTGGTATGACGCCTTTGGCGTGAAGCCGGGCGACAAATATTATCTGCCGCCGGCGGAGCGTGTGCATCTCTGGTGAACCTGAACCATGGATGAACGTTGGGTCTTCGCGCGTCTAATATAACAGAAGCGCGTGCCGACCGGTCGGTCTAGGCTGGCCGGCGCCCCAACACAGGTGTTCCATGGTCGAGGCTTTCATAAACCGTATTGCCACGGCCGCGCCGCCGCATGATGTGCATGGCACGTTCCTGGCGTTCGGCCGGCTGATGCTTCAGCACGACCGCCGCCGCCTGGCCCTGTTCGATCGCATGGCCGAGCGCAGCGGCATCTCCCATCGCTATTCCTTTTTCCAGCCCGCGGCCAATGGCGAGGCCGTGGATGAGGATGGCTTCTACCGGCGGGGCGCATTTCCCGACACCGCGGCGCGGATGAAGAAATTCGAGGCTTTTGCCCCGGAGCTGGCGGTGCAGGCGGTGGAGAAGCTTCTGGCAGGGGAAGACCGTTCCCGCATAACCCATGTCATCGTCACCAGCTGCACCGGCTTTTCAGCGCCCGGCATCGATCTGGCGTTGATCGCGCGCTGCGGCCTGAAACCGTCCGTCGAGCGCAGCATGATCGGCTTCATGGGCTGTTATGCGGCAATCAACGGATTAAAGCTGGCGCGCCACATTGTGCGTTCCGAGCCCGGGGCGCGCGTGCTGGCGGTCAATCTGGAGCTTTGCACGCTTCATCTGCATGAGACCGAGGATCTGGAGGAAATTCTCTCTTTCCTGCTATTCGCCGATGGCTGCGCCGCCGCCCTTGTCACGGCCGAGCCGGAAGGCGCGGAGATTTCCTCTTTCCAGGCCGCGCTGGTGCCCGATACGCGTGAGCTGATCCGCTGGCATATCGGCCGGCAAGGCTTCGACATGGTGCTGTCGGGCGGGGTACCCGGCGCCATCCGTCACGCCCTGAGCAATTCCCGTGACGAGATTTTGGGCGGCGCCAACGACATCGACTTGTGGGCGGTGCATCCAGGCGGGCGCACCGTGCTGGATGCGGTGGAGCAGGCCTTTGCGCTGAAACCGGAGGCGCTCTGTGCCTCGCGCTCGGTGCTGAATGACTATGGCAACATGTCCTCGGGCACGGTGATGTTCGTGCTGGACCGCATCATGGCGCGCGCGCAAAAGGGTCAGCGCGGCTGCGCCATGTCCTTCGGGCCAGGTCTGGTGGCCGAAACCATGATGTTCCGCATGGCGGCCTGACCGTCCATGGGACGCGTCCTCACCACCGAAATTCTGGACATCTTGCCGCCGCAGGACCCGCGCGCGCAAACCTCGCGCCGCGACCTGATGCTGATCAATGCCGTGATGCGCCAGGGCATTATCATGGCGCAAGCCCTGTCGCTCTTTCCCGCGCCGAAGCTGATCGCCGATCTTGGCGGCGGCGATGGGCGGTTCATGCTGCGCGTGGCGCGGCGCCTGGCCAGGCGCTGGCCCGGCGTGACGGTGATGATCGCCGACCGGCGCCCCATTGTCAGCGTGGAAACCCGCGCCTGTTTCGCGCGTCTGGGCTGGCGCTGCGAGACACTCACCGGCGATGTGCTGGAGACCTTGCCGCTGATCGAGCCCGACATCGTCACCGCCAATCTGTTCCTGCATCATCTGGACGATGCGGCGCTGGCGCGGCTGCTGGCGCTGGCGGCGAGACAGGCCACGGGCTTCGTCGCCTGCGAACCGCGGCGTTCGGCCTTGGCGCTGGCCGGCGCGCGCATGGTGTTCGCGCTGGGCGCGAATGACGTCACCCGCCATGACGCGGTGGCCAGTGTGCGCGCGGGCTTCAAGGGCAGCGAACTCTCCCATCTGTGGCCACGGGGCGCGCCAGGATGGAGGCTTGGCGAGCATGGCGTTTTTCCCTTCACGCATCTTTTTCACGCCATGGTCCCGGGCGCGGCTGGCCAAGACGATGTTCCATGATGCCATCGTCATAGGCGCCGGTCCGGCCGGCTCCGCCGCGGCGCGGCTTCTGGCCCAGGGAGGCTGGTCGGTGGCGCTGATCGAGAAAGCGGAGTTTCCCCGGCGCAAGGTCTGTGGCGAGTTCATCTCCGCCACCACCATGCCGGTGCTGCGATCCTGCGGCATCGCCGCGTCTTTAATTGCCGCCGCCGGGCCGCCGGTGACACGGCTGGGCGTCTATGCCGGCGATGCGATGCTGCGCGCGCCGCGTGAACAGATGTGGGGGCGGGCGCTGGGACGCGAGCATCTGGACGTGATGTTGCGCGATGCCGCGCTGGCGGCCGGCGCGTTTTTGTTTCAGCCGGCCGAAGCCGTCCATATGACGCGGCAGGCGGATGGCTATCTCTGCCGGCTTGGCGATGGTTACGAGATTTCCGCGCGTGTCGTGATCGCGGCCTGTGGCTCCTGGAATGCCAAGGGTGTTTTTGCCATACCGCCGGCCCAAGCCAGATCGTCCGACCTTTTCGCGTTCAAGGCGCATTTCCGCCAGGGCCGGCTGCCTGCCGGGCTGATGCCGCTGCTGGCCTTTCCCGGCGGTTATGGCGGGCTGGTCGAGACCGATGCGGGGCGCATCTCGCTGTCCTGCTGCATCCGCCGCGATGCGCTGACCCGCGCGCGCCAGCGTTTTGGCGGCAGGGCCGGGGACGCCGTGCTGGCGCATATCCTGGAAACCACCAAAGGCGCGCGGCTGGCGCTGGAACCGGCCAGGCTGGACGGACAGTTCCTCTCCACCGGGCCGATCCATCCCGGCATCCGCGTCCGCCAGGACGGCGGCCTCTACTTCACCGGCAACATCGCGGGCGAAGCCCATCCGGTGATCGCCGAAGGCATCAGCATGGCGATCCAGTCGTCCGGCTTGCTGGCGGAGCTTCTGATCGCCTGTCGCGGCGAGCGCTATGCCCGGGAATGGAAGCGCCGCTTTGGCGCTCGCATCCGCGCGGCGTCCGTCTTTGCCCAGCTGGCCATGCGCGCGCCCACCCGCACCGCCAGCCTGGCGGTGTTGCGCGCGGCGCCTGGATTGATAGGCGCGGGCGCGCGCCTGTCCGGCAAATTGCCTATTTCAGCCTGAGAAGTTTCTCGCGCAGCGACGGCGCGGACGTGTCGGGCGACAGCCAGATGCCGAAAAAGTCTTTTGCGAAGCTTTCACCGGCGATGGAGCCAGTCGGTTGGCCATTATGCGTGAACATGACCGGCTTGCCCGGCACATACAGCGCCACCAGCCGGTCGCCGGACTTCACCGGCGGATAGACCTTGTCGAGTTCCGGCGTCAGCCGGGCGATCGCGGCATCGTTGATCGCCGGGTCCACATTCTTCATTTCCCTGATCGTGCGTTCGGTCAGATCGTCGGTGTCGAAGGCCATGCCATAGGTGATCTCCATGGCGAAGGGCGCGTCCATCGACCAGGTTGGCGCATCGGTCCATAGCCTGGCGTTATAGGCCTTGATGAAAAGGAAATTCATATGGCCTTCGCCATAGGGCTTTTGCGATTTGATGACATCGGCGATTTCGGGCGGCGCGGCCTGCACCGCATGGATCGATATGAAGAGTGCAAACCCAAACAGCAGGATTTTGTGACCCATTGCCTTCCAACCCCCGGCCTTTTTTGCTCTAGTAACGGAAAAAAGGGGAGACGTCATGCGCCTGAAGCACATGCTCGCTATCGGCCTGCTGCTGGCTCCGGCCATCGCATGGGCGCAGGGCCCCGATCCGCTGAAAAGCGATCCGAAGGACTGGCTGACCTATTCGGGACAATATAATTCGCATCGCCATTCCGATCTGAAACAGATCACGGCCGCCAATGTCTCGCGCCTTGAGGCCAAGTGGGTCTATCACATGACCGGCCAGAAGGATCTGGAGGCGACGCCGATCGTCGCCAATGGCGTGATGTATGTGTCGCAATATAACCGCATCGACGCGCTGGATGCGCGCACCGGCAATGTGATCTGGCAGTATCAGCGTCAGCCCATCGCCACCGGCGCCCAGCGCGGTACCGGCTTCTGGAACGGCAAGCTGTATGTGACGACATCAGACAAGCACCTCCTGGCGCTGGATGCGCGTAACGGCAGCGTGCTGTGGGATGTGGCGGTGCATGACGGATTGCAGCTGGCGGGCCAGGCGCCCCTGATCGTCAAGGGCAAGCTGATCGTTTCCGGCAATCAGCCGCACGGCTTCATCCAGGCCTATGACGCGGACACCGGCGGATATCTGTGGAGCTGGTCGCCGATCCCGGCCGCGGATGATCCGCAACTCGCCAGCTGGGGCGGACAGAAGCCGGACGGCATGCCGATCTGGGTCTCCGGCTCCTACGATCCCGAACTTAATCTGATCTATTACGGCACCGGCCAGCCCGAGCCGCAATGGGCGGGCGAGGGGCGCAAGGGCGACAATCTCTACAGCGACTCGATTGTGGCGCTGGACCCCGACACCGGCCAGCTGAAATGGTGGTACCAGAACACCCCGCACGACACCCATGATTACGACTCGCTGGAAATGCCGGTGCTGGTGGATGCCATCTGGCAGGGCAAGCCGCGCAAGCTGCTGCTGCAGGCCAACCGCAATGGCTTCTATTATATCCTGGACCGCACCAATGGCGAATTCCTTCAGGCAACCCAGTTCGTCAAACGCGTGGACTGGCTGAAGGGCTGGGACGCCAAGGGCCATCCCATTCCCGATCCGGCGCATGATCCATCGGTCAAAGGCACCACGACCTGTCCGTCGACCGCGGGCGCGACCAACTGGCCGTCACCGACCTACGATCCCAAATTGCACATGTTCTATTTCGTGGCCCAGGAAGGCTGCGGCATCAATGTACGCGACACCGCGCGCAATTATGCCGGCACCGGCTATCTGGAAAGCCCGGAAGAGGGCAAGAGCTGGCAGCTTTTCACCCGGGCGCTGGATGCCTTCACCGGCAAGAAGGTGTGGGACTATGAGCAGGTCACCTCCCATCATTACGGTCCGGGCCTGATGTCCACCGCCGGCGGGGTGCTGTTCAGTCCCGAGGAATTCGGCCAGTTCACCGCACTGGATTCCAGGACCGGCAAGGTCTTGTGGCACTTCAACACCGGCGACGTCATCACCGCCAGCCCGATCAGCTACAGCGTGGATGGCAAACAGTATGTTGCCATCATTTCCTCCAGCAATGTCTTCTCCTTTGGCCTGCCGGATGGAGGCGCCAAATGAAACGCCTTGTTCTGCTCGCGCTGTTCATGGCGGCCGCGCCGGCGGCGAATGCACAGACCAATCCCTACGCCAACAATGCCGCCGCCATCGAGGAAGGCCGCGGCCTGTTCAATGCCACCTGCACCGGCTGTCATGGTCCCAATGGCGCGGCGGGCGAATTCGGTCCGGGGCTGGCCATTCCCGGCCGCACCTATGCGCGACGCAGCGACGCCCAGATTTTCGACGCCATCCAGCACGGCATTGCCGGCACGCCGATGCCGGCCCATCAGGGCAAGCTGACCGACGATCAAATCTGGAAGATCACGGCCTATGTGCAAGGCCTGCGCGGGACCGCCATCGATGCGCCGTCGCCGGGCGACGTCGCGGCAGGCGAGGCGATCTTCTGGGGCAAGGGCGATTGCGGTTCCTGTCATATGGTGAACGGCCGCGGCAGCATTGTCGGCCCCGACCTGTCGCAGCTGGCCAGTGTGCGCAAGACCAACTCCATCATCGATGCCCTGACCAGGGCGCAGCACCGCGTCTATGGGCCGGGCGGGGCGCAGCCGCATCTGCTGACGCCGCTGCCGGTCTGGCCGGTGGTGGATGTCACCACAAAGGACGGCAAGACCATGCGCGGGGTGCTGCGCAACGAAGACAGTTTCTCCCTCCAGGTCATGGGACTGGATCAGCAGCTGCATCTTTATGATCGCAGCAAGGTGAAGGTCGTCTACGAACAGGGCAGTCTGATGCCCAGCGATTACGACAAGCGGTTGAGCAAGGATGAGTTCGCCAATCTGCTGGCCTATCTCACCCGGCTGGGCACGCCGCCCACCCCGCCATCGCCGTCGGTCAAGATGCCGGGCGGGAGGGACGACTGATGCCCCGCATGGCTCCGTTCCTGCTGGCCGCGCTGCTGACGCCCGCGCCGGCCTTCGCCGCCGAATACTTCATGTATGTCGGCGCCTATACTGCGGGCACTTCCAAGGGCATTTATGCCTGGCGCTTCGACAGCAAGGACGGCAGCCTGAAGCCGCTGGGCCTGATGGCGGCGACGCCCCAGCCGGCGCATCTGTGGATCGCGCCCAATGGCAAGACCCTCTACACCGTGAACTGGGAGGCCGATGGCGGTGTCAGCGCCTTTCATATTGACGGTCATACCGGCGCGCTGACCTTTTTGAACAAAACCTCCTCGCATGGCGGCGACCCCAATCAGGTGGTGGTGGACCCGTCCGGCCGCGTGGCGGTGACGGTCAATTACACCACCGGCACATTGGCCGCCTACAAGCTCGAGCCCGATGGCAAGCTAGGCGAGGCCTTCTATGTCGATCAGCATACCGGCAAGCCGTTGTCGCCCAAACAGCCCGGCCCCAAGCAGCACGGCATTCAGTTCAGCAAGGACGATAAGGTGATGTATATCACCGATCTGGGGCTGGACCGGGTCTATAGTTATCATTTCGATGCGGTGGCGCCATCGATTACGCCATGCGAGCCGCCCTATGTCTCAACCCATGCCGGCGCGGGACCGCGCCGCATCCAGATGTCGCCGGATGGCAAGTTCCTTTATGTGGATCATGAGACCGACTCCGAGGTCGGCGTCTATGCCATTGACGGTTGCAGCCTGAAGGAAATCCAGGTGAGCGGCACGGTACCCGCCGATGCCAAGGCGCGTAACACCACCGCCGAACTGGTGATCTCGCCCGATGGCAAATTCCTGTATGTCGGCAATCGCGGCCATGACAGCGTTTCGGTCTTCGCCATCGACGGGAAGACCGGACTGTTGACCCTGAAGGAGAATATTCCATCGGGCGGGAAGACACCGCGCAATGTCCGCATCGATCCCACCGGTAACTGGTTCTTCGCCGCCAATGAAAATGGCGGCAACGTCACCGAATTCCGGATCGACCGGACGAGCGGTCATCTGACGCCCACCGGCGTCACCGCGTCGATAAATACGCCGGGCGGAATTTATTTTCTGAAGTCCCGCTAGCTACGGTCCTGGCACTTTCAGGAATTCGCTGGGCTTGAGCGCGCGGCTGGTGAAACGCAGCTCCGCCACCGAACCCTTGAAATAGTTCACATGGTTCATGCGCACGCCCACCATCATATGGCCTGGCCCGTGCGGCTCAAACGCGACATCGCCTTCGCCTTCCAGCACGCCGTTCACATAAGAACGATAGGTCTTGCCGTCATAGGTCTGCTCCACCGCATACCAGGGCCCGATCGGATGCAATTTTTCGGGAAAGGCCAGCGCCTTGCTGCCGGCCTTGCTGTTGACGAAGGCGTCCAGATACCACTGATCCTTCACCACCCGGATCTCGAACATGAAGCGGGGATTGGGATCGGAGGTGCCATTGGGACTGGCATCCAGACCCGTCTTGGGATCGGTCTCGGCGATATGCATCCAGCGCTGCTGGAAATCGCCACCTTCGGGACGGAAGATCGCCTCGATGGTGAAGGTCTTGGCGCCCACCAGCGGTCGACCAGGGAAGAACAGGCCGGTGTCCTTGCCATTGAACTGGACAGCCTTGCCGACCGGCGAATCCACCAGCTGTGGCTTGCCTTCGATCTTGGGCGTCAGCCCGCCGATATGCGACAGGTTGTCGAATTTCCAGACTGTCTGGTCCGGCGCGCTCTGTTCCTGCGACTGGGCGCCGCTGGCGGAGAATGCGATGATGCCCAAAAGCGCGGCAATTGCGATGCTGCACCTGCTCATATCGTCTCCCCGCTCTGTTGTGGTTCTGTGACGACGTTGACGCGTCTCGTCCGCCGCTGCAATCTCCCCGGCAATAAAAAGATCATATGGGGAGAGCATTTATGAAATCACTGACCATGGCTCTGACGGCTTTGGGTGCGACCCTGATGGCGACGGCCGCGCTGGCGCAGTATGCCGGCGAGAACGGCCCCCCGCGCATCGTCTGGGCGGCGCACAAGGTGCCCGAGACTCCCTATATGCCGCCCAACAAGCCGATCTGGCATATCGCCGACATCCTCAAGGCGCATGCCGGCCAGCAGAGTTGGGACCAGCCGGTGCTTCTGACCCGCGACTATGACGGTCATTACATCTCGCTGGCGCCCGGCGAAAAGACCAAGTGCCAGTTCTATGCCGACGACCGCGTGTTCGGCTGGATCTATAGCGGCCAGGTCAAGATCACCATCGACGGCCAGCAGCCTTTCACCGCCACCAAGGGCTTCATGTTCGACGTGCCGCCGCGGCTTTCCTATTGCATGGAGAATACCGGCACCGGGCCGGTGGTGTTCTATCGCAGCACACCGGCGCACCAGGTGCCGTCCTATCCGGAAAGCGAGACGCCCACGCCGGTAAAGGGCTATCGTTATGAGAAGGCGTTGATCCGCTCCACCGGCGGCTATGAAGGCGTCAACCAGCCCTATCTGGATTTCAACGCCTATGCCGCGGGCGGCGGCAAGAGCCGTGATTTCGCCTTTGACGGCCATACCGCGGCCCATATCATCCGTGCCAAGGGCATCGATGCGATGCCGCCAGACACCAGCTGGGGCCATTTCCACGAGAATATGGTCGAGGCTTGGGTGGTGGTGGAAGGCAAGCTCGCCGTGCGGATTTCCGGCGAAGGCATCGTGCATGGCGATCTTGGCGACGTGATCAACGCCAATGAGGAACGCTGGCACCGGGCGACCTGTGAGCCCGGCACCGGCACCTGCACACGCTGGGCGATGACGCCGCGCAACAAGGAAGGCCAGGTCCATTACTTCCAGACCGACCAGCCGCCCGGCAACTGACCGCCCGCAATTTTTCAGCCAGAGGATTTCGCATATGGATCGCCGTCAACTGCTCGCCCGCCTGGGCGCGGTTTCCTGTTTCGCCCTGCCGTTTCAGGCCAAGGCCCAGGGCCTGCGCAAGAAGGTCAAGATCACCGACGTCAAGGTGATGATCGTGCGCGGGCCCACCTGGGACTGGAATCTGATCAAGATCGAAACCGATGCCGGCGTGCATGGCATCGGCGAAGCCTATTGGGGCCCCGGTGTGAAGGACATGATTCTCAAGCGCCTGAAGGACGATCTGATCGGCGAGGACCCGCTGAATGTGGTCAAGCTCTATACCAAGTGCCTCTTGTTCAATGGCGGCTATGGCGCCATCGGCGGCGTGACGGTGCAGGCGGCTTCCGGCATCGAAATCGCGCTATGGGATCTGGCCGGCAAGCTGATCGGCGTGCCGGTGTGCGATCTGCTGGGCGGGCGTTTCCGCGACAAGGTGCGTTTCTATCGCACCCTGTCGTCGCCGCCTGACAAGGACCCGGCGCTTCCGGAATCCTGGCGCAAGCAGGCGCATGACGCGCTGGCCAACAATCCCTTCGGCTTCACCGCCTTCAAGTTTCAGGGCGACAGCGTGCCGACCACGGCGGACCCGACTTTCTCCGAGCCCGGCCATGACCGCTATACCAACCAGCTCACCAACAAGGACATCCGCCGCCTGGTCGAGCGCATGGAGCTGGTGCGCAAGGAGATCGGTCCCGACATCGACATGGCGGTGGAATGCCACTGGAAATATTCGGTCAATGACGTGATCCAGTATTGCAACGCGCTGGAGCCGATCAAGCCGATGTGGGTGGAAGATCCCACCCCGCCCGAGAATGTCGAGACCATGGAGCGGGTGTCGCGCGCCACCAATGTGCCGATCTGCACCGGCGAGAATCTGTATCTGCTGGCCGGTTTCCGCGAACTGATCGAGAAGCAGGCCTGCGCCGGCGTGCATATCGACATTCCGAAATCGGGTGGACTGTTCGAGGCCAAGCGCATTTCCGATTTCGCCGATCTTTATGGCATCTGGACCGCCTGCCACAATCCCGCCAGCGCGGTGGGCACGATCGCCAGCGCCCATGCCGCGGCCTCGGTGCGCAACTTCCGCGTCCATGAGCTGGCGGGTGGCCGCGATCCCTGGACCTTCGAAATGGTCACCCATGAGGGCCCCTTCTTCAAGGACGGCTATTTCATCATCCAGGACAAGCCCGGCCTGGGCGTCGATCTGAATCCGGATATTGTGAAGGCGCATCTGGCGCCCGATGAAAGCTGGTGGGGCTGAAATGAAAAAGACATTGGTCGCGGTTTTGATGAGCGCGGGAATGATGATGCCCGCTTTGGCCGAGGGCACATATCAGGTCACGCCCAAAAGCGGACAAAAGCTCACGCCCGGGCTGGGCGGCTTTTACGAATCCGCGCCGCTTCTGAACCACAGGAATTCGCAGGCCAATGTCACCGTCCGCGCCAAGACCGGCCAAGGCGAGGAGCATGCCGCCTGGGAAGATCACATGTTCATCCTAGAGGGCGAAGCCGATCTGGTCCTGGGCGGCACCATCGAAAATCCCAAGACCGTCTCTCCCGGCGAGACGCGGGGGGATGGCATCAAGGGCGGCAGGCGCTTCAGCCTGCATCCCGGCGATTATGTTTTTGTGCCGGCGAACACGCCCCATCAGATGATCCTGGCGCCTGGCAAGTCCATCCGCTACGGCGTCGTCAAGACCCATCCTTGAGGAGACTTCCATGTTCGGGAAACTGAAGCCGGTGTTGCTGGGCTTTGTGGCGCTGACCCTGGCCGCGCCCGCCATGGCGCAGGTCAAGCAGACCCATGACCAGATGATGTTCTTCACCTCCAAATGGAAAGGCGAACGTTTCCCCGACGGCCGGCCCAAGGTGCCTGACGATCTGCTCAAGCGGGTCCTCGATGTCTCCATCGAGGATCTGTGGGATTATATGCGCGACAAGGGCTACAACTGCCAGTTCGATACCGGCTTCCAGATGCTGCATGCCGACAAGCCCTTTGCCGGCCGCGCCCTGACAGCGCAATACATGCCGCTGCGCCGCGACATGTATGAAGCCATCACCGATGAAGGCAAGCGCGAGGGACGGGTCAGCGGCAACAACAGCTGGCCGATCGCCGAACTGCAGATCGGCGACATGTATGTCGCTGACGGCTATGGCAAGATCGTGGAAGGCACGCTGATCGGGTCCAATCTGGGCTCGGGCATCGCCGCCCGGTCCCATACCGGTTTCGTCTTCGATGCCGGCATCCGCGACGCGCAGGAGAACCGCGAGCTCGACAACATGAATGGGCTCTATCGCGCCTACGATCCCTCGGCCTGGAAGGACATGACGCTGACCTCGATCAATGCGCCCATCCGCATCGGCCGCGCCACCGTGCTGCCGGGCGATCTGGTTTATGCCACCCGCGATGGCGTGATCTTCATTCCCGCCTTCATGGCCGAGGACGCGGTCGCCCATGCCGAGTTCATCAATCTGGAAGATGCCTATAATTTCGAGCTGAACAAACAAGGCAGGAATGGCGGGGCGTTCGAGGGCGGCTGGAATGCCCAGAAGTACGACGCCTTCGTGAAATGGATCGACGCCAATCCCGACAAGCTCAAGATGAGCCGGGCGGAGTTCAATGCCATCCTGGCGGAGCGCCGCAACCGCGAAGAACGTCCAAGGCCCGCGGCGCCGAAATAGCGCCTAATCGGACCCGCGTTTTTCCTGCTTGTCCCAGTCCTGGTCGCGGGCGCCATCGAACTCCGGCAGAAGCGCGATCAGGGCGAAGAACAGGGCCAACCCCGCGATCGCGCCCATGACCGTGTGGGTGGATGGATGCGGCTGTTCCATTTCGCGGCGCGCGGCCGCGTCCGGTGGAAGCCGCCAGCCCAGTGGCATGGCGCCACGCGCCTCGCAATGCACCGGATCGCCCGCGCGCGTGAGACAGATCGGCGCGGCCAGTACGGGCGTCGGAAGCAGCAAGGCCAAGGCAAATGCGAGCGCCCGCATGTCAATCGCCCAGCGCATAGGCGACAAAGGCGGTGCCTTTGGGCCCATGGGGATCGCGGCTGCCGCTGGTGCCGATCACGACATATTGTTTTCCACCCGCCATATAGGTGAGCGGCGTGGAGTCACCGGAATAAGGAAGCTCGGTGTCCCACAGCAGCTTGCCCGTTTTGCTGTCAAAGGCGTGCAGCTTGCGGTCGAACAACGTGGCGCCGATCAGGAACAGCCCGCTGGCGGTAGCGACGCCGCCGCCATAATTCTCACTGCCGGTGTCCTTCATGCCTTTGGCGGCCAGTGCCGGATATTCGCCAAAGGGAATGCGCCAGGCGAATTTTCCGGTCTTCAGATCGATGGCGGTCAGATGACCCCAGGGCGCGGCACTGGCGGGATAGCCGTCGGGATCTTTGAACTTGTTGTAGCCGCTGAAGGTGAAGCGCGACTGCTGGCCCGGGAAGACCGGGCTGTCCGATCCCTGTTGCCCCGGGCCTTTGCGGTCGACCAGGGCGGTGGTCCACATCACATTCTCGGTATTGACGAAGAGATATTCCTGCCTGGGATCGAATGTCACGCCGCCCCATTCGCTGCCGCCGGAAAAGCCGGGCACGGCGACGGTCTCCTGCTTGTAGGCGGGCGGCGTGAAGGCGCCGCCATTGAAGAAGGTGGCGAATTTCTGGCGCGCCCAGCTGTTGGCTTCCGGCGTGCGCTGGGTCAGTCCGTCGGCGTCGATGCTCTGATGCGACAAAGGCGGCGGCAGGCGCGGGCGCGGCTGGGTGGGCCAGGCGGTATCGCCCGGCGCGGTCGCCGCCGGCACCGGCACCTCGTCGATGGGAAACAGGCTGTGACCGGTCTCGCGGTCGAAGACATAGACATAGCTGGTCTTGTTGGTGGCGGCGACGGCGTCGATTTTCCGGCCCTGGCGCGTCACCGTCACCAGCACGGGCGGGGCGGCGAAGTCGTCATCCCATTCGTCGTGATGCACCGCCTGGAAATACCAGCGCAGCTTTCCGGTCCTGGCATCCAGCGCCAGGATGCTGTCGGCATAAAGATTCTTGCCGGGCCGGCCGCCGCCATAGAAATCATCCGACGCCGAACCGGTGGCGGCAAACAGAAGTCCGCGCTTCTGATCCACCACCAGGCCTGGCCAGGCATTGGCGCCGCCGGCGGTCTTCCAGGCGTCATGAGCCCAGGTTTCGGCATTCAGCTCGCCGGGATGGGGAATGGTGTGGAAGGTCCAGACCAGCTTGCCGGTGCGCACATCCCAGGCGCGGATGTCGCCGGGTGAAGCTGGCGATTCCTCGGCCACCTCGCCGCAGGTGAAGAACAGGTCATGCCAGATGGTCACTGGCGCGCCCATGCGGACATAATTGACCGATGCGGCTCCCCGCAGATTGTCATCAAGGTCGATGCGGCCATTGTCGCCAAAGCCGGGATCGGGCTGGCCGGTGGCGGGATCGAGCGAATAGACGAAGTTGCCCGCGGTCACCAGCAGCCGGCTGGTCTTGCCGTCGCTCCACCAGCTTTCGCCGCGCGAATTGAACGCCCCGCGGCGGCCGCGCGGGCTCGGCGTATAAGTCCATTTCACCTGGCCGGTGGCGGCGTCGAGCGCAAAGATTTTGCCCAGGCCGGTGCCATAGAGCGTGCCATCGACCACAATCGGGGTGTTTTCCAGTTCGCTGTTGCCGCCCAGGTCGTAGCGCCAGACTTCATGCAGGCGGTGCACATTGCGCGGATTGATCTGGGTCAGCCGCGAATAATGCGTGCCGCCCGGATCGCCGTTATAATAGCGGCCATCATTGTTCTGGGCGGCAGCCGGCGCGGCCAGCAGCATAAGGGCGACGCAGCAGATGCGATGCAAATCCTTCCCCATTATTGTCTTTAGCGGGATTATAGCAGGAACATGGGATGCGCGGATGGATTAAGCTGGTGCGGCGGGATGGGGATTCGGACATGACGCGATTATGGATTTTGGCCATCGCGGCGATGCTGCTTGGCGCCGGTACAGCCCTGGCCCAGACGCAGCCCCAGCCGCCGGCGCCCAATTCCACCACCCTGTGTCCCATCACCCATGACTGCCGGCCGGTAGGGCAGGGGACGCAGACCCGGCCTGTCGTTCCGCCCACCTTGCCGACCCATGGCGTTATCCCGTGCCCGCCAGGGACCTACCAGATCCCCAATACCAACAAGTGCCGGGTGAAATAGCACAGCGATGCAGCACGATGATGACGAGGATCGCCGCCAGCGCGAGAATATCGCCGCGGCCGTCTTTGTCATCGTGCTGGTGGTGTTCAGCGTCTGGCTGCTGCACAAATATCGGCAGTATCGCGCCACGTCCGATTGCGTCCTGTCAGGACGGCATAATTGCGCTCCTTCCGGCGATGAGGATCAGTAGTCACAACAAGCGTGACGGTCAGTCGCTGGTGTTTCGACAATAATGTGACAGGGCGCGACGCGTTCGCCCGCCAAGCGGCCTTCTTTCATGGCGATGTCCTTCCTGATATGTTGCCAACGTCCATGTTGCGTGACATCAGGCTGGGAACGTCACCATGAACCTCATTCTCATCGGCGCCGTTGCGGCTGCCGTCATTGTTCTGATCATTCTGATCGCTGTTTCCTTCCGCGTTGTGGTTCCAACCAACGCCGTCCATATCGTGCAGAGCGCCAAGCGCTCGACGCCCTATGGCAAGGACATGGGCGGCAACACCTATTACAAATGGCCCGCCTGGCTTCCGGGCATCGGCGTCAGGGTCAGCGTTCTTCCGCTTTCGGTTTTCCGCGTCGAACTGGAAAATTATGCCGCCTATGACCAGGGCCGGCTTCCCTTTGTTCTCGACGTGCTGGCCTTTTTCCGCATCGCCGATCCCGCCAAGGCGGCCGAAAGACTGAGCTCGATCAGCGAACTGGACGGCCAGCTGCAAGGCATCATGCAGGGCGTGGTGCGCACCATTCTGGCCAACGCCTTGATCGAGGACATTCTGGGCAAGCGGGCGGAATTCAGCGAGGCCTTCACCAAGGAGGTCGCGGCCCAGCTTCCCCAATGGGGCATTGAGACGGTCAAGAATATTGAGTTGATGGATATTCGCGATGCCCAGGGCTCCCAGGTCATCCAGCAGATCATGAACAAGAAGAAGTCCGAGATCGAGAAAGAATCCCGCATCGCGGTGGCATTGAACCAGCAGTCCGCCGAAACCGCCGAGATCGAGGCGGCCAGGACGGTCGCGACCAACAAGGCCGCCGCCGACGAAGCGGTGGGTATCCGCAATGCCCAGAAAGACCAGATGATCGGCATCCAGAACCAGAAGGCGCAGCAGGCCATCAAGGACGAGGAAAAGAATACTGCCGAAAAGGACATGGCGGTGCGCCAGGTGCAATCCGTGCGGCAGGCTGAAATCGACCGCAGCGTGCAGTCCGTGAATGCTGATCGCGACAAGCAGGTCGCCATCGTTGCCGCCGAGCGGGATAAGCAGGTCGCGGTGACCAAGGCGGAAGGCCAGAAACAGCAGGTCACAACGATCGCCGAGGGCGACCTGGCTGCTGCCAGGCTGACGGCCCAGGGCATCCAGGCCAAGGGTGAAGCCGAGGGGGCGGCCGAAACCGCGCGCCAGATGGCGACCGTCAATCCCCAGATCACCTTGGCCAAGGAAATCGGCGAGAATGAGGGCTATCAGACCTATCTGATCCGCGTGAAACAGGTCGAGGCGACGCGCGACATCGGCATTGCCCAGGCAAGCGCGTTGGAGAAAGCCGATGTCAAGGTCATTGCCCAGACGGGCGTGCCGGCCGAGGGCCTCAATGCTGTAGGAGAATTGTTCTCGGCCAAGGGCGGCCAGGCCATTGGCGCGGCGCTGGAAGGGCTCAAGAATACCGAGGCCGGCGCCGCGGTGCTGCATGCCGTGACCGGCGGCGCCAGCGGCAGCAAATGAAAGGGACGACGAGGGGCTTTTTGATGGCGGACAGAGAGGGATTCGAACCCTCGAACGGCTATTAACCGTTACACACTTTCCAGGCGTGCGCCTTCAACCACTCGGCCATCTGTCCGCGCAAGGAAGGCGGGAGATACACGGGCGCGCCCCGCCCCGCAAGGGTTCTAAGCACCGCAGAAACGTATGAAAGCCGCGTGTGCGCCTTCGCCCGGCCCGTCGCTTGCGCTACGGGCGTTCGCCGCTCGAAATGGTCCACCGGACCATTTCGTTCGCCGGTGGCGAACCGCAGCTCACCCACTCGGCCATCTGTCCGCGCAAGGAAGGGGGGAGATACACGGATGGGGAGCGTCCGGCAAGGGCCGGGTTCTGGGGCGAAACCACAGCCGATTCAGGCGCTTTGGGTGCCCTTCCGGCGGTCGCGATAGATCATCCAGATATTGCGGGCATAGATCGGCAGGGGCAGGCCCTGGCCAATCACCAGGGCCCAGGCCTGCTGGTGGATCACATAGCTGAAACTGAACAACCCGCCGATCAGGCTGCAGTACCAGAAGGTAATGGGAACCACGCTATGGCCTTCCTTCTCGCTCTGCAGCCACTGGATCAGCATGCGCACGCCAAAGACCATCTGGCCGCCAAAGCCGATCACGTTCCACAGCACGTCGTAAGGATGCTGCAGCAGCATCGTGTACCAGTGCGCCATGAAGCCCATTTACAGCTCCCGTATCTCGGTCCTGCCGCGATGGCGCCGCTGCAGCCAGCGCACGCCCAGGAGATCCTGCACGCTGACCAGCAGGCGCCCGAAGTTGGTGTATTTGGAACGGCCGCTCAGGCGCGGACGGTGATTGACCGGCACATAGGCCACGCCCACGCCCTCGCGCAGCATCAGCGCGATCAGGAAACGGTGGATGTGATCGAAATAGGGCAGGTCCAGGAAAGCCTGGCGGCGGAACGCCTTCAGCCCACAGCCGGTGTCGCTGGCGCCGTCGCCCAGCATGGCGTTGCGGAATCCATTGCCCAGGCGTGAAGCCAGGCGCCGGCTCGCAGTGTCCTGGCGCTTCACCCGCACACCCGACACCATGCCGAGCTGCGGATCGCGGGCCAGCGCCTCCAGCAGCCTGGGGATGTCGGCCGGATCGTTCTGGCCGTCGCCATCCAGGGTGACGATGACATCGCCCCGCGCCGCCTTGACCCCGGTGCGGATGCCCCGGCTCTGGCCCAGATTGCGGTCATGGCGCAGCACGCGCAGCGCCGGGATCTCCGTCTTGAGCGCCGTCAGGGCCTGGGCGGTGCCATCGGACGAGCCGTCATCGATGAAGATGATCTCATGAGGCCGGCCTTTCAGCGCGCCCGAGATTTCGCGGGCGAGGGGGCCGACATTGCCGGCCTCATCCTTCACCGGCACGACCACGGAAATGGCGACGGCGCCCGTCATAAACCTTGTCTTTCGCCCTAGGGTAAGGGGGGCCTTATACAGGGGCGGCCCTTTGCAACATAGGGGCGAGGCCGACATAGTTCCTCCGCATGGCCGACTCAAAAGCTGCTGAAAACCCTCAGGAAACCGCCCCGACCGCCGCCGTTCCGCAGCCGGAACCGGCCCCCCTGCCGCCGCGCTGGCTGTGGCGGGCCAGCCAATACCCCTATGCCATCCTGGCGCTCCTGGGCCTGCTGCTCTGGCTGCCTGGCGTGCTGAGCCTGCCGGCGCTGGACCGGGACGAGAGCCGGTTTGCCCAGTCCTCCCGCCAGATGGTGGAATCCGGCAACTGGGTCGACATCCGCTTCGGCCAAGTGCCCCGTTACAAGAAGCCGGTGGGGGTCTACTGGCTCCAGGCCGGCGCCACCGAATTGGCCGGCCTGGCCACCGGACATGACGACCGCATCTGGAGCTATCGCCTGCCATCGCTCCTGGGTGGCATCGCAGCGGCCTGGCTGACCGTATGGTGCGCCCTCGCCGTTGCCGAGCGCGAGGCGGCGCTGCTGGCCGGGCTGATGATGCTGGGCTCGGTGCTGCTGACGGCGGAGGCCACCATCGCCACCACCGATGCGGTGCTGCTGGCCTGCGCCCTGGGCATGCAAGGCGTGCTGCTCAGGCTCTATCGCGCCGCCCGCGACGACACCGCGCCAAAGCCATCGCAGCGGCTGGTCTTATGGGGGTGGGCGGCCTGTGCATTCGGCATTCTGGTCAAGTTTCCGGTGGTGCCCGGCGTGGGCATCGCCACCATGCTGGGGTTGCTGGCATGGGAGCGCAAATGGGATTGGTTGCGGGATGTGAAGCCGCTGCACGGGCTGCTGCTGACCTTGGTGCTGGTCAGTCCCTGGTTGATCGCCATCACCATCCAGAGCCAGGGCGCATTCCTGCAGCAGTCGCTGGGCAATGACTTCGCCAGCAAGCTCGCGGGTGGGCAGGAAAGCCATGGCGCCTGGCCGGGTTATTACCTGCTGTTGTCGGCCGCCTGCTTCTGGCCCGCCATCCTGTTCGTACTGCCGGGCGTGGCTTGCGGTTTTGCGCGCCGCGCCGAGCCCGGCATCAGATTCCTTTTGGCATGGGCGGCAAGCTGGTGGCTGCTCGTGGAGCTGGTGCCCACCAAGCTGCCGCATTATGTGATCGAGGCCTATCCGCCGCTGGCCATCCTGGCGGCGATGTTCGTGCTGGATTCGCGCGCCGTGAAATGGCTGGCGGCGGCGCGCTGGATCGCGATTGTCCAGTTCGTGATCGGGGCGGTGCTGTTTTCCGCCGTGCTTGTTCTGGCGCCGCATTATTTCGGCATAGGTTGGGCATGGCCGCCGCTGGCGGTGGCCGGTACAGGCGCGGTGCTGGCGCTGACAGCACTGATTCTGATGCTTCTGCGCAAACAGCTGGCGGCGCTGATCCTGGCTCTGGCGGCGATGTTTGTCTTTGCGCCCGGCCTGACCGCCCTGGTGGCGCCGCGGCTGGAGCCGCTGTGGATGAGCGAGCGTCTGAAGGCCATTGTCGCGGCCGCCACAAGGCCGGGCGATCCTTCGCCGGCCATCGCCGGCTATCAGGAGCCCAGCCTGGTCTTTGCCCTGGGCGCCGATGTGGTGCTGGCGAATGGCGCGGGCGCGGCGGAAGCCGGCGCGCGCACGGGCGGCCTGGCGCTGATCGAGGACAGCGAGCGCGGCAATTTCCTGGCCCGGCTGGCGGAGCTGCAGGCCGATGCCACCCCGGTGGGCGATCTGTCGGGCTTCAACTATTCCCGCGGGCGCGCACAGCATGTCACCGTGTACAGGGTCGCCCAGATGCATGGACCAAACTGATGCCGCCGGTTTTTTCTGATATCCAGGCTGCCGCGGCGCGTATCGCGCCTTACGCCATCCGCACGCCACTGGTGGAAAGCTGGCAGCTGAATGCGCTGACCGGCGGGCGCGTGTTCCTGAAGCTGGAGACGTTGCAGCGCACTGGCTCGTTCAAGTTCCGGGGCGCGTGCAATCGGTTGGCGCTGATCCCGCAAAGCGCGCGCAGCCATGGCGTGGTGGCGTTTTCCTCGGGCAATCATGCACAGGGCGTGGCCGCCGCCGCCCGGCTGTTCGGTATGCCGGCTCTGATCGTGATGCCGTCGGACGCACCCGCCGCCAAGATCGCGGGCACTCGGGCCCTGGGCGCGGCAATCGTGGAATATGACCGGGTACGCGACGACCGCGAGGCGATCGCCGCGAAGATCTGCGCCGAGCGCGGCGCGGTGCTGATCAAGCCGTTCGACGATGCCGGCATCATCGCCGGACAGGGCACGGTGGGACTGGAGATCGCCAAGGCCGCCAGCCATCTGGATGTGGTGCTGGACGAGGTATTGGCGCCCTGCAGCGGCGGCGGGCTGGTCAGCGGCGTGGCGCTGGCGTTGCGCGGCACAGGCTCGCCGGCAAAGGTGCGCAGCGTCGAGCCGGAGAATTTCGCCGGCATGAAACTGTCGCTGGAAGCAGGCCGCCGGGTGCAGGCGGCCGGCGGCGCGCTGTCCATCGCCGACGCGCTGATGGCGCCGACCCCGGGCGAGATCGTCTTCGAGGCCGCGCGCGATCTTCTGGCGCCGGGCCTGAGTGTCAGCGACGCCGAACTGGAGGCGGCGGTCCGCTTTGCGGCAGAGAAACTCAAGCTGCTGGTCGAGCCGGGCGGAGCTGCCGGCCTGGCCGCGCTGCTGGCCGGAAAGATCGAGGCCGAGAACCGGACCGTCGCGCTGGTTTTGTCGGGCGGCAACGCCGATTTCAGCGTCCATCTTCGTTAAGCCGTTTACCACGCCGCCACGCTTTGATTGGCGCGCAGGCGCACTTGGCGCATGCCTGGATGGCAAAGATCCGGGCGCGAGGGTTAACGGCATGAATGAAGTGATCCGCTGGTGCCAGGATCGTTCCTTGCGGCCGTTGCTGGTGGCGGCTTCGATAGTCGTGCTGCTGGCCATCGGCGCGGCGATTGCCTGGTCGTTCGGCGGACGCGAATACGACGCCCACGCCGTATCGCTGCGGCTGCTGCAACATGCCTATGACAAGGTCGTGCCCGGCAAGACGTCGGAGTTCGAGCTGGCGGGGCTGGGTTTCGACCAGTCCCGTTTTCAGGCGCGCGTCCTATCCGGGCTGGGCGTGCAGGAATATTTCATGACCCGCACCTCGGCGGAGTTCGACCGGATGGACCCGGCGGTGAAGGCCTGTTTCGATGCTTCCGACCGCTGCACCGCGCTGGTCTTCCCGCTGGCGGGGCGCGCGAGCGGTCTCATGGCCGCCAATGCCGCGCCGGCCACGCAGGGCCGCGTGGTCTTCCTGATCCGCAGCGGGCGGGTGGCGTACAAGGCGGTGCAGGGCGGCTAACAAAAAGCGCCCGGTGAGGGGCGCTTTTCTGAGATTTGAGCTGGTGGCCTTTCCGGCCCCGCCCCCGTCGGTCGCTAGGACGCGACCGACGTTCTGCAAATTCCGTGCTTTACCCTGAACCGCGGGGCTTTTGGCGCCCGCGCTATTAGCGCGGCGCCAAAACCATCATCATCTGACGGCCTTCCATCTTCGGATATTGTTCCAGCTTGGCGAAGACTTCTGTGTCCTTCTGCACGCGGTTCAGCAGGTCCATGCCCAGATGCTGATGGGCCATTTCACGGCCGCGGAAGCGCAGCGTGACCTTGACCTTGTCGCCTTCGTCGAAGAAGCGCTTCATCGCCCGCATCTTCACGTCATAGTCGTGATCGTCGATGGTCGGGCGCATCTTGATCTCCTTGATCTCGATGACCTTCTGCTTCTTGCGGGCCTCGGCGGCTTTCTTCTGCTGTTCGTATTTATACTTGCCATAGTCCATCAGCTTGCAGACCGGTGGCTTGGTGTCGGGCGAGACTTCGACGACGTCGAATCCTTTTTCCTCGCCCAGCGCGAGCGCTTCATCCAGGCCGATCTCGCCATACTTATGGCCGTCGTCGCCGATCAGCAGAATGGTGCGGGAGGTGATTTCGTCGTTGATGCGCGGGCCATCCTTGGCCGGCGGCGGGGCATTACCCTGAAAACGTCTCGGAACTATGACTCTCTCCTTTGTACAGCCGCGCGCCTGCCCGTCTCGCTGGTCCGTAGGTTCCAGGCGAAACGAGGGTCTCGATCATGGACGCAAACGGGAAACCTTTCGGCAGGGCGCCGGTGGCGCGTCCGACAGCCATCTGCCGGATTCGGCGCTTAAGATAGGGTGGAAATCCCCGCTGGAAAAGGGCTATTCGGCCACATCCCGCCGGGATTCCGCCTCGTTTTTGATGCGGGTGATGAAAGTTTCCAGCGGCATGGCGCCCAGGTCCTTGCCCGAACGCAACCGGACCGCGACCTTGCCTTCTTGCGCCTCCCGCTCGCCGACCACCAGCATGTAGGGGATCTTCGCGAGCTGGGCGTCGCGGATCTTCTTCTGCATCCGCTCATTTGAGGTGTCGATGTCGATCCGAAGCCCGGCGGTGCCGTTGACCACCGGGGTAGCAAAGAGCTGGTCCAGCACCTTCTGGGCATAATCGCCCACCTTTTCGGAGATCGGGATCACCCGCGCCTGGATCGGCGCCAGCCAGACCGGGAAGGCCCCGGCATAATGCTCGATCAGGAAGGCGGTGAAGCGTTCATGCGTGCCCAAAGGCGCGCGGTGGATGACATAGACCGGATGGTCGGCCCCGTCCTCGCCGATATATTTCAGGTCGAAGGTCTGGGTCGCCAGGAAGTCCAGCTGGTTGGTCGAGATGGTATATTCGGTGCCAATCGCCGACTTGATCAAGAAGTCGATCTTGGGGCCGTAGAAGGCGGCCTCGCCCTTGCCCTCGACATATTTCAGGCCAGACTCGTCCATCGCCTGGCGGATGATGGCAAGCGCATCCAGCCACTTCTGTGGCTCGTCCACATACTTGTCCAGCTTGTCCATGTCCGGCAGGGACAGCCGCATATGATAGTCCTTGATGTCGAGCAGATCGTAATAGCGGGCGTGCAGCTTCATCACCCGGATGAACTCGTCCTTGGCCTGGTCGTAGCGGCAATAGATATGGGCGTCGTTCATGCAGAAGCCGCGCACCCGCATCAGGCCCGACAGGCCGCCCGAGGCTTCGTAGCGATAGTCCTGGCCATATTCGGCGATGCGCAGCGGCAGCTCGCGATAGCTGTGCCGGGTCGCGCCATAGATCAGGTGATGGTGCGGGCAATTCATCGGCCGAAGGCGGTAATTCTCGCCGTCGATGTCCAGCGGCGCATACATGCCCTCGCCGTAATAGGGCAGATGGCGCGAGCGGTAATACAGCGCTTCCTTGGCGATGTGCGGCGTCGCCACCCGGCGATAGCCGTCCTTGCGTTCTTCGTTCAGCGCCAGGAATTCCAGTTCCTGGCGGATCACCATGCCATTGGGCATCCA
>DASZVQ010000047.1:0-11929 GCA_035547275.1 Rhizomicrobium sp.
CTGAAGGATCACGGCATCGTGAGCCATCACGATCACTAACCGTACGGGGCTGTTGCCGGACCGCAAGTTTGCGTTGATGTGAGAGAAGCACGTCATGGGCAATACCGGAACACGCCGCGGCTTCTTTTCCTGGACACGCAACGCGCTGGCCGCGGCCGGCGCCTTGCGCGCCACGCCTGGCATGGCCGCAGAAGCCGCCGCCCGAGGCGAGGACTATTACGCCCGGCTGGGCGTGACCAAAATCATCAATGCGGCCGGCACCTATACGGCGCTGACCGCTTCCATCATGCCGCCATCGGTCCAAGCGGCTGTGGCGGCATCCGCCCATCATCCGGTGCGGCTGGCGGAGCTGCAGCAGAAGGCCGGGGACTATATCGCCCAGCGCCTGCATTGCGAGGCGGCGCTGGTCTCGGCCGGCGCCGCCTCGGCCCTGACCCTGGGCACGGCCGCTTGCATGACGGTCGGCAACCGCGATGCCGTGACCCTGCTACCCGAGGATGTCACCAGTCTGAAGAACGAAGTCATCATCCAGAAGGGGCATCGTTATTCCTACGATCATGCCATCAGCAATTGCGGCATCCGCTTTGTCGAGGTCGAAACGCTGGATGAATATGAGAGGGCATTCACGGCCAAGACCGTGATGTGCCATTTCTTCAATGCGGCCGAGAGCGGCCAGATCAGCCGCGAGCAATGGGTGGAGGTGGCGCACCGCCATGGCGTGCCATGCTTCAATGACGCGGCCGCCGATGTGCCGCCCATCTCCAATCTGTGGAACTATACCAAAATGGGCTTCGACCTTGTCACCTTCTCTGGCGGCAAGGGCATTCGCGGCCCGCAGAATGCCGGGTTGCTGCTGGGTCGCAAGGACCTGATCGAGGCGGCGTCATGGAGCAACAGCCCGCATGACAATACGGTCGGTCGCGGCATGAAAGTCGCCAAGGAACAGATCGTCGGCATGGTGGCGGCGATCGACTGGTTCCTGGCCCAGAGCGACGCCGGCATGGAAGCGGAATTCCGCCGCCGCGCCGAACGCATCGCCGCGCATTTGAAGGATATCCCCACCCTGACCCACGACGTCTTCGTGCCGGCGGTGGCCAATGCCGTGCCACATCTGGTGATCCGCTACGACCAGTCCCGGGTGAAGATAAAGCCGCTGGATGTGGCGCAGAGCCTGCGCGACGGCTCGCCGTCCATCGAGCTCAATCCCTCCACGGGGCGAAAGCCGGTGTCGGCGGGCCTGCCGGGCGGCGAAGACACTATTCTGATCGGCGTCTGGATGCTTCAGCCTGGCGAAGACATGATCGTGGCGCGGCGGTTGCGGGAGGTCCTGCGGAAAGCCATGGCATAGGTCAATCCAAGCCACTGAAAAAGCGTGCTTTTTCTGACGATATTCTGGCGTATACTGCGCCCATGTCACCTGATGCGGCGCTACCTGACCTGATCGACCCGTTCGGCCGGCGGGTGAATTATGTGCGCGTCTCGGTCACCGACCGCTGCAATCTGCGCTGCACCTATTGCATGACCGAGCAGATGCGGTTTCTGCCCAAGGCAGATCTGCTCACCATCGAGGAGCTGGACCGGATCTGCAGCGCCTTTGTCCGCCGCGGCGTCACGCGGCTGCGCTTGACTGGCGGTGAGCCGTTGATGCGCCGAGGCATCATGCATCTGGTGAATGGGCTGGCGCGATATCTGCAAAGCGGTGCGCTGCAAGAGCTGACCCTGACCACCAATGGCGTGCGGCTGAAGGAATTCGCGGCGGATCTGGCCGCGGCCGGCATCCGGCGCGTCAATGTCTCGCTGGACAGTCTGGACCGCGCCACTTTCGCGCGCATCGCCCGGGCCGACAAATTGTCCGAGGTGCTGGACGGTATCGCCGCGGCCCAAGCGGCGGGTCTTCAGGTCAAGATCAACACGGTGGCGTTGAAGCGCGACAATGCCAAAGACCTGGCCGGGATCATTCAATGGGCCCATGCCGGCGGCATGGACATCACCCTGATCGAGACCATGCCCATGGGCGATGTCGAGGAGGACCGCACTGATCAGTTCCTGTCTCTGGCGGCCGTGCGGCAAGAGCTGCAGGCCTATTGGACCATGACCGACCTGCCAGAGCGCACGGGTGGGCCGGCGCGCTATGTCCGCGTGGCCGAGACGGGCGGCAAGCTGGGGTTCATCACGCCTCTGACCAATCACTTCTGCGAAAGCTGCAATCGGGTGCGGCTGACCTGCACCGGCACCTTGTTCATGTGCCTGGGGCAGGAGGCATCGATGGATTTGCGCGCGCCGGTTCGGGCGTCGAACGATGACGCGCTGCTGGATGCCGCGATTGATCGCGCCATCGCCGCCAAGCCAAAGGCGCACGATTTCCTGCTGCCGGTGCCGGGCGCGCGGCCGGCTCTGGCGCGGCACATGTCGATGACGGGCGGTTAGATGATCCGGCTGCTGTTTCTGGGCAAGTTCAGCGAACTTGCGCCTGCGCGCCTGGGCGAGATCGCCTTGCCTGACGGGGTGCAGACCCTGTCGGATCTGAAAGACTGGATCGCGCGGACAGAGCCGGTGCTGGGTCGGGCGATGGACAATACCGTCACGCGGCTGGTTTTGAATCAGGATGTGGCGCAGGACCTGTCCCGAAGGGTTTCGGATGGCGATGAGATCGCCTTCCTGCCGCCGATGAGCGGGGGCTGATATGCATATCCGTCTTCTTGAAGGGCCGCTTGATCCCCAGGCCGAAACCGCGCGCTTTGCCGCCGGCCGTGACGATGCGGGCGCGCTCGTCAGTTTTGTCGGCCTGTGCCGCGCCGCGACCGATGGCGCGGCGGTCAAGGAATTGCGCATCGATCATTACCGGGGCTTCACCGAAAAGGAGATCGCGCGCCTGGCCGAAGAAACTGCCCGCCGATTCGATTGTCCCGATCTTCTGGTGGTGCATAGGGTCGGCATCATCCGGCCGGGCGAAGCGATCGTGCTGGTGGCGGCGCTGTCGATCCACCGTGCCAATGCTTTCGAGGCGGTGCAGGTGCTGATGGATTATCTCAAGACCGACGCGCCCTTGTGGAAGAAGGAGACCGGCGCGTCCGGCGCGCGCTGGATCGAGCCGCGCGCGCAAGATCATGCACGACGCAATCAGGCCGAAAAGGATATGGCATGAGCGATGTTCCCCCGGGGGGTGGCCGGCTTTCCAGCGAGGTCGCTTTCCGTCCGCTGAATGTGGCGGTGATGACGGTGTCCGACAGCCGCGACCAGGCCAGCGATACGTCAGGCCAGTTGCTGGCGGATCGCATTGTCCGCGATGGGCACAGGCTGGCCGGCCGCGCCTTGGTCAAGGACGATATCGGCCAGATTCAGGCCCAGGTGAAAGCCTGGATCGCCGATTCGGATGTGGATGTGATCATCAGCACCGGCGGCACGGGACTGACGGGCCGCGACCAGACGCCGGAGGCGGTTAGACCGCTGTTCGACAAGACCATCGAAGGCTTCGAAACCGTCTGGCACATGACCAGCTTCCAGACCGTGGGTCTTTCCACCATGCAAAGCCGCGCCTGTGCCGGCCTGGCGGGCGGCACGCTGATCTTTGCGCTGCCTGGTTCCAATGGCGCCTGCAAGGACGGCTGGGACAGGCTGATCCGCTGGCAGCTGGACAACCGCCACCGTCCCTGCAACCTGTCCGAACTGATCTCGCGCTTTCTGGAGGCATGATGGCCGACGCGTTGACCCATCTGGACCAGGCCGGCCATGCCCGCATGGTGGATGTGGGCGACAAGCCGGTGACGGCGCGCGAGGCGGTGGCGCAAGGCCGTGTGCGCATGACGCGCGAGACCCTTGCCAGGACGCTTGCGGGCGACGCCAAAAAAGGCAGCGTGCGGGCGGCGGCGGAATTCGCCGGCATCATGGCGGCCAAGCGCACGGCGGAGCTGATCCCACTTTGCCATCAGATCGCGCTCAGCAGCGTGAAGATCGAAATCGCGGCGGACGAGACCGGGAGCGCGCTGGTGGTGACCGCCTGCGCCAGGACCGGCGGTCAGACCGGTGTGGAGATGGAGGCGCTGACCGCGGTGTCGGTGGCCTGTCTTACCATCTATGACATGCTGAAAGCATCCGACCGCGCCATGGTGATCGACGGCATCATGCTGCTGGAAAAACATGGTGGCGCATCGGGCGATTACGTCCGCCGCTGACCGGGTCAGGGCAGGGTCGTGAATCCGGCTTTTTCAAAGATCGCGCGCGCCTGCTTGCCGGACAGGAACGCCAGGAATGCGCGTGCCGCCGGCGAGGCGGTCCTGGTCAGCGCCACCGGATAGAGGATCGGGGGATGGGTGTTTTCCGGAAATACGCCCACCACCTTCACCGGTGCGAGCCGGGCATCGGTGGCATAGACGATGCCGAAGGGCGCCTCGCCGCGCGCCACATATTCCAGCGCCACGCGCACGCTTTCCGCCTGCGCCACCTTGGGCGCCACGCTGTCCCACACCCCAAGCGCGGTCAGTGCCGCCTTGCCATATTTGCCCGCCGGCACGGATGCCGGATCGGCCATGGCCAGCTTGTTGTCGCCGAGCGCGCCGGCCAGATCGAAATGCGGTGCGATCTTCGGTATCGGGCCCGGATCGCTGTCGGCCACCAGCACCAGCCTGTTGCCGAGAAGGTTCCTGCGTGTGCCGGGAATAATGCGGTTGTCCTTTTGCAGATAGTCCATCCAGTCCTCGTCCGCCGACATGAAGATGTCCGCCTGCGCGCCATTATCGATCTGGCGCGCCAGGATCGAGGAGGCGTCGAAGGACAATGTGACGGAAACGCCCGTCCTGGCCTGATAGACGCCGGCGACGTCTTTCATCACGTCGGTCAGGGATGCGGCGGCAAAGACGGTGACCGTGGGCCGCGCCATGGCCGCCTGCGGCGCCAGAGCCGCAAAAAGGGTGGCGAACAAGGCAAGGCGGCGATTGGTGGACAAGGCTTTGCTCCCGGCTTAGCGTCCGCCACATGGCGTTGCATATGAGCGGAAATAACGTGTCACAGGCGGCTGAATCTGCCAAGCGGGCGATGCGCGTCATAGAAGCGCGCGATGCCATGCTATCGGCGGTGAAAAGTCTGGGACATGAAACGGTGAGGCTAAACGATGCGCTGGGCCGGGTGCTGGCGCAATCCGTGGTCGCATCGCGCGACCAGCCGCCTTTCGCGGTTTCGGCGATGGACGGTTATGCCGTCCGTCATGGCGATGCGCCGGGCAGGCTGATGGTGATTGGCGAGTCCGCGGCAGGGCACGGTTTCGCCGGACGATGCGAAGCTGGCACCGCCGTGCGCATTTCCACTGGCGCCGCCATGCCCGATGGCGCCGACACGGTGGTCATTCAGGAAGATGTCCGCCGCGAGGGTGACCGCGTGGAGATCGCCGCCGCGGCGGCGGGCCGCAACATCCGGGCGCGGGCGCTGGATTTCGCGCAAGGCGAGACGTTGCTGAAAGCGGGCTCCAGGCTGGAGGGGGTGGGGATTTCGCTCGCCGCCGCGGCGGGATTGGACAGGCTCGATGTCGCCATCCGCCCGCGTGTCGCGATCCTGTCCAGTGGCGATGAACTGGCGCCGCCCGGTACCGCGCCGGGACCCTGGCAGATTTTCGAGTCGGCCACCTATGGCATCGCCGGTCTGGTCCAAAGCTGGGGCGGTGTTCCGCAACGCCTGGCAGTCGCGCGGGACGATGCGGCCGCGATTTCCCGCGCGGCGGAGGACGGGCTGCGGGGCAGCGATATTCTGGTGCTGGTGGGGGGCGCCTCTGTCGGCGATCATGACCTGGCGCGGCCTGCTTTGATGAAGTTCGGCCTTGATGTGCTGGTGGACAAGATCGCGGTGCGCCCGGGCAAGCCGACCTGGTTTGGCAAGAGCGCTGCGGGGCTGGTGCTGGGCCTTCCCGGCAATCCGGCTTCGGCCCTGGTCTGCGCCCGGCTATTTCTCAAACCTATCCTGGACCGGATGCTGGGGCGTGAGGCCGCCACATCGCTTATGTTCCATCGCGCCCATCTGGCGCGGGCGCTGCCCGCCAATGGTCCGCGCGAACATTATCTGCGCGCCCGCACCGCGATCGATGATCAGGGCCGCCTGACGGTACGGGCGAATGAGGATCAGGACTCCTCCCGTATCGCCGTCTTTGCCGCCGCCAATGCCTTGATCCGCCTGCCGGCCGATGCGCCGGCGCTTGACGCGGGCACCCTGGTCGATGTCCTGATGCTGGACGCGCCCTGAATGCTGTCGGCGGTGGAACTCCAGATCCTGTCCACCAGCGTCGCGGTTGCCTTCTGGGCGGTGCTGCTCTCCCTGCCGCTGGCGATTGCCGTGGCATTCCTGTTGTCGCGGCGTTTTTCCGGCCGGCTGGCGCTGGATGGCCTGGTGCATCTGCCCGTCATCCTGCCGCCGGTGCTGACCGGCTTTCTGCTGCTGCTGCTGTTTGGCCGCCGCGGTCCCATCGGCGCGCTCCTGGAACAGGCGTTCGGCATCCATCTGGCCTTCACCCGCCAGGGCGCGGTGCTGGCCACGGCGGTGATGACTTTCCCGCTGCTGGTGCGCGCCATCCGCATCGCCTTTGAGGCCAGCGACGCGCGGCTGTTCCAGGCGGCGGCCGTGCTCCGGGCTTCGCCATGGGAACGGTTCCTCACCATCGCCTTGCCGCTGGCGGGCCCGGGAATCCTGGCGGGCGCCGTCACCGCCTTCGCCGCCGGCATGGGCGAGTTCGGCGCGGTCATCACCTTTGCCGCCAATATTCCGGGCCAGACCCAAACCCTGCCGCTGGCGATCTATTCGGTGATGCAGCAGCCTGGCGGCGATGCCTTGGCGCTGCGCCTCGCGGGGGTGTCCTTCATCGTGGCGATGACGGGGCTGATCGGCGCCGAGCTTCTGCAGCGCCGGATGCTGAGGCGGCTTCAGGGATGACGCTGGCAGCCGATGTGCAACTCGCACTGGGATCGTTTCGACTGGCCGCGAAATTCTCCGCGCCCGCCGATGGCATTACGGTGCTGTTCGGGCCATCGGGCAGCGGCAAGTCCAGCCTGCTTTCTTTGCTGGCGGGGCTGTCTCGTCCCGATCATGGCCACATTCGCCTGGGCGGACACAGACTGGACGGTGTGCCGGCGCACCGGCGCGGCATCGGTCTGGTGTTCCAGGATGCGCGACTTTTTCCGCATCTGAGCGTGCGCGAGAACATTGCCTATGCCTGGAAGCGGGCGCCGCAGCAGAAACGTCCCGCCATTGAAGCCGTGGCGAAGTTCTTCGATATCGCCACCCAGCTGGAGCGTCCGGTCGCCAACCTGTCCGGCGGCGAGAAAAGCCGGGTGGCCCTGGCCCGCGCGGTAGCCGCGGCGCCGGATTTCCTGCTGCTGGATGAGCCTTTCGCCGCGCTGGATGGGCCGCGCCGCCGTGCCTTCATCCAGGTGCTGGCGCAAATGCATCGCAGCTATCGCCTGCCGATGCTGGTGGTGACCCACGACATCGACGATGCCGCCGCGTTGGCCAGCCATCTGGTGGCGCTGAAGGATGGACAGGTGGTGGCGGAAGGCGCGTTTGCCGAAGCCAGCCGCATGGCACAATTTCAGGCCCTGCTGGACGGGCGCGATACGGGTGTCGCCGTGCCGGCCGCGGCTCTGCGCAGCACCCATGACAATATGGGGGGCGCTCGCCTGCTGTGGCTTCGGGCTGACCAGGTGCTGCTGGCGGCGGAAGAACCGCGCGCGATCTCTGCTCGCAACGTGCTGGCGGGGAAGGTCGGCGCCGTGACGGCGGAAAGCCCGGACAGCCGGCTGGTCGAAGTGATGACCGACGTGGGCTTGGTGCTTTCCCGTGTCACGCCGCAGGCGGCGCAGGAGCTTGCGCTTGCGCCCGGCAAAAAAGCCTGGGCCCTGGTGAAGGCGCACGCCATCTGAGCCCGTGGCGGCTGGACGCCTGTGCGGTCATCGGCCATCTTGGCCGTCATGGTCCGTCTTTCCCTGCGCATCAATTTCGAGCAATCGGGCGTCGCGCTGGGCCCCGGCATGGTGCAGCTCCTGGAACGGGTGGCGGCCCATGGCTCGATCCGGGCCGCGGCGGCGTCCATGAACATGAGCTATCGCAAGGCCTGGCTGCTGATCCAGAAGATGCAGGCGACTTTTGGCGGCGCGGTGGTGACCAGCGCCATCGGCGGAAGCACGGGCGGCGGTTCGCAGCTGACCGAGCTGGGTGTTGTGCTGCTCGAGACCTACCGCCGCATCGAACGGCACGCCGCCGGCGCGGCCGAGAGCGATCTGCGCGCCCTGGACGGCATGGTCAAGGCCGGTTCCGGCGGCACTGCCCGCCGCAAGCGCGCCAAGCCGGGCTGATTGTCGCAAAGCAGGCGATCGCGGGGACGGCGCGCTCATTGACCGCCGACACGTGTAGTAGTATAGCTACGTCACCTGTCGTAGGCGAGGGCGATGCGCGGTTTGATTTCCAGATGTGTGTTGGCGGCGAGCCTGTTGGCCGTGCCGGTACTGGCCGAGCCCGCCACGCCGGTGGAAAATGTCATCGTCAATGGCCGTCATGTGCCCGATGAGGAAATCCACGCTTTTGTCACGGCGCGCATCGCGCCGACATTCAAGCTGGGAAAGGTGGCGCGCTGGGAGAAGGGGATTTGTCCCACGGTGTTGGGCCTGAATTCCGGCTTCACCAATTTCGTCACCAAACGCCTGAAGGAGACCGTGGCAAAGGTGGGCGCGCCGCTGGATACAAATCCGCATTGCGCACCCGACATCCAGATCGTGTTCACCACTGCGCCCCAGGATTTGTTGGATAATATCCGCAAGAATTATGACGCGCTGCTGGGCTATCACGACAATGGCAGCCAGGCCGAGGCAATGGCGAAAGTCACCCATCCCATCCAGGCTTGGTATTCGACCGTGACCATCGATGTGAATGGCATACCGCGCTTCGACGGTGGAAAAATACCAGGCATGGGCTGCCTCGATCGTCCCAAATGCCGGATTTATCTGACACATGCCCAGGCCTATGCCGTCACAGGCGGCCGCGTGGGCGATGGCCTGCGCAGCGGCTTTCATGATGTCATCATCGTGGTCGATCCCAGGAAATTGGGCGGATATGAAATCGGCGCGCTGGCCGATTACATCGCGTTCCTGGCGCTGACCCAGCCGCGTTTGCTGGATGATTGCCAGCAGTTGCCGTCCATCCTCAATCTCCTGGCCTCGGGGTGCAAGAGCGCCGATACGACAGGCGAAATGACCGAAGCCGACTTCGGCTATCTGAAAGGGATCTATCGCATGAAAGATGATGACGCCCTCGCTTTCCAGCAGGACCAGATCGCCTATCAGGTGAAGCAGGCGTTGCTGGGGCGATAGACGGGAGCGGACACATCATGAGCAGGTTGATGATGGTTTTCATCGTCGCCGGCTGTCTGGTGGCAGCCGCGGCCTGGGGACAAAGCGAGACGGCGCCGGCGGACTATCCCGATCCGCAATGCGCGCGGCCCCAGGTTGAGCTCATCAAGCCGGTCAATACCTATTCAAACCATATCGATGATTCCGCGCCTGTGGGCTCCTACAACCAGAAAGTTCGGCTCTATAACAGCCAGGCGCGGGACTATGACGCCTGCATGCACGCCTATATCGACACCGCGAATGCCGCGTTGAAGCGGGTGCAGAGCGATGCCAATGATAGAATCCATCAGATCACCAACGACGCCAACGCCCGGCTGAAGATGATCGAGGCCAAGATCGCGGCCGCGGTACGCGATGCCAATCAGGTATCGCGGGACGAGGCCGAGAAACACAAACAGTAGTATCTAGGCCAGGATGCCTGGACCAAACGCCCTGCGAAGGCCGGGCGTGCCGATAACTGCTTGCCGTGATGTTTCGGTCTGGGCCGAAATTTGTGCGCCTCGTGGACACTGGCAACTTGCATTAACGCATAACGGAGTTTGGCCTGCGCGCGCGCGCATCCCATGGGCTAGATCATCCGCGAGAGGAACCGTGACGATGCTGCCGATCGCGCAAGATCGCCTGGAGCGGATATGTCTGGCATATCTGAATCACCTGGAGCGCCAGCGCCCGGTGGAGGCGTTGACATTGCGCAGGCCATCCATCGGCGCCGTGAATTGGACGCTGGCGAGCATCAACCCGAAGCTCTGCATTCAGGACGTTGCGGCCACACATGCCGCCATACGGGAATTGCAGCAGACATTCCGCATGGTCACGGGAAGCGCGCAATGATCCGGGCCATGATGTTCAGCTTTTTCCTGGGCGTTGTTTTCAGCCAGCAGGTGCGGGATTTCGAACAGAACGAACTGTCTGCCTTGCGCGGACAGATGCAGACGATCCTGCCGCCAGATCCATTCGAGCAGATCGCGAGTGTCCTGAAATAGGACAAAATATTCGGAACTCACGGCGATCATCGCGCGTTAATGTCGCTTCGCGGTGTCGTTAACCCTTCCGTTCGCAATATCGCCGCATTTGCTTGCGATAAACGCGCGTCAATCCCTTCTGTGTTGCTTCCAGTCAAGACCAAGCTGTTCATGGCCATGCGTGTCGCGTGCCGCAAGCGTCTTAAGGCTGTCGACAGTCGTGAGATCCGCGGTGTTGCGCTATGGATTTTGTGGCCGAAACGGGAAGGTGCGTTTGGTGGCTCGGCGTTCTGCTGGGGCTGAGCCTTATTTTTTCCGGCTGTTCGGCGGCAATCGATCAGCCGCCGCCTTCTTCCGCGATGCAGGTCAGCGGCCCGGTTCCGCCTCCTCCGGCTTATATGGATTTCTGCCGCCGGCATGGCGATCAATGCGGGTTGCGCGCCAAGGCGCTGCTGGCGGACGGAACACTTGTCTGGAAACCGGGCAACGCCATCGCCGCCGGCGGTCGGGATGTGCAGCCTGCCGCGGTTCATGGCACCGGCGATCCGCGGCGATATAATTGGGCGATGATTTTTGGCGCGGCGCGCCTTGCATCGGAGTCGATACAGCAACATCTGGCCACGGCCACGGGACCTGATGCAGACCGGGATGCGCTGGTCCTGTCTGCGGACGTCTGGCGCTTGATGCAGGATGTGAACCAGCAGGTGAATGCCCAGATCCGGCAGCGATCGGACATCGACAATTATGGCGTGGAAGATTACTGGGAGACGCCGCTGGAGGCTGGAAAGGACAGCGGCGACTGTGAAGATTTCGTTTTGGAGAAGCGCAAGCGGCTGCTGGACCGCGGCCTGCCGATGAATGCGCTATCCATCGCCCTGGTCGAGACAGAGCATGGCGACCCACATGCCGTTCTGCTGGTGGAGACGGACAAGGGGGATTATGTGCTCGATAATCTGTCTTCGCACATATTGCCGTGGAAGGATGTTCACTACACCTGGCTGGAGCGCCAATCGAGCTGGGACCCGGATATCTGGGTCTGGGGCAACCAGAAACAGCTTTCCGGCGTCACGACATCGGAGCGGTCCGGAGCGGATTGACGACGCACGGTTGCGCCGATGTCATTGAATTTACACAATGCGCGAAAACGCAGGCGCTTCGCCTTCAAGCAACTCCTATAAATTTACCCAAGGCGGCAATAAGGCATCCGGGCTGGGATATGGTCGCGGACATTCGCTGACTGAAGAGGTTGTCCCTTGCGCTTGGCCGTTCTTTCCACCGTTTTCCTGCTTGGCTCTGTCGCCGCGACTTTCGCGCAGGCCCCTGCCTATCACGTAACCAGGGCGGTGGCGCTGGGCGCGCCGGACAGGTGGGACTATCTGGTTTATGACGCGCCATCTCATCGCCTCTATGTCTCGCATGGCGACAGGCTGACCGTGCTGGATGGCCGCGACGGCAGCATTCTGGGCGAGGTCCTGGGCATGCCGGGCGGTACCCATGGTATTGGCATCGTGGCCGCGGTCGGCAAGGGCTATACCGATGATGGCAAGGCCGGTGAGGCGGTCGCCTTCGATCTCAAGACCTTCAAGACCG
>DASZVQ010000048.1:0-14327 GCA_035547275.1 Rhizomicrobium sp.
CTCGATGGCCTTCAATCCCATTTCGCCAGCGGCGGCACGGGTGATCAGTGCCATCACCTGGGACCGGTCACCAGCATCGACCAGATCGGCGAAATTCCTGCCCGCGAGCGGGGCGGTGACGCCGAAGAACTTCGCCAGCGCCGCATTGGCGTCGCTGATGAGCCCCTGCGCATCGGCAAAGGCCACGCCCATGGGCGCGTCGCGGAACAGATCGCCGATATTGCCGCCCGTGTTCTGGTGTGTTTCGGGCACCGGGCCGGACGGCGCCGGCTGCGGCTCGACCGGCGCGGAGACGCTGGGCTGGGCCGCGGCCCGGCTCGCACGCGACAGATTGGGCTGCGGCGATGTGCTGGCCGCCAAGCGCGGGGTGAACCACCAGGCCGCCTGCTTGTCGGGCAGCGGACGCACCGCGGCCACGATCTCCAGGCCGGGCAGCACCTGGAAGGTCTCTTCCCGGGCGCGGCCTTCAGCGGCATCGCGCGAAAGGCGGTAGAGGACCGCCGCGCTCGGCTCACCCGCCAGCGCCAGCTCCGGCGGCGGCGGCGTTTCATTTTCGCCCACGCCCGCCATGCGGCGATAGACAGGATTGCAGTCCAGCACCGCGCCACCCTCGCCGGTGATGGCCCAGGCGATGTTCGCCTTGCCGGCGGCCTCGGCGATGCGCAACGCATCCTGGGCGGCCCGCCCGCCGCGCGGCCACACCGCCAGAACGAAAAGCACGGCCACCATGGCAATGCCCAACAGAAGGGCATAGCCGGCCAAGCCCGCCACCTGGGGGGCCGCGATGGTCAGCGCCGCCGCTGCCAGCGCCAACAAAACAAAGGCCAGGGACGCCCAGCGCCAGGCCCCGGTGGGCACGCCAAGACCGGCTTCGGAAAGGGATCGGGAAACGCTCATTCCCGCCACAATACAAGATTTGGTTAACCAAACCTTTCCAAACACCAAATGCTTGAATTCGTTAACGATTTCTGAGGGCGAACGAACGCTGTTCAGCGGGTTTGAGACAGAAAGTTAACGCCATCGAATCACCTAATCGGCGCGCGAATTTTGCGATCTGAGCAGGGGCGAAGCGCGATGTGTACAACCGGTACATCAGTGCGTTCGTGGCGCAGCGTACAAATGCGACGAATCTAAGCGCGCCTCGCGCCTAGTTCGCGCGCGCTGGCAATTTGCCCTGAAGCCGCAAGACGTAGCCGATGACCTGCGCCACGGCCTTGAAATGCTCGGGCGGCACCGGATCATCGATTTCGATGGCCGCATGCAGGGCGCGCGCCAAAGGCGGGTTCTCCACCACCGGCACATTGTTTTCTTCGGCGACCGCGCGGATGCGCAAGGCGAGCGCGTCGATACCCTTGGCGACGCAGATCGGCGCGGCCATCTTGCCGCTTTCATACTTCAACGCCACGGCATAGTGGGTCGGGTTCATGATCACCACGGTCGCCTGGGGCACCGCCGTCATCATACGCTTCCTGGCGCGTTCGTGGCGCAGCTGGCGGATCTTGGACTTGATATGTGGGTCGCCTTCATTCTGGCGATACTCTTCCTTGACCTCCTGCTTGGACATGCGGTTGCGCGACAGCCAGCGCATGCGCTGCCAGAAATAGTCGAAACCGGCGATCACCCCCAGCGACATCAGCGCCGCCATCAGCACCTTGAACAGCAGATGGGACATGTCGCCCACCACCGCCGCGGTCGACTGGTTGAGAATGGATTCCAGGCCGCCCCGTTCGGGCCAGAGCTGGGTCCAGATCGAGATGCCGACAATGGCGATCTTCACCAGGCCCTTGAGCAGGTTCATCCAGCCTTCGGGACCGAACATGCGCTTGAAGCCGGCGATCGGCGAAACCTTGGAAAAATCCGGCGCGATCTTGTCGATGGAAAAGCCGGGGCGCGCCTGCAGCACATGGCCGGCGACACCGGCGGCGACAAGCACGGCGAAGATCGGCATCAGCGCCATGGCGACCTGTGGCAATAATTCACGCGCCATGGCGGAAAGCCCGGCGGCATCCACGCTCATGGCATCGGGTTGTTCGATGAAGGTGCTCAGGGTGCGCGCCAGGCTCACGGCGGTGTATTTGCCGAACATGGCGATCGCCAGAGTGCCGCCCCCCAGAAGGACAAAGGCCGTCACTTCGGTGGATTTGACGACATCGCCGGCCTCTCGCGCCTGTTCGAGTCGCTTTGCTGTCGGCTCTTCCGTCTGCTGGGATTTGTCCTGATCGTCAGCCATGGATAAAGACCGCCATGGAGTTGGTGTAGTAGGTCAGGAACACCGTCATCAGCGAGCCCAGCAGGGCCAGCATGATGAGGAAGCCGCACATGATGTTGATCGGCACCGCGACAAAGAAGATCTGCAGCTGCGGCATAAGCCGCGCCAGCACACCCAGCCCCGCATAGACCGCAAAGCCGAACACCAGGAATGGTGCCGCCAGCTGGAAGCCCAGCGCGAAAGAGGAAGAGGTCAGCTGGATCACCAGCTGGGCCATGTCGGCGGTGGGCAGATGACCGCCCGGCGGCAGCATGTGATAGCTGCCGGCAATGGCGCCGATCGCCAGGTGATGCAGGTTGGTGAGGAAGATCAGCGTGGTTCCCAGCAGCGACATGAAATTGCCCACCACAGCGCCTTGCGTATTCTGGGTCGGATCGATGGTCTGGGCATAGGCCAGGCCAATCTGGGTGGCGATCAGATAGCCCGCCACCTGCAACGCGCTCATGATGATGCGGGCCATGGCGCCCACCAGCACGCCAGCGGTGACTTCCTGGGCGATCATGATGACCAGCGACACCGTGGATTGCGGCGAGATCGCGGGATAGTTGGCCTGGACCTGCGGGGTCAGCGCGATGGCGATGGCCAGCGCCAGGATCAGGCGTATCCGTGACGGCACCCCCATTTCCCCGATCGCCGGCAACAGCATGACCATCGCCCCTACCCGGCTGAACACCAGGAGGTAGGTCAGGACAATGCCAGACAGCGCGGGGATATGGACAGTCATGCAGTCCTGCTACGCGAAATGAATCTCAGGCGGCGAGAGCGCCAAAACCTTTGAAGGCACATTTCGCCATTAGTAAGCGGCAATTCTGGCGGCGATATCCGTCATCAGCCCGCTCAGCGCCGCGCCGATGAACGGCAGCGCGAGCAGAAGGACGATGAAGCTGGCCACGATCTTGGGAACGAAGACCAGGGTCTGTTCCTGGATCTGGGTCACCGCCTGCAACAAGCCGATACCCAACCCCACCACCAGGGCGGTGATCATGGACGGAGCGATGATCTCCAGAAGCACCAGCATGGCGCTACGGGCAAAGTCGATGATGGAAGCCGGGTCCATGATGTCTCTCGTTTCTCAGATGGGCATGTTCAGGATGGACTGATAGGCGGCGACGACCTTGTCGCGCACCGCCACCACGGTATCGAGGGTGAGTTCGGCGTTGTTCACCTGTTGCACCACATCCACCAGATTGGCCTTGCCCTGCACCTGCGCCGTGGCAGCCTGTTCGCCCTGGCGGATGGTGTTGATGGAATCCTTGACCGCGCCGGACAGGAAGTCCGAGAAGCTGGAGCCGGGAACATTGGCGGGCGTGATGCCCTGAGCCGGCTGGGCATTCATCTGGGCGGCAGCGCGATAAGCGGCGGCCGCGGCGGCGGGTATCGTCATCGTTTATCTCCCTATTTGAGAAGATCGACCGTGCTGGCCATCATCTGCTTGGAAGTCTGCATCATGGTGAGGTCGGCCTCGTAGGAGCGCTGCGCGTCGCGCATGTCCATGATTTCCACCAGACTGTCGACATTGGGCAGCTTCACATAGCCCTGGGCGTCGGCATTGGGATTGCCGGGATCGTACTGGCTCTTGAAGTCGCTCTTGTCGGGAATCGGCTTGCCGGCATTGACCAGCGAGGCGCCCAGCTCGCTGTCGAAATTCTGGTTGATGGTGGCGATCTTGCGGCGATAGGGCTCGCCCCCCTTGACGGGCGAGGTCGAATTGGCGTTGGCGATATTTTCCGCGATCACCTTCATGCGGTCGGTCTGGGCACGAAGACCCGAGGCGGCAACCGCCATTGATTTTGAAAAGTCCATCCTCAATCTCCTTCGATGTTATCCGGGTCGTCTTGGCTTATGGCTGGCCGATCGCGGTCTTCATCATCGACATGGTCTTGGCATAAAGGTTGGCGGCGGCCTGGAATTGCGACTGGGTGTCCGACACCTTGACCATCTCCGCTTCCAGCGCGACGGAATTGCCGTTGGGGCTGGATTCCTGATCGGGCGTTTCCTGGTCGTCGAACTTGCTGGCATGTGAAGGCGTGATCGCGATGTGGCGCGCATTGGTGGTCACCAGCGAGGTGGCATTGCTGCTCTGGTTGAGCGCATTCTCGAAATCCAGCGGCTTCAAATCGCGCGCGACAAAGCCGGGCGTATCGGCATTGGCGACATTCTCCGAAAGCACGTCCTGGCGCTGGTGCAGCCAGTTCATGCGTTCGCGCAGCATGGCAAGCAGGGGCACGTCGGGCAGATCCATGGCGATAACCTTTTGTTAGCCTTGAATATGGCCCGAGCCTGCGCCCACCATGCTTAAGCGCGCCTTAACACCAAGAAGTTTTTGCCGGGCACGATCTGCCGGTCTTTAACCGGCGATTAAGGTTGATGCCTGTTAATCGCGCTCATGGAATTCATCGATCTTCTGCGTTACTTCGGCGCCCTGCTGCTGGTGCTTGCCATGGTTGGCGGCGCCGGTCTGCTGGCCCGCCGCTTCGGCGTTCCCGGCGTCACCCGGGCGGTTGGCAAAAAGCGCCTGGCGATTGTGGAAACCCTGATGGTCGGCCCGCGCCAGCGGCTTTTCATCGTTCGCCGCGACAATGTGGAACATCTGGTTCTGTCGGGCCCCGATGGCGCGTCGGTTCTGGAAACCGGCATTGCCGCCAGGGACGTGAGCGCCCAATGACGCTTATAAAGCGCGTCCTGCCCTTCCTTCTTCTGCTGGCGATCCTGATGCCGGCCGGTGCTTTCGCCGCGCCGCTGCACATGGCCCCCGCAAATGCCGCAGCCGCCGCCCCGGCGGCCAATGGCGGGCTTTCCATCGACCTGAACGGCAGCGGTCTTTTCACCGACCGCATGCTGCAGATCGTGGCGCTGGTCACGGTTTTGTCCATCGCGCCGTCGATCGTCATCATGATGACCAGCTTTGTGCGCATGGTGGTGGTGCTGTCGCTTTTGCGCACCGCGCTGGGGCTGCAAAGCTCCCCGCCCAACAGCGTGATCGTGTCGCTGGCCATGTTCCTGACCCTGTTTGTGATGGGCCCCACCCTCAGCGACGCCTATCACCAGGGCATCCAGCCCATGATGAACAATCAGGTCACCACCGAGCAGGGCTTCACCCAGGCGCTGGTGCCGATGAAGAAATTCATGCTGGCCCATGTGCGCGATGCCGACCTGAAGCTGTTCACCGACATGGCCCATACCAAGCCGGTCAAGGACCCCGTTCAGATCGAAGTGACCACCCTGGCGCCAGCCTTCATGCTGAGCGAGCTCAAGCGCGCCTTCGAGATCGGCTTTTTGATCTTCGTGCCCTTCCTGATCATCGACATGGCGGTGGCCTCGATCCTGATGAGCATGGGCATGATGATGCTGCCGCCGGTGATCATCTCGCTGCCCTTCAAGCTGATTTTCTTTGTGCTGGTGGACGGCTGGCGGCTGATCGCCGGCTCGCTGGTGCAGAGCTATATGCACGCCCCGCCGCCGACGTGAACCTGATGGCTTGATCTCGGCCGTTCAACGCTGGCGCGCACGCGCAGCGCCAAATTCACCCGGTCCCGCTTTCGGCAGCCAGACATGTCAGGCCATGCGCGACAATATGCCTGGCGGCGCATTTCTGCCCTCATACCGGCAAGCGCCGTAAACACACATATTCTTTCTATTTGTGAGGTTGCAATGGCGCGGGATCGGCTTATGTCACCCGCATGTTGCTTCGCGCCGTTCGCAATCCGCGATTTTTATTGCTCGGGGTCCTTGTTGCCGCAGGGGTCCTGCTGCCGCTTTTGGGCGCGTTTGCTTAGCCTGCATCCGGAAAATCGGCGGCACTCCGGCTGATTTTACAGCGGTAACGCGCTAGACTGGCGCCATGGCACACGACTACACCCTGGATGGGCATTCACACGGTCATTCCCATGGCCATGATCACCATCATGACCACGATCATGGCCATCATGATCATACCCATGTTGCCGAAAAGCCGCACGACCATGGCATCTGGACCCGCGATCATGTGTTCTTGGGGACCGGCCATTCCCGTGCCGAAGCCAAGGCCAAATGGGCGGCGATTGTTACCGCTGTATTCATGTGCGTGGAGATCGTCTGCGGTCTGGCCTATCACTCCATGGCGCTGCTGGCCGATGGCGCCCATATGGCGACCCATGTGGGCGCACTGGGACTGGCGGCCGGCGCCTATTGGCTGGCGCGGCGTCATTCCGGCAGCGGCCGTTTCACCTTCGGCTCGGGCAAGTTCGGCGACCTGGCGGCTTTTTCCAGCGCCATCATTTTGGGCATCACCGCGCTGGTGGTGGCGATCGAATCTGTTGAGCGCATCATCATGCCCTCAGCGGTCGCCTATGGCGATGCGCTGCTGATCGCCTGTAGCGGCCTGGCGGTGAACCTGATCAGCGCACTGATCCTGAAGGATTCCGATCATGGCCATTCCCATGGCGGACACGGCCATTCCCATGGTCATGCGCATGCCCATGGCGGCGACAACAATATGCGCGCGGCCTATGTGCATGTGCTGGCCGACGCCGCCACCAGCGTGCTGGCTATCGTGGCGCTGGCCTGCGGCTATTATTTCGGGCTTGGCATTCTGGACCCGATCAGCGGCCTGGTCGGGTCTTTTGTGATCGCGTCCTGGTCCTATGGCCTGATCCGCGACAGCGCGATGGTGCTTCTGGATGCCGATGCCGATCCGGGCATGTCGGACGAGATTCGCAATTTCCTGCAGAGCGAATTGAAGGCGCGCATTCCCGATCTGCATCTGTGGCGGCTGGGGCCGGGCCATCGCGGGTTAATCGTGTCGCTGATCTCACCCGACACGATCAGCGCCGAGGCCGTCAAGACAACCCTGCGCAATCGCTATCCCGATCTGTCCCATGTCACGGTCGAAGTCGCGGTCTGCGCCGACTGCACCTGAGGCGACGTGCTCAAGCTGAAGAAACTGTTCGGGCGGCGGGAAAGCATCGCGGACGATCTCAAGACCGTTACCGAGGTCGCCGGCGACCAGATCGCGCCGGGCGCGGGCACCCTTCTGCTGGTGCTGGGGGCCGCGGCCATCGCGGGTGCCGGCGCCTATTACGTCAGCCAGAAGCGCAAAAACAAAAAAGCCGCCGGCAAACCGCCAGCGGCTCTTCCAAAGCCTGAAAAGGACGACTAGCGCGGCAGCAGGCCTTCGCGCTGCAGGCGCTTCCTCTGCAGCTTGCGATAACGGCGCACCGCTTCGGCGCGCTCGCGCGCGCGCTTTTCGCTGGGCTTCTCATAGGCGCCGCGCAGCTTCATCTCCCGGAAGATGCCTTCACGCTGCATCTTCTTCTTCAGCGCCTTCAGCGCCTGGTCGATGTTGTTATCGCGAACGATGATCTGCAAAGCGGGGCTCCCGGAAACTGCGAAAATTGAGGCGCGGGTGATACCAGAAGGGATTTTGCCTGTCTACCCGCGGAAATTAACACTTTGCCGGCTTGGAGCGTTCCGTCCCAAAGGCCATATTTGACCCATGGCAATCCTGAAAATCGCCCGCATGGGTCATCCCGTCCTGGCCACTATGGCGCGGCCCGTGGCCGACCCCCGGCATCCGGAAATTCGTAGGCTTGTCAATGACATGGTCGAAACCATGATGGACGCCAACGGCGCCGGCCTGGCCGCGCCCCAGGTTCATGTTCCCCTTCGGGTGGTGGTGTTCCAGGCCCCGGATGGCCGCAGCGATCCGGGGTTATCGGAAGAAGAACGCTTCGACCATACCGCCCCTCTGACCGTGCTGATCAATCCGGAAATCGAGATTCTGGGCTCCGGCACGGAAGGCGGCTGGGAGGGATGCCTGTCGGTGCCCGGCCTGCGCGGCTGGGTCGAGCGGGCGGATCATATCCGCTACCGGGGTCTGGGGCTGGACGGCGAAAAGATCGAGCGGGTGGCGCGCGGGTTCCATGCCCGGGTGGTGCAGCATGAGTGCGACCATCTGGACGGGCGACTTTACATTTCGCGGATCGGCGACCTGTCGCGGTTGATCTTTGAATCGGAAATCCGCCACTTCCAGGCCGCAAGCTGAAGCCATGACCGAGACGCCCAAAAAACCAGTCCGGAAAAAAACCGCCGGCAAAACGGTGGCAAACAGGCCGGAACCCCAGACAAAACCAGAGTCGAAGACCAAGCCGAAAGTCAGGAAAATGAGCGACGAGGAGATGCGCGAGGCGGTGCTGGCCAAGGCCCTGCCGCACGCCGCCTTTGACGGGTTCACCGACAAAGTGCTTGAGACGGCCGGCACGGAAGCCGGCGTGTCCAAGGCCGATCTGGCGCGGCTGTTCGAGGGAGGCCCCATCAGCCTGATCGAATTCTATTCCGCCACCACCGATGCGGAGATGGAAAGGCGCCTGGCGGCGATGGATCTGAAGGCGATGAAGATCCGCGCCCGCATCGCCACCGCGGTGAAGACACGGCTTTCCATCCTGAAGCCGCACAAGGAAGCGGCGCGCCGGGCCGCGGCCCTTTTGTCGCTGCCCATGCATGCGGCCCTGGGCGCGAAACTGATCTATCGCACGGTGGACTCGATGTGGCGGGCGGCCGGCGACACTTCCACCGATTTCAACTTCTACACCAAGCGCGGAATTCTGGCGGGGGTTTATGGGGCAACCGCCATGCGCTGGTTCAACGACACCAGCGAGGACGAAAAGCCGACCGACGCGTTTCTCGCCGCCCGCATCGACAATGTGATGCAGTTCGAGAAGTTTAAGAGCAAGGCCAAGGAGGCGCTCTCCAACTTCCCGATGTTCGCGGACTGGGCAAAGTCGAAAGCGAAATGATTGTCATGCCCGCGCAAGCCGGCATCCATCGGCATCATGGAATCTCCCGAAGTTTTTCCTCCGGCCGCGCTTTGCACGGACCGGAGAACGGGAATGACAAGAATGCCTACAGCAGCTCCGCGATTTGCACCGCGTTCAGCGCGGCCCCCTTCAGCAGCTGATCCGCCGCCACAAACATGCTGATCGACTTGCCCGACGGGTCCGACAGGTCCTTCCTGATGCGCCCCGCCAGCACATCGCCCTGGCCCGAGGCATCCTTGGGCATGGGGAAATAATTGTTGGCCCAGTCATCGACCAGCTTCACCCCCGGCGCCCTGGCCAGCAGCCCCCTGACCTCTTCCGGGGTGATCGGCCGCTCGCATTCGAATGTCATGGAGACGGAATGGGCGCGCAGCACCGGCACGCGGATACAGGTGGCCGAGACCGCGATTCTGTCGTCCTCGAAAATCTTCTTCGTCTCCTTGATCACCTTGCTCTCTTCGTCGTTGTAGCCGGTGGCCATGTCGATGGCGGTGTTGTGGCTGAAGAGATTGAAGGCGTAAGGGTATTTGACGACCTTGGGCGGATAATCCTTGCCGTCCAGATAGGCGCGGGTGGAAAGCTCAAGCTCTTCCATCAGCGCCGCGCCGCCGCCCGAGGCCGCCTGATAGGTGGAGACGATCAGCCGCTTCACCGGATTGACCTGATGCACCGGCCATAGCGGCACCAGGGTGGTGATCGCCGCGCAATTGGGATTGGCGATAATGCCCTTGTGATCTCTGAGGCGCCGCGCATTGATTTCCGGCACCACCAGCGGGATCGCCGGATCGGCGCGAAAGGCAGACGAATTGTCCACCACCACCGCGCCCGCCTTCACCGCGATTGGCGCAAATTGCTTGGAAATGCCGCTGCCGGCCGAGAACAAGGCAATATCGACGCCCTGGAAGGCGTCTGGCGTCAGTTCCTCAACGGTCAGGGTCTGGCCGCGAAAAGTCTGGGTCTTGCCGGCCGATTTGGCCGAAGCCAACAGCTTCAGCGAAGCCAGCGGAAGCCCACGACTTTCGATGCAGCCGACAAATTCCCGGCCCACCGCGCCGGTGGCGCCCACGATCGCGACATTCTTGTTCTTCATGTCATATCTCCAAATCCAAAAGAAAAAGCCCCGTCCGGTTTCCGGCGGGGCTGGGGTCTCGCTACTTTCGCCTGGTATCAGACGCGCACGATCGGCCCAGCCCCGCGGGGCTTGGTCTTGGTGGTCGTGGTCTTGGTCAGGCGTGAAAACATCGGCCGGGAACCTATGGTCGGATCAGGGCTTCGTCAACGGCTTTAGCCGCGTCAAATGCCCCATCTTGCGGCCGGGACGGGCTTCTTTCTTGCCATAAAGATGCAAGGCGCCGGCCCGGGACAGGCTTTCCCAGGCATCGGCCTCGGCCCCGATGATGTTCTCCATCACCGCATCGGCATGGCGGGACGACGGACCAAGCGGCCAGCCCGCCACGGCGCGGATATGCTGCTCGAACTGGGAACACTGGCAGGCTTCGATGGTCCAGTGACCGGTATTGTGGACCCGCGGCGCGATCTCATTCACCAACAGCGCGCCGTCCGCAGCTACAAACAGTTCCACCGCCAGCACGCCCACATAGTCCAGCGCATTGGCGATCGTCCGCGCGATCGACTTGGCCTCTTCCACCTGCGTCGCGCTGAGCCGCGACGGCACGGTGGAGCGGCGCAGGATATGGTTTTCGTGGTCATTCTCCGGCGGATCATAAGCGGCAAATGCGCCATCGGCGCCACGCGCCGCCACCACAGAAGCCTCATAGGAAAAATCGACAAAGCCTTCCAGAATTGCCGGCGCGCCCTTGAAGCTTTCAAAGGCTTTCACCGCATCTTCGCGGCTGGCCACTTTCGCCTGGCCCTTGCCGTCATAGCCAAAGCGCCGCGTTTTCAGAATGCCCCGCCCTGCCAGCCTGTCGAAGGCCTGGCCGGCCTGCGCCAGCGAAGATACTTCAAAGAAAGGCGCCGTCTTCAGTCCCAGTCTTTCAACAAAGGTCTTTTCCGACAGCCGGTCCTGGGTCACCGCCAGCGCATGCGCGCCCGGCCTGACCGGCACATGCTCGGCCAGATGGGCGATGGCGTGGGCGGGCAGATTCTCGAATTCAAACGTCACCGCATCGCAGGCATCGGCAAAGCGGCCCAGCACATCCAGGTCTTCATATGGCGCGGCAATACAGGTCTGCGTCACCTGGAAGGCCGGCGCGTCCGGCGCATCGTTATAGATCGCGGTCTTCAGACCCAGACGCGCGGCCGCCAGCGCCAGCATGCGCCCCAGCTGGCCGCCGCCAATGATGCCGATAGTGCCACCAGGCGGCACGGGTTTGCGCAGGGTCTTCATTTCGGCTGCTTGGCGACCGACCGGGTCTGTTTGGCGCGCCAGGCGTCCAGGCGCTTTTTCACACCTGCGTCCGACAGGCCCAGAATGGCGGCGGCATGGAGCGCGGCATTCTTGGCGCCCGCCTCACCAATGGCAAAAGTCGCCACCGGTACCCCGCCCGGCATCTGGGCAATCGACAGAAGCGAATCCAGCCCCTTCAACGCGCGGCTTTCCACCGGCACGCCCAGAACCGGCAGCGTGGTCATGCTGGCCACCATGCCCGGCAGATGCGCGGCGCCACCGGCGCCGGCAATGATCACCTTCAGACCGTGGACCTCTGCGTCCTTGGCATAGGCAGCCATGCGGTCAGGCGTGCGATGGGCGGAAACAATGCGAGCCTCATGGGCCACATCCAGCGCCTTAAGAATCTGGGCGGCGGCCTGCATGGTCGCCCAGTCGGACTGGCTGCCCATGATGATGCCGACGGATGGGCTTTTGCGCCCCGCCGCGCGTCGCGCGGCATTTTCAGGGGAAGTGCTTCGTTTTGCCATGCGATTTGTAAGGGGCTCCGGCGAAGCGGCGCAGTATAGGCAGCAAAAATTCCAGGGAAAGTGCCGTTTTAAGAGTCGTTAACCATTCTTTGGGAAGATTAAACACTATCTTAAAGTCCCGGCGCCTACCTTATCCCCAGCCAGAATGGCGGACCCGTAATGAAAGTTGAACGCAACAGCCCGTCCCGGCCCGCTCGCTCGGTAGCCCAGGCTGCCTATGCGCGCCGGATCGAGGCCGCGGGCGGCGTGGACACGGTCGACGCGGTGTTGCCCAATGCCAGTGTGCTGGGCATTCCGGAATCCGAATTCACCCCCCGGGTGCGCGACGCGATCATGGGGCTGATGAACGAAGTGGAAAATCTGCGCCGCGAGCTGTCGCAGACCAAGGCGCGCCTGGAAGATGTGGAAAAGACCGCCGACCAGGACGGCATGCTGCCGCTTCTGAACCGCCGCGCCTTTGTGCGCGAGCTGACGCGCTATATCGCCTTCACCAGCCGCTACAATACGCCGGCCTCGCTGATCTATTTCGACCTCAACCACCTGAAGAAGACCAACGACACCTACGGCCATGCCGCGGGTGATGCGGTGCTGTCGCATTTCGCCAATGTGCTTTTGACCCATGTGCGCGACAGCGATTGCGTCGGGCGGCTGGGCGGCGATGAATTCGGCGTCCTGTTGTCCCACGCCAACCAGGAACAGGCGTTGAAAAAGGCCGATGTGCTGGCGTCGGCGGTGGAAGCCTCGCCCACCGAATGGAACGGCAACAGCATTCCGGTCAGCTTCGCCTATGGCGCCTTTGAGCTGAAGGCGGGTGACAATCCCGACAGCGCCATGGCGCGCGCCGATCAGGCGATGTATGCGCAGAAGCGAGCTAGCCGTTCTGCGGCAGAATAACGGGCGCTTGTCTTTTGCGTCGTGAGTTCGTCGCGCGTGCTCACGTACGCTGGGTACGCTCCGCGCGCGCTCCTGCTCACGCCGCAAAATCCCGCGCGCTTACTGGCTGAAAAATCGCTCTAAAGACTTGATGATCTGAGGCAGATGAGTCTGGTCCAAGCCAAAACTGAAATTCAATCGAACCGCCATAGTGCGGCCTGCCATAACCTCACCGCAGACGGCGACATGCCCCATGCCATCACCCTTAATTGACATGCGTATGTCTTCGTAACACCTGGGAAGTGTAGCTTCGCCTTTGAGGCTTTCGTAAACAGCCTGCAACTGCTGATGAAAATCTGCGAGTGCCCCTGGGCCCGCATATGATGAAGCGTCTATCGAACCACGAAATGGTCCGCTGATAATATCAACTCGTTGACGAAATCCAGGCCCGTCCGGGTACGCCACAGGCGGATGGAAAAGAACGCTGTCCGTTCCATCCGTGAACAACACCCCGTCGGCACTTTCGGTCATGGCCTCATCGAAAGCGTTTGGCTTACGCCATCGCCTTTTTGAGATTCTCGTCCACCTTATCCAAGAACCCTTCGGTCGTGAGCCAACCTTGGTCCGGGCCGACCAGCAAGGCGAGGTCCTTGGTCATGTGGCCCTGCTCGACGGTGTCGACACAGACCTTCTCCAGGGTGTGGGCGAACTTGGCCAGCTGGTCATTGCCGTCCAGCTTGGCGCGATGGGCCAGCCCCCGCGTCCAGGCGAAGATCGAGGCGATGGAATTGGTCGAGGTCGACTTGCCCTTCTGATGCTCGCGATAGTGACGCGTTACCGTGCCATGCGCGGCTTCGGCTTCCACGGTCTTGCCATCGGGGGTGAACAGCACCGAGGTCATCAGACCCAGCGAGCCAAAGCCCTGCGCCACCGTGTCGGACTGCACATCGCCGTCATAATTTTTGCAGGCCCAGACATAGCCGCCGCTCCACTTCAGCGCGCTGGCCACCATGTCGTCGATCAGGCGATGCTCATAGGTGATGCCCAGCGCCTCGAACTTGGACTTGAACTCGCTGTCATAAATCTCCTGGAACAGATCCTTGAAGCGTCCGTCATAGGCTTTGAGGATGGTGTTCTTGGTGGACAGATAGACCGGATACTTCCGCGCCAGGCCGTAATTCATCGAAGCGCGGGCGAATTCCCGGATCGATTCATCCAGATTGTACATCGCCATGGCGACGCCGCCGCCCGGCGCCCTGAACACTTCATGCTCGATGACCTTGCCGTCCTCGCCCACGAATTTGATGGTCAGTACGCCCTTGCCCGGGAAGACGAAATCGGTGGCGCGGTACTGGTCGCCAAAGGCATGACGGCCGACCACGATGGGCTGGGTCCAGCCCGGCACCAGGCGCGGCACATTTCTGCAGATGATCGGCTCGCGGAAGATCACCCCGCCCAGGATGTTGCGGATGGTGCCGTTGGGCGACTTCCACATCTTCTTGAGCTTGAAT
>DASZVQ010000049.1:0-8430 GCA_035547275.1 Rhizomicrobium sp.
TTGGAGTCGACTTCGTGGTATTTGCCGTCGACCAGCTTGGCCTTGAAATCGATAACCGGGAAGCCGGCCAGCAGGCCGGATTCCTTCTGGGCGCGCAGGCCCTTTTCCACCGCCGGAATGAATTCCTTCGGCACCGCACCGCCGACCACTTCGTTCTCGAACACAAAGCCTTCGCCTGGCTGCAGCGGCTCGAACTCGATGGTGACTTCGGCGAACTGGCCCGATCCACCAGTCTGCTTCTTATGCGTGTACTTGACCGAGACCGGCCGGGAGAGTGTCTCGCGATAGGCGACCTGCGGGGCGCCGACATTGGCGTCAACCTTGTAGGTACGCTTGAGAATATCAACCTTGATGTCCAGATGCAGCTCACCCATGCCCTTGAGAATGGTCTGACCGCTTTCGACGTCGGTCGACACGCGGAAGGAAGGATCCTCCTGCGCCAGGCGCACCAGGGCCATGCCCATCTTTTCCTGGTCGGCCTTTGTTTTGGGCTCGATGGCGACCTCAATCACCGGATCGGGGAATTCCATCCGTTCCAGGATTACCGGATTGTTGGGATCGCACAGGGTCTCGCCGGTCGTGGTGAGCTTGAGGCCGGCCAGCGCGACGATATCGCCGGCGTTAGCCTCTTTCACGTCCTCACGGGAATTTGCATGCATCAGCAGCATGCGGCCGACGCGTTCCTGCTTCTCTTTCACCGAATTCAAAACGCCTGTGCCCGATGTGACGGTGCCCGAATAGACACGCACAAAGGTGATGGAGCCGACGAAGGGGTCGTCCATGATCTTGAAGGCCAGGCCCGCGAAAGGCGCCTTGTCGTCGGCGGGACGCTCGACTTCATTGCCCTTGCGGTCGGTGCCCTTCACGGCGGGAATGTCCAGCGGCGACGGCAGATAGGCGACCACGGCGTCCAGCAGCGGCTGCACGCCCTTGTTCTTGAAGGCCGAGCCGCACATCACCGGCACGAACTTGAAGCCGATGGCGCCCTTGCGGATCAGTTTCTGCAATTCTTCATAAGACGGCTCCTTGCCGTCCAGATAGGCTTCCATGGCCGCGTCGTCCATTTCGACGGCCATGTCCAGAAGGGCCGAGCGCAGTTCCTTGGCCTTGTCGGCATATTCCGCCGGGATTTCGACTTCGTCGAACTTCGCGCCCAGCTGCTCGTCATGCCAGATCAGGGCCTTCATCTTCACGATGTCGATGATGCCCTTGAAATCGGCTTCGCCGCCGATCGGCCAAGTGATGATCATCGGGCGGGTGCCCAGACGATCGATCATCATGTCGACGCAGCGTTGGAAGTTGGAGCCGGTGCGGTCCATCTTGTTGACGAAGCAGATGCGCGGCACGTGATACTTGTCGGCCTGGCGCCACACGGTCTCGGACTGGGGTTCCACGCCGGCGACGGCGTCGAACACCGCGACCGCGCCGTCCAGCACGCGCATGGAACGCTCCACCTCGATGGTGAAGTCCACATGGCCGGGGGTGTCGATGATGTTGATCCGGTGATTCTTCCAGAAGCAGGTCGTCGCGGCGGACGTGATGGTGATGCCGCGCTCCTGTTCCTGCTCCATGAAGTCCATGGTGGCAGCGCCGTCATGGACTTCACCGATCTTGTGGGACTTGCCGGTGTAATAAAGGATGCGCTCGGTCGTCGTCGTCTTGCCGGCATCGATATGCGCGGCAATGCCGATGTTCCGGTACATTTCGAGGGGCGTTGTGCGGGCCATGGGGGGCGTGTCCGGGGGATTACCAGCGATAATGAGAGAAGGCGCGGTTGGCGTCGGCCATCTTGTGGGTGTCTTCGCGCTTCTTGACGGCGGAGCCGCGATTGTTGGCGGCGTCCATCAGCTCGCCCGACAGGCGACCCTGCATGGTGGGCTCGTTGCGGCCGCGGGCGGCATTGATCAGCCAGCGGATGGCGAGCGCGCGCGAGCGGTCGGCACGCACTTCGACAGGCACCTGATAGGTGGCGCCGCCGACACGGCGGGAGCGCACTTCCAGAGCCGGCGAGACATTGCGCAGGGCTTCGTGAAACACGACCAGCGGGTCCTGCTTGGTCTTGGCGGCAATGGTGTCGAAGGCGCCATAGATGATGCCTTCGGCGGCCGACTTCTTGCCGTCATACATCAGGGAGTTCATGAACTTGGCCAGGACGAGATCGCCAAACTTGGCGTCCGGGGTGATCTCGCGGCGTTCGGCGCGGTGGCGGCGGGACATCGAAACTTCTCCTGTTATTTCGGCCGCTTGGCGCCATAGAGCGAGCGGCGCTTCTTGCGGTCCTTGACGCCCTGGGTGTCCAGCACGCCGCGGATGATGTGATAGCGCACACCCGGCAAGTCCTTCACACGGCCGCCACGGATCAGGACCACCGAGTGCTCCTGAAGATTGTGGCCTTCGCCGGGAATGTAGGTCAGCGCTTCGAAGCCGTTGGTCAGGCGCACCTTGGCGACCTTGCGTAGCGCGGAGTTCGGCTTCTTCGGCGTCGTGGTATAGACGCGGGTGCAGACGGCGCGCTTCTGCGGGCACTGCTGCAGGGCCGGAACCTTGTTGCGCTTCGGCTTGGCGCCGCGCGGCTTGCGAATGAGCTGATTGACTGTCGGCATTCCCACTTCCCTTTTGCCGTGCCGCGGCCGCGGACAGGCTGAACGAAAACCAAAAACCGGACGCGGGAAGCCTTCTTCCCGGACCGAACTTGCGGAGGACTGAGGCGGCAAGACCTGCCTGAGTCGCGCGTCTTAAGCTCTTAAACTGGCTTCCCAGCAGCGTTTTTGCGAAAATTTCCGCAGACGGCCTGCCCTGGAAGGTGGCGGCTTATACCCACAGGGGGTCGGGGGGTCAAGCGCCGCAAACCCCGCTTTTCCGCCATTTCGCCCATGCGGCAATTGTGACAAATGTTTACACCAGAACCAGACATTGCGAGGTCCTGCCAAATCGCTTAGTCGTTTTACGTCAGACTTATGTGAAAGCGGCCATGACGCGCCCTGGACGCGCCGTTTCCAAGCCAGCACCCCATCGGCGGTGGGTAACGCTTCTCGCCCTGCTGGCTTTTTTCCTCCAGGGGCTGGCCGTTCAAACACATGTTCACGAGCTGTTGCCGGTCGCCAAAATCGCCGCCCAGTCCGCGCCCGCCAAATCGCCCCTGAAATCTCAGGACCCGGTGGACCAATGCCGCCTGTGCCACGAACTTGTGCATGCCGGCACTTTCGTCACGCCGTCGGCAGCAGCCTCTCCGGTCGGGCTGACTTATGTTTCGGTGCTTTTCGTCACCCTGACGAAGCCTTTGGCCGAAACCGCCACGGCATTTGCCTGGCAAAGCCGGGCTCCGCCCCGCCGCTAATCCCCCTTCTTATCGCGCGGTCCTTTGCCGCGACCCACACGCCTGATGGCGTGCGTTCCCATTTCGGAGTCTTTCCATGTTTCGTTCCATTCTTTTCCTCAGCGCAGCGGGGATCGCGATACTCGCCTCCCCGGCCCTGGCGCAGGAAACCACCGAGACAGTCACCGTCACGGCGGAAAAACTGGCGGCGGCGCGCAATGGCATCCAGACCCAGACCGGCGCATCGACCTACACCATCACCTCCAAGGACATTCAGGCCCAGCCGGGCGGCGACAATGCCCAGCTCAATTCCGTCGTGCTGCAGATGCCGGGCGTGGCCCAGGACAGTTTCGGCCAGCTGCACATCCGCGGCGAGCATAACGGCCTGCAATACCGGCTGAACGGCATTATCCTGCCGGAAGGCATTTCGGTGTTCGGCCAAACGCTGGACCCGCGCCTGGCGGAATCGATGCGGCTGATCACCGGCGCGCTGCCCGCCGAATACGGCCTTCGCACCGCCGGCATCGTCGACATCCAGACCAAGAGCGGCGTGTTCGAGGATGGCGGCGAAGTCAGCATGTATGGCGGCAGCCATTCCGAGATGGCACCATCCATCGCCTATGGTGGCTCATCGGGCCATTTCAACTATTTCGTCTCGGGCGACTATACCACCGACACGCTGGGCATCGAATCGCCCGACGGCTCCAGCAATCCGCGTCATGACCGCACCCAGCAATGGCATGGCTTCGCCTATCTGCAGCAGATCCTGGATGAGAACAGCAGCGCCAGCGCGGTGCTAGGCACCTCCAATGCGATATTTCAGATTCCCGACCAGGTCGGCCTGCAGGCGCCAGGCATCGACGGCATAGTGGGGCTTGGGCCGCTCAATCCGGCGACCGGCAACTCTGTGCTGAACGCCAATGGCGCGACCAACTTTCCGTCGGCGCTGCTGGACGAGCGCCAGCGCGAGATCACCCATTACGGCATCCTCAGCTATCTGCATTCGACCAATGCGCTGGATTATCAGGTGTCGTTCTTCGGGCGCTATTCCAGCCTGTTCTTCACGCCTGGCGACAATGTCGGCGACATTCTCTATGACGGCAACGCCCAGACCGCTTACAAGCGCGATGTGGCCTACGGCTTGCAGGCAGAGGGCGCCTGGCGTGCCTTCACCGGCCACACCATCCGCTTCGGTGTGCTTTATCAGGCCGACGATACGCTTTCGCGCACCACATCCGCGGTGCTTGCCACGGCGCCGGGTGGAGCGGGCAACCCCAATCCCAATCCGCTCTGCAGCGATCCCAGCCAGACCTGTCAGACCTCAACGACGCCGCTCTCCATCGTCGACAATGGCAGCAAGCACGGCTTCAACTATGGCTTTTATGCCCAGGATGAATGGGCGATCCTCAGCAATCTTACCCTCAATTATGGCCTGCGCTATGACGCGTTCGCGGCTTACGACAAGGAGAACCAGCTCTCCCCCCGCCTGAACGGGGTATGGAAGCCGACCGATACGACCACCGTTCATGCTGGCTATGCGCGCTATTTCTCGCCCCCGCCTTTCGAACTGGTGGCCTCAAACGATGTGGCGCTGTTCAACAACACCACCGCGGCCGGTGGCGGCGGCCCCAACGACACGCCCAGGGCCGAACGCGCCGACTATTACGATTTGGGACTGGAGCAGAAGCTGGGCGAATCCTGGACCGTGGGGCTGGACAGTTTCTTCAAGGCGTCCAAGAACCTGGTCGATGAAGGCCAGTTCGGCGCCCCCATCATTCTGACCCCGTTCAATTATCAGCATGGGCGTCAATATGGCGGCGAACTGACCATCAACTATACGCAGGGCGCCTTTAGCGCCTATACCAACTTCTCCTATGAGCGGGCGGTGGGCGAGAATATCGTTTCCAGCCAGTTCCAATTCTCTCCCGACGACCTTGCCTATATCGCCAACCACTATATCCCGCTGGATCACCAGCAGCTGGTGTCGCTGTCGGCGGGTGCCACCTACACCATCGACAAGACCCATCTATCGGCTGATCTGCTTTACGGCTCAGGCCTGCGCAAGGAAGGGACCACGCCCAACGGCGCATCGGTGCCGGCCTATGTCACAGTCAATTTTGGCATCAGCCGGGATTTCGAGCTGGAGAATGTCAAGGGCCTGACGGCGCGGTTCGACATCATCAATGCCTTCGACGAGGAATATGAGATCCGCGACGGTACCGGTGTGGGCGTGGGCGCGCCACAGTTCGGTGCCCGCCGCGGTTTCTTCTTCGGCCTCTCGAAAGCATTGTAGCCCCCTTTACATGTGATGGCCGGCCTGCGAACCGGCCATGACATATTGGGTTATCCGAACAGATCAAGCCGCGTTCCACAGACACGTGCCTCGTGCTCCAGCAGCTTGCGCTTGAGCGGCAAGCCGCCGCCATAACCGGTGAGGCTGCCGTCGGCGCCGATCACCCGGTGGCAAGGCACGATCAGGGCGATCGGATTGGCATGATTGGCCGCCCCTACCGCGCGCGCGCCATTGGGCACACCGATCCTTTTGGCCACCGCGCCGTAGCTGGTGGTGGTGCCGAACGGGATCTCCAAGAGCGCGGCCCAGACCTTCTTCTCGAATTCCGGCCCTTCGGCCATCAGCGCGAAATCGAAATCCCGGCGCTTGCCGCGGGCGTATTCATCCACCTGGCGCTGCACATCCGCGAGCTTCGCCGGGTCATTTTCCGCCTCAGGGTCCACTCTCGCCGCGCCGGCGGAGCGCAGATGAAAGCGCAGCAGCCGACCTTCCTCGTCCACCCAGGCGGCAAATTGCTGAAACGGCGATTCAATCACACTCCAATAGCGCCGCATTATGCCGCCTCTTTCAGATAGGTCCACAGATGCATGGTGGCGATGCTGCGATGGGGGGCGAAGGCACTCATCAGCCGCGCGGTCTCATCGGCATCGGGCCGCTCGGGCAGCTGGTGCAGACGCTGCAATGCCGTCGCCAGCGCACTGTCGCCGACCGGCGCCGCATCGGCGAAGCCGCCGCGCAAGAGCACATAGCGCGCCGTCCAGGTGCCGATGCCGCGCTGGCTGGTCAGTGCCCTTTCCGCCGCGATTGCCGAGCCTTCGCCCAAATTTTCGATATCGAGCCTGCCCTGGGCCACGGCCGCCGCCGCATCGATCAGATACTGCGCCTTGGAACGGGAATAGCGCCGCGCCGCCAGCGCGGGTACGCCGATATCGGCCACGCGTTCCGGCGTGGGATGGGCGCGCATGTCGCCGACCTTCTCGCCTGCCAGCTCAACGATCTCGCGGCGCAGGGCGGATGCGAACTTGATATTGATCTGCTGGCCGATGATGCCCCAGCACAAGGCGTCAAAGCCTGTGGGCAGCAATGGCAGACGCAGCCCCCGGCGTGGTGCGACAAACGCGGCATGACGGGTCTCGAATTGACTGACATCCAGGCTGAGGCCCAATACCCGCAGGGCCGCCCCATGCAAGCCCGCCATCGCCTCGCCGCCGAGCTTGCGTCCAGAATGCACCTTCACCCAAGCCTGGCCGGTCTCAATGCTGATTTCGATCACGGCCGGGCCTTCGGCCGTATGCAATGCCTTCCAGATCCGGTTGCCTTCGCTTTTTTCGCTGACGCTCAGTGGATCGCGGGCATGATAGGCCAGGACCTCCTTGGCCCGATAGCCGGACGGCAGCTGCAGCATGAAAACCTCCGCCCCATCCAGCGCCCGATAGGCGCCAGGCGTCATGCGCATCTGGTTGAGGAACTGGCGGTGAAACACCGACTCCGATTCAAAACCCGCGCCAAAGCCGATTTCAGCCACCTTGTCCTTGCCGGCCAGAAGGTCACGGGCGGCGCGTTTCACCCGCATGCGCCTGAGCCAGGCGACCGGCGCCAGATGGGCATGATCGCGGTAAAGATCGCCCAGCTTGGTCAGGCTGACGCCAGCAGCCTTGGCCAAAGCCGATGCATCGCCAAATTCTTCCGGTCTTGCCACAACCCGCGCCGCCAGACCCGCAAACAAAGCCACATTTTCGTCTTCACCCCGGTAATAGAGGTCGGGGCGACAGCGCTTGCAGGCCCGCAGACCCGCGGCCTTGGCTTCTGTCTCGGTGGTGAACAGCCGCACATTCTCGGGCTTGGGTGGCCGCGCGGCGCAGGACGGCAGGCAGTAGATGCCGGTGGTCATCACACCGATGATGAAGCGGCCATCGAACCTGCCCTTGCGGGCTTCCGCGCGGTCCCAGGACATGGGTTCAGGGAATTTCATGGGCAGACCCTAGCGCGGCGGCAAAGGCCTCGCCTCCCAATTTACCCGTCAGATATAGGGTGAATCTGTCAAGGAAAAAGGGACAAGGAGCAGACCCGGGACGGGCGCCGGAGCACGGCGAAGACGTGCTGGTCGAGGCCGGGGCAAACAGAAAGGCCGCCGGACGTACATCCGGCGGCCTGGTTTTTTCGACGTGGCCGACGTTACTCGGCCGGCGCGGCGGCCGGCGCTTCCAGTGCCGCGATGGGCTGCTGTTCCGCCTGCTCCGCCTGGATGGCGCGATCGCGTTCGGTGGCAATGTGGCGCAGACGGGCGATGGCGCCGCCGGTTCCAGCCGGGATCAACCGGCCCACGATCACATTCTCCTTCAGGCCTTCCAGCATATCGACCTTGCCATTGACCGCGGCGTCGGTGAGGACGCGCGTGGTTTCCTGGAAGGACGCGGCCGAGAAGACCGACCGGGTCTGCAAGGACGCCTTGGTGATGCCCAAGAGGATGGCGCGGCCTTCGGCGGGCTTGTGTCCCTCTTCCGCCGCCTTCTTGTTGGCGGCTTCCAGTTCCGCGGCATCGACATGCTCACCGGCGATCAGCGTGGTCTCGCCGCCTTCGGTGATTTCCAGCTTCTGCATCATCTGGCGGCAGATCACTTCAATGTGCTTGTCGTTGATCTTCACGCCCTGCAGACGATAGACGTCCTGGATCTCCTTCACGAGATAGATCGCCAGTTCCTCCATGCCCTTGATGCGCAGGATGTCATGCGGCGAGGGATTGCCTTCGACGATATAGTCGCCCTTCTCCACATAATCGCCTTCGCGCACGCTGATATGGCGGCCCTTGGGGATCAGATAC
>DASZVQ010000050.1:0-2423 GCA_035547275.1 Rhizomicrobium sp.
CATGGCGGTGGGGGCGACGATCGCCGCGCCCGGCCGCAAGGTGATCGCGGTGTCGGGCGACGGCGCGGCGATGTATTCATTGCCGGCGCTGTGGACCATGGCGCGCGAGCGGCTGGATGTGATCGTGATCGTCTGCGCCAATCGCAGCTACAACATCCTGAACATAGAGCTGGGTCGCGTCGGCGCCATCAATCCCGGGCCAGCCACGCTGTCGATGCTGGACCTGCACAATCCCGAACTGGATTTCACCGCCATGGCGCGCGGCATGGGCGTTGCCGCGACCCGCGCCGAAACCGTGGCCCAGTTCGCCGCCTGCTTCGCCGATGCCCTGGCGCAACCCGGCCCGCATTTGATCGAGGCTGTGTTGCGTGTCTGATGTGCGCAACGCCTATTATGTTGCGACCGCGCGCGATTTCATTCGCGCCGATCCTGATGCGGTATATGGCAAGCTGAGCCGGCATCACGGCCATGCCCAGGAGCAGGAACAGAAGGCTGCCTGGCTTGAACAGATCGAATTGCTGCAGGCCGGCTTGGCGACGACGCCCGATGCCTGGCTGGCGCTGGAAATGACCATCCCGCGCATGGGCAAACGGGCCGATGCCGTGGTGCTACTGGGCGGCATCGTCTTCGTGCTGGAATTCAAGGTCGGCGCCGAAGCCTTCACCGCCGCGGCCATCGCGCAAGTGACGGACTATGCGCTGGACCTGAAGAACTTTCACGCCGGCAGCCACGATCGCATCATTATTCCGGTCGTGGTTGCGGACCAAGCGCGGCCGCGTGCGGTGCAGCTGAACCTGTGGCCCGACGATGTGGCCGAGCCGATCTTTTCCAACGGCGCGGACCTGGGTGTCTTCCTGCAAGAGACGGTCGGGCGGTTCGGGCCGCAACCGCCGCTGGATCCCATGGTATGGCTGGGCAGCGGCTACAAGCCTACACCCACCATTATCGAAGCGGCCCAGGCCTTGTATCGTGAGCACCAGGTGGAGGAAATCATCAATTCCGCCGCCGGCAAGAAGAACCTGACGGTCACAACCACGCGCCTGAACGCCATCATCGATGACGCCAAGGCCCGGCATCAAAAGGTCATCTGTTTCGTCACCGGCGTGCCCGGCGCCGGCAAGACGCTGGCCGGCCTGAACCTGATCACCCAGCGCACCCAGGCGCATGGCGAAGAGCACGCTGTATTCCTCTCCGGCAATGGCCCGCTGGTGGAAGTGTTGCGGGAAGCCCTGGCGCGCGACCGTCATGATAATGGCGATGAAAATGGCCTGCCGGTCGCCCTCAGTACGGCGCGCCGGGAGGTGATGGCCTTCATCCAGAATATCCATCATTTCCGCGATCACTATTTCGACATCCCGGATTTGCCGGACGATCACGTTGTGGCCTTTGACGAGGCCCAGCGTGCCTGGAACCGCGACAAGCTTGCCCAGGCCATGCGCGAGAAGCACGGCAAGCGCGACTTCGACAAATCCGAGCCCGAACTCCTGCTGGGCATCATGGATCGCCGCACGGACTGGTGCGCGGTGATCTGCCTGGTCGGCGGAGGGCAGGAGATCAATGACGGCGAGGCCGGCCTCAGTGAATGGTTCATGGCCCTGGCGCGGCATTATTCGGATTGGCGGGTCTTTACCTCCGATCATCTGGCGCATGATGACTATAGCTGGGACCATGATCTGGCCGCCATGATCGCGGGCATGGATCACAGCCTGGAGCCCGATTTGCATCTATCGGTGTCGGTGCGATCCTTCCGGGCCGAAAAGTTGTCCGCCTTCATCGACGCGGTGGTCGCCGGCCGCGATGCCATGGCGCGCGAAACCTATGCCACGATCCAGGCGCAGTATCCCATCGCATTGACACGCGATCTGTCGGTGGCCCGCGGCTGGTTGCGCGGCAAGGCGCGGGGCAGCGAGCGCTTCGGGCTGGTGGCCTCGTCTGGCGCGTTGCGGCTCAAGCCCGATGGCATCTACGCCAAGGCCCGCATCGATGCGCCGAACTGGTTCTTGAACGGCAAGGATGATGTGCGCGCGTCCTATTATCTGGAAGACGTGGCCACCGAGTTTGCCATCCAGGGGCTGGAACTGGATTGGGTGGGCGTGTGCTGGGATGCCGATTTCCGTCGTGCCGGCGCCAGCTGGACGTGCCATGATTTCCAGGGCACCAAGTGGCGCAATGTGCATGACCCGTCACGGCTGCGCTATCACGCCAACGCCTATCGCGTGCTGCTGACCCGGGCGCGTCAGGGCATGGTGATTTATGTTCCGGCCGGCGATGCCGCCGATCCCACACGGCCGCCCGAAATCTATGACGGCATCGCCGAATTCCTGGGCCGATGCGGGATTGCGACCTTGTAAGGGTGCCGTGACCCCGGCCCGCGGGATGAGCAAAGCAAGACCCGCCACCAAAAGAAGGACCGTGGCCACCAG
>DASZVQ010000051.1:0-2143 GCA_035547275.1 Rhizomicrobium sp.
ATAGACGATCTTGGACATTTCCGGATCCATGCCGCCCTTGTAGGACCAGCGAATCATCATGATGCCGACATGCATGTCATGCTTCTTCAGGGCATCGACGCGTGGCTGCAGATAATCCAGGCCCCAGGGCTGTTCCGGCACCGTGGCGGTGTCGATCCAGTTGATGCCGAGCTGCTTGATGCGAACCGCCTCTTCATCGTCCATCAGGTCGTTCATGTAGATGGTGAGCTTGGGCGTGTCGGGCCCTTCCTGCGGCTGGCCGATTCTTTTCGCAGGATGCGGATTGTAGGGCGCGTTCGGCCCCTGCTGGGCGAAGGCCCGCGCGGCGGCGGCGCCAGCCATGGCGCCGGTGAGCATCAGGTTGCGGCGTGTCAGATGGTTCATGCTTTCCCCCTGTCTTTTGTTGGCAGGGACGGTAACGGCAGAACTAGCGCGCGTCGAGGCGGCCGTTGAGCCGGCGGATCGCATCGCCGGCCGTGGTCTGGCACAGCCCCGGCACCACGGCATGAACCAGCGCCGCCAGCCCGGCCGCCAGCAGCGGCAGCGCAAAGGACAGCGCCACCCGCTGATGCTGGAAATAGCTTTCATTGACGCTGGCCGGATGGGCCAGGAACAGCCGCCTGAACATGGTGTCATGCTAGCGCGATCCAGCACCCTTGTCGGCTGGGTTGTTTGCCCCAATAGTAGGCCAAAATTTCGGGGAGACGATCATGAAGCGGGCAATTCTGGGCGCGGCTGCGCTTGTGGCAGGCATCAATGGGGTAAGCGCCGCGACCGCCACGCGCGCCGATTTCGGCACGGCGAACGGCGCGAAAGTCGAAGCCGTCACCCTGACCAACGGCGCCGGCATGTCGGCCAGGATCATGACCCTGGGCGCGGTGCTGCAGTCAGTGGTGGTGCCCGACAAGGCCGGCAAGAAGGAAGATGTGGTGCTGGGCTATGACACCGCGCAAGCCTATCTGGATCGGCCCAACTATTTCGGCGCTTCGGTCGGCCGCTATGCCAACCGCATCGCCAAGGCCAAATTCAGCCTGGACGGCAAGACCTATACCCTGGCCGCCAATGACGGCCCCAATTCGCTTCATGGCGGCAAGCTGGGCTTCGACAAGCGGATGTGGAAGATCGATTCTGTCGGCAACGGGTCGGTGACCATGAGCTATGTCAGCGCCGATGGCGAGGAAGGCTTTCCCGGCGAACTGAAAGTCAGCGTTACCTATACCCTGAGCGACCAGAACGAACTGAAGCTGGAATATCGCGCCACCACGTCAAAGCCGACGGTGCTGAACCTGACCAATCACTCCTATTTCAACCTGTCGGGCAATGACGCCCGCGACGTGATGGGCGACCTGGTGACCCTGCACGCCGAGAAATTCACCCCGGTCGACGCCACGCTGATCCCGACCGGCGAGCGCCGCGCCGTGGCCGGCACGCCGTTCGACTTCCGCACACCCCACAAGGTGGGCGAGCGCATCCGCGATGGGCGCGACCAGCAGATCCGCTATGGCCGCGGCTATGACCACAACTTCATTGTCGATGGTTCGGGCCTGCGCTCCGCCGCGGTGGTCAGCGATCCAGTGTCGGGCCGCACCCTTGAAGTCAATATCACCGCCCCCGGCATCCAGTTCTATACCGGCAATTTCCTGGATGGCACCTTCTTCGGCAAGGGCGCGCGCGCCTATCGCCAGGGCGACGCCATCTGCCTGGAACCCGGCGTGTTCCCGGATTCGCCAAACCATCCGGATTTCCCGACGGCGCGGCTCAATCCGGGACAGAATTACGTCAACACCATCGTGTACAAGTTCTCGGCCAGGTAGCGCTTCGCAAAACTGACTTGCCCCGGTCACGTCCCGGGCGTTTGATGTCTCCCATTTGAAAACGGAGATTTCATATGCCCTTCGTGACCACAAAGGACGGCGTCGAGATTTTCTACAAGGATTGGGGTTCGGGAAAACCGATCGTATTCCATCACGGCTGGCCGCTGTCGGCGGATGACTGGGATGCCCAGATGCTGTTCTTCCTGCACAAGGGCTATCGCGTCATCGCCCAGGACCGGCGCGGCCACGGCCGCAGCAGCCAGACCAGCGACGGCCATGACATGGAACATTACGCGGCCGACGTGATGGCGCTGGCGGCTCATCTGGAT
>DASZVQ010000052.1:0-12258 GCA_035547275.1 Rhizomicrobium sp.
TCGCAAGCGGCAACGGCATCACGGTCTGCGCCGTAACGATGTCGCTGCGGCCCGGCACGTGGAAGGTGACTTCGACTCGATAGAGCCTGTCGCTGCCGGCGATCCACTTGTCCCAGGACAGTTCATCGCGCACGAACAGCAGGATCAGGATGGCGCAGGCCAGGCCCACCGCCAGGCCGGCGATGTTGATGGCGCTGTACAGCCGGTGCCGGACGATGTTGCGCAGCGCGACGGTCAGATAGTTGCGGAACATGATGTCTCCTATTCGGTGCGCAGCGCGTGAATGGGGTTGGCGCGGGCTACCCGCAGGGCATGACTGAGAATGGTGGTCCAGGCGATCAGCAGCGCCACCGCGCCCACCGCCAGGAAGTAAAGCGGGTTCAGCGCGATGCGGAAGGCGAAGTTCTGAAGCCAGCCGTGCAGATAGTACCAAGCCAGCGGCCAGGCGATCAGGTTGGCGGCCAGCACCGGAAGAGAGAATTGCCACAGCAGCAGCCGGACCACGTCCCCGTCGCGCGCGCCGAACACCTTGCGGATGCCGATTTCCCGGGTGCGGCGGCTGGCGGTGAAAGCGGCCAGTCCGAAAAGGCCCAGGCAGGCGATCAGGATGGCGACCGCCACGAAGGCACCGAACATCACGCCCTGGCGCTGATCCGCCTGGTAAAGCCTGGCGAAGGTATCGTCCAGGAAACGGCGGCGGATCGCCGCGATCGGGGCATATTCGTGCCAGGCCCTGTCGATGAAGGCGAGCGTCTGCGGAATCATGTCGCCCCGCACCAGCACCGCCGCCGAAGCCGGAAACGTGGGGTCATATATATAAGTGGTGGGCTTCACCGGCTCGCGCGCCCCGCCGAACTTGATGTCGGACAGCACGCCCACCACCGTCACATGGCTGCCGGTGTAAATAAGCGTCTTGCCGACAATGCTCTGCGGCGTGAAGCCCAGGCGCCGCGCCGCGGTCTCGTTGACCAGAATGTTGTGGCCCTCATTGGCGGGGTTTCCGGCAAACGGCAGGCCCTTGAAACTGTCGTCGGCACGCTGATCCGACAGCATCCGCCCCGCTACCAGCCTGATGCCATAGACGCGGGCGAAGTCCGGATTGATGCCCAGCTTGTCCAGCATGATCATTTCCGGCTGGCCCGGCAGCCGGACATTGGCCTCGCTCTGTCCCTGGTCCAGCGGCGACATGTTCGACAGTCCCACTGCCAGGATGCCCGGATAGCCACGCAACCGCTGCAGGAAGCTTTCCTGTCCCCGCAGGGTCATCTTGCCGCTTTCGATGATCACGATGTTGTCGTGGCGAAAGCCCATGTTCAGGTTGCGCGCATAGCTGATCTGGCTGAACACCACCAGCGCCGCGATCCCCAACCCGATGGATACGGCGAACTGCGCCACCACCAGCGCGGTGCGAAACCGGCCTGACCCGGTCTGGCCCGATATGGTGGTGCGCAGCACATTGGCGGGCCGGAAGCCGGACAGGACCAGCGCCGGATAACTGCCGCTGACCAGGCCCGCCACCACCGTGATCGCCAGGATCAACAGCAGCACCGGCCAGTCGGAGAGGTAATGCAATTGGATCGGCTTGTGCAGGAAGGCGCCGAAAACCGGCAGCAGGACTTCCACCAGCGCCAGCGCCAGCAACAGCGCAATCATCGCCATCAGCAGGGATTCGCCCAGGAACTGCACGATCAGCTGCCGGCGGGTCGCCCCCAGGGTCTTGCGCAGGGAAATCTCGCGCGCCCGCAAGCTGGCCCGCGCCGTCGCCAGGTTCATGAAGTTGAAGCAGGCCACCAGCAAGATCAGGACTCCGATGGCGCCGACACCATAGATGGTCGTCCAGCTGCCGGGCGTCGTGGCGTTGTAGCGCCACTGTTCGGAATTGAGATGCACCCTGGAAAATGGCGTCAGGTGGATGGAATAAAAGTCGTGCGCCTGGCCGTGCACGCCGATCTTGCCAAGCAATGTTCCCAGGTTGCGGTCGAGCATGGGGACCATCGCCGCGACCACGGCCTTCGGATCGGTGCCGGGCGCCAGCTTCACGAAGCTCCAGCCATTCTGTGAATCCCAATCCGTCCTGGCATCGGGCGAGATGCGGTTGGCCTGGGAGGTGCTGGGGATGAAAACATCGCCGTCAAGCTGGGTATTGTGCGGCAGGTCGCGCATCACGCCCGCCACCGTCAGGGTGACGATCTGGGACTGGCAGGCGGTGTCGGCGTCGGGGCAGCCGCCGCGGCCGGTGGTAACGGTTCGGCCGATGGGGTCGGCGTCGCCGAAATACTTGCGCACCGCCTTCCCGCTCATCACGACGGAATTGGGCTGGCGAAACACGGTGGCCGGGTCGCCTTCGACCAGCGGCAGCCGGATCATCCGGAAGAAATCGGGATCGACGGTCCGCACGCCTTCGAAGAATTGCCGGTCTCCCACTGTCAGCGTCATGGGCTGCTCCCAGAAGCGCGTCATGTCCACCACGCCGGGAATCTCGTCCCGCATGGCAGCGGCCATGGGATAGGGCGTTACCGCCAGCGGCAGCGGGCCGCGGCCGGGCACCTGAATGGTTTCCTCCAGGCGATAAATGTTTCCGCTGTCGGGAATCCAGGCGTCGTAGGAAAGTTCGTCGCGCACGAACAGGATGATGAAGATGGCGCAGGCCAGTCCCAGCGCGAAGCCGGCAATGTTGATGAAGCTGTAGAGCTTATGCCGGGCGATGTTGCGAAGGGCCGAGACCAGATAATTGCGGAACATGATCCCTCCTATTCGGTGCGCAGCGCGTGGATGGGATTGGCGCGGGCCACGCGCAGGGCATGGCTCAGCACTGTGACCCAGGCGATCACCAGCGCGCCCATGCCGGCGGCGGCGAAATAGACGGGGCTCAGCGTGATATGGGAGGCGAAGCCCTGCAGCCAGCCGCGCAAGTAATACCAGGCCAACGGCCAGGCGATCAGGTTGGCGACCAGGACGGGAATGGAGAACTGCCACAACAGCAATACCGCGACGTCGCGGGTGCGCGCCCCGAACACCTTGCGGATGCCGATCTCCCTGGTGCGGCGGCCGACCGTGAAGGCCGCCAGTCCGAACAGGCCCAGCGCAGCGATCAGGATGGCGACGCCAACGAAGATGCCGAACATCATGCCCTGCCTGCGGTCAGCCTCGTAAAGCTTGGCGAAACTGTCGTCGAGGAAACTGCGGGAAATGGCGGTTGACGGCGACATGCGATGCCAGGTGCGGTCGATAAAGGCCAATGCGCCAGGGATGTCCTGGCCGGTCAACCGCACCGACAGGGTGCCGGAATCCAGCTTGTCGTTGAGATACAAAGTGGGCTGAACTGCCCGGCGTACGCCCTTGAAGCGGATATCCTTCAGCACGCCGACGATATGCATATTGTCCTTGTCGACCTGGATGGTCTTCCCCACCGCACCCTGCGCGCCAAAGCCGAAATACCGGGCGGCGGTTTCGTTGATGAGGAGATTGTGGCCGTCATTCTTGTAATCCGGCCGGGTGATCACGGAGTCCTCGGCGCGGCTGTCCGACAAGGCGCGGCCGGCCGCCAGCTTCATGCCGTACAATTCCAGGAATTGGGGCGTGATCAGCAATTCCTCCGCAGTAACCGAGTCCGGGCGGCCGGGAATCCTGATGCTCTCGATATTCACATTGGAGGAGAACGGCGTGTCGCTGGAGGCGCCCACGCCCGAAATGCCGGGATAGGTGCGCAAGGTGTTGATCAGGCTTTCGCGGGTCTCTGGCGGCATGCGCCTGCCGGTCTGGATCACCACCGTGTTGTCGTGGCGAAAGCCCAATTCCTGGGTACGGGCGAAATCGATCTGGGCGAATACCACCAGGGTGGCGACTGCCAAGGCTATGGACACCGCGAACTGCAGCACCACCAGCACGGTACGCAGGCCGCCCGACCCTGCCTGCCCTGACTGGTTACTGCGCAATGCCGTGGCCGGGCGAAAGCCGGACAGGATCAAGGCGGGATAGATGCCACTCAGCAAACCGGCCAGCTCTGCGATGGCCGTGATGATCAGCAGCAGCGGCCAGTCAGCCAGGTAGTTCAGCGTGATAGGCCGCGCCAGGAACGCATCATAGGACGGCAGCAGAATCTCGACCAGTGCGAAGGCAAACACCAGCGCCACCAGGGCCATCACCACCGCCTCGCCCAGGAACTGGGCCGCGACCTGGTTGCGGCTGGCGCCCACGCATTTGCGCAGGCCGATCTCACGCGCCTGCCTCATGGCGCGCGCCGTTGCAAGGTTGGTGAAGTTGAAGCAGGCGGCTAGCAGGATGACCAGCCCGATGGCGCCCAGGCCATAGACGGTAGCCCAGCTACCCGGTGGCACCTCGTTGCCAATGGTATCGGACGTATTCATGTGCACCTCGCGGAACAGCACGGGCACAACGTGAATGCTCTTGCTGGCAGGCTGGCGCAGGCCGAGGTTGCTGGAGAAGTTCAGCAACTTGTCCATGGCTCGGTCCAGCTTGGCAACCACCTGTACGGGATCGCTGCCCGGCGCCAGGCGGACATAGACAAAGCCATTGAAGGAGAACCAGGCCTTCTTGCCCTTGTCACCAATGCGGTCGACCGGCGAGGTGTGGGGAATGACAGCGTCGATGGTCAACTGGGTGTTGTGCGGCAGATCACGCATCACGCCGGTGACGCGCAGGATTGCCATCGCGGCGGGACAGGTGACCTGTTCCTTGCCGCAATTAGCGCGGTTGATCGCGACCTGCCTGCCCACGACGTTGGTGGTGCCGAAGTATTTCCGCGCCAGCTTTTCCGACAGCACGATGGATTCGGGGTGCGCCAGCACCTGGCCGGGATCACCGGCCACCAGCGGCAGCTTCATCACGTTGAAGAAGGAGGGGTCGACCTCGTCGATGCTGTCCAGGAACTGGCGATCGCCGATCTGCACTGTCATGAAGATGCCCCAGTCCCGCGTCATGCCCGTCACCTCGGGCAGGTGATCCTTCATGAAATCGCCCAGGACGAAGGGCGCCAAGGCGAAACGGTCCACCGGGCGGTCGGGCACCTTGGCGTCCACATCCACGCGGTACAGATTGCCGCTGTCGGGCACCCATTTGTCGAACGACAGCTCATCGCGCACGAACAGGATGATGAAGACCACGCAGGTCAGCCCCAGCGCCAGGCCGAACAGGTTGATGAAACTGTAGAGCTTGTGCCGGGCGATGTTGCGCAGCGCGACGGTGAGATAGTTCCAGAACAAGGGCACGCCCTTTCTACAGAACCTGACGGATGCTTTCGGTGACGATGGCGCCGTCCAGCAGGTTGACGATACGGTGCGCATATTCGGCGTGACTGTGGGAGTGGGTGACCATCACGATGGTGGTGCCCTCGTCATTCAGCTGGGTGAGCAGCTGCATCACTTCCTCGCCGTTCACCGTGTCCAGATTGCCGGTCGGTTCGTCGGCCAGGATCAGCTTGGGCCGCGCCACCACGGCGCGGGCGATGGCGACGCGCTGCTGCTGGCCGCCGGAAAGCTGGGCCGGCATGTGGCGGGCGCGGTGGCCGATCTTCATCCGCTCCAGCGCCTCGGTGGCGCGGGCCCTGCGCTCGGAAGCGGGCACGTCCGCGTGATAGAGCAGCGCCAGCTCCACATTTTCCTGCACATTCAGTTCGTCGATCAGGTTGAAACTCTGGAAGACGAAGCCGATGGCGCTCTTGCGCAGTTCCGCAAGCCGGCTTTCGGAATAGCCGGCGATGTTGCGGCCATCGAACCAGTATTCGCCGCCGCTGGGCGCATCCAGCATGCCCACGATATTGAGGAAGGTGGACTTGCCGCAACCCGACGGCCCCATCACCGCGACGAACTCGCCCTTGCCCACATCCAGGTTGATGTCGCGCAGCGCGGTGGTCTCGACTTCGTCGGTGCGATAGACCTTGGCCAAATGCTTGAAGGAAATCATGGTGCCCCCTTTAGGGATTGTTGTTGCCCGAGGTGAATTCGATGCGGTCCATCTTCTGATAGGCCTCGTAGCCGGAGACGATGGCTTTCTCACCCGGCTTCAGCCCATCCACCACTTCGACGAAATCGGGATTGCGCCGGCCCAGCTTCACGTTGCGGCGGATGGCGGACTTGCCGTCGGGCGTGACCACGAACACCCAGTTGCCGCCGGTGTCCTGATAGAAAGGCCCATTGGGCAGCATGCCCGCGCGGCTGGCGCCGCCCAGCTCCACCTTCAGGTCGATCGCCTGGCCGACATGGATGCCGGCCGGCGTGGCGCCGTCGAAATAGAAATCGGTCTTGAAGGTGCCGTTGGTGACCTGGGGATAGACCTTGGAGACATGGGCGCGATAGTCGCGGCCATCGATGTTGAACAGCGTCTCCTGGCCCGGCGTGACATGGCCCAGATAGAATTCGTCCACTTGCGCCGTCAGCTTGAAGCGGTCGAAGGAATTGACCTGCCCCAGCACGGAGCCGGAGGGCTTGGACTGGCCGACTTCCGCGTCGAGCGCGGTGAGCTGGCCATCCATCGGGGCGCGGACGGTGAGCGCCTCCACCCCGGCATTGGCGATGTCGGCCTTGCCCGAACTGTCACCCGTCAGCTGGGTGCCGCGCACCTTCTGTTCGACATCGCGGCTGGCCTTGGTGGCGGCCAGCAGCTTGACGTTGTAGTTATACTCTTCCACTTCCTGCTTGTAGGTGCTGGGCGGGATGGCGTTGCCGTCCAGCAGGATCTTGTCGCGCTCGATATCGCTCTTCAGCTTGTCGATCTGGTGCTGGATGTTCAGCATGTCCTGCTGATACTTGAAGCGGGTCTGCTCGAAGGTCAGCTGCTGCGCCGCGACCTGCAGCTGCAGCGCCGGATTCGACAGGATGATCAACGGCTGGCCCGCCTTCACCCGGGCGCCGTCTTCCACCAGCACCTGTTTCACGGTGCCGCCCTGGTCGGTGGTGAGATAGGCGGTGATGAAAGGCGCCACCGCGCCCCGCACCGCGATGTAATCCTCGAACGGCCCTTCCGTGACGGTGCCGATGGTGAGCTGGCTGAGCGGCGCGCGATAGACATTGCCGCCCGTGCCGGAAAGCCACCAGGCCGCGCCCGCCACCACCGCCAGGGCGGCTGCGGCCGGCTTCCAGTACCGCTTCCACAGCGGCTTCCTGGCAATGACGCGGTCCTGACCATCACTGCCGGCCACGGTGGCGCCGGCGGCGGTGTCGGATTTCACCAGCCGCAGCAGCCGGCTTTTCAGGTCGCTCTTGGGGATCAGACGGTCCATGGCATCGCCTTCGCAAGCCATGTGCCAAATATTAACCGAGTTATATCAGTGGCTTAGATCTAGGGATTGGACCCCGCCTGGTCGCGTGCGTACAGTGAAACGGACACCTGTCCATTTCCGAACACTGGCCCATGACACTCTCCGACGCCCGAATCCTGATCGTCGACGACAATGAAGACATCCTGCAGGCCGCCCGCCTGCTGCTGAAGCGCCATTTCGGCAGCATCCAGACCCTGAGCGATCCCGCCCATCTGGCGACCCTGGTCCGGCGCGGCGCTTTCGACGTGCTGCTGCTGGACATGAACTTCTCGCCCGGCGCCGACAGCGGCGCCGAAGGCATGGCGCGGCTGGCCGAGGTGCTGGAGATCGACCCCAACGCCGTAGTGGTGATGGTCACCGCCCATGGCGATATCGAACTCGCGGTGGAGGCGATGAAGAAAGGCGCGGCCGACTTCGTTACCAAACCCTGGGAGAATGAACGCCTGCTGGCGACGCTTCTGGCCGCGCTCAATCTTCGCCGCTCGCGGCTGGAAGCCGCCGACCTGCGCCAGCGCAACAACGGCCTTGTGGCCGCCACCCATACCGACAGCGGCATGATCGGCACCGCGCCGGCCATGCTGAAGGTCTTCGGCGCCATCCGCCGCACCGCGCCGACCGACGCCAATGTGCTGCTGCTGGGCGAAAACGGTACCGGCAAGGAACTGGCGGCGCGCGAGATCCACCGCCTGTCGTCACGCGCCAGCGAGGTGTTCCTGCGCGTCGACATGGGCGCGCTGTCGCCGCAGCTGTTCGAAAGTGAATTGTTCGGCCACAAGCGCGGCGCCTTCACCGATGCGCGCGCCGACCGCACCGGCTATTTCCGCGCCGCCACGGGCGGCACGCTGTTCCTGGACGAGATCGGCAACGTGCCGCTGGCGCTGCAATCCAAGCTGCTTACCGTGCTGGAGCGGCGCGAGGTGACGCCGGTGGGTGCCGAAAAGCCCGAACCCATCGACGTGCGGCTTGTCTGCGCCACAAATATGGGCCGCGATCGCCTGGCCGACGAGAACCTGTTCCGCCCCGACCTGCTCTATCGCATCAACACGGTCGAGATCGTCCTGCCGCCATTGCGCGAACGGCCGCAGGACATTCCCCTGCTGCTGGAGCATTATGCCGCGCAATATTCCCAGAAATACAATCTGCCGCCCAAGCGCCTGTCCGCGGCGCTGCTCGACCGGCTCTCGACCTGGTCCTGGCCGGGCAATGTACGCGCGCTGCGCCACGCCATGGAGCGCGCCGTGATCCTTTCCGAAGGCGACCTGCTGGACGTCACGGATTTCCCGCTGGCCGCGAGCGAACGCGGCGCGCCGGCGGCATCCGCCATTTCGCCCCTCGACGAGGTGGAAAAGAACGCCATTGTCCGCGCCCTGGAAAAGCACCAGAACAATGTCAGCCGCGCCGCGGAAGCGCTGGGCCTGACCCGCGCCTCGCTCTACCGGCGGATGGAAAAGTATGGGCTCTAGCGGATTTCGTCTCAGCAATTTCCAGACCGGCATCCTGCTCAGGCTGGCGGGGTTGCAGGCGACACTGGCGTTGCTGGCCTGGATGGTCACGCGCACCGACTGGTATGTCACCATGTCGCTGTGCGGCGCCGCCATCGTGCTGCAGATGCTGGGGCTCGGCCGTTATGCGGCGCGCACCGGCCGCGAAGTGGGGCGCTTCCTGGACGCCATCGCCTTTGACGATACCTCGACCGGCTTTGCCGGCCTGTCGCGCGACCGCAATTTCGCAGATCTGGGCCAGGCCATGACGCGGGTTCTGGAACAGTTGCGCAGCGGCCGGATGGAGCGCGAGGAACAGGCGCAGTATCTGCAAAGCCTGCTGGCGCACATGCCGGTGGCGCTGATTTCAGTCAGTGAACGCGGCAGCGTGCAACTGCTGAACCTGGCGGCGCGGCGGCTGTTCGCCGGGCCCTGTGAATCGACCGCAGGATTGGCGCGTTACGGCGCGGCTTTCGCCACCGCGCTGGATGCGCTCAAGCCCGGCCAGACCGCGATCGTGCGGATGGAGCGATCCGCCGGCGCGATGCAGCTCAAGGCCGCCGCCACCGACGTCGTTCTGGGCGGTATCCGGCGGCGGCTGATTTCGCTGCAGAACATCGAGTCCGAACTGACGGCCCAGGAACTGGTCGCCTGGCAGACCGTGATCCGGGTGATGGCGCATGAGGTGATGAATTCGCTCACCCCGATCTCATCGCTGGCGGACACGGCCAGCAAGCGGGTCCGGGAAAGTCTTGCGCAACTGCCGGCCGACCACCCCGCCTATGCGGGACTCGATGACGCGGTCGAGGCACTGGATACTCTGGCGCGCCGCAGCGACGGGCTGCTGCATTTCGTGCAGAACCATCGTCGCCTGACGCGGCGGATGGTGGCCAACACCAGTATCATGCCGATCCGCCGCGTCTTTGTCCGGCTGCAGCGCCTGCTGGCCGATGAACTGAAGGCACGCGATATCGCGCTGACCGTGCGGGTGGAACCAGAAACCCTGGAGATCACCGCCGATGCCGACCTGATTGACCAGGCGCTGATCAATCTGGTGCGCAACGCGATGGATGCGCTGCGCGACACCGTGGCCGGCAAGATCACCTTGTCGGCTGTCCAGGATAGCGCCGGGCGGGCGGTCATCGCGGTGATGGATAATGGGCCTGGCATCCCTGCCGACCAGCGCGAGAAGGTGTTCGTGCCGTTCTATACAACCAAGCGGCAGGGCAGTGGCGTCGGCCTGACGCTTGTGCGTCAGATCGTGTCGGTCCATGGCGGCATGGTGACGATCACCGAATCCCCGGGCGGCGGCGCGGTCGTGTCCATAATCTTCTAGTCGAATGGCCGAGCAACGCCTGGCTGCCTGACTGCGACCGTCTAAGGCCCGTCCTGGCCACCGTCGTTGTGGTGGTTGCGCGACAGCGCATGAATCGTGGCCTGGTGGATTCCGCGGCGGCGGTCATTCGCATCCAGGTTGCGATCGCCATCCGCACGGCGATCCTTGGCGGCGCGCCGGCGGTCGGGCCCGATAAAGGTCTTTGTGGTCACAAAGGGCTTTGGGTTCAGAATGAGCGAGGCGATGCGCACCTTCATCACCTCGGTGCTGATCGGTTTCACGATGACGTCGTTGCCGCCGGCGTCCCGCCAGTCCCTGACTTCCTCAAACCTCGCGGCGCTGGAGATCAGCACCATGGGAATGATCACGTTGCCGGTGCTCAGGTCAGACCGCAGGAACTTCGCGAAGTCGGCCGGGGAGTGCGGCTTGACGCTCTCGTCGCAAAACACGATGTGAAAGCATTTGCTGCGCAGAAGCTCCAACGCATCGCCGGTGCTGCTTGCGCATGTGACCTGGGAAAATCCCAGCAGGGTGAAAATCTGCTTCAGCAGCCGTCTGCTATGGCCGCTGGTATCGACGATCAGTATTTCCTTGGCCTTCAGATCATTCATGCAACCGGCTCACCAATGGATCATTGGTCTCTCTCCCCGAGCCTAGCAACATCAGGTTACAAACTGTTTGAACGATCTCCCACCGCACAGGCGTCTGGATTTATCGCTTGTTTAGAATTGGGCCGGGCGCGGGACCACAGACGTGCGCAATGGTACGTAAATATGGCTAACGGACGCCTGGGTCAGGGTAAATAACGCACAAACGTCCTATGGATAGGACAGCACCGCGTGACCGCCGCGCAACCTGTCCTGCAGTTGTCCTATCGGCACCTTCGCCACGTCGATATGATCATGAGCGGCCATTGCGGCGGCTACCCCCGCGGCCTGCCCCAGGATCATGTATTGCGGCTCCATCCGGATGGTGGAATAGGCCACGTGGCTGGCCGAGAAGCAGACGGGCACCAGCAGGTTGGTCACCTGTCCGGGCCTGGGCAGCATGATCCGGTAGGGAATTTCGTAGGGCACCGGCATGACATACTGCTCGCCTTCATTCTCCACGGCGCCGTCGGGGGTGGGGATGCGGCGGACATTATGGGAGTCGCTCTGGTAAGACCCCATGCCAATCGTGTCCGGCTTTCTCACATCCGTCGTGATGTCCTTCTCGGTCATCACATATTCGCCCAGCATGCGGCGGCCTTCGCGGATATAGAGCTGGAATGGCCAGCCATGCTCCTTGATGAATTCGTCCCTGGCCAGGCCGTAGGAGTTCACCTCCTCGCGCAGGACCCTGGGCACGCTGGGATCGTTGGCCAGGAAATAAAAGAATCCCGCCCCATAGTCGTAATGGTCCTGCCAGATTTCGGCCTGCCGCCTGTAGCTCGCCGTGGGAAAATCCCGGCTCGCGCCGACATGATCGGTGGAGAAGCCGCCCAGGCTGTTGATATCGAACTTGCCGCCCTTCAGCGGCGTCATGATCATCAGCTGCCGCATCGAAGGCGCGCGCCCGGACAGCTGCTCAAGCGCGGCGATGTAACGCTTGAGGAGTTCGTAGCGCCTGGGATCGTAGTTCGCCGGCCTGGGGAAGGGCAGCATGTTGCCGGGCACGTTGGTCAGGCACATGCGAAAGCCATAGGCTTGCACGAATTTATCCCCCTGGCCGATCGGGCCATGCGGACCAGGCTGCACTTCCGGCAACAGCGAACCGTCGGCCGCGTAGGGAGACACGCGCACATAGAACTGATGTGTCAGCCGCTGGGTGCCGCGCACGCCCGCGATGGATTCGCCATACTGGGCCGCGCTTTCCCGCCCCCAGGTATATTGCACACCAGCTTCATTCATCAGATCGCCTTCGTACGAGGCATCGATGAAGACAGGCGCGCGCAGGACGGTGCCATTATCGAGCGCGATCGCGACAATCTTCTTGCCGTGCCTGGTTATGCCGCCCTGCTCCTGCAGGCGGGCGCCATCGATCTGCGTGACATTGGCTTGCGCCAGCATCTCGCGAAATACCTGTTCGGCAACATGCGGCTCGAACCGCCATTCGATGGGTTCGTCATAATGCTTGCCGACCCGCTGGAAGAATTCCCGGGAAAGGCCACCAATGACCTCTTCCCT
>DASZVQ010000053.1:0-103038 GCA_035547275.1 Rhizomicrobium sp.
CATCCACATTCCGGGCGGCGCCATAGGGGTGCATCTGGGCGTTGGTCTGAGCGCGGCCATAGGTTCCCGGCCAGGTCATCACCGTCAGAACGGGCGGGGGACGGGTGAAGAAGAAGAGGGCGGCGACCGCCGCAACCAGCAGGACAGCAAGGGCGAGAAGAACGCGACGCCGCAGATTCATTGGGGAAGACTAGCGGAGCAGCCTGAAACTTACAGAGCCATTTCGTCGCCGTCGGCAATAGAATGGGAAGTGCCGCCCCAAAACCATCGCGCGTGAGATGGTACAGTTGGGTGGGTTCGAACCACCGACCTCCGGATCCACAATCCGGCGCTCTAACCAACTGAGCTACAACTGCACATACGGCCCTTGCGGTCACCCGCCTGGCCACGGAGCGCGAGGACCGGCGTTCTATGGTTGGGCCATAGCAAAAGCAAGGCTTTAGACATTCTCAAGGCCCGAAATTAACCATTTCCGGTGCATCCCGCGAGCCGCCAGGGATGGCCACGCGCCCTCGCAAGGTCTTGATCAACAGGCATTTCCGATCAGGCATTGGGAATATCTCCTCTGCCGCCTTGTTGCGAGGGAGGGCTGATGGCCCACGCAAGAAGGTAGATATGTGCCGTCTGCCCGGGGTCGCGTCCATACGCTATCGCTATGGACGCGACCCGTCCTCCGGCTGCGCCGTCGGACCCCACCCAACTGTACCACTTGCCACAAACCTCCCGTCGGCCGCCAAAGGAACTTTGCCAGGGCTGTGGCATTTCCGTCGGGCGGAATCGCAAGGCAGGGCATGCGAAAACTGATCGTCGCCGTGGTTTGCGCCCTGCTGGCGGGCTGTGCCGCCGTGCCCAAGGTGAACGACACACCCTCGCCGGAGCCCGCACATATCGTGGGCGCGCGGGGGCCCCTGACGGCCGACCAGAGCCGGGCCCTGCTGGACAGGATCGCGCCGGAGCCGGGTGATGCGGGCATTTTGAAGCGCCATACCGCCATCGAGGAGGCGGTGGCGGAGACACCGCTGGTGGCGGGCAACGCGACCCGCATACTGATCGATGGCCGCGAGACGTTTGCCGCCATGTTCGCCACCATGCGTGGGGCAAAGACCAGCATCAATCTGGAATATTACATTCTGGAGGACGTCGAGTCGGGCGGCGTGCATCTTTCCGATCTGCTGATCTCCAAGCGCCAGCAGGGCGTGGCGGTGAACATTCTCTACGACAGTTTCGGCTCCGCCAGCACGCCGACGGATTTCTTCCGTCGCCTGCGGGATGCCGGTGTCCAGATCGTGGAATACAATCCCTTGAATCCCGTGACTTTCAATTTCCGCGATCATCGCAAAATTCTGGTGGTGGACGGCGAGACGGCGATCGTCGGCGGCATCAACCTCAGCACCAGCTACCAGACGCTTGCCGGTTCCGGCGGGACGGGAGGAAAGACGGCGCCCTATTGGCGCGACACCGATTTGGAGATCGAGGGCCCGGTGGTGTCGCAGCTGCAGACCCTGTTCTTTGCCCATTGGGATCAACAGAAGGGGCCGGCGCTGGACCGCGCGCAATATTTCCCCATCATCGCGCCCAAAGGACATGAGGTCGTGCGCATCATTGGCTCGACCCCGGACCAGAAGGTGCCGCGTTTCTATGTCACCCTGCTGTCGGCCATCCGCAATGCGGAGAAGAATGTGTGGCTGAGCGCGGCCTATTTCGTGCCTACCGATCAGGAAGAACAGGACCTTATCGCCGCCGCCAGGCGCGGCATCGATGTGCGGCTGCTTTTGCCCAGCGACAGCGATTCCAAGATGGCGCTGGCGGTGGGCCGCTCCCATTACGGATATCTGCTGGAGGCGGGCGTCAAGATTTACGAGGTGCAGAACGAAGTCCTGCACTCCAAAAGCGCCTCGATCGACGGCGTGTGGACGGCGATCGGCTCGTCCAATTTCGATCCACGCAGCGTCGTATTCAACGATGAAGTGGACGCCATCGTGCTGGGCGACAGCACGGCCGCCGATTTCGAACGCATGTTCGACAGGGATCTGTCGCAGGCCAAGCCGATCGACCAAGCGGCATGGCGCCGCCGCCCCATTGGTCAGCGGCTGCTGGAACTGTTCGAGGTGACCTCGTTTCTTTGGCGCAATTGGCTCTAGGGCTGGCAGAGAAACCGGCTGCCCATCCGGATAAAAATTCCGTTATGTCTGTGTCCCGTGGCTTCGCCATCGGACCCTTTCGTGTCTGTCATTCATGCTGGGTTCATCGGCAGAAGGCTAGCTTGTCCCGACAGCCGGATTTAAAGCCCCTCCCCAAAATCCGGCTGCGTCCAAAGCCCCGCCGTTTTGACGGCGGGGCTTTTTATACGCATGTTATGCATCTCAGGCTGGGAAGACGCTTCGCATGAATCCGGTCATTGCTGCCGCCATGGCGGCCTGTCTGCGCCATATGAGCGGCGGGGCCTATGACCATGATTTTCAGGACTGCGACCGGATTACCATCGAATACAATCAGGAAGTCGAAACCCTGACCGCCACGCCGGCCTCCTCGCCGGCCTTTTCCGAGGAACATTCCCGCCAGCAGGACATGGATATCGTCAAGGGCGCGGCCGCGACCCTGCTCAAGTGAGCTAATCGCCCGCCAGGCGCTGGTTGCGCCAGATCCAGAAACAGACGGCAAGGCCGGCTAAGGGCGGCACGAGCAGATGCAGTGCCATGCGCCATCCATCGGTTCTGACCAGCGACTGGCCGCTGGCGTCGGGGCAGAAGAAGGTGTCGCCCTGGGCGTGGATGCAGCCGCTTCCATAACGCCAACCCCAGAAGGCCAGCCAGGCGAAAGCGCTGGCGATCAGAAGGCGAAACAGGGCTCTGGCGACGTCCATATCCGGCTCGGGCAATTTCTGTTTGCGGGCCGCGATATTGCGGCGGCGGGGTTTGTCGGCACAAGACTGCCAGGATTTCTCTCAGGATTTCTGCCGCGCCACGATCACATAGTCGCGCGCCGGGGTGGGCATGGCGCAGGGATTTCTGGCGCTGCAAGTGGCGGCGGGGCCGGCCTTGGCGGAAGGGCCGACAGCCGCGATACCGGCCGTGCCCAGCGATGGCGGGAAATAACGGCTGGTGCGCAGGCTCGGGTCCTGTACCGCCTGTGGCGCGGGATCGCCAAGCGCGGTTTCCGAGGATTCCTGGCAATAGCCGGCCGTGCTGCTCCACAGCAGGATCAGCGGCAATGCCGCAAGAAGATGATGTTGCCGGCTTCTGCGGGGGCGCGCCTGGCCGCGCGACCCGTCCCGCGGCTTCGCTGTCGGACCCATCAGCAATTTCCGTCCCAAGCCATCTGGTCGGTGCAGCGCTCATTGATCGCATAGGATGCCGCCATGGTGATGGCGAAAGCCGTGAACAGGCCAAAGACAGCCATCAGGGAAATCGCGATCCAGGTTCGAGCCATGTCGTCCTCCTCATCGAGAGAGTGGAACGTCCTGACATCCCATTCCCGTCGCGGTGCGTCGTCTTAAAAGTGCGCAAGCAAATGACGCCAGCGTCAGGCCGCGACCGGTTATGGCAAAAACGGTGGATTTTCAGGGATCAATTGTCGCGGTCCGTCATGTCCCGATAAAATTTTTGACAGTCCGAGCGGAGTGAGGACGGGCGCGCGGCCAAGCGCGCCCCGAAAGCGAGCGGAGCGAGGATGGACAGGAACCGCGCAGCGGGCCGGGCGTTCTCAGCCGAATTCACCGAGGATGACGATGCGCAAACTTCTATTTGTGGGCTTGGGCCTCTGTCTGTTCGGGGCGCTGTGGCGGGTCGAGGAAGAAGAGGATGGCCTGGCCGTGGCACTATCGCCCTTCCTGGCGGCCTTGGCGCTGGAAGCAGGGATTTTCCTGCTCAGGCGGCATCAGTCGTCATTACTGGGCGTTTCCAACAGACAGGGCGGTTAAATACCTCGGGGCGCCGTTTTTGGCGCAGCGCACAAAAGCGCCGGAGTCTTTTTCCGGGACAGGATACCGGACTGGCTCCCTTTCCGCCCTTCGGCTAAGTAAGGAGAAAATTACGGGGAGAAGCATGTTCCGCAAGATCCTGCTGTTTCTGGGCCTGAGCGCCGCCGCGATGGCGGGCGCCAACGCCGCCACCCGGCCGATTCTCTATGTCGCCAACAGCCAGGGCGACGATGTCACCGTTATCGACCTGCCCACCCAGAAGGTGCTGACCACCATCAAGGTGGGTCCTGTCGTGCATGGGGTTTGCGCTCCCGCCGATGGGCGTCACGCCTATGTCACCATCGAGTCCGAGCATGCTCTGAAGGTGATCGACACCAGGACCAATACGGTCACCGGCTCGATCGCCTTGCCGGGCCAGCCCAACGAATGCGCCGCCACCAGCGACGGCCGCTATGTCGTGGTGCCGCTGCTGGCGCCAGCCAACAGCGCGGTGGTGGTGGACACGACACAGAATGCGATCGTCAAGACCTTCGAGGTCCGCCATCCCCACAACTGCTTCACGCCCGAGGGCGGCAGCAACACCATCGTCTATTGCGAGGCCCGCGACAATTTCTTCATCCGCCGCATCGATCTTTCGAGGATGGAGATCACCAACGATGTGAAAGTGGCGGGTGATCCCCGGCCCTTCATCGTCACGGCGGACGAGAAAACGCTTTACACGGCGCTGAGCGGCCTGCATGGCGTCGCGGTGATCGACATCCCCAACAAGACCATGTCGCAATTCATCCTGCCGCCCATGCCCTGGATGAATTGCAAGGTCGAGCCGCCCAACACGCCGGTACATGGCATTGCGCTGACCCAGGATGGCAAGAAGCTTTGGATCACATCCGTGGCCGACAGCGGCATCTATATCTATGACCTCGCCACCAGGAAGCTTGGCAAGAAGATCACGGTGGGCGAATGCCCGAACTGGATCAGCATGTCCAGGGACGGCAAATACGCCACGGTCAGCAATGCCGATACCGATGACGCATCCATTCTGGACGCGCACAGCGGCAGGGAGATCGCCCGCGTCAAGGTCGGCAAGGCGCCCAAGCGGCTGCTGGTGATCGAAGTGCCGCAGGATCAGCTCACGGAAAAATAAGGGGACGGAATGCGCAAGTTATGGATTGTGCTGGCAGCGATGCTGGCGCCGGGAATGGTGTTTGGCGCGCTGGCGGCCGACACGAAGAAGGACCAGTCGATCCTGGACCGGCTCTATGCCAACACGGGGGTCTATAACAAATCGTCCAGCGGCAAGACGCCGGATTTCGTCTCCGATCCCGGCTGGCCGGCGCCCTTGCCGCACAACTGGCTGCTGGGCCAGATCGGCGGTCTTTACGTCGATCATCACGATCATATCTGGGTCTACAACCGTCCGCGCACCATGACCACGGATGAGGCGGGGTTGGATACCCGCGGCGGTTCGGGCGGCAAGAACGGTCTTGGTTTCGCGCGTCCCAACGGCCCGGTCGCCGACTGCTGCAATGCCGCGCCATCGGTTCTGGAATTCGACACCAATGGCAAGCTGCTGCGCGCCTGGGGCGGTCCGGCCGATCCGGGCTGGTTGGAAAGCCATTGCAAGGCGTCCGACGGCTGCATCTGGCCCAACAGCGAGCATGGCATCTATGTCGATGAGAACGATAATGTCTGGCTGGCCGGCAATGGCGCCAAGCCCGTGGACCCCAATTCGGCCTGGACCACCCACAAGGAAGGCGGCGACGGTTTTGTCCTGAAGTTCGACATGAATGGCAACTTCAAGATGCGCATCGGCGGCACGCCGTCCGCGCCCAATAGCAATGACACCAGCGGCGGCATCAACGGCACCCCGCTGCTCTATCTGCCGGCCGACATGGTGGTGGATGCCAAGACCAACCGGCTCTATATCGCCGACGGTTACGGCAATCGCCGCATCCTGATCGTGGATGCTAGCACCGGCAAGTATATCGGCCATTTCGGCGCCTATGGCTCCAATCCGGTGGATGACGCGGCAGCGGCCGCGGCCGGCCGCTGGGTCAATGACCGGCTCAAGGGAATCAAGAAACCTGCCTTCTTCCGCAATCCGGTGCACTGCGTGAAGATCGCCGACGACGGCAAGATCTATGTCTGCGACCGCGGCAATGACCGCATTCAGGTATTCGACGGGAACGATCCCAATCTGGGCAAGCCGTGCAGCAACCCCGATGGCGTGGTCGGCAAGTGCGGCTTTGTCGCTGAACAGTGGATCAGCGGCAATACCGAGACCATTCCGGCCATGCCGGGCACCTCGGTGTCGCTGAACTTCTCCAAGGACAAGGGACAGAGCTGCCTTTATGTCGGCGATAATTCCAACATGACCATCTATCTGCTCAACCGCAGCAATCTGCAGGAATTGGGACAGCTGGGCCGTTCGGGCCGCAACGCCGGACAATTCCACTGGCTGCACCAGGTGAGCCTGGACAGTCATGGCAATATCTATACGGCGGAAGTGGACACCGGAAAGCGCATCCAGAAATTCGTGCGCTATGGCGCTCAAGGCTGTAGCGGCACCGGCTCCGTGACGGTGGGCGTCGCCGCGCAGTAACGGTCCTGACAGCGAAAATCCCGGCAGCGGACGCTGCCGGGATTTTTCTTTGCCTCAACCATTACCAGTAGCGGTAATGGTCATGTTCCCAATGGCGATGGTGATACCAGTGGTGATGGTGGTGATAATGGCCGATGCCCACACCAACCGGACCCACATGGACGCCAACCACCGCGGCGTTGGCGGCGCCGGCCATCAGGCCCAGCGCGATAACAGAAGCAAGCAACTTTCTCATGGCTCTCTCCCATGCTTACTGGGATGGAAAACCATGAAAGGTCAGTTCGTTCCGCTCCGTGCCGGTTGTGACAGAATGCGACTGCGATAGCCGTTCCATTGCAGCAGGGCCGCCATAATCACGCATAGTATCGCCGTGATGATGAATAGCGGTTTCAGGCTTTCGATGCCGATGAGATAACCAAAGGTGTGAAGGCCTGCGAGCGCGAAACAGGCGTAATTCCAGCGCTGCAGGCTTTTCCAGGAGCGATTGCCCATCGCGCGCAATGACGCGTCATTGGAGGTCGCAAGCGCCGCCAGCAGAATCAGCGCCGCGAACAGACCGCTGAAATTGGACAGGCCGAATATGTCGTGGCGCAGCGGTAGCAGATGCTCTTGCGTCTTCTCATAGATATAATAGAGCCAAGGCCGCCCGCGCAGATGCACGCACTGGCCGATGCCGGTGTGCAGCAATCCCATGATGCCGGCCCAGATGCCGACATCGCGGCGCAGATCCTGCGACACCACCGGCGCGCGGCCGCGCATGATCCGCCAGGGCCCGATCAGCAAGGTCAGGGTCAACAGGACCAGCGCCGGCCAGGCGGTGGAGAAACTCAGCCGCATCAGCACATCGGCATAGTCGCGGGTGAGGTAAAGCAGAGCCGCCGCGGCAGCCGAAGCAATTCCCAATGGCAGATGATGCCGCCACAGGCGGCGTGTCAGGCGTGGGCTCACAGAGCGCTGGTAAACCGGGCTTCGGTCTTGGCCTTCACTTCATCCAGGGTTACGCCCGGCGCCAGCTCGATCAGCGTCAAGCCGGTCTTGCCGCGCTCCAGGGTGAAGACGCAGAGATCGCTGATGATCATATCCACGCACTGCGTGCCGGTGAGCGGCAGCGAGCATTTCTTCAGGATCTTGGATTCGCCCGCCTTGTTGGTGTGCTCCATCACCACAACGATCTTCTTGACGCCGGCCACCAGGTCCATGGCGCCGCCCATGCCCTTGACCATTTTGCCGGGGATCATCCAGTTGGCGATGTCGCCGGTCTCCGCCACTTCCATGGCGCCCAAAACCGACAGGTCGATATGGCCGCCACGGATCATGGCGAAGCTGTCGGCGGAGGAGAAATAGCTGGTGCTCGGCAGCTCGGTGATGGTCTGCTTGCCGGCATTGATCAGATCGGGGTCTTCCTCGCCCGGATAGGGGAAGGGGCCCATGCCCAGCATGCCGTTCTCGCTTTGCAGCGTCACTTTCAGCCCGGCCGGTATGTAGTTGGCGACCAGGGTGGGGATGCCGATGCCCAGATTCACATAGAATCCGTCTTTCAACTCGCGCGCGGCGCGCGCGGCGATGTCTTCGCGGCTCCAGGCCATCAGACTTCCTCCCCGGTGGCGGCGCCAGTTGACTGTGAAGCGGGGCGTGGACGCGTCGTCACCCGCTCGATCGGTTTCTTATAGTCTTTGCCCTGCAGGATGCGCTGCACGAAGATGCCCGGCGTGTGGATATTGTTGGGATCGAGCTGGCCCGGTTCGACCAGTTCTTCCACTTCGGCGATGGTGACCTTGCCGGCCGTGGCCATCACCGGATTGAAGTTCCGCGCGGTCTTGCGATAGATCAGATTGCCTTCGGTATCGCCCTTCCAGGCCTTCACGATGGCGAGATCGGCCTTGAGCCAGGTCTCACGCACATAAGTCAGCCCCTCGAATTCCTCGGTCGGTTTTCCTTCCGCCACCACCGTGCCCACGCCGGTGCGGGTGTAGAAGGCGGGAATGCCGGCCCCGCCGGCGCGGATGCGTTCGGCCAGGGTGCCTTGCGGGTTCAGCTCCAGCTCCAGCTTGCCGGTGAGGAACAGTTCCTCGAACAGCTTGTTCTCGCCGACATAGGACGAGATCATCTTCTTGATCTGGCCATTGTTCAGCAGCACCCACAGGCCCAGCCCGTCGGCGCCGCAATTGTTGGCGATCACGGTGATGTTCCTGACCCCATCTTCCTTCAGCGCGGCGATCAGGTTTTCCGGATTGCCCGACAGGCCGAAACCGCCCGACATCACGGTCATGCCCTCAAAGGTGAGGCCCTTCAACGCCGCGGCGGCATCGGGATAGACTTTGCTTTGCGACAAGGCGGACGCTCCCAGCTGTTTTTCCTAGTTCGCACCGCAACATCGGCTTGCGCAAGGGACAAAGCGGCGCGCTTATAAGTCTTTGATTTATAATATTTTATGACAATTCAGGGGCGGTTCCTTGCCGCCACAACCAGCGCCCGTTACAACCCCCGCCAACCAAAGATTCAGCGCAAAGTCCATGAATTCGCCCAAGCAATCCAGACCCAAAGCCCGTCTGCCGCGCGGTTTCCGCGACCGTGGCGCGGCCGAGATCATGGCCGAGCAGAAGATGCTGGCGACCATCCGCGCGGTCTATGAAAGCTATGGCTTCGAGCCGCTGGAAACGCCGGCCTTCGAATATACCGACGCGCTGGGCAAGTTCCTGCCGGATGTGGACCGGCCCAATGAAGGCGTCTTCTCGCTCAAGGACGATGACGAGCAGTGGATGAGCCTGCGCTATGACCTGACCGCGCCCCTGGCGCGCCATGTCGCGGCCAATTTCCAGAACCTGCCCAAGCCGTTCCGTCGCTATCAGACCGGTACGGTGTGGCGCAACGAGAAGCCCGGCCCGGGCCGCTACCGCGAGTTCACGCAATTCGATGCCGATACGGTTGGCTCCGCGAGCGCTTCCGCCGATGCCGAGCTGCTGATGATGCTGTGCGACACGCTGGAGGCGCTGGGGCTTCAACGCGGCGGCTATCTGGTCAAGCTCAACAATCGCAAGCTGCTGGATGGGGTGCTGGAAGTGGCCGGCATTGCGCTGGAGGACCGGGAGCGGCGCGGCATCGTGCTGCGCGCCATCGACAAGATGGACCGGCTGGGCGTGGCGGGCGTGTCGGCGCTGCTGGGCGCGGGCCGCAAGGATGAATCCGGCGATTTCACCAAGGGCGCCGGCCTGAGCGACAGCCAGGCCCAGCGCGTGCTGGCCTTTGTCGCGCCCGATGCGAAGGACGAGGAAACCCATCTCAACCAGATCGCCACGCTGATCTCTGAAAGCAGGATCGGCGCCGAAGGCCTGAACGAGCTGGAAGCGATCGTGAAGCTGCTGTCGGCGGCGGGCTATGGCCCCGATCGGGTGATGTTCGATACCGGTGTGGTGCGCGGGCTGGACTATTACACCGGCCCGGTCTGGGAAGGGCAGCTGACCGGGCCTGTCACCAATGAGGCGGGCGAGGAGGTCGTGTTCGGCTCCATCGCCAGCGGCGGCCGATATGACGATCTGGTGGCGCGCTTCACCGGCCAGCGGGTGCCGGCGGCCGGCATCTCCATCGGCGTCAGCCGCCTGTTGTCGGCGCTGCATGGCAGGAAGGCGGCGCTGCCGCCGCTGGTGGTGGTGACGGTGTTCGACAAGGGCGATGCGGCGGGCAGTTTCGCCATGGCGCAGGAATTGCGCGCCGCCAGCATCCGCGCCGAAGCCTATGTCGGCAATGGCAAGATGGGCGACCAGTTCAAATATGCCGACAAGCGCAGCGCGGCAATCGCGGTCATCGAAGGTGGCGATGAACGCGCCCGGGGCGAGGTGACGCTGAAGGATCTGGCGCTGGGCGCGGAGCTGGCCAAATCGGTGGAAAGCCGGGCCGACTGGGTTGGCAATCGCGAGGCGCAGAAGAGCGTGGCCCGCGCCAATCTGGTGGCTGAAATCAAGGCGATGCTGAAGGGCAGGGGGTAATGGCGACCTTCCCCTATTATGACGCGAGCGCCCTTGAGGCGCTGGACGCGCAGGCCAAATCCATCCTGAGCCAGTTCGGTGCGCGCGGTTATGTGCATGAGGAGCCGGCGGTGCTGCAGCCGGCGGAAATCTTTCTTGACCGTTCTGGCGAGGAAATCCGCCGCCGCACCTTCACCCTGACCGATCCGTCGGGGCGTGATCTGGCGCTCAGGCCCGATCTCACCATTCCGATCTGCCGCGATGCGGTGCTGTCGGGCCGCAAGCTGCCGGCGCGTATCTGCTACAATGGCCTGGTCTTCCGCCATCAGCCGGGCGAGCCGCATCGCCCCACGCAATTCTTCCAGGCCGGCGCGGAGCTGCTGGGTCTGGAAGACCGTGTCGCCGGCGAGGCCGAGATCCTGTCGCTGGCTATCGAGGCGCTGAAAGCCGCCGGCCTGAAGGATTTCTCCCTGCGCATCGGCGATCTGGCGCTGTTCGGCGCGCTGGTCGATGCGCTGGCCCTGCCGCGGCAGTGGCGCCTGCGGCTGAAGCGGCATTTCTGGCGTGCCGGTTACGTTGAAAGCCTGCTTTACTGGCTGGGCCATGGCGATGGCGCGACCCGGCTGCCCGGCACCCGCGCCGAGATCGAGGCGCTGCTGGACAGCCATGGCGATGCGCCGGCGGCGGGCCGCAGCCGCGCGGACATTATTGCCCGCGCCCTGGACCGGGCCGCGGAAGCCGCGACCTTGCGGCTTGACCCGGCCATGGCGGATGCCATCGCCAAGCTGCTGGATATTTCCGGTCCCGCCGAACAGGCATTGGCCGAGGTGCGCGCGTTGCTGAAAACGACCGGCATCAACCTTGAGCGCGAGTTGTCGGCGATGGATGCGCGGCTGGCGACCTTGAAATCGCTGGGGGTTGCGCCCGAGCGGGTGCAATTCACCGCCCATTTCGGCCGCAACATGGAATATTATACCGGCGTCGTTTTCGAATTGTGGGCGCGCGACCGCGAAGGCCCGGTGCAGGTCGCCGGCGGCGGCCGCTATGACACATTGCTGGAAAGCCTGGGCGCGAAACAGCCGGTCAGCGCCATCGGCTGCGCCATTCGCACGGAACGGTTGCTGGCGGCCCAACAATTCAACAAAGCGGCGGTGGCATGATGTTGTCGCTCGCCATTCCCTCCAAGGGCCGCCTGAAAGAGAATTGTCATGCCTGGTTCGCCGAACGCGGGCTGGTGATGGAGCAGACCGCCGGCGCGCGCGGCTATCGCGCCAGCTTTGCCGGGCTGCCGGATGTCGAGGTGATGCTGCTGTCAGCCTCCGAAATCGCCGCGGCGCTGCTGGAAGGCGATATCCATCTGGGCATTACCGGCGAGGATCTCTTGCGCGAGGAAGCGCCGGAGCTCAAAGGCCGCATGCACCTGATCAAGCCGCTGGGCTTCGGCTTTGCCGATGTGGTGGTCGCGGTATCGCAATATTGGATCGATGTTTCCAGCATGGCCGACCTGGACGATGTCTGCGCCGCTTATGCCCAGACCCATCGCAGGCGCTTGCGCGTGGCCACCAAATACGCCCAGCTGACCCGCAGCTTCTTCGCCCAGGCGCGCATTTCCGATTACCGCATCGTGCCCAGCGCCGGCGCCACCGAAGGCGCGCCGGCCGCCGGCACGGCGGAAGTGATCGTGGACATCACCACCACGGGTGCGACCTTGCGCGACAATGGCTTGAAGATACTGGATGACGGCGTGATCCTGAAAAGCCAGGCGACGTTGGCCGCGTCGCTGACCGCCGACTGGAGCGTGGATGCGAAGAAGTCCTGCGAGACGCTACTTGCCAGACTTGATGCCGATTATCCGGCTCTGGCCGCCGAATTTCCGGGCTAATGTCGCGTTCCGAAATGCGCCTTCGCGCTTGATATCGAGCAGCTGGCGAACTGCGAAACGACGGCACTAAGGCAATTTGGCCGTATCCCGGATATCGGGATCGGTGATGTGCTCCTTCTTCCAGCGCATCGCCGCCTCGATGCGGGTGCGCCCCGACGGATGGTTGTAGAAGATGATCTCTTCCCATTTGCCGGGCTCAAGCTTGCGATAGGTCGAAAGCTTCAGCACCAGGCTGGCGAAAGCGTCGGGCTTGCGCACGGCATCCAGGCCGAAAATGTCGGCCTGATATTCGGCGGTGCGGGTGATGGAATTGGTCAGGGGCGTGGCCAGGAACAGAAAGAGGCTGGCCAGCGCCACCAGCAGCGGCAGCCCCGCCACCTCGCTGATTCTTCGCACCTGCCATTGGCCGCCGAAGAATTCCAGCACCAGCAGATAGCCCCAATTGGCGAAGGCAAAGCCCAGAATAGTCACCAGCCCGAACATCAGGATGTCGCGGGTGACATGACCCATCACATAATGGCCCATCTCATGGCCCAGCGCCGCCAGCACCTCGTCCGGCGTGCCCTGCTTGAGCAGATTGTCGTTCAGCGAAATCCGCGCGGTGCCCAGAAGACCCGAGACATTGGCGGAGACGCGATTGGACTGACGCGAGGCATCCACCAGATAGACATTGGCCGCCGGCACGTCATTGGCGCGCGCCAGCGACAGGATCTGCGCCTTGAGGGGGCTGTCGGGCAGGGGCGAATAATGGTTGTAGAGCGGGGCGATGAAGACCGGCCAGATCACAGCCGCGACGATATTGAAGGCGATGGCCAAACCGGCGCCCCAGATCCACCAGGCCTCGCGCGCGCGGCGGATGACGGCATAGAGCAGGGGCAGGAAAATCAACGCCGCGATAAAGGTGACGGCGAAGTCGATGCCGAAATCGCCCAGCCATTGCAGGATGCTCTGGTTCGACAGGCCATAGGCGTGTTCACGGAAATAGCCTTCGTACAAGGTCAGCGGCAGGGTCGCGACGGTCACGATCGGCACATAGCAGGCGGCATAGAGCATCACCTGGAGGCTTCGGCTGTGGGTGCGCTCCTCCGCCCATTCCTGGATGCGCAGGGAGGCCTGCGACCATAGCAGCGCCGCCGCCACGCCCAGCGCATAGAGCAGATCGACCAGCTTCAGCCAGTAGCCGCCCTCGAAATAGGCGTCGGATCGGGCGCGGGCCTGGCCGTTGACCTTCGCCAGATAGCGGGCCGTGGCCTGGGCGGGATCGAAGGCCGGTGTGGTGTCCATGGTGGGCAGCTGCGCCATCTCGACATGCCGGGTCGGCGCGGCGCGGGGCGGAAGCTGTGCCTCGGTGGGCGCGTCCTGCGCCATGGCCGGGACCATCGCAAGCAACAGAAAAGTCGCAATAAGACGAACAAATGCCATGAGCGTTTCCCTTATCGGGCCAGCCTAACAGGATTTCATGGCGGCCCTAGTGTCCCGATTCCGAAATTCGCATAATCTCTATATCGAGTTTCGGGCGAATTTCGGAATCGAAGGACACTAGCAGTTTATTGATGCCAGTGTCGTTTCGGTTTCGCAGTTCGCTTTGAGCCCGATATCGATTGGATAGCGAACCGCGAAACCACGACACTGGCGCTTATTCCTGATAAGGTTTTGTCATGAGCGCCACATTGTTGCCACGACACCGCATACTCGCCGTCGCCTTGTTTGCCAGCCTGCCATTGACGGCGTGGGCCGCGATCGGCACCGGACGCGCGCCATCGGATTCGGCGCATTATCGCAGTTGTCTTTCCGCGTCCAATCTCAATCCGGCCGCCGCACTCACCGATGCGGAAGCCTGGGCGAAATCCGGCGGCGGCGTGCCGGCGCAGCATTGCGCGGCGCTGGCGCTGGTTGGTCTGAAGCGGTATGCCGAAGCGGGCGCGCGCTTGGATCAGCTGGCGGCCGATCGCGGCGTGCCGGACATGTCCTTTCGCGCCGCCCTTTATGACCAGGCAGGCAATGCCTGGTTGCTGGCCGGCAATGGCGCCCATGCGGTGCAAAGCCTGCAGGCGGCGCTGGCGCTATCGGCCGGCGACGCCGATCTGTTCGCCGATCTCGCCCGCGCCCAGGCGATGCGTCATGACTGGCACGAGGTGGATCTGGATTTGAACGCGGCGCTGCAACTGTCGCCACATCGCGCCGATCTGCTGGTGCTCAGAGCCAGCGCGCGCCGCGCCCTGCAGCATTATGCCGAGGCGCGATCCGATATCGAGATGGCGCTGAGACTCAAGCCCGGCGACAGCGACGCGCTGGTGGAAAGCGGACTGCTGCGCAAGCAATTGGGCGATCTGAACGGTGCGCGGCGCGATTTCCAGGCGGCGCTGAAAACCGCGTCAGGCGAGACCGCGGCGCAGGCGAAAGAAAACCTTCAGGCGCTCAGTCCCTGAAATTGTCAGAAATCGAGTTCGGCGTAATGGGCGACCGGCGGCTGGCCGGGCACGCGGTCCGACAGGATGGAGCGGAAGGATGGCCGTGACTTCATCCGCACATACCATTCATTGGCGGCTGGATGATCGTTCCAGGGCACTTCGCCGAAATAATCCAACGCCGACAGATGCGCCGCCACCGCCAGGTCACCCAGCGTGGTTTCGCGGCAGGCCAGATTGCCATTGGTTTCCGCCGCCCGGCCGATCGCGGCCAGGGCGACTTTCAGTTCCTCGCGGCCAGCGCGGATGGTGTTCATGTCGGGCGCGCGCGAAAAGGCGGCGCCGGTGAAACGCTGACCGGCCTTTTCATAGACGATGCGTTGGGTCACCTGTTCGTGGAACGGGCCCATTGCCCAGTCCACCCAGCGCAGGGCGATACGGCGCGCGGCGTCATCGGCCGGGGCGAGGGGATGATCGGGATAATTCGTCTCAAGATGGTCCAGGATCGCCCACACGCCTTCGGCCCGGGTTCCATCCATGTCGATCAGCACCGGCATGGGGTTGCGCGCGTCCTCGGCCATCACCGGATCGCAGGCCACCCGCTTTTCGCCCACCATCAGGCGGGCCAGGCGGCAGGTGGGGGACAGCATCAGATGAATCAGGCGGCGCATGTGGTCTCTTGTAGGCGAGACCTTTATTTAACGCAAAAGTTCAAGCCGTCGCGCACCACCATGCTGCTGCGTCCTTCCAGACTGGCGGTGCGGCGGCGGACATAGCGGCCGGGATGCGTTGCCCGCCATTTGTGGGGATTGGGCAGGATGGCGGCCAGGCGGGCGGCCTCGGCCGCATCCAGTGATGACGCATCGGTTCCGAAATAGGCCCGGGCGGCCGCCTCGGCGCCGAAGATGCCGTCACCCCAGTCCACCAGATTGAGATAGGCCTGAAGGATGCGCTTCTTGGACCAGAGCTGCTCGATCAGGACGGTCAACCAGGCTTCCAGGCCTTTGCGTATCCAGCTGCGCACCGGCAGCAGGAACAGGGTGCGCGCGGTCTGTTGCGAGATGGTGCTGGCGCCGCGTTCCGGCTTGTCGGGATGGCGCTTATGGTCCTCCATCGCCTTGTTGATGCTCTTCCAGTCGAAGCCATGATGGGTACAGAAATTCTGGTCCTCGGCGCCGATCACCGCCCGTTCCAGCCGCGGCGAGATGTCATCGCTCCAGCTGTAGCTGGCGCCCTTGCCCTGAACCAGGCTCAGCAGCATTTCGGGCGTACCGGGCACGGGTACGTAACGGAATAATAACAGCAGCAGGATCGGGGCCGGCACCAGGAGGAGGAAAAGAATGGCAAGAATGCGCCAGGCAAGCCCGCGGCCGCGCCAGACCCGTCCTTTTCCGATTCCCCACCCCATGGGACCACCATAGCAAAAGTTATTGGATGCGCGAGGCGGGCGGCGATGCTAACTGTTGCGGCCACCCCTCACGAGCGTTCCCCAACATGCACGATATCCTGATGTCCCTGATCCTGGGGGTCGTCGAAGGCATCACCGAATTCCTGCCCATCTCGTCCACCGCGCATCTCCTGGTGACCGAAAGGCTTCTGGGCCTGGGGGACGAATGGGAAGCCTTCACCGTGGTGATCCAGCTGGGCGCGATCCTGGCGGTGGTGGCGATCTATTTCCAGGTGTTCTGGAAAGCGCTGATCGGCTTGCCCTCATCGGCCGATGCCCGCCGTTTCGCCCTGGGGCTGATCCTGGCCCTTTTGCCATCGGTGGTGGCCGGTCTGGCGCTGAAGAAGCTGCTGGATGAAGTGCTGCTCAATCCCGCCTTCGCCATGCCCTTCATCGCCGGCTGCTGGATCGTGGGCGGGTTGATCATTCTGGCGTTCGAGCGCATCGCGCCCAAGCCCCGCTTTTTCGAGGGCGACAAGCTGCCCTTGCTGAAGGCCTTCCAGATCGGCTGCTGCCAGATCCTGTCGATCATCCCGGGCGTGTCACGCTCGGGCGCCACCATCCTGGGCGGCGAGATGCTGGGCGTGGACCGCAAGGCGGCGACCCTGTTCACCTTTTATCTGGCGGTTCCCACCATGACGGGCGCGACGATCCTGGAGCTGCACCACAAGGCGGGCTCGCTGACCCATGGCCAGAGCCTGGACATCGCCATTGGCTTTGTCGTGTCCTTTATCGTGGCCTTTTTCGTGATCCGGGAATTTCTTCACATCGTCACGAAATATGGCCTCAAGCCATTCGGCTGGTATCGTATCGCCGCCGGCATCGCCCTGATCGCGTACCTGGCGATCCACTAAGCAGGCGGGTTACGAGGCGGCGCTGCGCGCCTGATCGGCATACTCGCCCTTGGCGCGGTAACGCCACAGATAGGAGGGAATCACCGCTTCCGCCGAGGTTGGCGTGATGCCGAGATCCGACAGCCCCGCCGCGGTGGTCGAGACCACATTGTCTTTCTTGAGCAGCCGCACCTGGTCCACGGTCAGCAGGGGATTGGGCAGAAGCTGCAGGAACATCGCCTTCAGCGCGGCGATGCCGAAAGGCACCGGCACCAGCGCGCGCTTGCGGCCGGTTTCGCGCAGGATCAACTGCATCAGTTCCTTGAAAGTGTAGATGGTGGGGCCGCCCAGCTCATAGGTGCGGCCATCCTGCCGGCCAATCGCCGCCAAAATCGCCTGGGCCACGTCGCCAACGAAAACCGGCTGGAAGCGGGTCTTGCCGCCGCCGATCAGGGGCAGGGCGGGCAGGAAGCGCGCCATCTGGGCGAACTTGTTGAAGAAGCTGTCTTCGGGCCCGAAGATCAGCGAGGGGCGCAGGATCACCGCATTGGGGAAGGCTTCGCGGACCGCCTGTTCGCCCTCGGCCTTGGTGACGGCGTAATGGGCATCGGATTCCGCATCCGCGCCCAGGGCCGAGACATGCACCAGCGCGCTCACGCCCGCCGCAGCGGCGGCTTGGGCGATATTGGCGGCGCCTTCGGCCTGCACATCTTCGAAGGTCTGGCCCTTCTCGAACAGGATGCCGGTCAGGTTGACGACCGCATTCGCGCCAGCCATCGCGCGGACAACAGAATCGGCGTCGGCGACATCGCATTTGACGAAATCGATCTGGCCCACGCTGCCCAGCGGCCGCAGGAAGAAGGCGCTGTTGGGGTGGCGTGTCGCCACCTTGATGCGCCAGCCGGCCCGGGCCAGGGCCCGGACCGTGTGACGGCCCAGAAAGCCCGAACCGCCGAAAACCGTCACCAGATTCGTATTCATCGCCATGCGTCCTTACGATTTTGCCGGCGGCCGCGAAACGGTGGCCGGCCGGGCAAATGCCTGGGCCGGGGAGGGCGTTTGGGTGGGCGGCTTCGCCAGAGTCATGGCGGCCAATTTACGAGGTCCGGCGCCTGTCTGGACAGGGTTTTTTGGCCGCAAAAGGTGGGGTTGGCCAATATTGACTTGCACGGCGGCGGCCCCTAAACATCGCGCCCCTACCGCCGGCCCCAAAGCCGGCCCGTGCCCAGATGGCGGAATTGGTAGACGCACTAGTTTCAGGTACTAGCGCTGCAAGGCGTGGAGGTTCGAGTCCTCTTCTGGGCACCATTTGTTCTCTCGCCGACATTCGCGACCGTTCGCCGAGAGCCAAAAACCCAAGAAAACAGGACTTTTTAACGTCCGCCGGCAACCGCCGATGCTCTGGGATGCCCATCGTTTCTATGGGTATTTTATGGGTATTTAGGGCCAAAAAAGACCCTTATGGGTACAGGTCCCCCGACCTGTGCGTGATGCGACGTCTCTTCAAACGAGGAGAAGGACATGACGCTTACAGATGCCAAATGCCGGGCCGAGAAGCCGGGCGCCAGCCGCAGGAAACTGTCTGACGGACAGGGCCTCCAGTTCTGGGTGCAGCCCAACGGATCGAAGCTCTGGCAACTGATCTATTACTTCGCTGGCAAGCAGCGGCAGCTCTCCCTTGGGCCATATCCCGAAGTGACATTGTCTGAGGCTCGCTCGCGGCGCGACCAGGCCAAGGCGATGCTGCGTGACGGAAAAGACCCGGCCGTGGAGTGGCGGCAGCACGTTCCGGAAGAGCGGCTGCCCGGCGATACCTTCAAGGAGGTCGCCTTGGAGTACATCGAGCGCCGCCGGCGAGAGAACCTGGCCGTGCCGACTATGATCAAGAAGAAATGGCTTCTCGAATTTGCCTACCCGACCCTAGGGGGGATGAAGGTGATCGACATCAAGCCGGTCCATGTTCTTCGGGTACTGCAGGACATCGAGGAGAAGGGCAATTTCGAGACTGCTCGCAGGGTGCGAGCCACCATTGGCGCTGTCTGCCGTTACGCCGTCATCACCGCCAGGGCCGAGAACGATCCGACCATTGCCCTGAAAGGCGCCATCGCCTCGCCCCGCGTCGTTTCCCGTGCCGCCATTACCGATCCCAAAGCCTTCGGCGGGCTACTTCGGGCGATCTACAACTTCGATGGCCTGCCGACGACGGTAGCGGGCCTGAAACTGATGGCGATGCTGTTCCCGCGTCCTGGCGAATTACGCTGGGCGCGTTGGCCGGAATTCGACTTCGAGAAGAAGATTTGGACGATCCCTGCCGAGCGGACCAAGATGCGCCGAGAGCATCAGATCTATCTTGCACCGCAGGCAATCTTTGTCCTGCGCGAGCTAGAGAAAGTGACCGGCCACCGGGAATTGCTCTTCCCCGGCTTATGGGGCGCCAACCGGCCGATTTCCGAAAATACCCTGAACCTGGCCCTGCGCCGCATGGGTTATGGCAAGGAGGACATGACCTCTCACGGCTTCCGCGCCACTGCCTCCACGCTGCTCAACGAATCCGGCAGGTGGAGTGCCGACGCCATCGAACGCCAGCTTGCTCATATCGAACGCAACGCCGTCCGCCGCGCTTACGCCCGCGGTCTCCATTGGGATGAGCGCGTCGATATGATGATATGGTGGGCAAATTATCTCGATGGGCTGAAGCTAGACGAATCTAAGGCAAAGGCAAAAAAATAACCGGCGGCCGGTCTTGTTGCTGCTGAAGCTGTCGTAGTTCTTCGATCAGCTGCGGATTTCTGGTCAATCAGCGAAGGACTGAGAGAGGCGATATAAGCGATTTTAAAGGACGGTCTTGCGCTCTTCATCTCCCACCAGCTGCATAATGAGCGTGTGGGAGGCCATGACGGTGCCTTCCGGGGTCAAAGAGATCTGATTGCCGTCTTTAAAAAAGTGCTGCGTCGTGCCCGGGAATGCCCCAACGGGCAATGGGTGCTTAGCATTAGGGTTGTGGAAAATCTGCAGCTCATCGGACCAATATTCCACATACTCAGAATTTCCGATCTCTTCCCAAAACGGCGTTGGTATGACTGCATTCGGATCTGGGTTGAAGCGGAGCCCTGTGCGAAAATATTTGTGATTTTCAGGAAGAAAGCCGGCCGCAATGCCCATACGATCAAATTTAGCTAGCGTGCCTGCGTTGGAAAAAAGAATAGCCGAAACATTTTCGGCTTGGGGTAGATCAAAGAAGCCAGTCTCCACCCTCTTTCCCTGAAATACGTGCTCGCCACCTTTGACTGCGCGTACTATTAGCTGTCCCTCGATCATCTCCCATTCGACCCTGTGCCCATACAGATACGGCCATAAAGCAGACTGGGTGTAGGTCATCGAGCCAGGCTCTTCCTCGTTGCCGCCAGGCACATGAAAATCGGCAATGCCTATAAGAAAAGGCTTTCCGATCGCCTCTCCGCGCTCCCAATAGTATTTGCCGTCTTTATCTCTCTTATTCAGCTTGCTGGTTAGGCTGGACCCGAATTTCATCGGCATATAATTGGCAAGGTATTCTGAAATTTCCTCCGGTGTTTTGGGTTCCGTCCGGTTAGCAAGAACGCCAGTTGTCGAGGCGGCCACCGTAGTTGCCTCCAAAGTGAACCGCGCCTCGATGCCGTCGCACACAAAATCAGGTGCGTTAGGCTGCGACACATCATAATTCAGCTCTCGCAACGTGGCCCATAGATACATCTCCCACAAACGTTGATCGAAATGCTTTCGCTGAAATTCACTGACAAAATCGGGATCCGCTGGCGCTAGCCATGGTGCTATTTCACGGAAGACTGAGCGTGCTGGATGTCGACCTGGAGATTCCGATAGAACCTTGAAAAACGGATGCAAATCCTTCGGATCGATGCCTTCTGATACCGTCAAAACGTCTGTTGAGTAATTCGGCTCGTCTTCCTGATCGCCCAGCGCTTCAAATTTTCCATCGCAAACGACCCTTTCTATACGTTCTCTTGCGCCATCGCTGGCATCTGCAAATCGTGGAATGCTTGTTTCGAGGTCGGCGCAACGGAAACGACCTATTTTGTCGCGTGCCAACAACATCCATCCGAAGTCGTTGTCGGTTGTATCTCGAAATACAAGGCCCAAAACGCGCTCTTCGGTGTCGCTCCAGAATTCGAGCTCTTCCGCCATGTATCTGGTAATCGCCCGCCTGGCGCCAAGCGCGTAAAGGTCAAATCGCGCACGCTTTAACGGCTGGCTATTTTTGAAGCGGGCCACGCGGTAGGCGGCTCGGCGCTTGGCTTCTCCCATGGTTTACTTTCGCCGTTATCGACGTGACTGCGTAGTCTTCGGTGAGTACGGGTTTGCTGCGAACCGGTAGTCGCCGCCCGCATTACTTCTTGAGTAGGTCACTGAGCGAAGATGCACCCGTGCGGTCCAGCAATGTGTCGAGCTTCATGTCGCTACGATAACCCTGGGCGAAGGTGTCGCCGTAAGTTTCGCGCAACGTGCCGACTAAGGTCGTACCGTTTTTGTGACGGATTTCCCCGTTCATGTCTCTGGTGCGGCCGTCGAGACCACGTTTATTGCTCATGAATCATACTCCTTCTTTTATGATGAGCGCGGACGGATACGATGAGCGACCATGATGTCCGCAAGTGCATGGCCTTGTGCCTGGAGCGTGTTCCGGACCGCATCATGGATAGGCGCGAGCCCGCGAGGGTCTGAAATCGTTAGAATGACGGCGAAGGGCACCCCAGCGTCGGGAAAAGGAGCGCCGGCTCGCTGTTGGGAATCCACGCTTAGTTGCCAAGTCGAACGTTCACCACGCCCTTTTGACATGTTGGCTGAATAACGCTTGATAGGGCTCCACTTCAAGCCGGTTTTAAGAAGATAGGCTTCGGTTTTGTTCATGCCCTGCGGCACTCCGCTACCATCTTGCTTCAGCTGGCTATCCCAAATCAGTTTGCCGTCTTCGTCTAAAGCTTCCTGTTTAAGGTGAGCTTCGAGCTGAACCCGGAGAGCTTCGTCTTTATGGGCCGCATCGATGGGCGGGGTATAGGCTAGGGTGAGATCTGCGCATCCACGGCAGGCGCCGCTGTCGGTTACTAGCGCTGCAGGCCACGCGAACTGGAATTCAAGCACCTGCCGACGTCGCAGACGGGCGGTAAACACCAGTGTAATGCCATATGGATCGTCCATTAACATCGCATCTGCAGTGGGCGGAAGACCAAACCCTACGAAGTCGCGCGAGATATGTCGCAATACCGAAGCTGACATCACTTTACCGCGCCGCGCGCGATGGACGGGTAGTGCAAATAACAGCTCTCGTGGTTGACCTTGCTCTAATCGGTGGTCAAGGGTCGCAATAGTAGCCGCCGCGTTTGGAGCCGCAAAACTCGTTCCGCAATTTTCAATTGCTTCGCCAGTCGGCGACAGCGAAATAAGCCCGGTCCGGTTGCCGCGCCCTGCGCCCGATTCAACGCCACCGTAATGAGAAATGTCGGGCTTTCGCGCGCCACCGACGCCAGGACCTCGCCTGGTGTAGGTTGTGGGGAGACCCGGTTCGTGTCCTTTGATGCCTGGGGGATTGAGGGCACCAACCGTGATTCCTAGAAGATGTTCGGACGGCGGCAAAATCTGCTGATTACCCGCAGGGAAGTTGGCGAGCATGGTCACAGCGGTGTCAGGTTTTGCGGGCCAAGGTGGCCGGGCTTCCCGGCCAGGCAGGTTGCCCGCTGAAATGACAAGTATCACGTCGTTGGCACGGGCTATCCTGTCGAGCCTATCCGCCCAAGGGGTATAGCTTGATCGCAAAGTGAAGCGCTGGATCCCGAAGCTGAAATTGAATATTCGAACGCCATGGTCACGCTTTGCGATTTTTATCTTCTCATCCAGTAAGTCGAAGAAATATTCTACATCTTGGCCGAAATAATCCTGCCGCAGGTCGATCCTGGGAAAAATGCCTAAATCGAAGAACTTGCATCCGCGCCCTTCCAATTCGCCAGCAATGTCTGGGTTGAGGAGCCCGCCAGCGACAACAAGGCCTGCGATGAACGTCCCATGCGTGTCGTCTCGGTCGACGGCCGGCACAAGGCCTGCATCACCTACCCGCCAAGGCGCGAGTTCAGGTATGTCTGCGACGCCGCCATCAATGATGCCAACGACCGGATAGCTGCCTTTAGGAGCCGGTTTATGAACAGCTGGGCGTGGTAGGGCTGCGGCATATCCTGCCGGTGCTGCCTCCACTAGAGGTGGGAGCTCCACGCTGCGCACAAGCGTCTGGGAAGAGAGCAGCGCAAGTGCAGCCTGGTGGTCCTGAATACGAAGATTCGGCGTAAGGCGTTTTTCACTGACACTTTGGTCCGTAAACAGTCCGCTACCATTGGCGAACGGCAGCTCAATATCTTTTTGGCCTTTGTCAATCGTCAGTTGCACTGAAATAGCTAGGGACGGTTCGCCATATTCCACCGCCGATTCCGATGGCAAGAAGCTTCGAGTGACGATACCAAAAGGGAGATGGCTAAGTGCATTCCTCAGGTCGTCAACTAGCGCGCGGATTGCCTGCGGGGCAAGTTTGGAATTGGGGCGAAAGAGCTCGACAACATAGCCGCCAATTACTCCAGGCTGCCGCAGCCACTCAACGGCCTCTTCTGCGGAGAACGGAACACGCTCCCGCGAGGTGTAAAGGGAAACGCTGTCCAGACCGCCAACCTCACTGCGAACCTGCGATACACGCGGAACAAGTTGCCCAGTTTTTTTATCAACGACCATTTCAGGAGTTGGTTCTGCTTTTTCTTCAATCAACTTTTCCAGCTTCTCCAACGCCTGAGGCGTTGCTTGAATCAATAGCTCCCCCACTCTTTCTGTGCCGACAAATGCAAAGCTGTTTTGCTCCGTGAATAGCTTTCCAAGCGGCCGGTAGCTTTTGGCCAGCGCGTCATCCTTCATCTGAACCCGAAGAAAACCAGCGGGTTCACCACGCGCCTTCATAGCATCACTGATTTCGATAAGCCTTTTCCGGATGCGCGTTTTCTGAACTGAAAAGCCGCGATCGTTTCCTGCATAGAAATCTTTGTGCGCACGTGGTGTGCTCACGGCCGGAGGAACCGAGATAAACTTATTAGTGTCCAGAAATATCTGGACGGGCCGCAGTTCGGGTTTGGGTGCCGCCATTATCAGTCTTCAGTGGGATGCACGAGTTTGGATTTCTGTGCTCGGGAAACAGTGCTTTGTGATTTGCCTAAGAGGCCGCCGGTCTCCTTTTGGGTGAAGCCAAAATTGAGCAAGCTCGCAGAGATTGCTTCGGGGTCGCTGAGGAGAAGTTTCTGCCGGTCTGGGGCAAACAAGCGGGCGTTTAACAGTGCCTGGTGTTGAAGAGCTTCCAGCAGTTTACGCGAACGCGTATCAGCATTACGGGTATGCTTCTCTTCAGACGTGCCATTTAAAACCATGAAACGCTTGCCGGCTGATACCATGGCTTCGACATCGGCCCCGCTCATGCCTTCCGTCGCCCACAATAGGAATTTCCGCTCCGTTGGCTGTAAGCTGAGCGGCTTGACGAACTTATCCAGCAGACGTTCACGGGTTTCGCTATCCGGAAACGGGATGTGGATGCGTGCATCGAAGCGGCGCCATACAGCGGTATCCAGCATGTGTTCGTGATTAGTGGCGGCGAGTGTAAAACCGCGGCCGTTGCGACGATCAATTGATTGCAATAGCGTATTAACGACTCGCTTGATCTCTCCCACCTCCTGGGCATCATCGCGCGCCTTAGCGATCGCATCGAATTCATCGAGAAAAAGGACGCAGCGGTAGCGATTGGCGAAGTCGAACAGCGCGCCGATGTTGCGAGCAGTTGTGCCCAGGAACGAAGAGACTAAACCGTCCAGGCGCGCTTCGACGCAAGGCAATGAAAGGCGCTTTGCGAGATAGTGCGCCAACTTTGTTTTACCAACGCCCGGCGGACCATAAATCAAACACCGTGTATTGGGGTGGGCGCCAATTCGGTTTAACTCCTCGGCGCGTTCCCATTCGCGAAGCAGGTCTTCAATAGCGGTCGCCAATGCGGTCCCCAGCACCGGTGCATCGGCGTCCAGTGATTCTGGAAACCGAATATTTGCGAGAGGGGCGCTCGTCTCCTTGTCGTGGGGAAGTGGAGTCGATGGTGTAAGGGTCTCACCAGGAAGATATCGTCGCGCGGCTTCAGCTGTTGCGCGCATCTCGTCAAAAGCCATTGGTGACATCGTTGCGCGTTTGTTCTCGCGCGACAGCAGCCGCGACAGCTTGGCGGCTTGTTCCTTTGCCTCATCATCTCCTTTCGAAAGGCTGTCACGCAGCCTCTCAACCTGCTGAGTGGCACGGGTTCCGTTAGCTTCGAGAGCGAGGCGACTGAGGGTCAGAATAACGTCAAAATGTTCCATTAATGCACCGAGGTGTGGGTGTTATGCCTGATGTGGTGACTTTTATGCATTAAATTGCGAGTACATGCAAGAAAAAACGATCCGGATGCAGGAATGCTCCGTAATGATGCCCCGCTTGGCGAAATATATGGATTTTGGAGGTGGCTGTAATTGAGCCGTCCTATGCCGCCCCCTTGTCGCCAGAATATTGATATATGTAGTTGATATTGCTGTTTATTTTTTAGTAAGATACGCCAATAGCGTATTTTCTCTTGAAACTAATACGCCAATGGCGTATTGGTGACGGGTGGAGATTTTTCGCACCAAAACCTTCTCTAAGGCCTGCAAAGACCTCGGTGTCACCGAGGAAGAGGTCCGGGCTTTGGAGCAGAGCATTGTTGACGATCCGAAGGGCGCTCCCGTCATTCAGGGTACTGGTGGCGCTCGAAAAGTGCGCTTCTCCATCAATAACCGCAGCAAAAGCGCGGGCGGGCGTTGTGTTTACGTGGTGATCGAGCTGGACGAAGTGGCTTATCTCATTACCGCGTATCCGAAGTCGAAAAAGAGCGATCTTTCCAATGAGGACAAGAAAGCGATCAAGGCATTTGTGGCTGAGTTGAAAGGAGCAAAGAAATGACCAAGCGCACTTCTGTAGGGCTCAGCATTGAAGCCGGCTTGAAAGAGGCTATCGCGCACCGCAAGGGTGAGATTGATCTGCCTTCTCGGACTGTGCCTCCTATGACAGCCGCGAAGGTAAAAAAGATCATTCGGCGATATGCCAAGAGCCCGAAGGCATTCGAGAAGCGGTTTGGTCTTCCGGCGCGAACAATTGAAGGATGGGAGCAGAGCAAGGCCATAGATGCCGTTGGCCGGCTGTTTCTAACCGTTCTGGATAAAGAGCCCGAAGCGGTCGAGCGCGCCCTGGACGCTGCCTAAGAGCGCAACTCCTGTCATGACGCCGCAGCACCAAACGAAAATAACACGAAGAATCAATGGGTTTGGTACTAGGTAGCAGGCGGACAGCGTTTCCCGTTTGGTTCTCATTCCGGATCGGCGATAACGCGATGGCGTGTGGTCGCTAGATTCGCGGGCTGGTCGCATGGCGGCTTGAAGTGCCGCTGTGGCTCTTGGGGACGGGTGAATGAACGCCGTTGAAATCGAGGAAGCCATATCGGCGCTGGCCGACCGCCCTTTTGACGGGGCGGAGTTTCCGTACCAATTCCTTGAAGCCTTCGGCAACAAGGAGGCGACCATCAAACGCCTCCGGGCGGGCGCTACCAACAAGTCTGACTTGGGCGGTGTCCTTCAAACCAACAACATCCATATCGCCGTCGCCGCGCCAGGCGAGGTCACGAAGACCCTCGCCGCCCTGAAGGCCAGTCCCGCCACGGCCAAGGCCAAGGCCAAGTTTGTGTTGGCGACGGACGGCGACCTCCTTGAGGCCGAGGATGTTGAATCGGGGGAAACTGTCGCCTGCGCCTATAGCGACTTCCCTAACCATTTCGGCTTCTTCCTGGCGCTGGCCGGTATCTCTACCGTCAAACAGGTGCGCGACAGTGCTTTCGATATTCGCGCCACCAGCCGCCTCAACCGGCTTTATTTGGAATTGCTGAAAGACAATCCCGATTGGGATACCGCTGCCCGCCGCCCGGACATGAATCACTTTATGGCGCGGCTGATCTTCTGCTTCTTCGCCGAAGATACCGACATTTTCAGCGGCACCGGCCTGTTCACCGGCACCGTCGAAAAGATGAGCGCCAAGGATTCCTCCAACACCCATGAGGTGATTGGCGAACTGTTCCGCGCAATGAACACGAGCAAGGAAAATTATGAATCCGCCAATATCCGAAATTGGGCGCGGACCTTTCCTTACGTCAATGGCGGCCTTTTTTCCGGCAGGCCCGATGTGCCGCGTTTCAGCAAGATCGCCCGTTCCTATCTTATCCATATCGGCAATCTCGATTGGCGGCAGATCAACCCGGATATTTTCGGTTCCATGATTCAAGCCGTCGCCGAAGATGAAGAACGTGGCGCGCTTGGGATGCACTACACCAGCGTCCCGAACATCCTGAAAGTGCTGAACCCGCTATTTCTTGATGACCTGCGGGCTAGGCTGGAAGAAGCGGGCGATAATTCCCGCAAGCTGCTGAATCTGCGGAACCGCATGGCGCACATCCGGGTATTCGACCCGGCCTGTGGTAGCGGCAATTTTCTTGTCATCGCTTACAAGGAAATGCGAGCAATTGAGGCGGAGATCAACAAGCGGCGCAAAGAGGATGGACGTAAGAGTCGTATCCCACTGACGAACTTTCGCGGCATCGAATTGCGCGACTTTCCAGCCGAGATCGCGCGCCTCGCGCTCATCATCGCGGAGTTTCAATGTGATGTTCTCTATCGTGGAAAACAATTGGCGCTTGCTGAGTTTCTGCCGCTTAACGCGAAAAACTGGATCACCTGCGGTAATGCGTTGCGGTTAGATTGGCTGGGCTTAATGGCCGTCGAGCAGTCCGACGTAAAGATTTTTTCTGACGATCTGTTTGGTGCACCTCTCGACCAAGTAGCGGTTGAGTTCGAGAACGAAGGTGGGGAGACATATATCTGTGGGAACCCGCCATACCAAGGTAGCGTCAATCAAACGCAATCGCAGAAAGAGGATATGACGGCTGTTTTTCAGCCGTATTTGCCGAATTACAAAGACCTTGATTACGTTGCTAGTTGGTTAGTTCGTGCCGCTGAGTTTTCAGAGGTGTCTCGTGCCGCAACGGCCTTCGTGACTACGAACTCAATATGCCAAGGCGAGCAGGTAGGTATGCTCTGGCCGATCTTATTTGGGAAGGGGCAGAGAATCGCGTTTGCCCATACCTCATTCGTGTGGAGTAACAATGCGGCCAATAACGCCGGGGTGACATGCATTGTTGTGGGGCTTCGTTCAGATGTAAGTGGTAATGCAACACTGTTTGATGGTGAGATCGCCCGCAGCGTTTCCAGCATAGGGCCTTATCTTACCCCGTCATCGGATACAATTGTAACCAAATCTGGCGTGCAGATTTCGGGCCTCCCCCAGATGGTTTCCGGCAACAAGGCGACCGACGATGGAAATCTCATCCTATCACATGCTGAGTTAGAGGACTTGCTTTCGCAGTTCCCACTGGCTGGCCGCTTTGTCCGAAGATTAGAAGGCGCGAAAGAGTTTATTCGCGGCGAATCCAGATGGTGCCTGTGGATTGACGATGAGGAACTTGGCGTTGCTACCGAAATCGCCCCGATTGTGGAAAGAATCCAACGAGTCCGACAAGTGCGGGAAGCGAGCAGAGGAAAGCAGGCGAACGATGCGGCGGCGTATCCGCACAAGTTTGTCTATGCCCCGCACACAATGGGCGCATCTATTTTAATCCCCAGCGTATCGTCGGTACGACGAGAGTACTTGCCATGCGGATATTTTGATGATCGTACAGTGATTGTCGCCCCAAATCTCGCAATGTACGGAGCGCCGCTTTGGTGCTTGGCCCTTATCGCCTCACGCTTGCACCTTGTATGGATAGCGACGGTTTGTGGTAAGCTGAAAACTGACTTTCGCTATTCCAATACGCTAGGCTGGAATACCTTTCCTTTGCCCAGTAGCGGCCTAACCGATAAAATGAAGGCCGATCTTACCCGTCGCGCGGAGGACATCCTTCTGGCGCGTGAAGCGCATTTTCCAGCAACCATCGCTGATCTTTACGATCCTGACGATATGCCCGCTGATTTGCGTGAAGCGCATGAGCACAATGACGGGGTGCTTGAGCGCATTTATATCGGGCGGCGGTTTAGGAACGATACCGAACGGCTGGAAAAGCTGTTTGAACTTTACAGCAAGACGGCCACCAGGGCGGGGCTAATGAAAAAGCAAAAGACGGGGGCGGGCGCGTGACGAAAGACATAAAATTGGTTCCTTCCGTTTCAGTGACTTACGCCCATAACGGTGCTTCCACCAAAGCTAATTCGCTTGGCATGAGGCCCATGCAGGAACGCGCTTATGACAAGCGCGGTGAACAATATCTGCTTATCAAATCACCTCCGGCCTCCGGCAAGAGCCGTGCCCTCATGTTCATTGCCCTCGATAAGCTTATCCATCAAGGCGTGAAGCAGGCAATCGTCGTAGTGCCGGAAAGGTCCATCGGGGCCAGCTTCAATGACGAGCCGTTGAGCGGGTACGGCTTTGAGGCTGATTGGACCGTGGTTCCCAAATGGAATCTCTGCAACGCCCCCGGTGAAGATGGTGGCAAGGTCAATTCCGTCGGCGCGTTCCTTGAGAGCGGAGACAAGGTGCTGGTTTGCACTCACGCTACCTTCCGCTTTGCCGTGGACAAGTTTGGCGTGGAAGCCTTTGATGACCGGCTGATTGCGGTGGATGAGTTCCATCATGTTTCCGCCAATCCTGATAACAAACTTGGCGTTTATCTCGGCCAGTTCGTCGCCCGCGACAAGGTGCATATCGTGGCGATGACCGGCTCTTATTTCCGGGGTGACGCCGAAGCCGTGTTGGCCCCTCAGGATGAAGCCAAGTTCGATACCGTCACCTACACCTATTATGAGCAGCTTAACGGCTATGAATATCTGAAGCGCCTGGACATGGGTTATTTCTTCTACAGTGGCGCTTATGTGGACGACATTGCAAAGGTATTGGACACCAAAGGGAAGCCCATCGAAAAAACCATTGTCCACATTCCGAACGTCAATTCCCGCGAAAGTACCAAGCGGGGTAAGACCACCGAAGTCAGCGAGATCATGGGAGCCTTGGGCGAATGGAAAGGCAAGGACGAAGTAACCGGCTTTGATCTTGTAACTACGCTGGATGGGCGGACGCTGAAAATCGCCGACCTAGTTGATGACGGCCCCGACCGTCATTCCAAGGTTCTCGCATCCCTGAAAGACCCGGCACAAAAGAATAACCGCGATCATGTGGACATCATCATTGCCCTGGGCATGGCGAAAGAAGGCTTTGACTGGATTTGGTGTGAACACGCCCTGACCATCGGCTACCGTTCCAGCCTTACAGAGATTGTGCAGATCATTGGCCGCGCCACCCGCGACGCGCCGGGCAAGACCCATGCCCGCTTCACCAATCTGATCGCAGAGCCGGATGCGTCACGGGACACGGTAACCGAGGCCGTGAACGACACGCTCAAGGCCATCGCCGCCAGCCTTCTCATGGAACAGGTGCTTGCGCCCCGCTTTGAGTTCAAGCCGAAGAACCCGCAGAGCGGTCCCGTGGACGGTTTCGATTATGGGCCGGATGGGTACGATCCCAACAAATGCAATGCCGGTTTCAATGAAGCGACGGGGCAATTCCAGATCGAAATTAAGGGTCTTGCGGAGCCTAAGAGCAAAGAAGCCGCCCGCATCTGTCGGGAAGATTTGAATGAAGTGATTGCCACCTTCATTCAGGACAAACCCTCCATAGAGCGTGGTATTTTTGACCGCGAAGAACTTGTATCAGAGGAACTAACCCAAATCCGCTTGGGCAAGATCATCAAGGATAAGTACCCCGAACTCGATGAGGAAGATCAGGAAGCTGTGCGTCAACACGCCATTGCGGCGCTCAATTTAACGCAGGAGGCTAAGAAAATTGCGAACGGCGATGGAGAAAAGGTCGTCAACACCGCGTTTGTTGATGGTGTTCGCAGGTTCGTAAATGTTCATGACCTTGATATTGATCTTATTGACCGGATCAACCCATTCGGAGAGGCTTACGCGATCATTGCGAAAGCTATGGGCACGGAGAGGTTTGAGCAAGTTGCCGCCGCGATTGCTGGCAAGCGTGTTGTCCTCACCATTGAGGATGCGCGCGACCTTGCCAAGCGCGCATTGAAGTTCAAGCAGGACCGCGGGCGGTTGCCGTCCATCACATCGCCCGAACCTTGGGAAAAGCGCATGGCCGAAGGCATTGCCTTCCTTGCCCGCATGAAAGCAGAGGCCGCTCGTGGTTAAGGGCTTCACGGACGAAGATGATGTCCTGCTTGCCGAGCTTGGCGTTGAGGTTGAGGCGAAGAAGGACGCCGGACGAACGGCCCGTGAGGAGCGGGTTATCGCGGGCTTTGAGGAGATTCAGCGGTTCGTTGCCGAGCATGGTCACGCCCCGCAGCATGGCGAAAAGCTGGACATTTTTGAGCGGCTATATGCGGCCCGCCTGGACCGGCTCCGGGCGCAGGAGGATTGCCGCATCTTGCTTGCGCCCCTTGACCATCAAGGGCTTCTGGCGGGCGCGGTATCGGCCCCTGTCAGAGAACCCGATGAAATTGACGATGATGAATTGCTTGCCCAGCTTGGGGTGGACGCCACTGGCGACATATCCGAATTGAAGCATGTCCGTTCCGCCGCCGAAAAGCGCGCGGCGGAGGAAATCGCCAACCGGACCTTGTGCGAGGATTTTGAGAAGTTCAAACCGCTGTTTGAGCAGGTTCAAAGAGAACTCGAAACGAGCTTGCGGACCACACGCGATTTCGTGAGGGATTCGGGCTTTCTGAAAGCGGATATTGTCCAAGGCAATTTTTTCATTTTGAGCGGACAGATCGCCTATGTGGCCGATGTTGGCGATCCGATCAAAGCGCCAAATGGTGAGTTGGATGCGCGCCTTCGGGTTATCTATTCCAACGGCACTGAAAGCAATTTGCTACGCCGATCCTTGCAGCGGGCGCTTTATAAGGACGAAGCCGGACGGCGTATTACCGACCCCGCCGCTGGGCCGCTCTTTGCCGGTGAGGCTGGGGAAGATGATTCCGCCAGCGGCACGATTTATGTGTTGCGAAGCAAATCCGATAACCCGGTTGTCGCGGCGCACCGCGACGTATTGCACAAGGTTGGAGTGACAGGCGGGGATGTGGCGAAGCGTATCGCCAATGCCAAGCTCGATCCTACCTTCCTGATGGCGGATGTGGAGATTGTCGCCACCTATGAACTTTACAACATCAATCGGACCAAGCTTGAAAATCTTATCCATCGCGTGTTTGCACCTGCGCAACTTGAGGTCGAAATTAAGGATCGCTTCGGGCGGCCTGTAATTCCACGTGAATGGTTTCTTGTCCCGCTGTTCGTGGTGGATGAAGCCGTCGAGCGGATAAAGGATGGCTCGATCACGCAATATATTTATGATCCGAAGAGTGCGAAGTTGGTTCTGTTCGCGTGATCGGTGACCCCGATTAGTTTTTTAGGTCCGTTGGATCGGATAAGAGTGGACCGGTTTTGATCACGCTTACCCAATACAAATCCACAAATTCAATAATGTTGCGATACTAGCGAGAGGGCTTGGGCCATCGCGAAGGAACCAGATCTGGGCGCCCCATAATGATTAAATCAACTTCTTCTTTCGTAAGGGCCTGGGGCGCGGCTTTTGGGATGGCGGGCATACGAGATGGTGGCGGGGCCATTGGGACTTTTGCGCGAATGAGTTGGAATTCTTGTTCGCTTTCCTTGCGTTGATACGGCGAGAGGAGCGATGGAGCATTGGCTGAATTTTGATCAGTGGGACATACTATCGACTTTCGCGGAATACGTGCCTTGAAGACTTCTTTTCTGATGGTTTCTCCACTCCAGGGGCGCCCGGTCTGATAGCAGATGCCCGCAAGGGTCAGAGCTTTACCGACGTTCACCCACGCCCAATCTTCGTGTCGCACCAGTCGTTGCAATTCTTCGGCGTGCATGCGCAGCCAAGATTTAATGAGTTGTCCATCACGCCAGCTCTCGCGAAAGCGGGTTGCCAGCTCCGCGATTTCTGCTTCCGAGTGCCTGCCTCTTACGGACATCTTTCCTTTGTCGCGTACAAATTTGCTGGGTTTTGTCATTGGATCAAATGTGCCAGGCAGAGCAAAGGCAAATCTGAAATCGCGCCTTTAAATAGTTCGCGGTCTAAACCGCGGTTCAAATCGCTCCTCAAATCGCGGTTCATTTCGCGCCTTAAATCGCGCCTTAATTTCGAGAACGAAAATTGCGCGAAAATGGGGTCGTAACTACAGACCAAGTCACTCATGCGAGAGCATCGAAGTTCCCAGCAAAGGCGCGATTTGATGTCGGGGCTCGCGCCGGGCGTTCGGCGTGGTGAGCGGTTATCCCTGTTCCCGCTTTGAGACGTAGGAATGGATGCTCAGACAGGATGGCCACTCCGATGAAGACGCTGCTCCGCCTTCTGGTGCACACGAGCATCGAATTGAGATTTGGGCGGTCGCGCTATTGACGCGATCGATTCGGGAATATCTGATTTGGAAAAACTGGGTGGCATGTGGGTGACTTCACAAGGAGACCGCTAATGGCCAGTTCTGTTGTTGAGCGCCGGAAATTGCCTGGCCCAATACAGCCCTCATTGGAATTCTATGTTGGCTTGCAGCAGCGTTCGCCTGGCGCTCAAACTGTCGCTGCCGTGAAGAAGGTCGCCAGGACAGTCTCTGGCCCTTCAGTGGCGTTCAGAAGCCCGCTGGTGCCATTTCGCGAGAGACCGACCTGTTCTATCGCCGAAGCGTGTGCCGCGGCTGGATTTGGACGGACCAAGCTCTACGAGTTGCTCGACGAAGGTCTTGTATTGGCCACCAAAGTCGGCCGGCGTCGACTGGTGCGTGTAAATTCTCTTCTGGCCTTTCTGGACGGCCAATCTGCTCTGTAGTTCGAAAGGACGGTATACAGCCCATTTTCTCTAAGAGATTGAGAAAACGCTATTTTCCGGCTATTCGCAGCTGCCGGTGCGGAGATTAGCCAGCCTAATCTCCGCATAGATTGCCTGGAATGTTATTGCTTCGCGGAAAATGCCTACTCATGCCCACCAGCCAACGGGGCGCCCTAGGGTTATGGCTGAGTGTATGCCTTCTTACGTGGCTGCGGCTGTGTACGGCTTAATCTTGGCGATACCCCTGGACGCCTGACGCTTTGCCTTGAGCATGTCGAAGGCGTTCTGAAGACGCAGAAAGTATCCCTCAGAAAGACCAAAGAATTTGCAGAGACGCAAATCGGTATCAGCGGTAATCCCACGCGTTCCGGCAACGATTGCGTGAATGCGGTTGGGAGGAACGCCAATGGCTTTTGCCAGCCGATTTTGGCTCATACCAATCCCATCCAGGAATTCGGCTTTCAGGATTTCTCCGGGATGCGGGTTGTGTAGCAATGCCATCCTTCATCCATTCGGCATATGTCGCATGGTACGAAGTACGTATCAGATAATATACGAGGGACTAGGTCAACGAAGCGACGGCTTGGATTGCATTCGATGTATCCCGATGCCAATGTCCGCTGAAATCTGGGTACGTCCGGGAATCATCGGGCGAAAAGTATGGGTATTTTCTGGGTACGGGGCGAATCAGAGACCCCTCGCACATGACCTTTCAAGACCTTAGGTGGCAAACTAAGAGTCCTCTTCTGGCACCATTTATCTTTCGACACTGTTCAAAGAAGATCGCAAGTTATTGATAAGGCTAGGTAATTCTGGCTTTAGAAAGAGGGCAATCTCGAAGCTGCCCCGGCGTATGCGGTCATTCGCCGGTCGGGTCTTCCGCTACTCTATCGCAACGGGCCGTGCGGACCGCGATTTATCCGCAGACATAAAAGGGGCGCTCACTGCGCCCAAAGTCACCCATCGTGCGGCTATCTTAAAGCCCCGAGGGGAGGAGAGCTTCTCCGGGCCATCGACGGCTACGGTGGTCATATCCCAACAGCGCTGGCGCTTAAGTTAGCACCACACGTTTTCGTTAGACCGGGAGAGCTTCGCCTTGCTCAATGGAATGAATTCGACTTTCAGCGAGCGACGTGGGTAATTCCAGCCGAGAAGACGAAGATGCGCAAAGAGCATCAAGTTCCCCTTTCACGGCAGTCCTTGGAAATTCTGTCTACGGCGCGACAGATTTCGGGACACAGGCCTTATGCTTTTGCTCGATGAGTTCTGTGAAGCGGCCAATAGGTTCATTGGTCGAGTGGTCTCTTGCCATGGCCTACCGGCGCAGTGGTTAGTTCTTGTATCGCCTAATCGCCAAGCGCCGCACGCAATCTTTGGGTCGCTTTCTTTAATTCGACTAGATCCATACTGGCAAACCCTAGCCGGGCGGCATGCACTGGCCTTGGTGTCGTCGTGAAGGCGCTGGCCGGGAGTACCGTAACACCATGGCGGGCGGCTGCCGCGGTGAGCTGATCTAGGTCGCAATCTTTGAAGCGGACCCAGAAGGCCAGACCGCCATCGGGCACCGTGAATTCCACCCGGCCCGCGAACAGGCTTTTCAGCAACCCGGCAAAGAAATTCCGCCGCTCGCCATACAGTTTCATCACTTTGCGGGTATGGCGATGCAATTCCCCGGAATCGATCAGCTCGGTGACCGCGCCCTCAGTCGCCGGATCGCCCTGACGGTCGATCATCATGATCTCGCTGGCGGCGCGGTCGATAAAGGATTTCGGCCCCACCAGATAGCCCAGCCTGAGGCTGGGACTGAGAATCTTGGACAGCGAACCGATATAGACTACCTTGCCCGAGACATCAGCGCTGGCCAACGGCAGCATAGGCTGATGGGCGAAGTGGAACTCGTGATCGTAGTCGTCTTCCACGATGGCAAAGCCGAACTGCGCCGCCAGTGACAAAAGACGCATGCGTCGGTCGGGTTTCATCAATACCGTGGTTGGAAATTGGTGGTGCGGCGTGACATAGACCGCGCGCACCCGTTTCTTGCGGCAGATCTTTTCCAGTTCGTCCACTTTCATGCCTTGCGCATCCAGCGGCACCGGCACGACCTCTGCGCCGGCATAGCGGAAGGCTTCGCGCGCCGGTGGATAGGACAGGTCTTCCATCACCACGGTATCGCCGGGGCCGGCCAGAATGCGCGCTGCGAGAAAAATCGCCATCTGGCTGCCGCGGGTGACACAGACATTGTCGGCCGTGGTGATGAGGCCGCGATCGATATTGAGCATGTTGGAAAGAGCGGCGCGCAATTCCACGCCTCCACGCGGATCACCATAACCCAGCCGTCCCCGGCCCACGCGCTGGCCAAGCGCGTTGCGATAGGCGCGCGCCAACGCATCCACCGGAATCTGCCGCGTATCCGGCGCTCCGTCATCGAACACCAAAACATTCCGTGCGGGAAGGATCAGCGGGATGTTGGGCGCGGTACCGACAAGGCGAAAGTCCGGCCGTTCCGGGATTTTTCCGCCTGGCCGCGTCTCTTTGCCGCTGACTTCGGGGAGATGTGCCGAGACAAACGTGCCGCGTGTCTTCTCGCTCGTGACCCAGCCCTGCGCTTCCAGTTCGGCATAGGCCTGAATCACTGTCTTGCGGTTGATCCCCAGGCTTTGCGCCAGTTCGCGGCTGCCGGGAAGGGCGGTGCCCGGCGCCAGCCGGCCCATTTTTATCTCGTCGATGATGGCGTGCGCGATCTGGAGAAACACCGCGGCTTTCGCGCTTTTGCGCAGGACGATTTTCAAATCCCAGGGGCGAAGCATGCTGGACCATCTCTCATTTACGAACTGGAGGTTCTGACTGGGCCAGTGCGAGCATAGCGTATCTGCAATTGCTGCACAGAGGACCTGGGAGGCCCAAAGGAACCAACGGCGCAAGAGGACCAACCTTTTCGAAGGAGTGCGCCGCCGTGTCTTCACCGCAACTGAAAGCGAATTGTCTTTCCTTTACCGAACTCCTGGCCCAGGCGGTGGCGCTAATCTCGCCTACCATGACCGCGGCCCTGATCATTCCCGTGATGTATTCAAACACCGGAGACTGGAGCTGGCTGTCCTATGCCTTGGGCACGGTCATGCTGCTGTTCGTGGCCTACAACCTGAATCAGTTTGCCAAGCGTTCGACCATGTCGGGCTCCATGTATGCTTATATTAGCCGCGGCCTGGGATTGACCGCGGGCGCAGTCGGCGGCTGGTCTCTGATCTGGGCCTATCTCGGCATTTCCATGGCGGGCGTCACCGGCTTCACCATCTTCGCCGGCAAGCTGCTGGCGATGGTGGGGATTAACGCTTCGCCTTATATATTGTTCGCGGTCTGCGTTGCCGCCGCCTGGTTCTGCGCCTGGAAGAATGTGCAGCTGTCGGCGATCATGATGCTGATCTGCGAAGGCGCGTCCATGGCGCTGATTGGCGTGCTGTGCTTCATTGTGCTGGGCCAACATCACCTAGCGGCCGATGCCGCACAGTTCGATGTCGGCAAGCTGCCCTGGTCTAGCGTGGGTCTGGGCGTGGTCGTGGCGATCTTCAGCTTGGTCGGCTTTGAATGTGCTACCGCCTTCGGTGACGAAGCCAAAAACCCGCTAAAATCCATTCCTAAGGCGGTCAGCATGAGCTTGGTCGTGTCGGGCGCGTTCTTTGTCTTCGTCACTTACGTCATGGTGATGGCGACACGGGGCTATTCGACCACCCTGGACAAGCTGGACGCGCCCCTTAACACGATGGCCCAGCTGGCGCATGTGCCCTATTTGCAGGCGCCGCTGTCGCTTGGGGCGATGATAAGCTTCTTTGCGCTTTGCCTCAGTTGCATTAATGCCGGCGGGCGGGTGATCTATGCCATGGGCCGTCATGGCATCTTCCACTCCGCGACTGCCACGGCGCATTCCACCAATGAAACCCCGCATATCGCCGTCACCCTGATGGCGCTGGTGGCGTTCGGCGTGCCGGTCCTGGCCACGATCAACCATGTCGCGACATTGGACCTGTTCAACTATGTCGGCACCTGCGCTGCTTTCGGCTTCTTGGTGCCCTATGTGCTGATTACGGTCGCGGCCCCGGCCTATCTGAAGTCGCTGGGCCAGCTCAAACCCGTCCATGTCGGGGGCTGCATTGCCTCGCTGGTGCTGCTGGCGATCCCGGCGGTGGGTTCGGTCTATCCCGTACCGCCTGCGCCGGTGATGTACTTCCCATATCTCTATCTTGCCTATCTCGCGGTGGGGATCGCGTGGATACTGGCCTTCTACAAGAGCAGGCCGTCGGCCTCTGCCACGGTCCGTCAGGATCTGCAGCTCGCCCACGACCGCTTCACCGCAGCCGCCGCGGAGTAGCCCGTGACGGGAACCTTGGCCCAGCAGGCGTCCGGCGAGCCGTCGCCGGACGCCGTCCCTTCCGGACCGCGTATCGCGGTTACCTTGTGGGAAGCGGGTCAATGCCGTGCCGTCGAAGCCTATGAAGGCGAAAGCCTGATGGTGGCGCTGAAGCGGGCGGAATTGGGAATTTTGGCGGTGTGTGGCGGAAAGGGCGCCTGCGGCACTTGCCGGGTAGTAGTTGCCCCGGAATGGTCGGCAAAGCTGACTGAGCCAAGCAGGCGTGAACTGCGCCTTCTTACCCATCTCAAGGCTGGCGAGGGCGAGCGTCTGTCCTGCCAGATTTTGCTTTCGGCCGCGCTGAACGGCCTGGAAGTCGACGCGTGTGAATAGCCATCAACCAAGGAGAAATGACGATGTCTGCCGTTGCCGAAAAACTTGACGACATCCAGGCCGGGCTGGAAAAAACCGGCGCCGCTTTCACCACCGAGAAAATGCTGGCGGTGCGCGACGTCACACGCGCGGCCATCCATGAGATCGCCGGACGCTGCAAGCCCGGCATGGTCGAGGAAGACGCGGTGGAAATGGCCAAGGAGATTTTGGCCAGCCACGGCATGGTGCAGGGATGGCATGACGTCTATGTCCGCTTCGGTACCAACACGACCAAGACCTTCGGTGCGCCGTCCGACCCCGGTATCGTGCTGGGCACAGACGATCTGTTCCTGATCGATATCGGTCCGGTATTCGAGAAATGGGAAGGTGATGGCGGCGACACTTTTGTCACCGGCTCCAATCCGGCCTATGCCAAATGCGCTGCCGATGCGCGCACCTTGTTTCATTTGGTCCGCAAGAAGTGGGAAACGGAAAAGGCGACCGGCATTGTGCTGTATGACTTCGCCACCGCCGAAGCCGCCAAGATGGGCTGGGAGCTCAATCTCGACCTGTCCGGGCACCGCATTTCGGACTTCCCCCACGCCGCTGTCTATGAGGGGCCGATGAACACCGTGGATTTCACGCCGTCGCCACTATTGTGGGTTCTGGAAATCCACATCCGCAGCCCCGACATGAAGTTCGGCGCTTTTTATGAAGACATGCTGCTGGACGACAGCTATTTTGCCTGAGCAATTGCATATGGCGGATGACCAGACGCACGATGACCAAAACGCTTCTGGCCGTCCGCCATGTGGCTTTCGAGGATCTTGGTGGCTTTGAAGCGCCATTGAAAGATGCGGGTTATGCCGTGCGCTATGCCGACATGGGCATCGACGGGGTCGCCGGTTTTGGCGATCCCGACTTGCTCGTGGTGCTGGGCGGCCCTCTGGGTGTTTATGAAGACGATCATTATCCCTGGCTGAAGGACGAAATCGCGTACATTGCCGCCCGGCTGAAGGCGCGAAAGCCGACCTTGGGGATCTGCTTGGGCGCCCAGCTCATGGCGCGGGCGCTGGGCGCGCGGGTCTATCCGGGGCCGGCAAAAGAGATCGGCTGGAAATCCCTGAGCATGGTGAGCGGGCTGTTGGCCCCGCTGGCGGATCAGCCCGTGCTGCATTGGCATGGCGATACCTTCGATTTGCCGAATGGCGCCACACTGCTGGCATCGACGGATATCTGCCGCAATCAGGCTTATGTGCTTGGCCGTTACGGTCTTGCCTTCCAGTTTCATCCCGAGGCACAGGGCTCGGGCTTTGAACGCTGGCTGATCGGCCATGCCTGCGAGATTGCCGCCGCGCCTGGCGTCACGGTGACGGGTCTTCGCGCCGACACGGCACAGCTGGCATCGACGGCCATCATCAAAGGCCGGCAGGTGCTGCGCGACTGGCTGGCGCAACTCTAATGGACCCGCTCACGCTCTTCCGGCCCTCGATCCGGCGCGCGACTTGATATAAAGCGCAAGCTGACCGCGGGGCTGGCGTGAATTCTTGGAAGTGTGATCGCAGATAGAAAACGCGGATATCAGTGTTTTCGGCTGAAGTATTCATCAGTCGTTGCGAGTTCGAGAATGCCGCGGATTCGTGAACTTTCTGATGCGGTCTTTCGATCTGGCAAAGTTCCAAAGGAACTTTCAAGTCAAACAAATCGTAATCCTTTTTGCGTTGCGCCGCGCCGATTGTGGTGAAATGATGTTCTTTGTAGGGCTTTGTTCGGAACCATGCGGTGAGTCCGCTCCGGAACCTTCGCTGCACCCTCGACGAGGCACTTTCTTAACAACGCGGAAGTACTCTCGAAAATGTCAGGCCGGCCAGCGTGCCGCGTTCTTTCTCCCGGCGCTGCAAGGGAATGGAACCAAGGCAAAGATGCGCTGCCGCTCCCTGCCACAATCGTTGTTGAAAGTGGAGGTCGAGCTGAAATACTTCCTGCGTTATATGCCTGTTGGTGTTCTGACCTATCCGCAGCTGAGGCGTGAATTGAGGCGGTGTGTCGAATTGGGTGAACCTTGGCCATTTGTTTTGGCGGTGATCCCTTCTTCAAGCACGCGGCCAAAATTGTTTGCCGGTCGGCGCAAGGTCTTCATGTTTCCCTGGCTTCAATTGCCGGCGATCCGCCGGCTTCGGCCGGTTTGATCCGAACGGTCTCGCGCGGAGGGCGACAGGTACTTCGCGCAACATGCCTTCGGTGCCCGTGCATCTCTAGAGTTCCACGGCGCGGACGGACGCCATATTTTTCATGCCGTTTCGCGGCCTAGGGTGTTAGAAAGCGGCAATGCCTGAAGGCAAGCCAGCCCGGTTGCGTATTTCCGGCAAAGCCGATCTGCCGTCCCAGTTGAACATGATGATCCGTGCTCTGCTGGCGTCGCGGCTGCGCAATCGGCTGTTCGGCATTGGCGGGGCCGTTTTTCTGGTGGTCGCCGCAACAACCTATGCCCAGATACGGCTCAACCGCTGGAACCAGCCATTTTACGATGCGCTGGCGCGCCGGGATATGCATGGTTTTCTGACCCAGCTGACCGTTTTCGCGGTCATCGCCGGCAGCTTGCTGGTGTTGAATGTGCTGCAACGGTTTCTATCCGAGACCATGAAGCTCTGGCTGCGCCAGGGCCTCACCCAGGATCTGATCCAGGAGTGGCTCAAACCCGATCGCGCCCATCGTCTCTCCGGGGCTGGCGCCATCGGCATCAATCCCGACCAGCGCATGCACGAGGATGCGCGTCATCTCACCGAACTGTCGGGCGATCTGGGTGTGGAACTGATGCAAGCCACCGTCCTAGTGGCCACCTTCATAACCGTGCTGTGGCGGGTATCGGGCAGCTTCCATTTCAAGCTGCTCGGGCATGTGTATGTAATTTCCGGCTATATGGTGTGGGCCGCCATTATCTATGCGCTGGCCGCGTCGCTGGTGAGCTATTGGGTTGGCCGTTCCCTGGTGCCGCGCAATGCGCAGCGCTATCAGCGGGAATCGGAACTGCGCGCGGCTCTTATGCGCACCAATGACTATTTTATTGCGTCCCGCGTGTATGGCAAAGCCCTGGAGGTCGCCGGCAGGAAAGTCCTGGATCGCCTGAACCGCGTATTGGGGGCGATGTGGCGGTTGGTATTCGGCCTCACAAATCTGACCTGGATCACCGCCGGCTATGGCTGGCTTATGCTCGTGACGCCAATCCTGGTGGCGGCGCCGGCCTATTTCAGCGGGACATTGACTTTTGGCGGCATGATGATGGCGGTGGGCGCCTTCAACCAGGTGCAATTGTCCCTGCGTTGGTATGTCGACAATTTCAGCAGTATCGCGGACTGGCGCGCCACACTGCTGCGCGTGGCGGAATTCCGGCGCGCGCTTATCGAGTGTGATGCCCTCGGGCCGGTCAAATCGCCGGAAAAAGCCGATGCCTGAAGATAGCCGGCGCATGCAATTCGGCTACAGATATGCTCCGGGAGGAAACCGCGTCTCACGCCGCCGAGAGAGACTTTTCGTGTATTGACGAAGGGGATTTGTCCATGGACGGGCTTTCCCGTCCGGCGTAGCGCCGGGCCAGCATGGCGCAGACAAACAGCTGTGCCTGGTGGAAAATCATCAATGGCAGAACGACCAGCGCCACATGACCGGGGAACAGAATCTTGGCAATGGGCAAGCCGCTCGCCATGCTTTTCTTGGAACCGCAGAAGACGATGGCGATCTCCTCTTCGGTCGAGAAACCCAGAAAGCGGCTGGTGAACGTCGTGATGGCGACCACCAAGCCCAGCATGGCCAGATCCAGAACCAGAACCATGCCCAGATTTTCCGCCGATATCAGCCGCCACACGCCGGATGCCGTGCCTTCACTAAAGGCGGAATAGACGATCACCAGGATGGAGCCGCGATCAAATGCCGTCGTGAGGAGACGGTGGCGTTCCAGCCAGCGCCCGATGAGCGGGCGCGCCGCTTGCCCCAGCGCGAAAGGCAGCAGGATCTGCAATCCGATGTCTGCGATCCCGCCGGTGGAAAAAGCATGGTTGCCTGGAAAGACCAGGGTTGCGAGGGCAGGCGTCAGCAGCACGCCGACCAGATTGGACAAGGAGGCGCTGCAGAGCGCGGCGGGCACGTCGCCGCGCGCGATGGACGTAAAGGCGATGGACGATTGCACGGTCGAAGGCAGCAGCGCCACGAAGATCAGGCCCGACGCCAGCGCCGCCGGCAGGAAAGGGCGGGCGAGATGTCCCACGATCAGGCCGATAACCGGAAACAGCAGAAATGTGCTGGTGAAGACCAGGGACTGGAGGCGCCAATGGGTAAGCCCCGCCCATACCGCGGCCGGCGACAGGCGCGCGCCATAAAGGAAGAAGAGGCCGGCGACCGCCAGATAGGCGCCGTCATTGACCAGATGAAGCCCATGCCCTGTGGCTGGCAGCAGCAGCCCCAAGGCCACCATGCCCAACAGCATGAGGAGATAGGGATCGATGGGGAGAGACCGTAAAATATGGGAGATCCTAGGCATCGCCTGCATTTAAGCCGCCTTGCTCATATGCACAATTGCGATAATACGGATATCAGTTATCATATATTATTATGACAGAGCCCGGCCCGGAACTCTTGCGCAGCTTCAACGCCATCATGGCCGCAGGCTCGTTCAGTGGCGCGGCCCGGATGTTGGAATTGCGCCAATCCACCATCAGCCAGCATCTGCAAAAACTGGAGGCGGCGACCGGCCGCAAGCTGCTGGAACGCAATACCCATGGGCTGCGCATCACGCCGGAAGGCGAGGCGGTGCTGGAACATGCCAGGCGGGTGCTGGAGGGCTATGACCATCTGAACGAATTCCTCAAGGACGCGCCTTTGCGCGGTCGTTTGCGCTTCGGCGCTTCCGAGGACTTCGTGCTGTCGGCCCTGCCGGATGTTCTGGTGGCCTTTGCGCGGCGCCATCCGGAAGTCGACATGGAAGTTACCGCCGGCCTTAGTGAGGATCTTTATCGCGCCTTCGATGCCGGCGCGCTGGACATTATCTTCGTCAAACGGCGATCCGGCGACGGCCGTGGCCAGACGGTCTGGCGCGAGGCCATCGCCTGGACCGCGCGCCCCGGCTACCGCCTGGAAACGGATGCCGCCATACCGTTGCTGCTCTATCCCGCGCCCAGTGTGACGCGTGCCAGGGCGATCGGCACCTTGGAGAATGCGCGCCGCGCCTGGCGTATCGCCTTCACCAGCGGCAGCCTCAGCGCGTTGACGGCGGCGGCGCGGGCGGGTCTTGGCCTGATGCCCCATTCCGTCCGGCTGATGCCGCAGGGACTGGCCGTCATGGCGCCCACCCGTGGCCTGCCCAAATTGCCCGATATGGAATTCGTCATCCTGGGACCCGGTGGGCGCAATCCAGTCACCGAAGCCCTGACCGCCGGTATCCTGCAATGGGCGCGGACGCGGGCGCCATGAGCGGACGAGGGAGATACAATTTCGTCAGGGTTTTTTCGCCCCAAACCGTCCTCCTTGCGTAGGATGACGACCGCTCTGGAAGGGGTGGCGGGACAGAAGACAAAACATCCTGTCAGGGAAAATGTCGAGGGCGTATGGGGTTACGTTCGATAGATGAGTGGTTTAAGCATGAAGTCCTGCCCCTGGAGCCCATGCTGACCGGTTTCTTGCAACGCAACCGGTGCAGCGCGGCAGAGGTCGCCGACCTGAGCCAGGAGACGTTTGCCCGCATCTACGAATCGGCCCAGCGCGAGCGGCCGCTTCTGGTCAAGGCCTTCCTGTTCCAGATCGCCCGCAACCTGATGATCGATCATCTGCGCAAACAGAATGTGGTGCCGTTGGAGACCATCGCCGAATTCGAATGGGCGAACCTGCCCGACGACAAGCCGTCGTCCGAACGCCAGGCCGCCGCGCGCCAGGAGCTGCGGCTGTTGCAGAGCGCGCTTGACGATCTTCCGCCCCGCTGCCGCAGGATCGTGGTGATGCAACGGGTGGACGGGCTTTCCCAGAAAGAGATCGCCGGACAGCTGGGCATCACCGTCGAAACCGTGCAGACCCAGCTCGCCAAGGGCATGCGGTTGCTGGCCCAGGCAATCGGCGGTCGTCGGTCGGCGGTTACCACCGAGGCGCGTCGCCACAATTTCCTGAGAAAGCTGCGCGATGCACGCTGAAGATATCGATGAGCAGGCATCGCTCTGGCTGGCGCGCGAGCAGGGCGGCCTTACGGATGCGGAGCGGGCGGCGCTGGACGCATGGCTGGCGCGGTCCAGCCGGCACCAGATCGCCTATCTGCGCCTGCAGGCCGCTTGGGAACGGGCGGGTCGCCTGGCGGCGCTGCGCAGCCCAATGCGCTCGGCGTCATCGAAAAGCCGCGCGCTGCCCTGGATTCGCATTCCGGCAATCGCGGCCGCCCTGCTGGTTCTTGCCTTTGTCGGCAAAACCTATCTGACGGAGCGCGGCCCCCATATCATGGCTCGCTACAGCACCGCGATCGGCCAGACGCACAGCTATCAGCTTGCGGACGGGACGCATATGGACCTGAACACCGGCACGCGCCTGCATACCGATATCGGCGGCCGCGAGCGTATCGTCACGCTGGACGCCGGCGAGGCGTTTTTTGAAGTGGCGCACGATGCCGCGCATCCCTTCGTCGTCCGTGCCGCAAACCGGCGCATTACCGATCTGGGCACCAAATTCTCGGTGTTCCTCAATGGCGATACCGTCCGTGTCCTGGTTTATGAGGGGCGGGTGCGGGTGGAGACCGAGCCCGGCGCGGCCGGCCCGGCGCCTGTCGAAGCGGATGGCGGGCATGTGGTCATCGCCCAGGGCATGGAGGCCCTGGTCTTTGCCAAGCCGCAAAGCGAAATCGTCAAGGATCTCGGCTGGCGCAATGGCATGCTGACCTTCGACCAGCTGCCGCTGGCGGACGTGGCCGAGGCATTCAATCGCTATAACGCCAAGCATATGCTGGTCGAAGGCAATGCACGCAAGATTCGTATCGGTGGCAGTTTCAAGGCGGACAATGTGGAAGCCTTCGTGCAGCTGCTGCAGCAGGGCTTCGGCCTTTCGGTGAAAAACCAGGGCGACAAGATCGTGGTGTCGCGTTAAGAAAGGAATGGTCCTGGAACGCAAGGACAACAAGCAGCGCTGACAACCGGGGAAAATGGCGCTGAAGATAAATAGCGCTGGGGGAGGTTTTTGCAGCGTTTCGGGGTTCGGAAAGCCTTGCTATTGGCGGCGTGGTTCGGCATGTCCGCCGCGCCATCCCATGCAGGCGAAATGCCGATCCTGATCAGCATTCCGGCGCAAAGCCTTAAACTGGCGCTGGACGCCTATATCGCCCAGACCGGTACCCAGCTGATCTACAATGCCGATGACGTGGCCGGGCCCGTCAGTCATGCCGTGCGCAACCGGCCCGCGGACCGCGCGCTGGATGAAATGCTAGAGAACACCGGCATGTTCGCGCTGCGCAACGGGCAGGGCGCCATTCTGATCGCGCATGTCCGGCATAAGGATGCGCCCTCGGTCAGTGCGGACACGGAAGCCATTGTGGTGACCGGATCGCGCATCCTGCATGCCGACGATTTCGTCTCGCCGCCCGTCACCACCGTTACGGCGGACCTTCTGCAGGGGATGTCGGCGTCCAACATGCCCAATGCGCTCAACAAGCTTCCCATCTTCGCGCCCGCGCAAACCAGTGTCAGTACCGCTGGCGGCGCCAATGGCAAGGGCTCGCGCCCGCCGGGAAATTTCATGGACTTGCGGGGGCTGGGGCCCATACGCACCTTGGTGCTGGAAGACGGTCATCGCGTGCCAGCGACCTGGTTCGACGGCACCTTCGATGTCAACACGGTGCCGCAGCTGCTGATGCAGCGGGTGGATATCGTCGCCGGCGGGGCATCTGCGGTCTATGGCTCCGATGCCGTGACCGGGGTGGTGAATTTCATTCTCGACCACAAGTTCGATGGCGTGAAGGGCCTGGTCCAGGGCGGCATTTCCAGTTACGGCGACGCGCCTTCCTATCGCGCCGGGCTGGCCGCTGGGACCATGCTGCCGGGCGGCCGCGGACATTTGGAAATCAGCGCCGAGATCTACAACCGGAACAAGGTCAACAGCCAGGCCAGCCGGCCTTATGGCAATCTCTCCACCCAGATCGTCGGCAGCGGCACGGCGGCAAGTCCCTTCACGCTGGCCAGCAACGCCTATATCAGCAATACCGCGTTCGGCGGGCTGATCACCGATGGTCCCCTGGCGGGGCGGCAGTTCCTGCCGGACGGCGCCCTGGCGGCATTCAACCCGGGCACGCCAACGGCGACGACCAATATCGGCGTCGGCGGCGATGGCGGCTGGTTGCGCAACGAGGATCTCAGCCCGTCCCTGCTGACATTCCAGACCTTCGCGCGCGGCGATTATGATCTGGACGGCGATACGCGTTTTTATATCCAGGGCGTCTATGCCCAGACGCGCAGCAATCTGCGCAGCCAGAACCTGGTGCAGACGACCGGTTCGAACGCCATCACCATCTATAGCGGCAACGCCTTCCTGCGGCCGGACTATCAGGCGGCGCTGACCGCCACGGGCACGCCCAGCTTCAATCTCAACCGCTATGACGAGGACTTCGGCAACCGCATCACCTTCGTCACACAGACACGGTCCATCGTATTGACCATGGGGCTGACGGGCCTTGTGGCGGATCGCTACAATTGGGAACTCTATTTCACCCACGGCGAGGGACGCACCCGGCAGACCTCGCTCAACAATGTGAACAGCGAGCGCTTCTATGCGGCGGTGGATGCTGTCGCGGCGCCGGCGGGCAATGCGCTGGGCGTGGCGGCGGGCACGGTCGTGTGCCGCCCGGCGCTGACCATGCCGCAGACCTATGGAGATTGTATTCCGATTGATGTGTTTGGCGACGGCGCGCCGTCGCAAGCCGCCCGCAATTATGTCGTCGGCACCACCTGGTGGACGGCTGAAAACAGCATGGACGATTTCGCCGCCGATATCAGCGGTGACGTGTTCCAGGGATGGTCTGGTCCGGTCAGCGCGGCGATCGGCGTCGAATATCGCCCCCAGGGCCTCCATGAGACCACCAATGTCGCGGACAACACCTTCGATCCCACCGGATTGCGGGGCAATTTCGCGCCCGGCACCTTGAAATGGACCAAGGATATTGCCGGAGTGGCGAATGGCGCCAATTCCGTCCGCGAGGCCAATCTGGAAGTGAATGTGCCGCTGCTCAGGGCATTGCCGCTGGTCCGTGCGATGGCCCTGAACGGGGCCTTCCGATACACCGACTACAGCACATCGGGCGATGCGCAGTCCTGGAAGTTGGGTCTTGACTGGCAGGCGCGGGACGATCTGCATTTGCGGGCGATGCAATCGCATGACATTCGTGCGCCGACGATTTTCGATCTTTATCAGGGCCCGCAGATCACCATTGTCGGACATCAGGACCTGCTCACCAGTTCCGGCGGCTCGGTCAATCTGGAGGCCCAGGGCAATCCGAAACTCGTGCCGGAGGTATCGCATAACACCATATTGGGCCTGATCTATCAGCCCGGCTGGCTGCGCCATTTTTCGGCATCGCTCGATTACTATCGCATCGCGATCAGTCATGCGATCGGCATGGTGACCGGCACGTCGCCGGATATCGAGAACGCCTGCAATGCATCCGGGGGCACGTCGTCCTTCTGTCAATATATCGTGCGACCCCACCCGGTCTCGGACACCAGCCTGGACAATTTTCCGATCCTGCTGACGTCGCAGAAATTGAACATGGCGTCGGTCCAGGCCGAGGGCATCGATGCCGAGCTGGATTATACGGCCGACCTTGCCGACCTGGACGGGGCGCCGGGGAACACGCTGGGGGCGCACCTGTACTGGACGCATCAACCCATGCTCAAGACACAGTCCATGCCGGGCGCAGTCGTTCTCAATACGGCCGGCGCCGCGCAGGCGCCCAGCGACCGCATCACCATCATCGTGAATTATGGACTGGGGCCATATGCAGTCGCTCTGCTGGAACGGTATCAGTCCAGCTTTCGCCAAAGCTCCAACCCGACCTTGGTCTATGCCATCCCGGACGTGCGGGCTTATTTCCAGACCGACGTCGAGCTCTCCTACAGTCTTTCCGGTTTCGAGGTCCCCGCCGTGGCTTTTCTCAGCATCGACAATCTTTTCAATGCCCAGGGCGGCCTTTATCAGACCAGCGGTTTCACCGGCAACCCTGGGCTGAATTACCCGGTGGGACCGGGCGCCGATATCTTGGGCCGCTATTTCACCCTTGGCGTGCGGCTGAATATCGACTGAGCGGCGCGCCGCCATAAAATATTACATTTCGGGAAAAATTCCGTCTGGGTTTTTTCCACCGCGCCCGTCTCCCAACCAAGGACAAAAAGATCAGGGGGCACGTCTGCAATGGCGGTGTCGGGTACGTGGCTGCTTTCGCAGCCGCGAAGGCGGCCGTCTGAATCGTCCGAAGTTGCAAAAACGATCCAGCCGGATGCGCCAGCATCACGGCCTTGGAGGTCAGAGGGGAATCTATATGTATCGCAAGTTTCTGAAGATCGGCGTTTCCGCCATCGCCATGGCAGGCGCCGCCGGATCGGCCGCTTATGCGCAAGCCGGCGCGGAGGCCGCCGAACAAGTCGTCGTCACGGGCTCGCGCGTCATCACCAACGGCAATGACAGCCCGACCCCCGTCACGGTCCTTTCGACCGACACTATCACTGCCACCGCCCCGGCCACCGTCTTTGACGCCCTGCAGGAATTGCCTGTTTTCGATGGCGGTCTCAGTCCCCAGTCTAATCCCGGCAACAGCTCGCAGAACAACGCCGCCCATCAGTTCAATCTGCGCAACATCGGCATTACCCGGACCCTGGTTCTGTATGATGGCCGCCGCATCGCGCCCACCGCGCCGACGGGACAGATCAATGCCGACATCATTCCGGAAATGCTGCTGCAGCGCGTCGATGTCGTTACGGGCGGCGTTTCGGCCGTGTATGGCTCGGACGCCATTTCCGGCGTTGTCAATTTCATTACCGACAAGAATTTCAATGGCGTCAAGGCCTATGCGCAGGGCGGCATCTCGGAATATGGCGACGGCAAGATCGCCAAGACGGGTATCGCCGGCGGCATGGATGTGATGGGCGGCCGCGGCCATATCGAAGGAAGCTTCGAATATTACAACAATGCCGGCATCGCCTGGAATGACAAGTTGCAGCGTCCCTGGGCTCAGCGCGTCATAACCCTGCAGGGCGCCGGCACGACCGCAAGCCCCGACCATATCGTTTATGACACGCGGCTCAACAGCACCAGCTTCGGCGGTTACATCACCAAGGCCGGCAATGCCGGCAATCCGCTTGCCGACATGAACTTCGCCACCAACGGGCAGCTCACGCCGTATCAGCACGGCACGCCCGTGGTGACCGGCATCGAAAGTGGCGGCGATGGCGGCTATTACTATCAGGCATCCCTTGTCGCCAGGACGGTGGAAGGGCAGGCCTATGGACGGTTCGATTATGATTTCGGCAACGGCATCCAAGCCTATGTCTCCGCCTCCAGCACGCTCGACCAGAACGAAAACAACCATCAGACCAACGAATTCCGCAATATAACCCTGAGCGCCACCAATGCCTTCCTGTCGCCGTCGCAGCAAGCGGCAATGACCGGCGCCGGCATCACCAAGTTCAACTTCAGCAAGATGATGACCCAGGCGCCGCCGCTGCAGCCGGACACCTGGACGACGGCCTATCTCATCAACAGCGGCATCAATGGCACCCTGTTCGACAAGTACAAATGGGACCTGTCCTATGTCTACAACTCGAACATGCAGTACACCCGCAACAACGCCAATATCGATCTTGGCAGAGCCTATGCGGCGTTGGATGCGGTGACCAATCCGGCGAACGGTCAGGTGGTGTGCAACGTCACCCTCACCAATCCGGGTCTTTATCCGGGCTGTGTTCCGCTGAACCTGTTCGGTCCCACTTCGGAAAGCCAGCAGGCGCTGAACTATATCTTGGTCACCACCAAGTATCACGCGATCACGACCTTGAACGATGTCGGCGGCAGTATCAGCGGCTCGCCCTTTGATGACTGGGCCGGCCCGGTCAATATCGCGATCAGTGGCGAATATCGCTCGACCGACTTCAGCCTGAAGAGCAATGCCCAGCCGACGTCGAAGCTGGATTGCACCGGACTGCGGTTCAACTGCGTCCAAGGGACCACGCTTCTCTATATTTCCAATGTGGTTGCCAATGAAAATCCCGCGACCGTCAACCAGTCGGTGACCGAAGGCGCGCTGGAACTGGACGTGCCGCTGCTCAAGGGGCTTCCATTCGTTCAGAGCCTCGATCTGAACACGGCCGGCCGCTACACCTCTTACAACACCAATGGCGATGTTCAGACCTGGAAGGTCGGCCTGGAATGGCATGTCGATGATCAGGTCAGTCTCCGCGGCACGCGCTCTCTCGATATCCGGGCCCCGAATCTGAACGATCTGTTCGCGCCGCAGCTGATCAATCCGGCGGGCGTGACGGACAACCATACCGGCATTGTCGGCCAGGCGCCGTTCATCACCAACTCAAACCCCAACCTGCAACCCGAAAAGTCCAATACGCTGACGGCGGGCGTGGTGTATCGGCCGGACTGGCTCGACAATTTCAGCGTCTCGGTCGACTATTTCAAGACCAAGATCGGCAATGCGATCACCACGATCCAGGGTCAGAGCACGACGGTCCAGAATCTGTGCGAAGCCAGCAACGGCACCTCGCCCTACTGCGCCCTCATCATACGTCCGCTTCCGTTCAGCGACCGCAGCCCGGCGAATTTCGTCACGGCCTTCATCAGCCAGGGCCTGAACGTCCAGTCCATCAATACCGAGGGCTGGGATATCGAAATGAACTATCAGGCCGATATCGGACCGGGCCATTTCTCGGCCCGCCTGCTGTCGAGCTACCAGCCGATGTTGAAGACAGTTCAGTTCCCCGGCGCGCCGGTGCTGAATTCGGCCAATATCGCCGGTTCTCCCGGGTTCAAGAACTCGCTGTTCCTCAGATATGCGCTGGATGATTTCACCCTCGATATCCTGGAGAAATATCACGGCCGCACGCGCTGGAATTCCGACCGCACGCAGGTCTATTCGCCCGCTTACCTGCCGTCGGCCGCCTATACCAACGCGACGATCACCTACAATCTGGGGGAGATGTCCTATTATCTGACGGTGGAAAATCTGTTCAACAAGCAGCCCACGCCCTATGGCAACAATGGCGGCTCGTCCGGCGTGCCCGGCCTGTTCGGGGGCTTTGTCCCAGGCGACGATGCCATCGGACGGTATTACACCCTGGGCGTTCGCCTGCGGCTGGATTGATTTTCCACTGCCTGACAGAGGCCCGCGAGCGGCAGCGCGCGGGCCTTTTTCTGTGACGGTTTTGCGGATCGCTCGAAGAACATTCGGCACACCTGATCACTTCCCGGCGCCCGGACCTGGCTCGACCGATGCCTTGCTAAAAGCCGAAATGGTCCGCGTTTCCGGTTTCCGGTAGGATTGTCGGGCGCACGTTCAGAAATTCAAAAATGAGCTTTGCCCTGGGTGTCAGCTCGCGAATGTCCTCGACCTCGATGACAATAACATCGGTTCTGCGGCCATCGACGCAATTGGAATATGCGGACCGGGCCCCCGCCGCCAGATAGACGCGTGTAAGCTGGTCCTCGAAGCCAGGACTGCCGATGGCCGGCTTTTCCTGTTGCGTTGGCAGCTCAATCCGCATCAAAAAGCGCATGATCTCAGCTCTTTGCGTCTTCGAGATGCGTTGCCAGGATTTCCAGAAGATCCCCCGTCGCCAGAGCCTGGCTGAGATCGGCGATGAGCGCAGGCGCAATGTTCTGGTTCCGGGCGGCCGGATTTGACGACTCTGCAAGGCCGATCGCCGAGCGGCGCCAGACGGGTCTGGTGAGCAGATACTGATACAGAGCGTCGATGAGCACATCCGCCCACATCAGTCCTGTGTAGGAAATATTCAGGGACCAGCTCTGTTCTTCCGCCTGCGTGCTGTGAGCGGTGCCGCGGGGAACATAGAGCATCGTGCCGGGCGTGAGCGTGTATGACCTCCCTGGTGGCCGGCGCGCCTTGTCCATGCCCAACAGCTTCAAGGCTGGCGGAATCGCCTGATCGAAGAAATATCCCTTATGCGGATTTGAGATTGTCGGCTCATCGGCAACCGTCCAGGATTTCTGCCCTGTTAGCTGGATCGTGAAATTCTCGTTCTTGTCGAAGTGGGGCGCGGCCCCGCCGCCGGCCGGCGTCAAAAACAGGCTTGCGATCAAACGGTCCCGGGGCACGCCAAGAGCATCCGCCATCGTGTCTGTCAAAGCGGGAATTGGAATGTTCAGGAAGTAGAGTGTCGCGCCTATATCGAAATATTGGGACGCCGTGGCGGGATCGACGGGAAAAACGCTGTGCTCGACATAATCGTTTGACAGCCAGGCCTGTGCGCCGTCGCGCGCCAGGCCTGCAAGGCGCCCGATTTCGAGCGGGCCTGTAAGATCGCAAATCCGCGCGAAATTGTCTTTCCGGAGTTTCAGTATGGCGGGCTGCTTTTCCCAGATCTCCGCAAAAAAAAGCTCCGCGCCGATGGCTGTGAACAGATCGTCGAAATTCAAAGGCGCATGGGGCGTAGGCTGACCATTCTGCAGTACGTCCATATCGTCTGCCTCCACGCCACAATACGAGGTTGGGGACCAAACCCCTATGACCGAGCGGAAAAAACAAAATCCCGGTCTCTGCAAACCACAGTATACTGTCTACAGGGGGCGCGGAATGGCCGTCGGCGGCGCGAGACATCAGAGAGAATTGTTCGAGGAACTGGACGCGCGCTTCCGCGCGCCGCTGATGGCGTTTTTCCTGCGGCGCGTCGGAAACAGAAGCGATGCCGAGGATCTGACCCAGCAGACCTTTGAGCGGCTGGCCCGCTCGGACAGTTTTGATCCGAACGGGCGTGTCGCCGGATATATTTTCCGGATCGCCGTCAACTTGCTCCGGGATCGCAAAAAAGAGGCCGGTTACAAGAAGATCCTGCCTTTCGCGTCCTTCGATCCGACACTTATCGAACGGATTGCGCAGGAAATCGCGGAGGATCGCGAGCCGGAACGCGTATTACTCGGACGAGAGAGCCTGCTGGAAGTCCTGAAGTGTCTCAACGAACTCGGAGAACGGACTAGAAACGTGTTTGTTCTCTATCGCCTGGAAGGGATGAAGCAGAAGGACATCGCCGAATTGCTGGGCATGGGTCTTTCCACGGTCGAGAAAGATGTCATGGTCGCGATGAATCTTCTGCTTGCCCGGTTTGGACAGACGCCGCGATGATCAAACAGGCGGAGCCCGATGATCATGCCCGGCGCATTGCCGAGGCTGTCGCTTGGCATACGCATCTGCATGAGTCGGATCTGACCAGCACGCCCGAGTTCGAGGATTGGCTGAAAGATCCGGCGAATGCGCATGTTTGGGGTCAGACCCTGGCCCTGTGGGATTTCGTCGGCACCCAGGCAAAAGAGCCGGAAATGGTGGGGGCGAGAACCGCCGCATTGACGGCCGTGAAACGGGCGATGGCGCAGCGCCGGGCCCCCTTGAAATGGCGGCGTCCCGCCTTCGCCGCCGCCGCTGTGGTCCTGTTCATGACCGCGGGCCTTGAAGGCTATGGCTGGTTCAACCGTCCGGCGGATTATTCAACGGGTTTCGGCGAGCGACGGGTAGTTCGCCTGGAAGATGGTTCGCGCATTTCCCTGGATTCCGACAGCGACGTGACCGTGCGCTATACCAAGCATGCGCGGGAGCTGCATCTGCTCAAGGGGCAGGCGCGTTTCGACGTTGCGCATGATGTCGAGCGGCCCTTTTCCGTCGTTGCCAGGGACCAGAAAGTCGTGGCGACGGGCACGGCCTTCAACATCGATCTGACGCAGCCCAATGTCGCGGTCACGCTGATCGAAGGTCATGTCGTCGTGCTCGATGCCACGGGCGATGGCGATGCCGTCCCGGTCCCGCGTCAGGCGGCCCCCAGGAATCCCCAGGTTGAGCTTCGCGCCGGCCAGGAACTCGTTGCCGCAAGCAACAAAGCGCCGGTCATCAAGACCGCGAATGTCCAGCAGATAACCTCCTGGGTCTCGGGCCAGCTGATCTTCTCCAACGAGCCCCTGACCGAAGTGGTGGCGCGGATAAACCGCTACAGCACAACCCCGATCGTGATCGCGGACCCGCAGGTCGGAAACGAGCGGGTATCGGGCGTATTCAATGTGGGAGATGTATCGGGCTTTCTCGACATGGTCACGCAGACCCTGCCGCTCAGTGTCGCCACCGATGAACCTGGAAGGATTACGCTAAAGAAGAAGTCATGATGACCGGGCGCCTTTTCTCATAGGGGTAACCGTTTCTGCCTCGTATTTATCTTCCAAGCGCGCCTGGCGCGCAAAGAATAAACCCGGGGGGATCAATGAACGGAACATTTTTCAGCGCACGGAGCATTCTTCTCCGTACCACCGGCATCGCCGGCATTTTGTCCGCGGCGCTGTCGCATCCGGCGCTCGCGCAAGCTGGCACCTATGCATTCGATATTCCGGCGGAACCGCTTTCCCTTGCGCTGCAGGATGTCGCCAAGACCTCGGGCAAACAGATCATGTTTGCCGACAGGCTGACCGCGGGAAGATCGACCACGGGCCTGCATGGCGTCTATACGGTCAACACCGCCATGGGGCAGTTGCTGACCGGCACGGATCTGGTTGTTTCGGAAACGAATTCCGGGGGAATAGTCGTCAAACCAAAAAACGTCCAAGCGGCCGCCAATGATACCGCAGCGGCCGCGAATCAAGCTCCGGCGAATGCCGGCTCCATGCCCGTCGAAAGCGTCGTGGTCACCGGCTCGCGGGTCATTTCCGATATCTCGAATTCTCCCACGCCGATCACCGCGGTTTCCACCGACCAGCTCCTGAAAACCACGCCGATCGACATTCCCAACGCGCTGAACAAGCTGCCGGTGTTTGCCGGCTCATCCACGCCGTCCGACCCGGTCAACTCCTCGAACGGCATCGTCGGCAATGTCCTCAATCTGCGTAACTTTGGCGCCCAGCGCACGCTTGTCCTGCTGGATGGCCACCGCCAGGCACCCTCCAACGCAAATGGCACGATCGACATCGATACGCTGCCGCAGACGCTGATGCAGCGCGTCGATGTGGTGACCGGCGGCGCCTCGGCTGTTTACGGTTCGGATGCCGTCACCGGCGTGGTCAATTTCGTTCTCGACAAGAAATTCGAGGGCCTCAAGGTCGAGGGCAATGCCGGGCTTTCCGGCTATGGCGATGGCGCGGAACAGCAGATCAGCATGGCCGCGGGCACCAGCCTGTTTGGAGGCCGAGGGCATTGGGAAGGCTCGCTGCGCTATTACCACCTCGATCCCATTCTGCTGAGCACGCGGCCCTGGGGCACGCCCACGCGCTGGGTTGGCGTGGGCGCCGGCACGGCCGCCCAGCCGGTTCAGAATGTCGAATTCGGCACCTACAACAATTTTGCCTTTGGCGGAAAAGTCTCTTGCGCGGGCTGCGCCGCGAATGGCCAGCAATTCGTCTCCAATGGCGTTCTGGGCCCCTTTGTCCTGGGGGCTTCCACGCCATCATCGACCATCACGTCGGGGGGAGACGGCACCTACAACCAGGCATCCGATCTTCAGTATGGGGCCGTGACATACCAGGCGTTCAGCCGGTTCAGTTACGATATCACCGATACCATATCGGCCTATGTGCAGGTTCTGGGCGCCCAGGGCAGTTCAAACGCCTATCACGTCAACAACTACATCCAGAGCGCCAGCACCGTTCCCAACCAGATATTCACGACGAATGCGTTCCTGAGCCCGGCGACGCAAGCCGCGCTCGCCAATCCATCGGGCGTGTTCACGGATACGCAATATTTCCAGTTCCCCTATTACAATGCGTACCGGCAGTACAATACCAACCGCAATCTGAGCGTTGCCGCGGGCTTTGATGGCACGCTGTTCGATAAATTCGACTGGGATCTTTACTATTCCCATTCGGAAGACAGGCTGGACTTCAACAGCCCCGACGATGAATCCAATGCGAAAATCGCTGCCGCCAATGACGCGGTCGTAAATCCGGCCAATGGCCAGATCGTCTGCGAAGTATCGCTGACCGCATATGCGAGTCTGTATCCCGGCTGCGTGCCGCTGAACCGCTTCGGCCCCACAGCCGCCACGCAAACGCAATACAACTACATCCTGGCGGACGAACAGGCCATCACCACCCAGCGGCAGGAAGACCTCAGCGGCAGCATATCGGGCCCTGTCTTCGACTTGCCGGCGGGACCGGTGAAGGCCGCGCTCAGCGGCGAGTATCGCCGGCTCAGCTTCAAGGTCGCCTCCAACGCGCTGCCTGGCACGGTCGATTGCACGGGCTTGCGGCTTTGTCCGGCCAACATGCCGCAAACCATGCATGGCATCACGCTGGGCCGCTCCACGGTTTCGGATTCCGTCTGGGAGTTCGCGGGCGAGGTGGACGCTCCCCTGCTGAAGGATCTGCCGCTGGTGCAGAGCCTGGATCTCAACCTGGCCGGCCGCTACACGGATTACAGCATCTCCGGCGCCGTCCAGACCTGGAAGATCGGATTGGACTATCACGTCAATGACGATGTGCATTTGCGCGGCACAACCTCGGTCGACATCCGCGCGCCCACGCTCTTTGACCTTTATGCGCCGGTCAATCTGGGCAAGACGGGCTTCACCGATCCGCACACCGGCAACCAGTCCCAGCAGGTCATCACCCAGAGCCAGGGCAATCCCAATCTGGTGCCGGAAGTGGCGCGTACCTACACCGCCGGCGTGGTCGTGACGCCAAGCTTCATCCCGAAGCTGCAGCTGTCGGTCGACTATTACCAGATCACGCTGCAGAACGCGATCAGCACCATCAGCGGCACGACTGGCGGCGTTGCGCAAGCCTGTGAATCATCCAACGGGACATCGCCCCTATGCTCGCTGTTTGTGCGGCCGCTGCCGTTCAGCAACACCACCCAGGCCAATTTCCCGACACTGGTTCTTTCCGAGACGTTGAATGCGGCGCGGGCCTCCACCGGAGGCTTCGACATGGAGGCGGATTACAATTTCGACCTGGATGATGTGGTCGAAAATCTGCCGGGCAATGTGGATTTCCGGTCCTTCTTCACTCTGCAGCCTTACAACAAGACCGCGACATTCCCCGGGGCGCCGATCCAGACCATACCCGAGGCGAAGGGGCGCGTGACCACCTTCATATCCTACAGCCTGGGCGAGTGGAGGTTTGATGTCGCGGACCGTTTCTATTCGGCCTATGACCGGTCCAGTTCGCCTGGCACCCTGTTTTATGCGCGGGAGACGGGCGAGGCGCGCAACTATGTCGATCTGACGGTCGGCAAGACCTTCACGACCGATGGCAATGACATGGAGGTCTATCTGAATGTGCAGAATCTGTTCAATCTGGCGCCTCCCATCGAGCCGTCCAACTTTGCCGTGCCCGGTTCGTCCGCCAATGGTCTGAACGGAACAGGCGCCGGCTATAGCGGGGTTGATACTGTTGGCCGCTATTTCACGATCGGTTTTCGCGCGCGATACTGATCGTCGCACCGACCGCTTGACGTGGATTTGAGGCAGGCGGCAAGGGCAATGGCCGGCATAGGGGTGCCGGCTTTGCCTGCCTTCGTCCGAACGGGAACCCGCAATGCTGAGACGCACGTTTCTTAAAACCTCCGCTTTCGGTTTTGGAAGCATCATGGCGGGACGGAAAGCGGGCGCGGCCAGTCTCGATCAGAACACTGTTTCAGATGCAGCGCGGCTGATTTGGGGAACCAATTCCGGCGTTTTGCGGTCGTCTTGGAAAACCCCGCCTTCGCTGAACACGCTTCTGGCGGATCGCGACCGCAGCCTTGTGCTGGACAGGTTTTACCGGGCCGGCAGGGATGGCCGCCCGGCCACGCCCACCGAATGCCGGATCGCATATAGCCAGGATGCGCTCTTCATCGCTTTTCGCTGCGCCGAAAATGACATGACCTTCCCTTACGCGAATCTGGACCCGGATTTGTGGACAAAGGCGAATTGGCATTCGTTGCGCGGGCTGCCCAGCGGCGCCGCCTCCAGCTGGCCGCCCTATCCGGATGAAGTGGATGTCCTGATCCAGCCAGACCGATCTGTTCCTTCCTATTATCAATTCGCGGCAACGCCACGGGGAAAGGCGTTTGCCTGCAAGCGGATGCTGTTTACCGATGTGAATGCATCCGCGGATGAGGCCGCCGACGCGCCGGATGCCATGCATGTGACCCAGGTCGATGGCTTCGTCACCGATATCGCAAGCAGCGCAGATGACTGGCGCGTTCTTTTTCAAATACCATGGCAGATTCTAGGAGGGCGTCCGAACACCAGTTTCGGCATTCTGCCCATGCGCACACGCTGGCGCGGCGGGGAATTCAGCAGTCCGGTGGCGCTGGATCTGAACGAGGCCATGCCGGTTGATCTGTTGATTGAAACCCATTTTGCACAAGATGCTCCCGTGGCGGGCTCCCAGTCCAGCCTGTGCCAGTTGCCGTCCGGCATGTTTCGCTGGCAGACGCCGGCGGGGCCGGCCTATCCCGATGCTGAAACAATCCGAAAAATCTGGCGGCTGCAATCGTCGCTGACGACCCCTACCGATCGCGGCAACCTGGCGGAAAGACTTTATCTTGTTCAGCGCTGGATGGACCTGCTGGTTCTGGAAGGCTACACGCCGCTGCGCACGGGATGGGGACTGTTGCCGAATGACTTGACGCTCAGCTTCGTCCGCCAGCGGGTGAATGCGGCGCTTCAGAAGAGCGATCCGCAACAGGCCGGCAAGATCCTCGATGACTATCTCAGTCAGCTCGATACGGTTTCAAGATGGTGGTATGCCGACGGCTCGCCCGGCAACATCTTGACCGAAGAATGGGCGTCGATCGTCAAGGCGGATATCGAAGTTCAGGACGCCGCGCTTGTGATGCGGTGCGCGGCCGGCCGGCGCCAGCTGGACTTGCGGCTCTGTCTGCCGGTTTCCGGCGGCATCAGGATCTGCGGAAAAAACGAAGGCTATTGGCGGCCGGATGCGCTGTTGCCCATCAAGGCAAGCCAATCACCGGACGCCTGCACGATTGATACCCCACAAGGGAAGATCGTCGTGACCAAAGCGCCTTTTTCCGTCTCGTTCCACGACGGGGCGGGCAGGCAGGTATTGCAGATCCGGGGCGAGGATCTTGCCTTCCGGTTCGATGCGCGTGGCGAGATCATGGCGACGGACTTCAAGAACGCTCTCGCGCCGGACGAGATCGTCTATGGGTTCGGTGAACAGTATGACCGCTTCAATCGGAACGGCCATGTGCTGACCCTGTGGGGAACCGACGACACGATCGGAAACGGCAAGGGGCTGGCGAACGCCACCTACAAGCCGCTTCCCATATTCCACAGCTCCAGACCGTATCTGGTGTTCAGCAATTCTTCCTACCGGCTGCGGGCGGACATCGGCAAAGCCAATCCCTCCCAATACCGTCTCACCCAGCATGGTCCGGTTTTCGACTATTATGTCTGGATCGGCGCGCCGGCGGAAAATCTGGCGTCTTACACGGCGTTGACCGGAAGACCTCCACTGCCGCCCAAATGGGCTTTTGAGCCCTGGATGGGGCGCGGGGGCGGGGCCTGGGCAGGAGGCCGGCTGGAGGATGCGCTGGCCTGGACGATGGGAGAGACCGGCGCGGCCGTAGCCGAAGAGCAGGACGTCACCAGGCGGTTCGCGGAATTGGATATCCCCCATTCCGCGATTTATGCCGAGGGACCCTCGGCACAGTCGGAGGAGTTGCACCGGTTCATGGCGCCGCGTGGCATTCGCGTGCTGGGATATTTCCGGCCCGAGATCGGACCGGCGCGGCAACAAGCCCTAATGCCGCAATTGCAGCGCGACGCGCTTGCAGTGTTGCGATGCGCCACGCAAAAGCAGACCGACACCCTCGGCTATGTGGATTTCACCAATCCGAATGCCATGGAATTGTGTCGGCGGGCGCTGGCCAAGGAGTTTGCCCTGGGCGTGGCCGGAAGCATGGTGGATTTTGGCGATTGGGTTCCGGACAATGCCACTTTTCACGATGGACAGTCCGGAAGCGAGATGCACAATTTCTATGCCTATGACTATCAGCGGACGGTCAGTGAGGTATTCCGCGAGCGCCGCGGCAACGATTTCATCCTCTATGCCCGCGCCGCCGCGCCCGGCACCCAGAAATGGCTGGGCCAGTTCGCCGGCGATCACCCGTCCAATTTTGAGGGACTAAGGCATGTCCTGACCGGCGCGCTGAATTTGTGCGCCTGCGGTTACTCGACATGGGGCAGCGACATTGGCGGCTATTTCGGCTTTCCGCAGCCGGCCGTCTACATGCGCTGGGTGCAATTCGGCTGTTTCAGCCCGTTGATGCGTCCGCATGGCATCGCGCCGCGCGAGCCGTGGTATTATGGCGATGCCGCGGTCCGGAATTACAAGTTCCTCGCCTGGGTCCGGGAAAATCTGCTGAATTACATCTATAATGCTGCCGCGATCGCAAGTGAAACCGGTCTTCCCATCATGCGGTCGATGCCGGTGGCTTTCCCCGATGCATCGCAGCTGATGGGCGTTCCGGATCAGTATATGTTCGGTCCTGATCTGCTGGTGGCGCCGGTTGTCAGCGAAGGTGTCGCGAGGACCATTTCGTTTCCGCCGGGCATATGGACGAATTTGTGGGATGGCGGGATAGTCGCCGGGCCGGTCACGCGCAAGATCGATGCGCCGCTGGATACGATCCCGGTCTATCTGAGATCAGGCGCGGCTGTCGCCGTGCAGCTGAGCCCCAAGCTGCTGTTCGGCGACAGCATGACCGGCGGCCGTGTCGATGCCCTGGTTGTGACACCGTCAGACAGGAATGAGAAGTCGTCTTTCCGGAACGGGCAGGGTGACACGGCCACGGTCACCGCACAGGCCAATGGCGATATGCGCAGCTGGATACTCGAAAAGCTGCCCGAGACAAGTCATCTCCTGGTCTATGGCACCACCGCCGCATCCGCGGTGCGAGTCAATGGTCAGAGCCTGCCAAAGCGCAAACCGGATCAGCCCGGCTCCGGCTGGACGGTCGACCAGGCTTTCAATCGCCTGATCATCCGCCTGCCGGCGCGGCGGGGCGAGCAAAGCCATCCGACAACCCATGTCGAGATTGACTTTGGTCCAGCACCAAAAAGATAAGGGCGAGAGCGAGGGGCCGATCCGTGATTCACGCACTGCGCTTTTCAAAAGGGCTTCTGGTCGCCGCGGTCGCGCTGACGGCCTCCCTCGTGGCCTTCAACAATCTGGCGGACTATCAGACGAATCGGCTTTTCGTCACCCATGTGCTCGCCATGGACACCATTTTCAGGGATTCCGCGATCCACGGGCGCGCCATAACCGATCCCGCGCTTCAGGCGCTTTGTTATTGGCTGATCATCGTGGCAGAAGCGGCGACCGCTGTTCTTTGCTGGGTTGGCGCATTTGCATTGCTGCGGGCGATCACGGCGCCCGCGCCCATGTTCAGCCGTGCCAGAAAATGGAGCGTTGCCGGACTGACCCTGGGCTTCGTCACCTGGCAGGTGGGCTTTCTGGCCATCGGTGGCGAGTGGTTTGGCATGTGGCAGTCGGCGGCTTGGAACGGCGAGCAAAGCGCTTTTCGCTTTTATATGACGATCATCGCCGTGCTGATTTACGTGTCGCTTCCAGATCCGGTTGCGTAGCGGGACGCGGACCGACGCGCGCCATAGGGCAGCCAGCGCTTTCAACGGTCTATGGACCGACCGGTCTTCCATTTCATAACATTTGTTCCCTTTCCGGCGCCGCCATCGGCTTTCGCGGGATGGCACGGCTTCGCCGGAACCGATGGATCTTCCCAAAGACGAATATTTGCTCAGGCAAATAAAACCTTTTCGCCAACATGGACATGGACGCACGGCAGCACAGCGTTTTTGTCCAATTGGCAGGTCTTTGTTCCCTGCCTTAAAACAGGCGCGGTTTCGCGGGACTACCGCCTTGCTGTCTTTTGTCCGTCTTGCCCTGCGTCGCCCTTACACGGCGGCCATCGCGGCGCTCCTGATCGCGCTTCTGGGTGTTCTGTCCGTCACCCGGATGATCGTGGATATTTTTCCGGTCATCGACATTCCCGTCGTGCTGGTGGTGTGGTCCTATCCGGGCCTGTCGGCCACCGACATGGAACGGCGCGTCAACCTGATCAGCGAGCGCGCCTATTCCACCACCGTCAATGGCATCAGCCGCATCGAATCCCAAGCCATCCCCGGCGTCGGCATCCTGAAGGTCTATTTCCAGCCAGGCAGCGATGTGGGCGCCTCGATCGCCCAGGTCAACGCCGTCAATTCGACGGTGATCCACAATGTGCCCCCCGGCATGTCGCCGCCCACCGTCATCCAGTACAACGCCGCCAATGTGCCGGTGGTGCAGATGACCATTTCCAGCAAGACGTTGCCCGAGCAGCAGCTTGCCGACTACGCCCTGAATTTCATCCGCATCAAACTGTTTACCATTCCCGGCCTGTCCTCGCCGGCGCCCTTTGGCGGCAAGACCCGCCAGATCATGATCTATGTCGATCCGGCCAAGCTCAGCGCCAAGGGCCTGTCGGCCGGGTCGGTGCTCACTGCGCTGCAGAACTCCAATGTCATCGTGCCGGCGGGTACAGCCCGTATCGGCGGCCATGAATATAATGTGTCGCTCAATTCCAGCCCGGAAGCGGTGGATGAGTTCAAGAACATCCCCATAGGGGTGGTGAACGGTGTGCCGGTGCTTCTGAGCGATGTCGGCGTTGTGAGGGATTCTTACGCCGTCCAGAACAATATTGTGCATGTGGATGGCAAGCGCGCCACCTATCTTGCCATTCTCAAGCATGCCGATGCCTCTACCCTGGCCGTGGTGGATGCCACCCGGGACATGCTGCCCCAGATCCAGGCGGCCGCGCCCAAGGGCATGGAGCTCAAGCTGGATTTCGACCAATCGATCTTCGTGCGCGCCGCCGTCACCAACGTGATCCGCGAGGCGGTGATCTCATCCATCCTTGTGTCGCTGATGATCCTCTTGTTCCTGGGTGATTGGCGCAGCACCGTGGTCGTGTCGCTGTCCATCCCGCTTTCGATCGCGGCAGGGCTCATCGGGCTGCTGCTGACGGGCCAGAGCATCAACCTGATGACCCTGGGCGGCCTGGCGCTGGCGATCGGCCTTCTGGTCGACAATGCCACCGTCACGATCGAGAATATTCACCGCAACCAGACCCTGGGCAAGGGCCTGACCCTGGCGATCCTGGAAGGTTCGGCCGAGGTGATCCAGCCCCTGACCGTGGCGACGCTCGCCATCTGCATCGTCTTCTTTCCGGTGGTGTTGCTGGAAGGCCCGGCGCGCTTCCTGTTCATTCCGCTGGCCATCACCGTGGTCCTGGCGATGGTGGCGTCCTACATCCTGTCCTTCACCGTGGTCCCGGCTTTCTCCCGTTTCATCCTGACCGACCATGTTCATCAGGAAGGCGAGGGCAAGGGCCTGTTCGGCATCTTCGAGCGCGGCTTCATCCGCCTGCGCAATGCCTATGGCCGCGTCCTGGCGCTCGTGTTGGAGCAGCGCAAATTCGTGCTGATCTGTGTCGGCCTGCTTTTGCTGATGACGGCGGGCATTTTCACCGTGATCGGCACCGATTTCTTCCCCACCGCCGATGTCGGCATCATCAAGCTGCATTACCGCGCGGCGCCTGGCACCCGCATCGAGGAGACCGAGCGCCAGGTGCTGGATGTGGAGCGGCATATCCGCCAGATCATCCCGGCGGCGGAGCTTCATACCATCAACGACATGATCGGCGTTCCGATCTATTACAATCTGGCGCTGGTTCCGACCGACAATGTCAGCGGCATGGATGCGGAAATCCTGATCCAGCTCAGCGAGGGTCACAAGCCTTCCGGCGATTACATGCGCGAGATGCGCCGCCAGCTGCCCAAGGCGTTCCCCGGCGGGACCTTCTACTTCCAGACCGCGGACATCGTCAGTCAAGTGCTGAATTTCGGCCTGGCCGCGCCGCTGGACGTGCAGATCAACGGCGCCGACATCAACAAGTCCTATGACATCGGCCGCCAGCTGCTGGCGTCGATGGAGAAGATACCGGGCGTGGTGGACGCCCATGTCCAGCAGGTGATGGCCTATCCGGGGCTGAGGATAAATGTCGACCGCCAGCGGGCGGCAGAGGTCGGCCTCAACCAGCGTGACGTGGCCAACAACATGCTGACCAGCCTGGCGTCCAGCGCCGGCGCCTCGCCGTCCTTCTGGCTCAGTCCCGTCAATGGCGTGAACTATTTCGTTGCCGTGCAGATGCCGCTGCCGCAGGTTTCCACCGTATCGGAGCTGATGAACATGCCGATGGCGGGCGCCGGCAATGCGACCGCGCTTTCCACCGCGCCCGGCGCGCCCACCTTGCGGCTGTCCGACATCGCCGAAGTCGCGCCCTATACCGACATGGAATCCATCAATCATTATACCGTGCAGCGGGTGATCGACGTGGACGCCAATGTCGATGGCCGCGACCTGGGCGGCGTGGCGGCCGACCTGTCCAAGGCGATCGCCAAGCTGAAACCCTCCTTGCCCGCAACCACGGCCATCACCATCCGCGGCCAGAATGAAGTGATGAATACCGCCTTCACCGATCTGGGCGAAGGCCTGATCCTGGCGGTCATCCTGGTCTATGCGCTGCTGGTGGTGCTGTTCCAGTCCTGGGTCGATCCATTGATCATCATGATGGCGGTGCCCGGCGCGCTGATGGGCATTCTCTGGATGCTGGCGCTCACCGGCACCACCATCAATGTGGAATCGCTGATGGGCGCGATCATGTCGGTGGGCATTTCCGTCTCCAACTCGATCCTGGTGGTGAGCTTCGCCAACGAGATCCGGGTCCGCCAGAATCTTTCGGCGCTGGAGGCCGTGATCGAAGCCGGGCGCACGCGCCTGCGCCCCATTCTGATGACCGCCATGGCGATGATCCTGGGCATGATCCCCATGGCGCTGGGGCTGGGCGAGGCGGGTGAACAGAATGCGCCTCTGGGCCGCGCCGTGATCGGGGGCCTGCTGCTGGCCACCATCGCCACCCTGTTCCTGGTGCCCATCGCCTATATTCTTCTGCGCCAAAAGCCGCCGTCGCTTTACACTCTCGACAAGCGCTTCGAGGAAGAGACGCAAGGCTCGGGCGCCCATGCCTCAGGGAGTTCGACCCCATGACCGAAACTGTCAGCGGAGGGTTCCGCCGCGCAGCGATCCTGGTCCTTGTCATGGCCGCCATCATCGCGGCGGTGGTGATCGGGTGGCGGCACATGGCGTTGTCGTCGCAGCGCAATGACCTGGCGGACGCGACGTCGAAGGGGCCGGTCGTACGGGTGGTCAAGGCCAGTACGGCGGCGGGCCTGCAGAAGGTGACGGTATTGGCCAGCGTGACGCCCTACAGCCAGGCGACCCTCTACGCCAAGGTCAGCGGCTATCTGTCCAAGGTGCTGGTCGACAAGGGCGATCATGTGAAGGCCGGCCAGCTTCTGGCCACCATCGAATCCCAGGAAACCGACGCCCAGTACAACAGCGCCAAGGCCGATCTGATCAACAAGCAGCATATTGCCCAACGCTATGATCAGCTCCTGCGCCAGAACGCCATCGCCGCCCAGCAGGCCGATCAGGCCGATGCCGACGCCCGCATCGCCAAGGCGACGCTGGACCAGGACGCCACCCTGAAATCCTATGAGCGGCTGATCGCACCGTTCGACGGACAGGTGACGGCGCGCTTTGCCGATCCCGGCGCGCTGGTGCAGAACGCCACCACCAGCCAGACCGCGGCCCAGCCGGTGGTTACCGTATCTGACGATACCAAGCTGCGAATCGATGCCTATGTGCAGCAGGACGTGGCGCCTTTCGTTCATGAAGGCGATGAGGCCCAGATCGTGGATGCCGCCAATACCGGGCGCTCCATCACCGCCAGAATCACCCGCGTCTCCGGCCAGCTCGATCCGCGCACCCGCACCATGCTGGTGGAGGTGGTGCTGGACAACAGGGACAAGTTCCTGCTGGGTGGCAGCTTCGCCTACATGACCCTGCATGTGCCCGTCAGCAGCGCCACCCAGGTGCCGGTGGGCGCGCTGATCACCCGCGGCAATGACCAGTTTGTCGCCGTGGTGGGCCGTGATTCCCGCCTGCATTACATCAAGGTCTCGGTCGCCTCGACCGACGGCGATATTGTGAGCCTGGCGGGCGGCATCAAGCCGGGAACTCCCATTGCCGTGGACCTTCCCGCCGAAGCCGCCGATGGCGGTCTGGTGCAGACGGCCGCCAGATAAGCGCTGAAACGCTCTGTGCGGCCCGCCCGGTTTTGCTAGGATCGCCCCGGCCCGAGCGCAGATTCCGGGCTTGGAGGAGCATGAGCACCGATTCAGATCTGGAATGGGTCGACAGCGATGTGGGCCCGGCCGCCGGCGAGGTTTCCGCCGCCAAGCTGCATGTGCTGCATCTCGATCCGATCAAGACCAAGCTGGGCGACCGTTGGGAGCGGCTCTCCAGCCTGGTGCACAAGCTGTTCGAGAAGACGCTGCATCAGGCCCAGGGCCCCCGCGATCATTTCCTGCTGGTGGACGAATTGTCCTATGTCGTGACATTCCACAATCTTTCGCTGGAGGAGGCGGGACTGGCCTGCGCCTCGGTGGCGCGAAAGGTCTGCGAGCTTCTATTCGGCGCCGATATTGACGACATCGCCGTGCGCAGCCTGGTGGGGCCGGTTTCCGCCGCTCTTCTGAGCGGCAAGCTTGGCGATGCCGCACGGATCACCGAGATTCTGGAGCGGCGGGGCGGCGAGATCATCGTGACGCCCAAGTCTGTCGATCCCGGCTGGCGCGCGCAAACCCAGGGCATGGGGCAGGCAGGCGCCCTGTGGCAGCCGTCGGGATGGATTCGTCAGGCGCACCAGCTGGCTGCCAAAGCCGGCATCACGCCCGGCTTCTTCCCGATCTGGGATATCAAGAACCGCAAGAGCGCGTCGCTATACTGCTCGGCCTGGTCCGGCGCCGAACGCGCCCGGGTCAGTATCCGGCGGGCGCTGTCGGGCGCGGTGGAAACCCAGATGGTGGATACCGAGATCGCGATGCTGAACGCCACCGCGGAATATGCCCATCGGGTACATGCGGCCCAGAAGGTCTGCGCCGTGGGTGTGGGCGTCAGCTACGAAACCCTGTCGGGCTTTCATTCTCGCATTCATTACATCGGCGCGCTGAAGGCGCTGCAGACCGTGCCGACATCCCCGCTGCTCTTGCGGGTGGAGCGGGTGCCTCCCGGCACCCCGCTGGGCCGGCTGGCGGAAATCGTGGCGATGCTGGCAATTCCGAATGTGCGCGTCACGGTGGAATTCCAGTCCCTGCGCGCCCTGCCGGAATTGGACATCCGGCTGGGCGCTGCCGGATTGGGCGCCTCGCTGAAGAATTACGATGGCGGCGACATGGCGGCGGCGGTGCAAAAATTGGCGCGGCGCGCGGCGGATCAGCGGGCTTTCGCTTTCCTGCACGACATCGACACTGCCGAGATGCTGGCAATCGCCACCCAGGACGGCATACGTTTTGGTTCCGGAAACGCCATCGACCGCACACGCTGTTACAGCGGCGAGGAACCGGTTCCCGACCTGCCGCTGCGACTTTAACGTTTTTGCGGATATCTCGCGTCCAAAACGCGTTTTCTTGGGCAGGAGAAATCCATGCGCGCCACTGTTCACGATTATCCGGCCAAAAAGGCTCGCGGCGGCGAGATCATCCTCCGCCATCCCTGGCAGCGGCTGGTGTTCTTTGGCGGCCTGGCGGTTCCGATTCTATGGCTGCTGCTCGCATTGCTGTTCCCCGCCGCCGTCCGCTGACGCCATCAAGGCTTGGTCAGCGTCACCGCGGCGATGATCAGTTCCGCCAGGATCAGGACCACGATCAGGATTTCCAGCCGCGTCGAGCGGGCCGTATCCATCATGTCGGTAAAGGTCTGGGCGGCCGAGGCCACCACGCCCACCTTGCCGTGCAATAGGGTTCCCCGTTCGATGATCTCATATTCATCTTCCAGCCGGGCGTAGAAGCGCTCCAGTTCGGGATGGTCCCACAGGGCGTCGGGTTTTTCCGCGAATGCGATGCGGCCGGAGACGCGATGCTGGGCCAGAAGCGCGGAACCGATCAGCTGCAGCAAGGCTTTGCGGGCGCTCGGAATGCGGCCGCTGACGGCCAGCCGCGTCGCGGCCGGTTCGATCGTGTCGAATACCGTCGCGATCTCGCGCTCGTAACGGGCCAGTGCGATGCTCTTGGCCAGGATGTCGGCCAGCACGAGTACATGGGCCGGCGTGAGGGCCTTGATCTGTAGCCGGCCGTCGGCGGTCTGGCCTTCCTCCTGATCTGGCGCGATCACAAGTTCCACGCGCTCTTCCTCGATCGGCGCGCTGCCTTGGGCATATTGCGCCAGCACCGCCTGTTCCATGTCCGGCGCCAGGCCGACCAGAACCAGCGCGCCATAGCGGAAGACAACCGCATAGCCATCACCCTTGCGGAAGCAGAAGGGTGCGCTGGAGATCATGTCGGGATTGCTGGAACGGTCGGCTACCAGACGGTCGCCCAGCAGCGCGGCATGAACCTTCAGGCGCAGGGGTTTTATGCCGGCTTGTTGTGGGGAACCGATGACCTGGGTCATGGGGCCATCATGCCACCCCGCGCTGGCATGTGCATCCGCAAATCGGGTGTCAAGCGGCGGCGCGGTCGGGTTGAACCCGTGCAACGCCACTGTCACACAAGTGCCGTTCTCTCCGCTCCAACTGCCGGATGCACGGCGCCGAATGCTTAAGCAACTTCATCCTTATGGCGGCAACAGGCGGGCTTCCAGGCCGGTCGAGCCGCTGAGGGCCACATTGGCCGCCGAACTGTTGACCGTCACGTCATAGCGCCCCGCCGGCATCGACCAGCGCTGCCGCGGGACGGACCAGTCCGACAGCACCCGCGGATCGGCCTCCACCGATACGCGCGTGCTGGCGCCAGGCGCCAGGTCCACGATCGCCCATCCCGCCAGCCGTTGGCCCTTGTTGCCGCCGCGCGCCGTGACATAGAGCTGCGGAATATCGCGGCCCTGCCGGCTGCCGGTATTGGTGACGGTGAAGCTGGCCATCAGACTGTTATTCTCGCTGCGCAGCTCCAGATTGTCGTAGCGGAAGCTGGTGTAGGAGAGGCCGAAGCCAAAGGGAAACAGCGGCGTCAGCCCCTTGCGGGCGTACCAGCGATAGCCGACATCCGAGCCTTCGATGTCGTAATTCACGGTGGTATGGCCGTCGAAGTTGAAGAGCGCATCCAGGGTGGGACGCGGCAGCTGATCCAGCGAAGCGGGAAAGGTGATGGGCAAGCGGCCCGATGGATTGACATCACCGAACAGGATGTCGGCGATGGCGTCGGCCCCCTTGATGCCGGGATACCAGGCTTCCAGTACCGCCGCGGTCTTGTCCAGCCAGGGCATCAGCACGGGGCCGCCGGTCTCCAGCACCACAATGGTGTGGGGATTGGCCGCCGTCACCGCCGCGATCAGCGCGTCCTGGCCATTGGGCAGATTGAGGTCAGGCACATCCATGCCTTCGCTGGTCCATTGGGTGGCGAAGACGATGACGACATCGGCGTCCTTGGCGCGCGCCGCCGCGAAAGCCGGATAGGCGCCATTGTCGAAAGTGACATGGGCCGCGGGCGCGCGCGTGGCGATCGCTTTTACCGGTGAGCCCGGCATCAGGAAGATCGCCTGCCATTCATCGGCGGCATAGGTGGTGGGAATGGCCAGCGCCGGCCCGCTCTGCGGCGCGACTTGCGAAGAGCCGCCGCCCGACATCACCCCGATGTTGGCATAGCCGCCGATCACGGCAATGCGCTTGGCGGTTCGAAGCAACGGCAGGATGCCATTGTTCTTGAGCAGCACCGCGCCGCTGGCCTCCTCGGCGCGGGCGGCCGCTTCGCCGCGGGCGACATCGGGCGTGCCGATCCGGGGTGGATCGTCGAACAGATGATTGGCGATCATCGAGCGCAGGATGCGCTGGTTCATGTCGGTGACGCGCGCGGTATAGGCCGGGTCCTTGCCGTCCAGCGCCGCCAGTGGCGCGCCGAAGAAGATCTGGCTGTCGAATTCCTCGCCCGATTCCCGGTCCAGGCCCATCAGCGCATCGCTGGTGGCATGATTGGCGCCCCAGTCCGACATCACAAAACCCGGATAGTGCCAGTCCTGCTTCAGCACCTTGTTGAGCAGAAAATCGCTGCCGCAGGCGAAAGGCCCGTTGAAGTGATTGTAGGAGCACATCACCGCGCCTGGATTGCCGCGGTCGATGGCGATCTCGAAGGCCAGGAGATCGCTTTCCCGCGCCGCGGCTTCGGAGATGTTCACGCCGATGGCGCTTTGCTGGGTCTCCTGGGCGTTCAGCGCATAATGCTTGACCGTGGACATCACATGCTGGTCCTGGATGGCGCGGATGGTCTCGCCCGCCAGCGTCCCGGCCAGGAGCGGGTCCTCGCCCAGATATTCGAAATTGCGGCCGTTGCGCGGCTCGCGTGTCAGGTTGACGCCGCCGGCCAGAAGCACATTCAACCCGCTGGCGCGCGCGTCCTGGGCGATGGCGGCGCTGCCGTTATAGGCGATCTGCAGGTCCCAGCTGGACGCCAGCGCCATGCTGGAAGGAAGCGCGGTGGCGTTCCGGGCCCGCTTGCCATCGATCCAGGCGACGCCGAGGCTGGCATCGGATTCCGCCAGCTGCGGAATGCCCAGCCGCGCGATGCCGGGGGTATAGCCGGCGGCATAGGGCGCGCCGATCTGCGGCAGCTTGTTGATGGCGTTGGGGCGGGAGAAGAAACCGTGCAGCAGCAGATTGCGCTCGTCATGCGTCATCTGCTTGACCAGGGCGGCGGCGCGGGCATCCGGATCGGTCACCGCGCTGGATACGGGTTCAGCCCAGGCCGGTCCGGCGAGCGCCATCACGCAGCATCCCAGAAGAACCCGTTTGAACATTTTATGACCCCGGCCCGAAGCGGGGCGAAACTAGCATGTCCACGGGCCAGGGAAAGCTTGTGCCGGCAGCGCTTTGATGTTTGGCTTTTCCCCCATGCTGACCGACCTGATCCTGGCCATCCTGCATCATCTGGCGATCGTCACCCTGATCGTGCTGCTGGCTTTTGAATTCGCGCTGCTCAGGCCCGGCATCACCCCGGACAATCTGCGCCGGATCACCAATGCGGATGCCGGCTATGGCGCCGCCGCCGGGCTGGTCGTGGTGATCGGGGTGTCGCGGGTGATCTGGGGCGCCAAGGGCGCGGATTTCTATCTCTCCAATCCCTGGTTCTGGGCCAAGATGGCGAGCTTCGTCTGTATCGGCCTTCTCTCGGTTCCGCCTACTCTGGCGCTGCTGAAATGGCGCCGGGCGGCACGGCTGGATGCGAGCTTTCAGCCGGCGGATGGCGAGGTGGCGCGCCTGCGCCGCTTCGTACATGCGCAAGTGGGATTTCTGGCGCTGGTGGTGGCCTTTGCCGCGGCGATGGCGCGCTATGGGGCGTTTTAGCCGCATTGGCGTGATGATCGCGGTCGCGTAGACGGCCCCTTTCGGCAAAGAGCAGTCTTTTGGCGCGTCATCCCGGTCTTGTGCATTTTGCTTTGGCGGTCGGTGGCTTCGCCATCGGCACCACCGAATTCGCCACCATGAGCCTTCTGCCCTATTTCGCCCACGATCTGGACATCAGCGCGCCAACCGCCGGTCATGTCATCAGCGCCTATGCGCTGGGCGTGGTGCTGGGCGCGCCGCTGATCGCGGTGCTGGCGGCGAAGATCGCCCGGCGCGATCTTCTGATCGGGCTGATGATCGTCTTCGCCCTGGCCAACGGACTGACCGGGCTGGCGCCATCCTATCACTGGATGCTGCTGCTGCGTTTCATTAGCGGCCTGCCGCATGGCGCCTATTTCGGCGTGGCCATGCTGGTCGCCGCTTCGCTGGTCAGCGAGGATCAGCGCGCCCAGGCCGCGGCGCGCGTATTGATGGGACTGACCGTGGCCACCATCATTGGCGTGCCATGTGCCGAATGGCTGGGACAGGCGATCGGCTGGCGCTGGGGTTTCGGAATTGTGGCGGTGCTGTCCTTGCTGACGGCGACACTGGTGGCATTGTTCGCCCCACATCAGCCGCCGCCCAAGGACGCAAGCCCGATGACCGAATTGGGCGCGCTGAAGAACCGCGACGTGCTGCTGACGCTCGCCATCGGCGCCATCGGCTTTGGCGGGCTGTTCACCGTCTATACCTATCTCGCCAACACGCTTCTGTCGGTGACCCATCTGCGCGAGGGCCTGGTGCCGCTGGTCTTTACCGTATTTGGCGCCGGCATGATGGCGGGGCTGATGATCGTGCCGGGCTTCGCCCATGGCCGGCTGATGGCGACAGCGGGCTGGCTGCTGGCGTGGTTCGCCGCGACGCTGGCGCTTTACACATTCGCGGTCGGCAATTTCTGGACCATCAGCTTGGCGGTCTTTGCCGTCGGCTTGGGTGGGGCGCTGGGGCCGGTGCTGCAGACCCGGTTGATGGATGTGGCAGGCAAAGCCCAGACCCTGGCCGCGGCGCTGAATCATTCCGCCTTCAACGTCGCCAATGCGCTGGGCCCATTCCTGGGCGGCATCGCCATTGCCCATGGGCTGGGCCTGGCTTCAACCGGGCTGGTGGGCGCAGGTCTTGCGCTCAGTGGCCTGGCGATCTGGGCCTTTGCGATCAGGCTTCAGAGATAGGGCATCAGCAGCCGCGCCGCGGCGTTGCGCAGCCGCATCCACAGGGGCTCGGCCGCCAGCATATCCGGTGTGAGGATGCTGCCAGTGGCGATACGGGCATCGATCAGCGCGTCCAGTTCAGCGGTCAGGCCCGAGTCCGTCACTTCCAGGTCGAATTCAAAATTCAGCCGGAAGCTTCTCGCATCCCAGTTGGAGCTGCCGATCAGCGACCATTCCCCATCGACGGTGCAGAGCTTGGTATGGTCGAAGGGCGGCGGGGTGGTGATGATATTGGCGCGGATATGGCGGAAAAAACGCAGATTGCCCCGCATCGCCCATTGCATGACCGGCTGGTTGCTTTCCCGGGGCAGCACGATCTCGACTTTCACGCCGCGCAGGCCCGCTTGCTGGATGGCGAACTGCAGCCGCGCATCGGGCAGGAAATAGGGTGTGATGATGCGCACATGAGTCTTTGCCAGGCTGAGCGCCGCGCCCAGGATCAGCTCCAGCCGGTAGATGTCGGCGTCGGGCCCGGACCGGAGCCCGCGCGCGCAGGCTTGGCCTGCGGATGCCAGCTCCGGCCACCAGCAGTCTTCATCAAGCACCTCATTGGTGGTGAAGGTCCAGTCACGGGCAAAGGCATCCATGATCACCCGCACCACCGGTCCCTCGATACGGAAATGCACGTCGCGGATCTGACGGGGGCCCGCCAGGCGGGCGGAATTTTCCACCCCCACATTGATCCCCCCCATGAAGGCGAGCGCGCCATCCGCCACCAGGATCTTGCGGTGATTGCGCATGTTGAGGAAGGGCATGCGCCAGGGCAGCCAGGTGTGCAGGAAGCGCGCCGCCTTCACACCGCCCCGCTGCATACGGGTGATGATTTCCGCATGGATATAGCCCACGCCCACACTGTCCAGCAGAACGCGCACCCGAACGCCGCGCCGCGCGGCATAGATCAGGGCATCGGCGAATTCCTGGCCGGCCGCATCGTTGCGGAAAATGTAAGAGCTCATGGCGATGCAATGTTTCGCCGCCCGGATCGCCGCCAGCATCGCGGGATAGGCTTCATCGCCGCCCTCAAGGACCTTGAAGGCGTTGCCCCCGGTGAGCGGGTTCCGCGTTACCCGTTCGCTGACCTCTGAAAGCAACGCGATATGCGCCGCGCTTTTCGGCGTCACGGCGGCGGGCTGGCTGGCCTGTTTTTCGTGCAGCCGGCCAAGCTTGAGCGCGCGCCGCGTCACCCGGTTGATGCCGAACAGGTAATAGAGCAGCGAACCCAGAATGGGCGCGAACCACACCGCGCCGATCCAGCCCAGGGCGCCGCGCACGTCGCTTTTCTTCAGCAGCACGTCGACGGTGACGATGATGGCCAGCACAATATCCAGCACGGCCAGCGCCGTCGCCATGGTTGGCGAGGACCAGAAAGTGGACAAGGGGAACATGGACGAGGGGCCCGGATTCTTCTTATACTGATGGAGTTATATCTGATTTGCCGGAAACCGCTTCCTTCCTTGCCAGTTTAGACACCATGGTCCTCAGTTTTCCCAGCCACGCCGAAGGCCGCCTGCGCGTCGTCAGCTGGAATTTGCTGCGCCGGGTGGGCGCGGGCGTGATGGATGTGTGCAAGCTGGTGAAAAGCCAGCAGCCCGATCTGCTCCTGCTGCAGGAATGCACCGAAGACATCACCGAATTGCCGTCTTTGGTGGGCGGGCATTTCTTCCGCCATCCCATGCAGGCGCGCATCTATGGCTTGGCCGCCTGGAGCCCGCATCCCTTTCCACCCTCGACCGAGATGCGGCTGCCCTATTCGATCCTGCCGGGCCGCGTGCCGCCGCGGCTGGCGCAGATCATCGCCTTTCACGGCATCACCATCGCCAATGTGCATCTGAGCCATGGCCAGTTCCTCAACCGCTTTCAGCTGCGCCACATCATGGAGCAGATGCAGGGACCGTCCGCCATCATCGGCGACTTCAATGCGGTCGGGCCGGTGGGCTTTCAGGGCTTTTCCGACATCGGCCCGCGCCAGCGCACCCACCGCGCCGGCAACATCATCGCGCTCAGGCTCGACCGCTGCATCGCCCGCGGGCTGGTCTGTTCGGCCTCGGAAGTGCTGGACAAGGGCCCCAGCGACCATCATCCCATGGTGCTGGACATGGCGGTCGATCAGGCTTTCCACACGCCCGGCCTTGAAGACAGCGCGCTGCTCGCCCTTTAAAGGGAAAGGCCGGCAGCCGTTTTTTCCAGATTGATGGCGGTATTCGCCAGCATCTCGGCCAGCGGGCGTTCTTCCCTGTTGATGGAATAAGCCGCCTTCAGGCCAATGGCCTTGATCTGCTCCGGCGTGGCGGAAAGCTTGCCGCACAGCGCGATCACCGGCGTCTGGCGCGCCCGGCCGCACAGGCCCTGGATCAATTTTCCCTGCGCGCTCTGGCCGTCGAGATGGCCTTCGCCGGTGATGATCAGATCGGCCTTGGCCGCCGCCGCGTCAAAGCCGGTCATGTCCAACACGACCTCGATGCCGCGGCGAAGCTCCGCGCCCAGGAAGGCGACCGCGCCATAACCCAGGCCGCCGGCGGCGCCCGCGCCCGGCATGTCCGCCACATCACGGCCCAACGCGGCCTTCACCACATCGGCGACATGCTTCAGCCCGGCATCCAGCTCGGCCAGCACCGGATCGGTGCCGCCCTTCTGCCGGCCATAGATCCAGGCCGCGCCAGTGGGTCCGTAAAGCGGATTGGTGACGTCGCACAGCACCTCGATCTTTTGGAACGGCGGGGGCGCGGCGATCAGCCGGGCGATGTCCTTCATATGACCGCCATCGGGCGGCACATCCCGTCCGGCCGCATCCAGAAAGCGCCAGCCCAGCGCCGCGGCCGCGCCGATACCGGCGTCATTGGTGGCGCTGCCGCCAATGGCGAGCAGGGCATGGACCGCCCCCCGGGATTTGGCGTCGGCCAGAAGCGCGCCGGTGCCGAAGGTCGAGGTCTTGCGCGGATCGCGCTCCTCCTGGGTCAGCAGCTGCAGGCCGGAGGCCCGGGCCATTTCCACCACCGCGGTCCTGCCGTCGGCGGACAGGCCATAGCGTCCGGTCACCGGCCGGCCCAGGGGATCGGTCACCTGTCTGTCGATCCAGGTCAGGTTCAGCGCCAGGCCCAGCACATCCAAAAGACCTTCGCCGCCATCCGACAGGGGCATCTCGATGACGGCGGCATCGGGATGGCTTTGCTTCAGCCCGCGCGCGATGGCCGCGCAGACCTCATCGGCGGGCAGGGCGTCCTTGAAGGAATCGCAGGCGACCAGAATGTTCATCCCGCCCTGATACGGCAAAGGCGGGAACGCGGCTAGTGCCCGCTAATGATGCTTGAAATACTGCACCGCACGTTCGTGCTTTTCGGCGGCCTTGCGTGATTTGAAGGTACCCAGATTCCGGCGCTTGCCGGTCTTGGGGTTCTTCTTGCGGGAATAAAGGCGATATTCGCCCGACGCCAGCTTGCGGATCATGAACCTGTCCTTTCCTTCAGGTCGAAACGGTTTCGCGGACGCCCCGTTCCTGCTTTGATGCGCGCCCATGAAGCTGCGTTTCATCATCGTGCTGGCCGCCACTGTTGTCCTTGTCGGCGGCCAGGCCAAGCCCGACCGCGAATTCTCCGAATGTCCGCAATGCCCGCAGATGGTGGCCATTCCGGCCGGCAAATTCCTGATGGGCAGTCCGGCGCATGAGCCAGGCCGTTTCGATTCCGAGGGACCACAGCATGTGGTGACGATCAGGGCCTTCGCGCTCGCCAAATACCCCGTTACCAGCGCGGAGTTTCTGGCCTTCCTCAATGCCACGGGCTATCAGCCCCAACCCTGCAATCCGCTGCTCGGCCTGGGCTGGCGCCAGTTGGGCCGGGGCCTCGCCGCCACGCCCACCGATGTCGAGCCGCCGCGCTGGCCGGCGGTCTGTCTGGACTGGAAAGACGCCGAAGCCTACATCGCCTGGATCAACGGCAAGGCGCGCGCCGCCCATCCCGAGATCGGCAGCCGCGATCCCTACCGCCTGCCCAGCGAGGCGGAATGGGAATATGCCGCCCGCGCCGGCACCACCACCACGCGCTGGTGGGGCAATGATGTCGGCGGCGGTCATGCCAACTGCAACGGCTGCGGCAGCAAATGGGACGATCGCCTGCTGGGACCGGTCGATGCCTTTCCGGTCAATGGATTTGGGCTGTCGGGTATGCTGGGCAATGCCTGGGAATGGACGGCCGATTGCTGGCATCCCAGTTATGTAGGCGCGCCCGCCGATGGCCGCGCCTGGACCGACAGTTTCTGCATCCGCCACGCGATCCGGGGCGGCGCCTGGAACAATATTCCGATCTTTGTGCGCAGCGCCGCCCGGGTGGCCGCGGCCGAGGACGGCGCCGATCAGGATTATGATTATTCGACCCTTACCGGCTTTCGCATCGCGCGCGATTTACCCTAACGAAGCACCGCCTTCGGATCGAGCGTGATCGTCAGGGTCTGGCTTTTCTCGGTCAGCCCGCCGGGCCACTGGATCGGCGAAGCCAGCAGGGCCGCGTCGCGCGCCGACAGCGCCATGTCGCGGAACGCCTTGTCGGTGCGGAAACGGTCCTGATCCACCACATAAACCGTGTCGATCACCCCGCTCTTGAGCAGGCGCAAACGCACCAGCACCGGCAGGTTGCGCGCTCCCGGTATGGAAAGATCGGGCAGCCAGCGCCGCAAGATCTGTGCACGGATGAAATCCTTGAGCGCATAATTGCCTTCACCCTCGCCGCTGCCGGCGCCGCCGGGCGCCGAACTGTTGTCGGCATTGGGCAGGGGCGCATCCGGTGTCTTCAACTGCGCCAGCGCGCGCAGCTTGGCCGAGAGCTCATCTTCCGGCTGCTTGGTGCCCTTGGGGCTGATGCCTTCCGGCACCGGCGCGCTTTCGGGATGGGGCCGGGCCACCTGCACCCGGGTGGCCGGCGCGGTCGAGGCCTGCTGACCCATGGTGCCGCCCAGCACCAGTTCGACGGGCAGGGCATGCAGCTGAGTCTCTGTCAGTACCGGTCTGTGATGCACGTACCAAAGGGTGGCCAGAAGCAGCAGCAGATGCAGCAGCAGCGACAGCAGGACGCCGGGCCCGCCATCCTTCCTCAGCTTTTGCGCCCAAGCCTGCATAAAGCCACTCTATTAATTATTGGCCCGCTGCGCTATTGGAGCCCTATGAAGATCAAGCTGTATCAGGATGACCTGCCCGAAGGGCTGGATCTGGGATCTGTTGTTGCCATCGACACCGAAACCCTGGGCCTCAACCCCCAGCGCGACCGGCTGTGCCTGGCGCAGATGTCGGCCGGCGACGGGGTCTGTTATGCGGTGCAGTTCGCGGCCGGCCGGTATGACGCGCCCAATCTGAAGAAGATGCTGGCCGATCCCAACATCACCAAGCTGTTTCACTTCGCCCGTTTCGATGTCGCAATGTTCCGGCAATATCTGCAGGTGGACTGCAAGCCGGTCTATTGCACCAAAATCGCCTCCAAGCTGGTCCGCACTTATACGGACAAGCACGGTCTCAAGGATCTGGTGCGCGAGTTGCTGAATGTCGATCTCTCCAAGGAGCAGCAGTCGTCGGATTGGGGCGCCCGCGACCTGACCGAAAAGCAGCTGGCTTACGCCGCCAACGACGTCGCGTATCTGCATCAGCTCAAGACGGCGCTGGACGCCATGCTGGCGCGCGAGGGCCGCACCGAACTGGCTCAGGCCTGTTTCGATTTCCTGCCTACCCGCGCGAGCCTGGATCTCGCCGGCTGGGACGAGGTCGACATCTTCGCCCATTGATCGAAGGCGTGGCCAAGCGCCTTCTGCGCACTCCAAGTGGCGATGCCGACTGGTTCGCCCAAGCTTGTGGCGCGCGCTCCTTTCGCAGGTCCACTGGACCTGCTCACCCGCTTGGCGGGCGTCGCTCGCCCCCGCCTTGCCCTGGCCCCCCGTTTCGGGCGAAACTGGCACGAAATTCGCTTAACGGCGCCGTAATCTGGGCCCAATTAAGCGGTAGTCAGAAATGTTTTTTCCTATCAAAGGCTTACATGGCTCTTTCCGAGGCCCCGCTGCATTCCCTTTCGGGCGACACCGCCAGTTCCGATCTGGCGGCGGCGCGGCGGGTGCTCGTGACCGCCAGCCAGGCGCTGACCCAGCTGGCCGATGTCCTCAATGGCGATTTCAGCCATGCGGTGGGTCTGATGCTGGCCGCGCAAGATCATCAAAGACCGGGCCGGATCATCGTCAGCGGCATGGGCAAATCCGGCCATGTGGCGCGCAAGATTGCCGCCACCTTGTCGTCCACCGGCACGCCGGCCTATTTCGTCCATCCCGCCGAAGCCAGTCACGGCGACATGGGCGTCATCACCCGTCAGGATGTGTTGCTGCTGTTGTCCTGGGGCGGGGAGACGGCGGAATTGTCCGATCTCATCACCTATGCCAAGCGCCATCGCATTCCCATCATCGCCATCGGCGCCAATCCGGACTCGACGCTGATCAAGGCGGCGGATGTCAAACTGGTCCTGCCCCGCGCGCCCGAAGCCTGTCCCATGGGGATGGCGCCCACCACCTCCACCACCATGATGCTGAGCCTGGGCGACGCGCTGGCGGTGGCGCTGATGGAGCGCAAGGGCTTTTCGCCTGATCAGTATCGCGACTTTCATCCCGGCGGCAGCCTGGGGCGCGCCCTGATCCGGGTCGGTGACCTGATGCATAGCGGTGGCGACATGCCACTGGCCAGGCCGGACACGCCGGTGCGCGATCTGCTCTTGACCATGGCATCCGGTCGGCTGGGCTGTGTCGGCATCGTCGATGCGGCGGGCGGGCTGGTTGGCATTGTCACCGATGGCGATATCCGCCGCCATGCCGCGGACATCGAGAACCGCAAGGCCTGTGACGTGATGACGGCTGATCCCAAGACCGCCCGCCCGGACCAGTTGGCGGCGGAAGCCCTGGCGCTGATGACGGAGAGAAAGATCACCCAGCTTTTTGTGCTGGCCAGGGACGATGCCGCGCCCAAGGGCGTGATCCATATCCATGACTGCCTGCGCGCGGGGTTGGCGTGATGGGCTTTGGCGTGATGCGGGTGGCATGAGCATGGCGTCGCAAAAGCCGACATCCGCCACGGGCTATGACTGGTCGGCGCGGGTGCGCACCACCACCATGGAGGCGTTGCGCTATTCCCGCTTCGTGGTGTTGATGAAGCGCCTGCTGGCGCTGGGCGCTTTCCTGATCATCGCCGCGGTGCTGGCCTTCTTCTTCGTTCAACGCATGCCGCGCAAGCTCCAGATGTCCTATGAACGCCTGGGCAAGGTGCAGAACGACCTCACCATGATGAAGCCGCGCCTGGCCGGCAGCGATTCCAAGGGCAATCCCTATGTCATCACCGCCGACCGCGCGGTGCAGGACACCCATAACGCCAAGCGCGCCGTGCTGAAGAACATGGAAGCCGATCTTTCCCTGGACAAGGGCAACTGGATCAACGCCCGCGCAAAGTCGGGCCTGGTGGACATGACCACCGGCCAGCTCGAACTCTATAATGGCATCGATGTCTTCACCGCCACCGGCTATGAGCTGCATTCCAACAGCGCCTCGGCCAACCTGAAGCAGAGCGTGATCCATGGTCATGAACCGGTGACGGGGCAGGGGCCGGACGGCACGCTTCGCGCCGATGAGTTTCACGCCGACCGCGCCACCAACATCCTCACCCTCACCGGCCATGTCCGGATGACGCTCTTTGGGAGCAAAAAATGAAACACGCCCTTGTTTTTCTCATCTCCTTCGCCGCTCTGGGCGCTGCCGCCCAGGCCGCGACGAAGACAACCACCTCATCGTCGAAGCCGCTGCTGGGCAATCACGACAGCAACGCACCCATCACCATCTCGTCGGACAGTTTCCAGGCCGATCTCAATAACGGCAAGACCGGTACCTATTCCGGCAATGTCGTGGTGGTGCAGGGCGATACCAAGCTGCGCGCCAACACGGTGAGGTTCACCACGGTTCACGACAAAATCGATAAGATCTATGCCGACGGCAATGTGGTGGTGGATTCACCGAACTCCGGCACCGCCACCGGCGACCGGGGGGTCTATTCGGTGGTGCCGCGTACCGTGCTGCTGACCGGCAATGTCGTGTTGAAGAAGGGCAAGGATGTGATGCGCGGCACCCAGGCCACCTTCAACATGGCGACGGGCCAGATGGCGGTGACCGCCGGCGCCAAAACCCCCGCCAATCCGGGTGGCCGGGTGCAGAGCGTATTCATGCCCAATTCCCAGACCCAATGAGGCGCCGAAGGTTGATTTTCATCGTTCCTTAAACACAAACAGGCATGGTTTTTGCCCATGAGCGAAATAAGCACGGAAACCGCTGAAATTTTGGGCGATGACGCTCCGGAAAGCCTGCGCCTGGTTGAGGGCGGCAAGGGCCTGGTGGTGTCGCGCATCGGCAAAAGCTTCAACAAGCGCCCCGTGGTGCGTTCGGTCAGCCTCTCATTGAAGCGGGGCGAGGCGGTGGGCCTGCTGGGCCCCAACGGCGCCGGCAAGACCACCTGCTTTTACATGATCACCGGCCTGATCCCGGCCGATACCGGTTCCATCGAAGTCGATGGCCATGACGTGACCAAGCTGCCCATGTACCGCCGCGCGCGTCTGGGCATCGGATACCTGCCGCAGGAAGCCTCGATTTTCCGCGGCCTTACCGCCGAACAGAATATCCGCGCCACGGCCGAATTGCTGGAGCCCGATGGCGCGCGGCTGGAAGCCATGGTGGAAGCGCTGCTGGCGGAATTCGGCATCACCCATATCCGCAACACGCCCTCGGTGGCCTTGTCGGGCGGCGAGCGCCGCCGTGTCGAGATCGCGCGCTGCCTGGCGACCCATCCTTCCTACATCCTGCTGGATGAGCCCTTTGCCGGCATCGATCCCATCGCGGTGGGCGAAATCCGCGACCTGGTCAAGCATCTCAAGGACCGCGGCATCGGTGTGCTGATCACCGATCACAATGTGCGCGACGCGCTGGACGTGATCGACCGCGCTTACATTCTTCATGACGGGCGCGTGCTGAAGGAAGGCACGCCCACCGAGATCGTCAGCGACCGCGATGTGCGGCGCGTCTATCTCGGCGAGAAATTCACGCTGTAGGACACGAATGGCTGGGGTTGGTCAGAGACTCGAGATTCGTCAGGGCCAGTCGCTGGTCATGACCCCCCAGCTGCAGCAGGCGATCAAGCTGCTGCAGCTGTCGAATATCGAGCTGGCGGAATATTGCGAACAGGAACTGGAGCGCAATCCGCTGCTGGAACGCGATGACCGCGAGGCCGCTCCGATCAGCGACGCGCCGGAAACCACGGACCAGTCCGCCGCCAATGAACGCGCCGATGAAGCGCTGTCGCGCGACGATTTCTCCCGTGCCTCGGATCTGGACGATGCCGCCCGCGACAACATGTATGATGCCGACGAGCCGCCGCTACCCAAGGCCGCGGAAGGCCCGCAGACCGGTTCGCTGACCGACTGGACCACGGTCAAGTCGGGCAGTGCCTATGAAGGCGAGGATGGGCTGGAATCCACGATCACGGCGGAAGCCTCGCTCAAGGACCATCTGGAGAACCAGCTTTCCATCGCCGCCTTGCTGCCCGAGGATCGCATGATCCTGATGGCGCTGATCGATGCGGTGGATGAGACCGGCTATCTGCGCGCCGACCTGATGGAGCTCGCAAACCGTCTGGGCTGTGAGCTGGAAGACGTGCAGGCGGTGCTGGGCGTGCTGCAGGGCTTCGATCCGGTGGGCGTGGGCGCCCGCGATCTGTCCGAATGCCTGGGCCTGCAGTTGAAAGCGCGCGACCGGCTGGACCCGGCGATGGCGGCGCTCCTGACACGCCTGGACCTGGTGGCGCGCCGCGACATCAGCCAGCTCACCGCGCTATGCGGTGTCGATGCCGAAGATATTTCCGACATGATTTCGGAAATCCGCACCCTCAATCCCAAGCCGGGCCTGGCTTTTGGCAGCGAGCCGGTGACGCCGGTGGTGCCCGATGTCTTCGTCAAGGAGGGGCCGGATGGCGCCTGGCTGGTCGAAGTGAATTCCGACACGCTGCCCAGGCTTCTGGTCAACAACCAGTATTACGGCACCGTCTCGCGCACGGCGCGCGACAAGGACAGCAAGAACTATCTGGCCGATTGTCTGAACAATGCCAACTGGCTGGTGAAGAGTCTGGACCAGCGCGCCAGGACGATCCTGAAAGTGGCCAGCGAAATCGTGCGCCATCAGGATGCGTTCCTGACCCATGGCGTGCGTCATTTGCGGCCGCTGAATCTGCGCATCATTGCCGATGCGATCTCGATGCATGAATCCACTGTCAGCCGCGTCACCTCCAACAAATATATCTCCACGCCGCGCGGCCTGTTCGAGCTGAAATATTTTTTCACCGCCTCGATCCAGTCGGTGAATGGCGCCGAATCGCACAGCGCCGAAGCGGTGCGCGACCGAATCCGCGAAATGATCGAGAATGAGGAACCGCGTGAGATTCTTTCCGACGACCGCATTGTTTCGCTCTTGACGGCGGACGGCGTGAACATTGCGCGCCGCACGGTTGCCAAGTATCGCGAGGCCTTGCGCATCCCCTCATCGGTGGAACGCCGCCGCCTGAAAGCGGGCAGCGGCCCGGTCTATGCCGCCCGTTAAGTACTCTCTTTAAGTCAAGATTGACTTTGCCGGGGCACCGGCCTATGAACCCGCCGCTTTTGGGCAGGGCCCCCCGGACAGGGGCGAACCAAACTTCCGCTCACCACCGGGATATTTGATGAACATCGCCGATCTGCTCGCGCCAGATGCCGTTCTCGCAGGCCTGAAGGTGCAGTCCAAGAAGCAGCTGCTGCAGGAATTGTCGTCGCGCGCCCATGCGCTGACCAAGCTGTCGGAGCGCCGCATTTTCGAGACCCTGGTGGAGCGCGAGCGCCTTGGCACCACCGGCGTGGGCGCGGGCATCGCCATTCCTCATGGCCGCATGAGCGAAGCCAAGTCCATCACCGGCATCTTCGCGCGGCTGGAAAATCCGATCGATTACGAAGCGGTGGACAGCCAGCCGGTCGATCTGGTGTTCATGCTGCTGGCTCCCGAAAATGCCGGCGCCGATCATCTCAAGGCCCTGGCGCGGGTGTCGCGCCTGCTGCGCGACAAGGCGGTATGCGAGAAGCTGCGCGCCGCCAAGTCGGCGGAAGCGCTCTATGCCATCCTGATTGGCGATAAGAACGGCGCCGGAACAGCCGCCGCTTAAGCGCCTGTCTTTCGCGTCGTGCGTTCGTCGCGCCTTACTTCAGCAGCGTGACTTTCTTTACGACAATTGGCGTCACCGGCGCCTGACCCGGCATCGGGCCATTGTCGCCCACCGGCACATTGCCGATCGCATCCACCACATCCATGCCCGATATCACTTCGCCGAATACCGCATAGCCGGTGGTGTTGCCGGGATCGTCCGCCTTGTGGTCCAGGGCGGTGTTGTCGACCAGGTTGATGAAGAATTCCGCCGTGGCGCTGTCGGGTGCATCGGCCCGGCCCATCGCCACCGCCCCGCGCAAATTGGACAGGCCATTATTGGCTTCCAGCGGCAGGCCGCCGGGATGGATGCCGCGTCCCTTGCCCTTGGCGTCAAAGCTGCCCATCTGGATCACGAAGCCCTTGGCCACCCGGTAGAACACGGTGCCGTCGTAATGCTTTTCCTTCACATAGCGCAGCATGTTGGCCACGCTTTTGGGCGCGCGCACCGAATCCAGCTGCAGGGTGATATCGCCCATGGAGGTGGAGATCAGCACGCGCGGACCGGTCATGGGCGGATTGGTGGGTGCGGGCGTCACGGCCTGCGGCGTGGGCGCGCCGGTATCGGCAGGGGCGGTTGCCGGCGGCGTGGTGGCTGGCGCCTGGGCCGCGCCATTGTCGGCCGGCGGCGTAACGGGTGCCTGCGCGAAGGCGGCACCGGTGAAAAGACAAAGAGCGAAGGCGATCAGGATCTGGCGCATGTTCGCACCATAAACAGAAAGGCCGCGGGACGTCACCTGTCCCACGGCCTTCCGTTTTCGTCTTCTGTCGCCCTAGTGGACGCTGACCGGCGTGAGCTCGTTCTGCACCGCGGCGCCATAGGCGCTGGCATAACCGTCGGTAAAGCCCAGCACGCTGCCATCCTCGGCATGCAGGACATAGAGCTTCATGCCATCGGGCAGATCGATATTGGCCGGCAGCAGGCCGAGACGATGCGCCTCTTCACTGCCCGTGGGTTTGATATAAGCGATGCGGCCGGCCACAAATTTGCCGTCATCCAACTCGTCGCTCTCAAATCTGTCCGTCATGTTAACCTCCAGTCCTGATGTCTATCACCCGCACGCTGGTTTGGACCTGCTTGCGGGCCAAATCGATCTTCAACAATCCATTTGCCAACGCGGCAGCGGTGACTTCGATGCCGTCAGCCAGGACGAAGCTGCGCAAAAATTGTCGCGCTGCAATGCCACGGTGAAGGAACGTTTTACCGTTTGCGTCCGCCTGACGCCCGCGGACCACCAGCTGGCGGTCCTCTTCGGTGACGCTAAGCTCTTCTTTTGAAAAGCCGGCCACCGCCAGGGTGATGCGGATTCCGCCGTCTTCCAGTTCTTCGATATTGTAGGGCGGATAGGAGTCGCCTGCCGTGCGGGCGGTGCGTTCCAGCAGCCTTTCCAGATGATCGAAGCCCAGAAGATAGGGGCTTCCAAAGATCGTTTGCCTGTTCAAGTCCAGCCCTCCTTTGAGCGGCTGTCCGGTCCCCATTATGGGCAGCCGGTAGAACAAAGATGGGGTGCCGGAACCGGCATTCAAGGCATCGTGTCTGCCGCAAAGACAATCGCAGGTTGTTTGCGGTTCCAGGCGTTGAACCGGACCCGGGAGCCGGGCAAAACCGGCCCATGCTGGTCATTCTGGACGACGGCCCCCGACGCGTCTTTTCCGCCCCTCTGGAGGTCCTGCGGGCCGATACCCCTGCCCAGGTGCCCGATGCCCTGGCGGCCCTGGAGGCAGCCCTGGCCCGTGGCCATCATGCGGCCGGCTGGCTGGGCTATGAACTGGGCCATGCCCTGGAACCGCGGCTGGGACCGCCCCCGTCAGGCCCGCTGTTGCGCCTGGGCGTATTCAAGGCGCCCCTGAAAGCCGGTCCGGCGCCCGCAGGACGGGCCTATGCCGGACCGCTCCGACCCGATTGGGACGAGGCCGCCTATGGGGCCCGCTTCGCCCGGGTAAAGGATTACATCGCCGCCGGCGACATCTATCAGGCCAATCTCAGTTTTCGCGCCCGCTTCGCTTTCCTGGGCGATGCGCTGGCCCTGTATGAAGCGCTACGCGTCGCCAGCGCCGCCCCATATTGCGCATTTGTCGATGACGGTGAGCGCCAGATCGTCAGCCTGTCGCCCGAGCTGTTTTTCGATCTCGCGGCCGATGGCGGGATCACGGTGCGGCCAATGAAAGGCACCTATCCCAGAGGAACGGGGGCGCATGGCGGCGATGATGCGGCCGAACGGGCATGGTTATCGGCCAGCGCCAAGGACCGCGCCGAAAATCTGATGATCGTGGATCTGATCCGCAACGATCTCAGCCGCATCGCCGAAAGCGGCAGCGTCCAGGTCGATGACCTGTTCAAGGTCGAAACCTATCCCACGTTGCACACGATGGTATCGACGGTTCGGGCCAGGACACGCGCCGATGCCGGGGTCGCCGACATCCTGCGCGCGCTGTTTCCCTGCGGATCGGTCACCGGCGCGCCCAAGATCCGCGCCATGGAAATCCTGCGCGAGCTGGAGACATCACCACGCGGCGCCTATTGCGGCGCGGTCGGACATTTCGCGCCAGTCCCCGGCAACCGATTTTCGGCGCGTTTCAATGTCGCCATCCGCACCTTGACGATCAGTGAGGGGCGGGGCGCGTTGGGCATCGGCGGCGGCGTGGTGCAGGACTCGAGCCTTGCAGGCGAATATGCCGAATGCCTGGTGAAGGCGCGCTTCTTCGAGACAGGCCGCAAGCCGCTGATGCTGATCGAGACCCTGCGGCATGAGGGCGATTTTGTCCGCCTGGCACAGCATCTCGCCCGGATGCGGGCCTCCGCCCGGGCGCTGGGCCTGTCCTTCGATGAAGCGGCCGCGCGGCACGCGCTGGAGGAAGCGGTCCGGGGCAGGGCGGGCGTCTCCCGCGTGCGGCTGACCCTGGATGAAGCGGGGCAGCATCTGGCGAACGCGCATGATCTGCCGCCCAATCCGCCGCACTGGACCTACAGGATTTCAGCGGAGCGCATCCAAAGCGGCGATCGGCTGCTGGGCCACAAGACCAGCTGGCGCGCGCTTTATGACCGCGACCATCCCGACTGCGATGAGATGCTGTTCTGCAACGCGCGCGGCGAGCTGACCGAAGGCGCGCGCAGCAACATTTTCGTCCGCCGCGATGGCGTGCTGCTCACGCCGCCGGTTGATGCGGGCCTTCTACCCGGGATTCTGCGCGCCGAATTGCTGGCGCGTGGCGAGGCGCGGGAAGCAACCCTGGTGCCCAATGATCTGAGCGGCGAAGTCTATCTCGGCAATTCGCTGCGGGGACTGATCCCGGCAAGGCCGGTCTAGGCCTTTGCGGCCAGCGCCGACAGCGACACCAGTGTCTGCGGCAGAACCCAGCCTTCCACTTCCGCCATGCGCCCCGCGGCGATGTCGGCATCGGCGGCGGCCGCCAGGCTGCGGTTCTGCAGGCTGGCGCGCAGCCGCGCCACCTGGCTCTGAACATCAAACGCCGCGACTTTCGCCCCAAGCTTCGCCGCCTGCGCGCGATCAGTGAGCTTGCCCAACAGGTCGTCATAGGGCGTGGGCGGATAATGCTTCACGAACAGATCGGTGAACCGGTAGAGGCCGGCCGCCAGGGCGATGCCGGCCGCGGCCATGCCGGCGATAAGATCGCGGCGGTTCATGCCATCACCTTCTTCAGGTGATCGCCCAGCCGCAAGGTCAAGGCAATCAGGTTGAGGGTGGGGTTGGACGCGCTATAGGTGGGAAAGACCGAACTGCCGGCGACATAAAGATTGTCGATCGCGTGCACCTTGCAGTCGGCATCGACCACGCCCTGTTTGGGATCGGCGCTCATGCGCGTGGTGCCCAGATGATGATTGCCCCAGTCCATCCCCTTCAGCCACTGTTCGCGGTGATCGTAATTGATCCGCAGCATGCCCGCCCGGGAGGCCAGCAACTGACGGCCAAGCTCGCCCAGGGTCTTGCGATAGAGCGCGAAGTCGGTGTCGGAAATGCGCATGTCGAGCTTCAGCCGCGGCAGACCCAGCGCGTCCTTTTCTTCCGCCAAGGTCAGGCGGCGGTCGGGATCGGGCTCAAGCTCCATGCCGCAGCCCAGCGAATAGGCCTTGGCGCCAGATGCATCGACGCCCAGGGCCAGCGCGGTGGTGATCACCGCGGCCTGGCCGGTCTCGTCCAGTTCGACCGGATAGTCCACCGTCGTCAGTGAGCCGGCCACCTTGTTGCTGCGCCGCCACGCCGGTGTGGGCGCGAATACCGCGCGCAGGATTGTGCCGTTGGAAACCGTGGTGTTGCTGCCGTAATAAGCGGGCAGGGCGCCGCCAAACACCACCAGGGTGGCGACGTCGCGCGGGGTGGGATTGTCGGCGAAGAAACGGCCGACAAGATCGTTCTCATTGCCGATGCCGGGCTTGGTCACATCATTGGACGCCAGGAGCAACCGGGCATTCTCCATGCCGCCGCAGGCCAACACCACCATGCGCGGCTTTACCGTGAAACGCTTGCCTTCCAGCGTCGCCACATTCAGATGATCGACGACGCGGCCGTTCGCCGACAGCCGGATGCCAGTGATATTGGCATGGCTGTAGGGCGTGACGTTTCTGGCCGCGCGCAGATCCTGTTCATAGCGATGACCGAAATAGGTCGGCAGCACGCTGTCGCGGGTCTTGGAGAACTGGAACCAGCTGGTATAGAGGCCGCCCGCGCCCAGCGGCATCAACGGCGCCATCGCCGCCATTATCGGCCCGGCATGATCGTACATCCAGGCGCCGGCTTCCACCAGTTGCTGGGCGCGCGGATAATAGGCTTTCAGCGCATCGCGGGTGATTGGCCAGCCGGAATGCGCCATCCAGTCGCGCGCCTCGAAATCGGCATCGTCCATCGGGCGGCACCAGCCGCCCCAGTGATTGCTGCTGCCGCCAAGAAACCGCAGGCGCCCCGCGTCCAGCGCGGTGTAGCGCACGCCGGTCTCGGTGCCGGCATACATATTCTGCACCTTGGGATCGAAATTCATGCCGCCGGATTCCAGCAGCGCGATGCTGATCTTGCTGTCGGCCAGAGCCAGCGCCAGCGAAATTCCGGCGGGACCGCCGCCGATGATGGCCAGGTCTGGCGTGAGCACGATGGCGTCGGGAAGCGTGCGGGCGTCGATCAGGGCGGTCAAGGACAACAAATCCGGGAAACGGGCGCGGAGAATGTAACGCCCGCTCTAGAAAACAGTCTTGTTCTAATTGTGTCGTGTCCGGCTTTTCTTGCAGGCATGGTGGGTCAGAAAGGCCGACGCCGCGAAACTGCATGGCCGGTGAGGGCGGCGGCCTCGTTCATATGTCGTCCATATGGCCGATGTTGTAGCCGCCATCCACCGCGATCGCCTGGCCGGTGATCCAGGACGCCTGATCGGTAATCAGAAACAGGGCCATCGGCGCGATATCGTCCACCGAACCCATGCGGCCCAGGGGATGCAGCGCCGCCAGCCTGGCGCGCCGCTCCGCCGGCATGCTGGCCAGAAGCGGCGTGTCGACAAAGCCGGGACAAAGACAATTCACCCGCACCCGGTCGGCGGCGTAATCCAGCGCCATGTTGCGGGTCAGCGACAGGATGGCGCCCTTGCTGGCGGTATAGGCGGCGCGATTGCGGGTTCCCGTGGTGGCCACGCCCGACGACAGATGCAGGATGGCGCCGCCATAACTGCGCAGATGGGGCAGGGCGTATTTGGAGACCAGAAAGGCGCCACGCACATTCACCGCCATCACCGCGTCGAAATCCGCCATCTCGGTCTCATCGACCTTGGCGCGGCGCGCGATGCCGGCGCTGTTGACCAACGCATCCAGACGCGGCAGTCCGGAAAGCGCGCGCTTGACCTGGTCTTCGTCGGCGATATCGCAGATGCGGCTGTTCTCGAACGGCGCCGCGACCCGGTCGATGGCGGTGACGGCGGCGCCTTTGGCCTGCGCAGCCTGGGCAATCGCCAGCCCCAGACCCGAGGCCGCGCCCGTCACCACCACATGTTTGCCGGAAAAATCCATGCCCCGTCATAGACGGGGCATGGCTCCAATTCAACGATATGCCTTCAACAGTCCGTGCTTCAGCGATGACCGCCGGAGGCGGAGATGCGCTCCCCCGTCAACCAGCCTGCGTCATCGCTGGCCAGAAAGACGGCCACCTTGGCGACGTCTTCGGGCTGGCCGATGCGGCCCAGCGGCGCGCTGGCTTCGACATTCTTCTGCATGTCGCTGCCGATGATGCCGGCGGCGTGCGCGCCTTCGCTTTCCACCATGCCCGGATTGATGGAATTGACCCGGATCTTGCGCGGTCCAAGCTCGGTGGCGAGCACCTGGGTGATGGTATCCACCGCGCCCTTGGTGCCGGCATAGACGGTCGTGCCGGGAAGGCCCATGCGGCTGACGATGGAAGAGATGTTGATCACGCTGCCGCCTTCCGGCCCGAACAGCGGCAAGGCCTCGCGCGTCGTCTGGATGGTGCCCCAGACATTGATGCCGAACTGGCGCTGATATTCGGATTCCTCGGCCTGCTCCAGCGGCGCGAATTTGAAGACACCCGCATTGTTCACCAGCACGTCCAGCTTGCCGTAGGCCTTTTTGGTCTCCTCGAACAGCCGCTTCACATCGGCGGCCTTGGATACGTCCCCCTGCACGGCCACCGCCTTGCCGCCCCTGGCCTTGATGTCGGCCACCACCCTGTCGGCGCCGGCCTTGTCGGACGCATAGTTGACCACAACCGATGCGCCGGCTGCGCCCAAGGCTCGGGCAATACCCGCCCCGATGCCCTTGGAGGCACCCGTCACCACCGCCACTTTGCCCTGCAACTTGCTCATATCTGTCTCCTGTAATAATTCGATAGTTCGACAAACATCGTAGTGACGCCCCAGGCTTTCAAGATCGCGTAGGGTTTTTGTCGCAATTTCGTCAGTTTCAGCAGTTGGAATAAGCTCTTAAGAGTGCGGGGATGAATAAGAACAGATATCTGGCGGTGATCGCGGCCGCGAGCCTGCTTTTGGCGCGGCCGGTTGCGGCGCCGGCCCAGGACCCGCAGCATCCCGCTCCCCCGCCGCCCCTGAAGCCAGGCCATTCGGCCGGCGTTCATGGCGCCCAGCAGGCGCATACCGGTACCGGCCTGGCCTTGATCGGCGGCGGCGCCGTCATCGCGCTGGTGATTGTGGCGGCCACCGCCGGCGGCAATGGCACCGGCGGTCAGACCAATCCGCAGACGCAGTCGGTGGCGACGACGACGACGTCCTAGATTTTGGCGAGCTCGGCCATATAGGCATCCAGCACCGGCCGGTTCAGCTTGAGGTAAGCGAACTTGCCTTCGCGGGTGACCTCTACCAGCCCGGCATTCTCCAACTCTTTCATATGGTGAGAGAAGGTCGCGGCGGTGATGCCGCTATTGCACTGCAGCGCGGTGCATGGCGTGCTGTTCTCGCTGGCGCCGATCTTGCGCAGGATCTCTACCCGCCGCGGTTCGGAAAGCGCTTTGGCGATGAGTTCGATCTGGCGGGATGAAAGCGTGGACGACATCGGTGGAAAGTGGCCCTTGCGGCCTCGCGATACAAGTGGGCGCCGGCAATGCGGCTGACCGCGTGGCAAGGCGGTGATCGCTGCGGCTTGATTGGCGAAGCGCTTCACGCGCCGGTTTTGCCGCGATGCGTATCGCGCCAGCCAGGACAATTTCAGACTCTTCGGCGACAAATACAAAATCTTCCGGCTGGTGGAATTCAAGCGATGTGGTGCGGTGCAAAACGCGTCGCCGCCTTTCGCGCCTGACCGGATTTGTCCGTCAAAACACCCCATTTCCGCCATAGTGCATCAGCAAGCTGTTCCTGGCTGTTGAGGGGAGGACAAAAGGGAATATCGATGCTGAGAATAAGACAGAACATATTCGCTGCCACAGCACTGGCCGTCGGCGCGCTCAGTCTTGGTGGCTGTGCAACGGAAGATTATGTGGACAAGCATGTGGCCACGGTGGATGCCAAGGTGCAGTCCACCCAGAGCCAGGTGGACCAGCAGCAAGCGCATCTCAGCCAGCTCGATCAGTCGACCAAGGAGGCGCTCGACCGCGCCACGGCCGCTGGCAAACTGGCTGAAGGCAAATTCCTGTATTCCATGGTTCTCTCCGACGATTCCGTGAAGTTTCCGCTCGACAGTTCCAAACTGTCGCCGGAAGCCCAGCAGCGTCTGTCGGATTTTGCGGACAAGCTGAAAGGCGACAACCGCAATGTCTATGTGGAGATTCAGGGCCATACCGATTCGACGGGACCCGACAAGGTCAACCAGAAACTGGGTGAAGATCGGGCCGAAGCCGTTCGCCTTTTCATGAACCAGCATGGCGTGCCGCTGAATCGCATGTCGACCATCTCCTATGGGAAGCAGGACCCCGTGGCCCCCAACAAGACCCGCAAGGGTCGTGCGGAAAACCGCCGCGTCGTGTTGATCGTCATGGCGTGATTCGATTGAGGGGCCGCGCCGGTTCACCGGCCGGCCCCTCAGCCGGTTTCACCCGCATCGTCGGCGGCTTGCTTATCGGCGCTTCAGTGCTCTGGCGAAATTCCGCGAACCCCCAGAAGGTCCGCCCAGCGCCACTCCCCCGAACCGATCGCAAAGCGCGTGCCGCCATCCGCCAGCGACAGCAGCACCAGCCCATGCATGGGCTGATTGCGGCAGGCCTGCGGCGCGAAGCCCACTTCCCACATCACCGCCTCGCGCACGGCCGACAGACCCTTGCCGTCCTGACCGCCCGAGCGCACCCAGTCGCCATTCCATAGCATGATGGCCTTGCCCGAGCGGTTGGCTTCTTCCACGGCCGAACGCACCATCGGGTCGCGCTGCAAGGCCCGTTGCACGGCCCGCGCCAGATCGCAGGTGCCGCCACCGCCGCCACCGCTGCCCACACTGGCCGCGCCTGCGAGCTGAGAGGCGCTGAGCAGATCCGATGTGTCGGACACCGATTTTGCCGTGGCAACAGCGATCGGCGCGCGCGTGGAGAAACGGGGCAGCGCCGGGGCGGGCGCGGCGGCGGGCTGAAGCATCTCCACGTCGGGCGGACCGGGGGGCTGCGGTTTGGGCGTGTCCACCAGGCTGACCTGTATGGGTTGGGATGCGGGTTCGTCATGCGCGGGCGGCGTGCTGGCGCGCGGCAGCAGCAGCAAGGCCGCGCCCAGAAGATGCACACCGACGGTGAAGGCCCCGGCGATGAACCGGGTCCTGCGCCGGGCCGGCGTGCCGGAAAGGCCGGGATTCATCCGATGCGCCGGCCTTTGGGGGCGCGGTCTGTCTGGTCCGGTCATCGCAACTCCGCAAAACCGTGCCGCATAGAGGAACATGCTCTAGCGGCAGGAACGTGGCAAAAACCGGGATTTTGAATTTGCGGAGGGCGGGCGCGGCAGGCAGTTTGCCGTCTGGCCGCCTGCGCTCCTTCGTGGTGTCCGGGCGGCGGCGCTACGCGCGGCCTACGCGCCGCTACGGACGCTTGGCTCTGCCAACTTTCGCCGCCACCAAATTTCGGGAATTCACCGCCCTCGAAGGCGAAAATTGGTGGAGCCAAGCGGGATCGAACCGCTGACCTCCTGCATGCCATGCACGCGCTCCTCCACTTGAAGAAAAAACTATCTCATTGTTTTTATTGGTATTTTTGGCGCTTTTTTTTTGCTTTTTTTGGAAATATTTTTTCCAAAGGCACGCAAAAGGCACGCAATTCGGGTTGAAGCACGGTTCAGTGTGTTGAATGGCGTTTCGTATGTCAGTTTTCCGGTATTCAAAAATGCTGACAGTTGGGTCAAGAATCCTGACTTCCATTGCTGCCTCTAGGATGCGAGCGAGCTTCAGCAAAACGGCGCAGGGTGTCATTACATTCTGATCGCAACCACCTCGCGGTGTGAGGTCCGATCTTAATCGGTTTGGGAAAACGTTTCTCCTTGATCCCTTTGTAAAGTCCGGCCACCGTGATCCCTCCGAACATTTCGCAAGCCTGTTCTGCTGTGAGTAGATCAGGATTGATTGGGCGCTTTCCTCGCGAAGTGCGCTGGCCTGACGACTTCGTGCTGATGCTTAAATTCTTTACTGGCAGGTCGCCAGCATCGTGTGTGGCACAGGGCAGGGACCCTGCGTGACCAAAAAGCTGCTCGTCGATATTTCTCATCCATTGGTCGGGACTGGTGTGAAGCGGGAAGCTCAGTTTCGGGAATAGTTGTTTTGCCGCCTTAGCCCCGAATTCGGCTTGAATATCATTCTCAAGTTCGAGGGTATTTGCGTTCTGGACGGCGAGAGCCTGAACCGCGCTTCGAACTTGGCCGTACATGATTAGCAATTCTTGTCGCCGCGCCTGAATTCGGGCGTCCTTGAATGCACTGCTCTGGTCTTCCAGGGCTAAAGACGTCCGCTTGTGCATCAATTTTGAGACCCAGTTGCGCATAGTCCCCTCCGGCGCTTGCAAATGGTATAGACGTCAGAAGTGGGAACAATAGTTCCTAGAAAGTGAGTTGACTGTCCCGCCCCATAGACGAATGCGGCTGGTCAGAATTCTTGGAGCAAATGTAAGGCGCCTTCGGAAAGCCCAGGGGCTATCCCAAGAGGAGCTTGCTGCCCAAGTCGGCATCGATATGCGGTACTTGGGTGGTATTGAACGCGGCCAAGAAAACCCTTCGCTCGATGTCATGGAGCGCATCGCTCGGATGTTGAACTCGAAGGTGATTGCTCTGCTCAGCGACAGCGAGTGAACCACAGCTTTCCAATCCAGTGTCAAAAATACTGACATTTCAAAGATTTGACGTAGCGGGTTACGGTAAGTACTATAGTTCCTAATAGGGATGCAGGATATAGGCTTTGGCATGACCGAGATTCGAAGAGATCAGCCCCTCAAGGGCAGTCATTTGGGTTCATCCGGCGTTGCGGGGCGCTTAATTGAGCTTCGGACTCGGCTATCTATGACACCGGACGGTGTTTGCGATGCGCTATTGGCGTGTGCGCGACGGAAGATTAGCGAAAACGAGCGGCGGCTGAGCACTACGATTTACAAAATGTGGGAGGCCGACAAGGTGAAGCCCGACCTTGAAAAAATTGAACTCCTGGCCTGCGTGTTTAGGACGACGCCCGAATGGTTGGCCTTTGGCGTTGGAAGCAGCCCGTAAGCAGGCATGCAAGCGTTGTGATCCGACGCTGGCCCCGCTGCCTATGGAAGGATGACCCAAGGCCCGTTGACTGATTCGGCTGAACCATTTGCCGCGCGCAATCCCTTGGTAAGGGATTGCGCATCCGCCCCATTCCCTAGCGGCTGGACTCCCCTTAAGAATTGTTCTCTATTTGTTCTCATACGTTTTTTGAGGGAGAACAGCATGTATGTCGTTTTCTTGGAGGAGACGGAGAACGCATTTGCAAGCGAGCCATTGCACACGGCTAGAACGTTGGAGCAAGCATTCGCCCAGATTGCGTGTCGTTGCGGATATTCCTATCGCTTTGAGCCCGCTCAAGAACAAGGCTGGTGCCTGTTCCTGATCGACATCGAACGTCCGGACCGCAGCCCTGATCCGATTCACTCGTCCTGCATCAAGCCGCGTGATGCCCACCACGATTTAATGAGTCAAGCCGTGGATGGCCGCCTTAAGGGCCATGTGGCACTACACGCGAACGCCTTCCGGCGCGCGCGGATTGTGAGGACCGCTGACCAAACCAGAGTCCGGCTAGAGGCCCATGGTTGAAGCTGATGCGTCGACGCAACCGATATATTGATTACGGGCAATGGCGACCGCCCACTCCGCAGCGCGTCCATTTTGTCGGGCCGCCGTATGAAAATCACAAGGTGCCCGAGGAGTGGCAGAAGTTCGCAAACGAACCTTGGCGCATTCTGTTTCCTGACCTGGAATGGACACCCCCTGTCCAAATTGAATAGCCTTCTCGGTCGCTGATTACCCAAATCGAATGAACGCTTTTTGGACCGGTGCCGGTTTACACATTCTTCCCTATTTGGCCGAGACAATTTTGCCCTCTATAGTTGCTTGTGGCGCTAGTGGTCATCTTAATCGTCCTTGGCCACGTTGGGGAAATGTTGAGCATAGCTTTATAGGTAAGCTTTGCTCGGTGGCGAGGGGCTTATGGCACACGATCCGCTCAGAGCGGCAACACTGCTTCGTGAGGTATTGGCAAACGACAGAGCACGCGTCGGCTTCTTCCTTGGTGCGGGATGCCCGGTTTCGATAAGAATCGAGAGCGCCGCTGGCGGAAACAAGCCCTTAATTCCCGACATCGCGGGCCTCTCCAGCACCACACGCGATGCGTTAAAGAACCAACACCCGTTACATTCAGCAAAGCTCGAAACTTACCTCAACAACCAGAAGCTGACAGACGCGAACGTCGAAATCGTCTTGTCTAAAATTCGAGCCTTGATCGAAATCGTTGGAAATGGCGTCGTTCATGACTTTTCACTTGAAGAGTTAGAGCTTCTGGAAAAGGCAATATGCAATAGCATCGCGACCGTAGTGAACGTTGACCTTCCAGACGGCAAAAATGGATACCGAGACATTGCCGCCTGGATTCAAGGATTCGACCGGACGCATCCCGTCGAAATTTTTACCACCAACTATGATCTTCTTATTGAAAGCGCCTTGGAAGAAGCTCGGCTCACGTATTTTGACGGCTTCACCGGTTCTAAACATCCATTTTTTGATGTGTCCGCAATTGATCGAGATGGCCTGCCCGCATATTGGACTAGACTGTGGAAGCTGCATGGTTCAATTAACTGGCGGGACGAAAAGAAAAATGGCGGCAATATCTGTCGGTTTACAGAGCGTGATAACGACGCGAACTCTCTAATACATCCCTCCCATCGAAAATACGATCAAAGCAGACGACTACCATACCTAGCTCTCTTGGATCGTATGAAGGCGTTTCTCCGGAAGCACTCGGCGGTGCTTATTATCTCCGGGTACTCGTTCAACGATGCCCATCTAAACGAACTAATGGCGGATGGTTTGGAGAGTAACCCCACGTCCGTGATAATCGCGACCATGTACGGTAAATTAATGCCATATAAGGCAGCCATTTCACTCGCTGAGTCAAAATCCAACCTCATTCTGCTGGGCCAAGATCACGGAGTTGTGGGAAAACGCCTCGACACTTGGGAAGTTGATGAGGACCAAGACCACTCTCCACTGCGAAATGCGTTTTTTCGACCCGAAGCTCTGCCGGAAGGTGCCAGGAGTGGGTATCGAGAGTGTTGGCTTGGTGACTTTAAAGCGCTTGGCGAGTTTATCCGAGACGTATCAGGCAGCTTTGCGCAGGTAGAACGTGCAGTACGGTCGTGATCCAACCTTTCTTGGGACAGTCCAAGATGTTAGCGGGTCCACCCTCCGCGTCGCGCTGGATGAGGAAACCCTTTCGGGTCTGACATTCATTGAGGGACAAGGATACAGAATTGGCCAAATTGGCGCTTTTGTTCGCATTCCCCTTGGTTACACCGATCTATTCGGTATCGTTTCACAAGTAGGTGCAGGCGCCGCACCGGAAAGGGTCGCGGAAAATTTCCCGCACGGCCATAGGTGGATGACAATCCAATTAGCAGGGCAAGCACGCCGAGGGGGCGTTTTCGAACGCGGAATTGCTCAATACCCCACCATCGGCGATAACGTTCACATTATTACCGAAAACGATCTGCAGCGAATTTACGGTCGATCAAATAACCCGACCTTTGTAAAAATAGGTGTTCTTGCCGCGGCACCGTCAATCCCTGCGCTCCTCGATATAAATAGGCTCGTTACTCGTCACTCAGTTGTTGTAGGCGCGACAGGCTCGGGGAAATCCACGACTGTGGCGGGATTGATGAACGCCCTCTCGAGTGCAGATTATCCATCGTCTCGTATTCTTATGATTGATGTGCATGGAGAATATGCAAGAGCACTTCGGGACCGCGCGTCAATTTTTCGTATTGGTGCTAATGAAAAGCTAGGAGAAAAAGAACTTTATGTTCCCTATTGGGCGCTAAACTTTGACGAGTTGATGTCGGTTGCAGCTGGCGGATTGGATGATCCGGCCATGCGCGTCACCTTCGCCGACAAGATTGCCGAGCTGAAGCAACGCTCTTTTGCGGCGCACCCCATTACGGGCATCGAAGAGCACCTGATCACAGTAGATACACCAATACCTTTCAGCCTTCGTAGGCTGTGGTGGGATTTCCACACCGCGATGCGCGCCACACATTTTGAAACTGGCAAGCCTCAGTCTCCAGATACGTGGGCTCTCGAACTGGATGACAAAGGCAATCCCGTTCAGAAGGGTGACCTGAAGCGAGTAATCCCGCCGCGATTTCGCGCCATTAAAGATGAAAAAGGCGATCCGGAAAAAATCCGACTATCGAATTCACGACTAAACGCAGGAAGGCCAACAGACATATTGGCTGGGCGGCTTCGTGATCGGCGACTGGCATTCCTATTCTCCTGCGGCCCGTGGTCATGTGACGATGAGGCAGTGCCAGTTAAGGCTGATCTGGACACTCTGTTGAGAGAATGGATTGGTGGAGATCGCCCCATCTCTATCCTAGATCTGTCTGGCGTTCCACCTACGATACAGAGCGATTTAGTTGGAGCATTGCTCCGTATTCTCTTTGAGTCGCTATTTTGGGGGCGGTCCATGCCGGAGGGTGGTCGGTCGCGCCCTTTGTTGGTTGTCCTTGAAGAGGCTCATAGTTACTTAAATTCAATAACGAAATCCGCTTCCAGCTTTGCAGTACAGAGAATTGCAAAGGAAGGTCGCAAATATGGTCTGGGCTTAATGATTGTTAGCCAAAGGCCTTCTGAGATTGATCAGACAATTCTTTCGCAATGCGGCACTTTAATCTCCCTGCGCTTGTCCAACGCCGCGGATAGGTCTCACATCACTTCATCCGTTACTGATAGCCTAGAGGGACTTCTGTCAGCGCTTCCAATTCTGCGTACGGGCGAAGCTATAGTTGTTGGAGAAGCCGTCAACCTACCTATCCGTGCGCTCATAACGCCCCCCTCCAAAGATCGCGCCCCAGACAGTCAAGATCCGGTCGTCGTAACTGCACAAGCCGACGAAGAAGAAACCGGTGGCGTCGGTGGATGGAATGCTCCTTCACCACCGGCAGATTACGGCAAACTGGTGGAAGCTTGGCGACGACAGTCGATTAGATCGACACCTGCAAAGGACGATGAAGTTCAAAAGGAGACTGATATTATTATGGATTGGATTTCTGTTAGCTCGACAAATGTCAAGGCTGTCGCATATGAAGCATCAACCGAAACGTTGGCTGTGGAGTTTGTTGCAGGCAACGTTTATCGCTATTTTGATGTGCCTCAGAGTATTTTTGATGAGTTTCTTAATGCAGGATCGAAGGGCTCATTTTTTAATAGTACCATAAAAAATCGGTTTCGTTACGAACGAGACTAGCAGTTACATGTTCCCATACGGCCCGGTCGTCCCTTGTGCGGAGGCACACAGCTTAGGGCAGGGGCATCACCCGACGCGCCCCGTGGTAATGGCTTGGTGAGCCTTATTGACGTGCCTGACTTATTCTTCCGCATGTTGAAGGACAACTTCCGCCTGCGTAGTCGGAATATCAAATTTCTCGGCGATCTTCTCGGCAAGCTCATGGTGGCGATATCGCCATTCACCGTTGAAATCCATGATCGTGGCGCCGATCAAAGATCCTGTTCCATCGTAGCGCCAAACGATACCGAAATTATCTGTTATGCCGCGCACTGCTGGCGCTTTGCGAGAGCTAATGTAAAGCACATCAGCGCGCTTATCATAAGCGACAACGAAGGAAACCATGTCGCTCATGGTTTCCTCTTTCTGTAAATTATCGTCGCGTTCTCCGTGGTCGGACCGAAGAAAGCGGTTTTCAGCAGGCCAGATTTTTCTTCTATCCGTTTTATCGGAATGCGGAGCGGATATCCTTCGCTGTTTGTAGAGTCCTCATCCACAAAAACCACGGAATTATTGCGGCTATCTTCAATGTAAGTGGGATCGACAATGCAAGTTTCAATAGCACCCGTGATACACGGCAGCTCTATCGGAACCTCAGGATGGTTCGCTTTGATGTGTTCGACCGTTTCAGTGTAAAAACGAACCTCGGTTACTACGTCGGTTACGGTTGTACTGATGGTCTTATAGTCGTCCTGGCCAGCCATTAGTGCTTTGCGGACGATATCTTTTTCGCAGCGCGAGATTTCATGAAAACAGTTTGAATTTCGCCAAACTTGGCTTCGTAGCGGGATACCTGTTCTGCGACTGCGATGGACAGGTCTTTCATTGTGGCTGCGCTGAACGAAATTATCGCGACGACCTCTGACAGTGCCGCCGGAGCATTCTCCCCTGTCGGTGTCAGCGCGGGCCTCGGACGAGTAAAAACGATTGTGCAATCGTTTCCTGCCCAAAGAATCTGGACGCCTGCCGCATTCACGATATTCCCTTCTATGGGAACAGCGCCCTGCATCGCAGAAGCCAACTTTGGTCCCGCCGTAATATGCCCAGTTTCCGCGACAGCAGCAGTTTTGGCGGCAGGAACCGTTTTCTTCTTCGCCATAACCCACCCCATGTATGGGCGCGCGCACGGTATCCCCCACGCCAGCCGCCCAGCCCAACTTTCCGATAGGGTTCATTTTACACGTAACCCCTCGACTGGCGAATCGTCCATCACCCTGCGGCACCGAGATTAATACGGTCCTAATCATGTTGAAATAATGTTGCGCCCGAGGGCTTTGCGGTACCTGCTCTGGGGCGGACAGCGTCCTGGGCCTTTGGGCACCGGCTTGGAAAATGATGGCTCAGTCCTCACCTCTGCCGCGCTATAAATCACCGAAGCCCGCGCCGTCATGACCGGTCCGGCTCCAGGTTTGCCCACCTATGCCGAAGGTTGAGCTTCGCACATAGCTTATCGGGCCCTTTGCAATGGGCGGCGCTCTTGGGCACTCGGTTCTGACGCGGGGAATGTCTCCCGACAGCTTGTGGGGCGGGGCCATGCTGGTGCCGCCGGTATTCTATTCCGGTCACCGTGCGCGATCTGCGGTCGCTGCGCGCGCATCAGTCCGACCTTCGCCTTCATAGATTAGGTCGAAGATATTGGCGGCGGTTTGCAGCCACTTCACACGCCGCGCCGAAGCCCAGAGCCGACATAGGAGGATGGCCCAAAATCGAAAAGCTTGTTAAGTCAGGGGCAAGGACAGGGACGGGGCCGGGGCCTCACCAATAGAAGCCTGCATGGGATTCTCAAATGGGGATCGGGGACGTGGATTTGCCTGCTGACCCCGAAGAGCTTGGCGATCGGATCGTAATTCGGTTAGAGCCGGGGGGCCCAATTGAACTCACCGGGCTCACGGATAGCTTCGCCGCATTGGCGCGCCTGTATGCGCGTCACTATCGCTCTGACAACAATCCTGAGTCTGCGCCCAGGCTTTTTGTTACGAGATTGGAGTCGGGCAGCATAATTGCCGAAATTGCCCCACTCGTATCAATGTTCGGCCAGCCCTTATATCAGATGGTGGTAGCTGCCAACACTGTCGCTGGCTTCACGAAGCGATTGAATGATGGACTGAAGGCGTTTGCGGGCATCGATGGAGCAAAACCACCGCTGCTTCCGGATCACGCGGACGCGTCCGATCTACGCGAGTTTGTGAAGCCTTTGACTGGCAGGAAGAATGCGGCGTTGGGTATTAAACACGCCCGCTATCGCAAGAGTGATGGGCAAAAAGAGATCCTTGTAGAGTATACTTTTGATGAGACCGAAATAAATCGGGCTACAGTCAACATTGAGCGGGCACTTGAATTACCGCAAATGCCCATCGCAATTGAACCGCCGCTCCGGTCCGCCATCAAGAATGAGGTCATGATGGTATTTGAAAAGGCTTCACGCTCTCCAGGCAAAGAGAAAGGGAGGCCTACCGATTGGACTGTTATTTCCGACGTTACTGATAAGGCGCTCCCGACTTATTTTCGGAAGAGTGTTCGCGGAAATCTAAAAGAGCTAATGGTTCGCGGAGATACAAATCCGCTCAATGATTTCGGATTTATTGTCGACGTCCACGTGCAATACAAAGAAGGCGAGCCGTG
>DASZVQ010000054.1:0-2683 GCA_035547275.1 Rhizomicrobium sp.
ATGGGCCTGGGGCTTGGCACCATCCTGGGCATCATCTTTCTGGCGGTGCAGGCCAAGGAATGGGCGGACAAGCCGTTCACCCTCTCATCGACGCCGTATTCCTCGCTCTACTTCACCGTCACCGGCTTTCACATGGCGCACGTGGGGGTGGGTGTGCTGATGCTGGCCGCGCTCACCTTGTGGTCGGCGCTGGGCTATTTCAACAGCCGCCGCTTCGCCCACATCCATATCGGCGCGGCCTATTGGCATTTCGTCGATGCGGTGTGGATCGCGGTCTATGTCACCTTCTACATCACGCCTTTGCTGGGACTGAAAGCATGAGCGCGATCGATCCCGTCGGCCCGGCACCGGAAACCAGGCGGCCCAGCTTCTGGTGGCTGATGGTGGGCAATTGCGCCGCGCCGATTTTCTGGATTGGCCAGCTGGTGCTGGGCTATGGCGTGACTTCGCTGGTCTGCTATCCCGGCGATACCCCGCGCATGGCCGCGCCGGGATCGCTGCTGGCGGTGCTGATCGTATTTGATGGCATCGCGCTGGCCGCGGCGGTTGCGGGGGGCGCGATCTCGCTGGCGGCGTGGCGGCGCAGCCGGGACGAAGGCGAGGGCGGCATCGCCCACACGCTGCATGTCGCGCAGGGTCGCACCCGCTTTCTGGCGCTGTGGGGGATGCTGTCCAGCCTCTGGTTCTTCTTCGCCATCCTGTTCAACACCATCGCCTCGGTGCTGGCGCCGCTGTGCGGAGAATGAATTGCAAAGCCTTACGGTGACCGCATGACAAAGATCCTGGCCCTTCTTCTTCTCGCCGCGTCGACCGCGCTCGCCCAGGACAATCTGCAGAATGACGATCGCAACTGGGTGCTGGCGGCCAAGGATTATGCCCAGACCCGCTTTTCCCGTCTGAACCAGATCAATGCCGGCAATGCTGGCAGGCTGCAGGTCGCCTGGACCTTCTCGGTCGGCTCCAATCACGGCCAGGAAGCCGCGCCGCTGGTGGTGAACGGGGTGATGTATGTCGTGGGGGCCTATCCCAACGAGCTGTTCGCACTGGACGCCGCCACCGGCGAGATGAAGTGGAAATACAGCCCGCATGTCGATCCCTCCTCGCAAGGAGTGGCCTGTTGCGATGTGGTCAATCGTGGCGCCTCCTATGACGACGGCAAGATCTTCTACAACACGCTGGACAACCACACCGTCGCGATCGACGCCAAGACCGGCAAGGAAGTCTGGGTCACCCAACTGGGCGATATCTCCAAGGGCCAGACCCTGACCATGGCGCCGCTGGTGGCGCATGGCAAAGTCTTTGTCGGCAATTCCGGCGGCGAAATGGGCATCCATGGCTGGGTGACGGCGCTGGACGAGAAGACCGGCAAGATTGCCTGGCGTGGCTATTCCATCGGCCCCGACAAGGACGTGCTGATCGGATCGCGCTTTCATCCCTACTATGCCGACGCCAAGGGCAGGGATCTCGGCATGAAGACCTGGCCCAACGGCCGCTGGAAGTATGGCGGCGGCCCGGTCTGGGGCTGGATCAGCTATGACCCCAAGACCAACCTGATCTTCTATGGCACCGGTAATCCTGGGCCGTGGAATTCCAACCAGCGCGAGGGCGATAACAAATGGACCGCCGCGATCTTCGCCCGCGACGCCGATACCGGCCAGGTGGTCTGGATCGACCAGCTCAATCCCCATGACCTGTGGGACTATGATGAGATCAACGAAAACCTGCTGCTGGACCTGCCGATTAACGGCAAGACGACGCCGGTGCTGGTGCATCCGGGTCGCAACGGCTTCATGTATGTGATCGATCGCGCCACCGGGCAGATCTACAGCGCCGACAAATACGATACCCAGACCTCGGTGTTGCGCATCGACCTCAAGACCGGCCGCCCGGTGGAAAACCAGGCGCTGCATCCTTCGCTGGGCAAGAATGTCACGGGCGTCTGTCCGGCCTCGCCGGGCGCCAAGGACTGGCAGCCCACGGCCTATTCGCCTCAGACGCATCTGCTCTACATTCCGCACCAGCATCTGTGCATGGACTACAAGACCAGCCAGGCGACCTATATTCCGGGCACGCCCTATGTCGGCGCCACCGTGAACATGTATGCCGGGCCTGGTCATTATCGCGGCGAGTTCGCTGCCTGGGACCTCACCAAGCGCCAGAAGGTCTGGGCGATTCACGAGAAATTCCCGGTCTGGACCGGCACCCTGGTCACAGCGGGCAATATCGCCGTCTATGGCACCATGGATCGCTGGTTCAAGGTGGTGGATGCCCGCAGCGGCAAGCTGCTCTACCAGTTCCGTTGCCCCTCCGGCTTCATCGGCCAGCCCATCACCTATCAGGGCAGCGACGGGCGGCAGTATATCGCCATGCTGTCGGGCGTGGGCGGCTGGGCCGGCGCGCTGGCCAATGCCGAGATCGATCCGCGCGTGAGGAATGGCGCGCTGGGCTATACCGGCGCAGTGAATGACCTGCCGGCCGTCACCAGCGGCGGCTCGGTCCTGATGGTGTTTGCATTGCCCAAGACGGGAGGCGCGCCATGAACAGGTTTGCCCTGATTGTTGGCGGCATCGCGGCCGTCATCGTCGTGGTGGTGGCGGTCGGCGTGTGGAGCGTGGCCATGCCGGGCACGGGCGCGAAAACCAGCCTGGCCTCCGGCTATCACGGCATGGTGCCGGCGGAGAAG
>DASZVQ010000055.1:0-3205 GCA_035547275.1 Rhizomicrobium sp.
CGGTACATCGGCCATTCGCCGTCATCGGGATGCTTGAGCATCTCGTCGGTGACATCGACATAGTTCTTCACCGTGCCCTTGACGGTCTGGCCCAGGGTGAAGGGCGGTGCCATCAGGTCGGCGCGCGACTCCAGCGCCGACATCTTGCCGGGCGCGGGCGACGCGATCGCCTCCGGCAGGATGGCGCCATTGGCGATGGTGGAAATCCTGACCGCGACAGTCCTGTTGAGCGGCGTCGCGCCCGGCCTGGCGCCATTGGCCCACAGCAGATAGGCGGTGATGTTGGTGTATTGCTCCTCGCTCAGGCTTTTGGGGGCGCCGGCCGGCATGGAGTTGTAGATGAAGTCGTACAGCTGCTTGGTGGTGCGGCCGCCGAACGACGACATGAAACCGCTGCCGCCCAGCGCCGGAGCGTCGCCGCCGCCCGCCAGGTTGGCGCGATGGCAGCCGCCGCACTTGGCGGCATAATCGCCATGGCCGGCATGGGCCTGTTCCAGGGTAAAGATGCCCTGCCCTTGCGCGAACACCGGGGAAGACGCGCCCAGCGCGATCAGCGCCGCGGCGCCCAAAAACCTCACATCAAGAAATTTCACCGAACGGATCATCACTTCGCCTCCAGCCAGCCCTGCAGGTTGCCGTCGGGGGCCTTCTCGCTGTCGATGCGGATATAAAGCGCCTGCTTCCTCAGTGCCGCGACCTGTGCGCCGGTGAGCCTGATGGTGCCGGAGAAATCCCCGGCCTGGGCATGCGCCACCGTCAGCGTGCCGATGGCGTCGCCGGGCACGCCCTTGGCCAGGCCGATGCGCAACGACCCGCCCGTCGCCGGCGATGTCAGGTTGGAAAAGCTGCCCTTCACGCTCAGCGTCGAACCCTCCAGCGTGGCGCTGACGGTGCCAATGCTGTTGATCACATCGGCGCGGTTGCTGGCATCGAAGGGCGCGGGATCGAGCTCGGCCTCAAAGCCCTGTGATGCCGCAAGCGCGGGCGCAGCCAGCAGCAGCGCCGCGAGAGCGAAACGAAAACGCATGGTGATCCCCTTCAGGGCTGCGGCGGCAGCCTTATGCCCAGCACGTCGCGCAGATAGTTGATGTTGTGGGAAAGATAGTCATCGACCTTCAGCTTGTCATTGCCGCCGATGGCATCATAGCCGTCATCGCCCTTGCGCGGGCCGTCCACGTCGAACACCGCCCAGCCCTTGAAATGCCGGTCGCGCAGCACCTTGAACACGCCGACAAAGTCGACGCCGCCGCCGCCCAGATTGTGATAGACGCTGGCGACCTTGTGCTGTTCCTGGGTGGGCGTTTCGGTATTGCCGCGATACTTGGCATAGGTGTCCTTGAGATGGATCTCCGACACCCGGGGGAAATAGTCGCTGATGATCTGCACCGCATCGCCGCCGCCCAGTTCCAGGTGGCCGGTATCGGCGCACAGCCAGACATATTTGGGATCGGTGTGGTCCATCACCCAGCGCATGTCCTTTTCCCGCTCCAGGGGTCCCCAGATATGGGGATGCGGCGACAGGCGGATGCCCATCTTGATGGTCTTTTCGCCCAGCACGTTCAGGGTATCGGCCAGGCGCTTCAACTGCTCCTCGCTGGGGCCGCCAGGCGGACGCGCGCCCATGTTGATCTTGAAATGGTCGCAGCCCAGCGGCTGCAGGAAGTCGCGGCAGAAGGCGACATGATCCTCGATGGTCTTGGGGATTCTGTCCGGATCGATGAAGTTGGTCGACTGGCCCTTTTCGCCGTTGGAAGCATCGATGAAGGTGATGCCGGCATCGTCGAACAGCTTTTTCAGCGCCATCGGGCGGTTGATATAGCCCTCGATGCCATGGCCATAGAATTCGATACCCTGCAGACCGCGGGCGGCGATCACCTTGATCGCCTCCTCCGGCGTATAGGGCGAACTGGTGGCAAGCCCGGCATCGTTCCAGATCGAGCTGGTGGTGCCGAACAGGATGTCGGGATTCACCGGGTCCAGCGGCTTGTGCTTGATGGTCTTGCCGAACACGGTGGTGGAAACGAATTCCGGCGCGACGACGGTCGCGGCGGCGGCTCCCAGCATGAAATGGCGACGCTGGACTTTTGTCCCAGGCATGTTTCTTCCCTTCGCTGTACGCGCTGACGTTTGGGTGCGGGGCTGCCTAAGTCAAGCATTCCGTGCGCGGCGAAATGCGCCCGCTTCTGTTGCGCCGCAGCACGATGCCTGCGTCATCGCCTCCGTACATATCCGCATTTACACCCCGCCCTTTCGGTGGAACTGTGATGTCAAAGAGCGGCGAAACCGCGATAACCAGGCCTGGAGGATTCGATGACGACCACGCGCAGGATGTTTGTAGGCATGACCACCGCGGCAGCGGCCATGGCGGCGGCGCCGGCCGGCGCAGCCCCGGTTTCCAAGGCCAAGGACAAGTTCTGGATTGCCGCCGTCACCCCTTGCGACCGCAATTACGAATTCGACGCCGCCGCCTATGCCGAACAGCTGGCCTGGTGGAAGAGCCAGGGCGCCGACGGCGTGCTGGTGCTGGGCACCAATGGCGAAGGCCCCTCCTTCTCGGTCGCGGAGCGCAAGAAGGTCGCTGAGACCGCTATCAAGCACCGCAACGGCCTGGACCTGATCGTCACCACCGGCACCGCCAACTTCAAGGAAACCATCGAGCTGTCGCAGCATGCGGCCGCCCTGGGCGCCGATAGCGTGCTGATCCAGCCGCCCTTCTATTACAAGAATCCCAAGACCGACGGCCTGCTGGACTATTTCCGGCTGGTGATGGCCAAGCTGCCGGCCAGCCTGGCCGTGCGCTATTACGACATCCCGCAGGTGACGGGCGTGACCATCAATCCGGCTTTCGTCACCGCCATGGCGGAACAGCATCCCAATTTCGTGGGCATCAAGAATTCCCACGGCGTGCCGGAAGAGTTCGAGGCCCTTTCCACCCAAACCCCGGGCCGGCTGAACATCATTTCGGGCACCGACAACAACATGCTGGCGGCGCTGAAACATGGCAATGGCGTGATCCTGGGCTCGGGCAATGTCTATACCCGGCTGGTGGCCAACATCTTCGCCGCCCACCGCGCCGGCCAGGACCCGCAGCCGGCCTTCGACCGGCTGACCAAGGCGACCAGCATGATGGCCGCCAATGGCTATGGCTCCAACTATAACGCCATCAAATATGCCCTCAACCTGATGATGGGGAGCGACCGCATCA